>NZ_CP045202.1:1766666-2448333 GCF_016864195.1 Dechloromonas sp. TW-R-39-2
GACCGAGTGCCTGGGACAGGCACGTGCGTTGGGCACCAGTGTGGCGGCCAAGCAAGGATGCTCTGCCGTCGCTCGTGTGCGCCTGATGTTCCTGATTGCGCGTGCCGAGGCCTTGCTCAGCCAGGCGGCCGAAGCCGGTGGGCAGGGACGCAAGGCCGAGCAGGCAAAGGCAGCTGTCCAGGAAATGGCGCGTGTCGTACGTACCCAGATGCTGCTCAGTTCAAGCATTTCGCTGCCCGCCCCGGCGTATTTTGCACTCGCCACGACGGCGATCGATAGCGTGTTCTCATGGATTGACGAGTGCGGCACCCAGATAACCCAGGCGTCACTCCGGAGGCAAGGTGCTCAGCAATCAGTCTTGTTGCAGCGTGTCTGAGACCGGATTTTTCAAGGCCTTGTCGCGTACTGTGTTCTGTCGTCCGGATTACCCGGATGACGTTGATGATGTGCCGGATATGGCAGCCCTGTTTGCCCAGCTTGACGGCATGCTCTTCCGTTGCCGGGTGGATGAGGCCTGGACCCTGCTGTCGGTCAGTCCCGGTTGCCGTGAGCTCACCGGTTACTGCGCCGCCGAACTGCTTCAGGACCGGCTTTGTTCGCTTGAAACCTTGACCCACCCGGAGGATCGTTCGGTGGTTCGTGGAACGATCATGGCCGCGCTGGAGACCGGCTCGCGCTATCGGATTGAGTACCGGATCATTGGTCGCGACGGCGAAGAAAAATGGGTGCTTGAGCGCGGTGTTGGCGTTACCGGCGAAGCTGGAGAACGTATTCTCGAAGCTTATCTGGAAGATATTACCGATCGGGTGTTGGCGCATCTCCAACTGGCTGAAACCGAATTGCGCTACCGCAGCATTTTTGAAAACTCGGTGGTCGGCATGTTTCAAACCACCGAGAGCGGGCGCTATCTGGCCGCCAACCAGGCACTGGCAACGCTTTATCGCTACCCGACGCCGGAGGACTTGATCAGTAGCCTGGCCGATATTTCGACCGGTTTGTATATCGATACCCGGCGGCGTGACGAATTCAAGTGCATGATCCAGCGCGATGGGCGGGTGATTGATTTCGAGTCGGAAATATTGTGTCGCGATGGCCGGAGGATCTGGATTTCGGAAAATGCCCATGCCGTCTTTGCCGCCGATGGAAGCTTGTCTTACTACGAAGGAACGGTGGAGGACATTACCGAGCGGCATCGCTACCAGTCCGTCCTGCAGCATCAGGCGACGCACGATCCACTGACCGCGCTGCCCAACCGGAATTTGCTTGAGGATCGGCTGGGTCAGGCGGTTCTGGCCGGAGAACGGCAGGGCGGCAAAGTGGCTTTGGCCTTTGTTGATCTCGATAATTTCAAAGTTATCAACGACAGCCTGGGACATGCGGTTGGCGATCAGCTGTTGATCGAAATTGCCCATCGTTTGCGGACAGCCCTGCGCGGCGTCGATACCGTGGCCCGCTACGGGGGCGATGAATTTGTCTTGATCATGGGCGAGCAGGCTGTACGTGAGGACACGGTGCATTTGCTCGAACGCGTTCTCGATGCGGTCCAGGCGCCGCTGATGCTTGAAGGACACGCCTTGCGCATGAGTTGCAGTATCGGCGTCAGCGTTTATCCCGATGACGCGACGGATCTGGATGGTCTGCTGCGGATTGCCGACGTGGCGATGTATCACGCCAAGGAGAGCGGCAAGGGACAATACTGTTTCTATACCCGGGACCTGAATCTCGCGGCACAAGAGCGTTTTGCCCTTGAAACCGCGTTGCGGGCCGCCATCGAGCATAACGAACTGGCCGTCGTTTATCAGCCGAAGGTCGATAGCCTGGGCCGTGTTCAGGGATTCGAGGCATTGGTCCGCTGGAATAGCGCCGGTCAAGGACTGGTCACGCCGGACCGCTTCATTCCACTGGCCGAGGAAACCGGGCAGATTCTTGCGATTGGTGAGCAGGTGCTGTACGCCGCCTGTCGCACGGCAGCCAGTTGGCCGTTGATTGAGGGCCGGGCTTTGAGTGTGGCAGTCAATCTTTCGGCCCGGCAGCTCAAGGAACCGGGCTTGGTGGCCTTGGTGGCCGATGCCCTGAGTGTTTCGGGCTTGCCTCCCGAGTGCCTGGAACTGGAAATCACGGAAAGCATGATCATGGGCGATGTCGAGCACACCATTCGTGTGCTGCGCTCGATCAAGGCGCTGGGCGTGAGGATTGCGGTCGACGATTTCGGCACGGGCTATTCCTCCTTGAGCTATCTGCAGCGGTTGCCGATCGATACCCTGAAAATCGACCGCTCCTTTGTCTCGGGTTGCGATCAGGGTGGGGCAGTGATGGCCATTCCGCACGCAATCATTTTTCTCGGTAAAAGCCTCGATTTGCACATCGTGGCCGAAGGCGTCGAAACGGCTGCCGAGCGTGACATCCTGACGCTTTGCGGATGCAATGAATTCCAAGGCTATTATTTTTCCCGACCGATGCAACGTGCTGCGGTCGACGAGTATCTGATGGCAAAAACCGCCTGTTTCGACAAAGGGGTTTTACCGCGCTGATTGACCGGTCGTGTGACCGGCCTGTTTTCTCTGTCTTTCTGGGTTTGATGCGTTCCGGCTAGCGCATATTTTTTTGTCATTTCGGCGTAGAATGGGATTGTTGCGTTGCAGCAATCGGCGGCTCCGATTTATCCCGGAGTTCGTTTTTCTGCCTGCCGGAGAGCAGATGCAGACAAAAACAGGGAACAGCACATGAACCAGATGCTTACCATCGACGGCAACGAAGCCGTTGCGCACGTGGCATTCCGCGTGTCCGAAGTGATCGCCATCTACCCGATCACCCCCTCGTCCGGCATGGGCGAACTGTCCGACGAATGGGCGGCGCAGGGCAAACCGAATATCTGGGGCAGCGTTCCCCGCGTCGTCGAGCTGCAATCGGAAGGCGGCGCGGCCGGCACGGTGCACGGCGCCCTGCAGGCCGGTGCGCTGGCCACGACCTTTACCGCCTCGCAGGGGCTGCTGTTGATGATCCCCAATATGTACAAGATTGCCGGGGAACTGACGCCGACCGTTTTTCACGTCGCGGCCCGCGCCATTGCGACGCATGCGCTGTCGATTTTTGGCGACCACTCCGACGTGATGTCCACGCGTGCAACCGGCTTTGCGCTGCTCGCCTCCAATTCGGTCCAGGAAGCGCACGACATGGCGGTGATTGCCACGGCGGCGACGCTCGCCGGGCGTATTCCGGTGCTGCATTTCTTCGACGGATTCCGCACCTCGCATGAAGTCGCCAAGATTGCCACGGTCGACGACGCGGTTTTGCTCAAAATGCTGCCGCAGGAACAGATCGTCGCCTTGCGCAGCCGGGCCTTGTCGCCGGAGCATCCGGTATTGCGCGGTACGTCGCAGAATCCGGATGTGTTTTTCCAGGCCCGTGAAGCGCAGAACCCGTGGTTCGATGCTTTCCCGGCTATCGTACAGACGGCAATGGATCGTTTCGGTGAACTGACTGGCCGCCATTACAAGCTGTTCGATTATGTCGGTGCGCCGGATGCCGAACGCGTCATCATCCTGATCGGCTCGGGGGCCGAAACGGTGCAGGAAACCGTTGAACACCTGAATCGTCAGGGCGAGAAGGTCGGCCTGCTCAAGATCCGCCTGTTCCGCCCCTGGGCGCCGACTGCCTTGCTCGCGGCGCTGCCGGCGACGACGCGGCAGATTGCCGTGCTTGACCGTTGCAAGGAACCGGGGGCCGAGGGCGAGCCGCTGTACAAGGATGTGCTGGTTGCGCTGGCCGAGGACATGGCCAACGACGCGCCGCGTTTCGCCGTCCTGCCGAAGGTGATTGGCGGACGCTACGGCCTGGGTTCAAAGGAATTCAACCCGGCCATGGTTTTGTCGGTTTTTGCCGCGTTGACCGTGACAGCACCGCTCAAGCGCCGGTTTACCGTTGGCATCCACGACGACCAGACTGGCCTGTCGCTGCCTTTCGATCCAGCCTTCCGCACCCGGGCAGCGCACGAAACCTTTGCCGCCGTGTTCTATGGCCTGGGTTCCGATGGCACGGTGTCGGCCAACAAGAATTCGATCAAGATCATCGGTGACGAAACCGAGTTGTATGCCCAGGGTTACTTCGTTTATGACTCGAAGAAATCCGGCGCGATGACCGTGTCGCACCTGCGTTTCGGCCCGCAGCCGATCCGCTCGGCCTACCTGACCGGCGAGGGCGATGCGAAATTCGTCGCCTGCCACCAGCCGCTTTTCCTCGAAACGCATGATTTGCTGGCGCATGCCGCGCCGGGCGCGGTTTTCCTACTCAATACGCATTTGCCGGCTGACAAGGTCTGGGCGTCTCTGCCGCCGGCGATGCAGCGTCAGATGCTGGCCAAAAATATCCGGTTCTATGTGATCGATGCTTATCAGGTGGCGCTCGAAGCCGACATGGGGCGACGGATCAATACCGTGATGCAGACCTGCTTTTTCGCCATTTCCGGGATCTTGCCGCAAGAAACTGCGATTGCAGCGATCAAGCATGCGGTTGAAAAAACCTATGGCCGCAAGGGACGGCGTATTGCCGAATTGAACTGCCGGGCCATCGACCAAACCGTGGCCTGCCTGCATCAGGTCGATTTTGCCGGGCAGACAGTGTCGACCGCGGTAGTTGAAAGTGCCGGGCGACAGGCCAGCGACTTCGTTCGTCGGCTGACCTTGCCGTTGATTGCCGGCAAGGGCGACAGCCTGCCGGTTTCGCTCTTTCCGGTTGATGGCACCTGGCCGACCGGTACGGCCAAATACGAAAAACGTAACCTGGCCTTGCAGATTCCGGTTCTCGAAGCCGATCTGTGCACCCAGTGCGGCAAGTGCGTTTTCGTCTGTCCGCATTCGGCCATCCGTGCCAAGGTCTTCCCGGCCGAACTGGCTGATGTCGCGCCGGCCAGCTTCAAGCACATGCCGACGCGGAGCAAGGATTATCCGGCCGGCTGGCACATGAGCTACCAGGTCGCGCCGGAAGATTGCACCGGCTGCACGCTGTGTGTTGATATTTGCCCAATTCGCGATAAATCGAATGTTTCGCGCAAGGCGTTGAACATGGCCGACCAGCCGCCGCTGCGCGTGCAGGAAGCCGGGAACTGGGATTTCTTCCTCAAGCTGCCCGATTACGACCGGCGCATCGTCAAGCGCGGCACGGTGCCGGGCGCTGCCTTGCTCCAGCCGTTCTTCGAGTTTTCCGGCGCTTGCGTCGGCTGCGGCGAAACGCCTTACATCCGCCTCGCCACGCAGTTGTTCGGCGACCGCATGCTGGTCGCCAATGCCACCGGCTGTTCATCGATCTACGGTGGCAACCTGCCGACCACGCCGTACACCACCGATGCCCATGGTCGCGGCCCGGCCTGGAACAACTCGCTGTTTGAAGACAATGCCGAATTCGGCCTGGGCATGCGCCTGGCGACCGATCAATTGGCCGAGGCGGCACGTACGCAGTTGCGTGCGCTGGCTCAGGATGTTGGCGATGAGCTGGTCGCTGCCTTGCTCGATGCGGACCAAGGCAGCGAGGCCGGCATTCACGAACAGCGCGAGCGGGTGGCTGAACTGCACATCCGGCTTGGCCAGCTGGCCACACCGGCTGCCACATCGCTGGCTGCGGTGGCCGAGTACCTGGTCAGGCGCAGTGTGTGGATCATCGGCGGCGACGGTTGGGCCTACGACATCGGCTTCGGCGGTCTCGACCATGTGCTCGCCTCGGGGGAGAACGTCAATATCCTGGTACTCGATACCGAGGTTTATTCCAATACCGGCGGCCAGAATTCCAAGGCCACGCCGCTGGGGGCCGTGGCCAAGTTTGCCGCGGGCGGCAAGGCGAATCGCAAGAAAGATCTGGCCAAAATCGCGATGGACTACGAAAACGTTTTCGTCGCCCAGGTCGCTTATGGCGCCAAGGATGGTCATACGCTCAAGGCTTTCCTCGATGCGGAAAGTTATCCCGGCGTCTCGATCATCATCGCCTACAGCCCGTGTATCGCGCACGGCGTCGATATGTCGCACAACCACAGCCAGCAGGATCTGGCCGTTAAGTCCGGCCACTGGCCTTTGCTGCGCTACGACCCGCGCCGGCGCGAGCAGGGGAGCAATCCGTTGTCGGTCGATAGCGCCGCACCGAGCGTGCCGTACCGCGATTTTGCCCGCAACGAGGCGCGTTTCACCGTGCTTGAACGACAGCACCCGGAAGCTGCTTCTCGCTTCATGGACATGGCTGGGCAGAACGCCCGCGTGCGCCATCAGGAATATGTCGAACTGGCCGGGCTGGCCTTGCCGGAAACGGCGATCGAACCACAAGCGGTGGCCGACGCCGATGACCAGGGAGCGAAGCATGTCTGATCTATCGACCCATTATCTTGGCTTGAAACTGAAAAATCCACTGGTTCCGTCGTCTACGCCGCTCAGCCACAGGCTCGATGCCATGCTGCATCTTGAGGACGTCGGTGCGGCCGCCATCGTCATGCATTCCTTGTTCGAGGAGGATGTACGCAATGACGAACGGATGATCGATCGTTTTCTGATCAACCCGGATTCATTCGGCGAGGCGGCAGGTCACTTGCCTTATGCCGGTGATTACCAGAGCAGGCTCGATGCTTATCTCGAACAGATCCAGACGCTCAAGTCGCGCCTGGCCATTCCGGTGATCGCCAGCCTTAATGGCTCGTCGCTCAGCGGCTGGGTCGAGCTGGGTAAGGAAATGCAGGCGGCCGGTGCCGATGCACTTGAGCTGAATGCCTGGTACATGCCGGGAGATCCGAAAATTTCCGGCGAGGCGCTGGAAGATCACTACATTTCCTTGCTGCAGGAGCTGAAATCGGTGGTCAGCATCCCGGTCACGATGAAACTTTCGCCCTTTTTCTCGTCGCTGCCGCATTTCGTGCAGGCGGTTGAAAAAGCTGGCGCAGCCGGCGTGTCCTTATTCAACCGGTTTTTCCAGCCGGATATCGATTTAGCCTCTTTGACGGTGGTCGACCGCGTCACGCTGTCGAGTTCGGCCGATGTGCTGCTGACCATGCGCTGGATTGCCATCTTGCGTGGCCGGACCCGGCTGACACTGGCGGCGACGGGGGGCGTGCACTGTGCCGAGGATGCATTGAAGATGCTGCTGGCCGGCGCGGATGTCGTGCATCTGGCCAGTGCCTTGTTGCAGCGCGGTCCGCAGGCGCTGGCCGATATTCTGCGCGGCATGCGTTTGTGGCTTGAAGCCAACGAATACGAGTCGGTTGGTCAGTTGCAAGGCGCGATGAGCCAGCAGAATCTGCCTGATCCCAGCGACTTTTCCCGTGCGGCCTACCTGCATGCCATCGACGCGTTCACCCCGCCGGCCGGCGTGCGTTACTGAGTCGTTGATTGTTACCCGGAGGCGCTCGGTTCAGATCGATCCCTTGATCAGGCTGTGGGTCGCGTCGAGTGGCGAGTCGATGTCGAGCAGAACACCGGGGTCGTCGACCGGGCAAAGCGTCAGCAGGGCGCGCTGAGCTTCGATGATGGTCTTGCCGCCGTGGTCGCCCTGCAAGGCGAGCAGATCGCTTCGGAAGCGGGCGGAAAAGCCGACCGGATGGCCCGGTCGACCGGCGTGGCTTGTCCGGGCGAGAGGGGCGCCGGCCTGCAATGCCTGCAATACGGCGGCGTAACTGTCGAGTGTAATTGCCGGCATGTCGGCCAGCGCAATCAGCCAGCCGGCGGCTTGCTGCGATGCGGCGACGCCGGCTGCCAGGCTGTGTCCCATGCCACCAGCCGCTGTCGGGCAAACGACCACGGCTAAACCGGCTTCTCTGAATTGCGCCGCGAGTTGATCATCGTCGGGGCGAATAATCGCGATGCTGTTCGGGCAAGCTGCGTGCAGGCGACGTGCCGCCGCCAGTGCCATCGGCGTGCCGTCCGGCAGGGAATGCCGGCGCTTGTCGCTACCAAAGCGCCGGCTCATGCCTGCGGCGAGCAGCAATCCGGTTACCGGGCTCACGGGATACGGCAGGCGTGAGGGTCGTTGATCACAATGCGCGGACGGGCGCACACCCCGTTTTTCTCCGACGTCATTTCAGCCAGGATGGATACCGCGATTTCCGGCGGGGTCCGGCTGCCGATGGGCAAACCGACCGGCCCGTGCAAGCGGTCGACTTCAGAGGCGGAAAGATCGAAGTATTCAAGGAGCCTTGCCCGTCGTTTGTCATTGTTGGCATGCGAGCCCAGTGCGCCAACATAGAAGGCCGGCGATTTCAGTGCCTCCAGCAAGGCCATGTCGTCGAGTTTGGGATCGTGGGTGAGGGCGACGACCGCACTGCGCGGGTCCAGGTTGAGTTCGATCACGGCGTCGTCCGGCATGCCGGCAACGTAATGTGTGCCGGGAACTTGCCAGGTATCGGCGTATTCACTGCGCGGATCGCAGATATGAACCCGGTAGCCAAGCGCAAGCGCCATCGTGGCCAGATAGTGCGAAATTTGTCCGGCGCCGATGATCAGCAATCGCCAGGCCGGACCGTGTGGCGTGGTCAGTTTCTCACCGTCCCACTGCAGGTTATCGGCGGCACTGCCAGGGCTGATCGTGACGCAGCCGCTACCCAGGTCGACGCTGCGCAGGGCCAGTTGGCCGGCGCTCAGGCGTTCCGCCAGATCGGTCAGCAGGGCCTGTTCGGGGGCGGGTTCCAGCACGAGTTCCAGCGTTCCACCGCAAGGCAGGCCAAAGCGATGGGCTTCGTCGGCGCTGACCCCGTAGCGCACGATGCGCGGCATCGTCTGGCCGGCAAATTCGCCGGCCAGGATACGCTGGATAAGGTCGTCTTCGATACAGCCGCCCGAGACCGAGCCGATGACCTGACCATCGTCGCGGATGACCATCCAGGCGCCGGGCGGACGGGGAGCCGATCCCCAGGTGCGGGCCACCGTGACCAGTGTGAAACGGTGGCCCCCGGCCGACCAGCGCAGGGTGGCTTCGAGTACCTGCATATCCAGACCATCCATGTCACACCGCCAATTCTTGAGTGTTGAACGGCAGATTGCGCAGGCGCTTGCCGGTGGCTGCAGCGATGGCATTGGCGACGGCGGGCAGCACCGGCGGCACGCCGGGTTCACCGATGCCGGTGGGTGCGGCTTGTGACGGGACAATATGAACTTCGACCTGCGGCATGTCGCCCATTCTCAGCGGTGCGAAACTGTCGAAGTTCCCTTGCTCGACCTTGCCGTCCTTGAGCGTGATGGCAAAATTCATCGCACTCAGCCCGAAACCAATGCCGCCTTCGATCTGCGAGCGGATGTTGTCGGGATTGATCGGTGTACCGCAGTCGACCGCGCTGACGATGCGGTCTACCTTGATTGCGCCGTTTTTATGGATGGTGACTTCGGCGACGTGCGCCACGCAGGAGTTGAATGATTCATGGACTGCAACACCACGCCCGCGGCGCTCGCCCGGCTTGGCCGGTAAAGGCGTTGCCCAGCCTGCTTTTTCGCTGGCCAGCCTGAGCACTGCCGCGTGGCGCGGATGCTTGTCGAGCAGTTCCAGACGCAGTGCGACCGGGTCCTTGCCGATGGCCTGTGCCACCTCGTCGAGAAAAGTCTCGGTCGAAAATGCCGTGTGCGACGAGCCGACCGAGCGCCACCACAGTACAGGCACAGCAATATCGGTCGGCGTGTGCAGGTCGACTGTCAGGTTGGGAATGGCATAGGGCAGGTTGGCGGCCCCTTCGACCGATACGCCATCGACCCCATCCTTGACCAGGAATGCCTCAAACGGCGAACCGATCAGGATCGACTGTCCGACCAGTCGGTGCTGCCAACCGGTGAGCCGGCCCTGGGCATCGATCGATGCCTGCAGGTTGTGGTGGAACAGCGGACGATAGTAGCCTGCCCGCATGTCGTCTTCGCGCATCCAGACCAATTTGATGGCCGGATTGCCCGGCAGGCGGCCGTGGGTTTTTTTGACGATATGCGCCGCCTCGACCAGATAGTCGACGTCCTTGGAGGCTCGTCGCCCGAAGCTGCCGCCGGCATAGAGCATGTTCAGCTTGACTTGTTCCGGCTTCAATTCAAGCACCTTGGCCAGCACGGCCTGGTCAATGGTGTGGAACTGTTCGCCATTCCATACTTCGGCACCATCCGGGTTCAACTTGATGACGCAATTCATCGGCTCCATGGCTGCGTGGGCCAGGTAAGGGAAATCGTAGCTGGCCTGGATGACCTTGGCGGCACCGGCGAAAGCGGTATCCGTATTGCCGACCTGCCTGGCAAGCTTGCCTGGCGCCTTGGCCAGTGCCTTGTAGCGAGCGAGGATTTCATCGCTGCCGAGCTTGAAGGCGGTGCTGTCGTCCCACACCACGTTCAAGGCGTCGCGGCCTTTCTTGGCGCTCCAGGTGTCCTTGGCCAGCACGGCGACGCCCTGCGGAATTTGCACTACGTCGACCACGCCCTTGATCTTGCGCGCCTTGCGGTCATCGAATGACTTGACCCGGGCGCCAAACAGCGGCGGGTGGGCAACGACCGCAACCAGCATTCCCGGTAGATGAATATCCTGAGTGAATTGTGCCGTGCCGTTGGTTTTTGCCGCACTGTCCTTGCGGTTGGCCCGCTTGCCGATCAGTTTGAAATCCTTCGGGTCTTTGAGTTTGATGTCGCTGGGGACGGCTTCATGGGCTGCCTCTGCTGCCAGTTCGCCAAAACTGGCTTGCCGTTGGCTGGCCGGATGGCTGACCACGCCGTCGCTGACGGTGATTTCGCCTGCGCCGACTTGCCAGCGTCGAGCCGCTGCATTGACCAGCATGGCACGGCCAGCAGCGCCGGCTTGGCGCAATTGTTCCCAGGAATTGGCCATTGCGGTACTGCCGCCGGTGCCCTGGGTCGGGCCCCAAAACAGATTGTTGTAGCGCTTGGCATCGGCCGGTGCGCCTTCGATACGAACCTGCGCCCAGTCAGCGTCAAGCTCTTCGGCAACAATCGTGGCCAGTCCGGTGTAGCTGCCCTGGCCCATTTCAAGGTGCTTGGCAATAACGGTCACGCTGTTGTCTGCACCGATATGCAGAAAGGCGTTTGGTTCGAAGGTGACGTTCGTCGCCAGACCGATACCCGCCTTGCCTGGTCCGGCCGCCGGAAGTTTTTCGGCTGCCCCGGCCGGGAGAATGAAGCCCAGTGTCAGCGCTGTGCCGCCTTGGAGAAAGCGTCGGCGGCTGACGTTTTCCAGTGCGCCGCCGGCCGGGGTTTCGGTGCTTGATGCATTCAGTTTCTTGCTCATGGGGGTGTTCCTCAGGCCAAGGATTTGGCGGCGTCGTGGATGGCGCTGCGGATGCGGACATAGGTGGCGCAACGACATAAATTGCCTGACATGGCAGCATCGATCTCGGCATCGCTCGGGTTCTTGTTGCCGGCCAGCAAGGCCACGGCGCTCATGATCTGGCCCGACTGGCAGTATCCGCACTGCACTACATCCAGCTTGCGCCAAGCTTCTTGTACGGCCTGGCCGACCTTGCCGGAATCTACATTTTCGATGGTGGTCACCTTGCGCCCGACCGCCGCAGAAACAGGCAGCACGCACGAGCGGGTGGGGGCGCCGTCGAGATGCACCGTACAGGCGCCGCACAGTGCCTGGCCGCAGCCATACTTGGTGCCGGTCAGTTGCAGGGTGTCGCGCAGGGCCCAGAGCAGCGGGGTGTCCGGATCGACATCGATGTTCACCTCTTTGCCGTTGATATTGAGTTTGATCATCTGCGGGGTCCTCTTCGGGTTGGCTGGCCGGCATCGATGATGGCCGGACGGGTCGTTTTGCTGGTGCCTAGTGTCAGGCAGTCGCGGCGCTGGCCGATAACATAAAAATTGGTATTTATTGCCTAATAATCCAGAAGTTTCTGGAAGCGGCTCGCCTAATGAGGTCTAAGCGGCTAACCTGAATACCCGGATTTGTCCGCCAGAAAGAACATCCAATGGATCAGTCGATTGTGACGCCGAGTGCGTTTGAAAGTTTCAACAGCACCTCAATGACGACCTTTTCAGCGCAACGCAGCGAGATGGTCGAGTTGATCGAACGTCACTGTGCCGCGGTCGACCGGCAGGAAACGGCCATTCCCGGCCTGGTGCTGTTCCGTGGCTGTGTTGCCGACAAGCAGACTTGTGCCGTGGTCAACTCGGCGTTTGCGATGATTGCCCAGGGGGCAAAACGTATTTTGGTGGGCGATCAGGTCCATGACTATGACACGCGGCACTACATGATTGCCTCGGTCGAATTGCCGGTCTCATCGCGCGTCACCATCGCCAGTCCGACCGAGCCTTACCTTGGCCTGGCAATCAGCATCGATCCGCTTAAAATCGCCGAACTGGTTACCAGCATCCCCAAAAACGGGCCTAAAAACATGGTCGACCGCGGCTTTGGGGTCGGCACTCTGGATGCCGACATCCAGGGGGCGGCGTTGCGCTTGCTGCGTTTGCTGGATACGCCGGACGATATTCCGGTACTTGCGCCGATGATCGAGCGGGAGTTGCTTTATCGCCTGCTGACCGGTCAGCTCGGTTCCTTGCTGCAACAGGCTGTGACCGTCGGCAGCCATAGCCAGCAAATTGTCAGGGCCATCGACTGGCTCAAGAATAACCTGGCAAAAACAGTCACCATCGACTACCTGGCCGATCTGGCCAACATGAGTAAATCGTCGCTGCATCACCACTTCAGGGCGCTGACTTCGATGACGCCGGTGCAGTATCAAAAGCAGTTGCGCCTGCATGAAGCGCGCCGCCTGATGCTCAGCGACCGGCATGATGCGGCCAGTGCCGCGCATCGCGTCGGTTACGAAAGTCCCTCGCAATTCAGTCGGGAATACCGTCGCTTGTTTGGCTATCCACCAGGGCGCGATGTCGCCCAGTTAATGGCGGCCGGCACATCGGTCGATGGTGTTTCAGGATAAGGGCAGATTCGTTTGATTAAACGTCAGCCTGCGTGCTGCGCTGATTTTGTGCATGCTTCGGCAGGTATAATGAGAAATTGCTACTTTCAGGCGTTTGCCATCCATGAATACTGATGTGAATTATCAAAATAACCCTTTGCATGGCGTTAGTTTGAAATCATTGCTGACCGAAATTGTGAATTATTACGGCTTTAAAATTCTATATGCCTATTTGAATATCAATTGTTTCAACAGCAATCCCAGTATTGAATCCAGCGTCAAGTTTCTCAAGAAAACCGATTGGGCGCGCGAGAAAGTCGAAGCTTTTTATTTGTATCAATTCAAGGGCTTGCCGCGTGCCTCCGACGAGCAATTTGAATTGCCACCGAGAGATCGGGTTATTCCCCCGGATCAAGTACCGGGTGCTCCCGCCGAATTGAGTCTGGAAGATGCCGAGCGACTCAAGGAGAAGCGTGCCCGAAAGGCTGCCCTGCACGATTCGGATGCGCCGCGTGAACGGCGATTCAACAACCGGGAGTCGAATTCTCCACGGCCATCAACGACCGGCGATGCCGATCCATGGGCCAAGTGGAGAAAGTGAATCGTTGTTTTCCGGTATTAAAAATCGATTCTCGGCGATCGATTTCTTAGCCGGATATATTCATTCCAGATATTCGATCATCAGCTGCGGTGATTCGACACCCATGTATTCATTGATCGACAGGCGATAAGCCGCACGGGTCCGGCTGCCGGGCTGGGTGCTGAAATTGAACTGGATGGCATCAAGCTTGGCGTTGCCTTTGCGCAAACGCAATTTGAGATGCTTTTCCTTGAGCACGCGCTGTTGCTCGACATCAAACTCATCGACGAACAGCGGTGCAGGGAAGCCCTGGCCCCACACCTCATTTTCGAGCAGCCGGGCTGTTTCCAGCGAGATGTAGCTCCCTTCGAGTGCGCCATCGGTTTCCAGCGTGCGGGTCAGGTCGGCCGGATCGAGTAGTTCGCCGGCGATTTCGGCGAAAAGCTGGGCGAAGCGTTCGAAATTTTCTTCGCGCAAGGTCGCGCCGGCGGCCATGGCGTGGCCACCAAAACGGAGCAGGATGCCGGGGGCACGCTTGGCGACCAAGTCGAGCGCGTCGCGCAGGTGCAAGCCGGGAATCGAGCGGCCGGAACCCTTGACGATGCCACCTTCGCTGCGCGCAAAAGCGAACACCGGGCGATGCAGTTTTTCCTTGATGCGCGAGGCGAGGATACCGACGACACCTTCATGCCATTCCGGCTCGAAGAGCGCGATGCCGGCCGCCGGGTTGTCCATGTCCATGGCTTCGAGCAGGATCAGCGCCTGATCCTGCATGCCGGCTTCGATTTCGCGCCGGGTGCGGTTCAGGGTGTCGAGTTCCTGGGCGATCTGCATGGCTCGTCCGGCATCGTTGGTGATCAGGCATTCGATACCGAGACGCATGTCGGCCAGCCGGCCGGCAGCATTCAGGCGTGGCCCGATCAGGAAACCGAGGTCGAAGGCCGAGGCGCGTTTCGGATCGCGGCTGCTGGCCTTGAACAATGCGGCGAGGCCGGGTTGCAGGCGGCCGGCGCGCATGCGCTTGAGGCCTTGGCTGACCAGGATGCGATTGTTGCGGTCGAGCTTGACGACGTCGGCCACGGTGCCGAGGGCGACGAGGTCGAGCAGGTCGGCAAAATTGGGTTCCGGACGGTCGCTGAAAAAACCTCGCTCGCGCAATTCGGCGCGCAGGGCGAGGGCGACGTAGAACATGACGCCGACACCGGCGATGCATTTGGACGGAAAGTCGCAGCCTGGCTGGTTTGGATTGACGATGCAGTCCGCCTCCGGCAGCGTTGCGGCGGGTAGGTGATGGTCGGTGATCAACGTGGCGATGCCGAGTTCCCTGGCGCGGTCGACGCCCTCCAGACTGGCAATTCCGTTATCGACGGTGATGATCAGGTCGGGCGACTGTTCCGCCGCCAGATCGACGATTTCCGGCGACAGGCCGTAGCCGAACTTGAAACGGTCCGGCACCAGGAAATTGACGTCGGCCCCCAGCGCCTTCAGGGCGCGCATGCCGACAGCGGTGGCCGTGGCGCCGTCGCAGTCGTAGTCGCCGATGATCAACATCCGGGCTTCAGCCTCGATGGCGTCGGCCAGGATGTGCGCCGCCTGATCGGTATTGGTCAGCGCCGCCGGCGGAATCAGCGATTTCAGTTCGTAATCCAGTTCAGCCTTGTCGGTCACGCCGCGCGCCGCATAAAGGCGGGCGAGCAATGGATGCAGGCCTTGCTGTTCGAGTTGCCAGACCGTGCGCGGTGCGCTGTTGCGGGTGACGATGCGGGTCAAGACGATTTCTCTCCAGCCAGTTGTTCGGCAATCTGCCTTGGCGAGCGGCCCTTGCGCCAGAATTTCCAGCGGTCGCCGGCGCTGAGCTGATATTCAAGCTGGCCGTAAACGGTCGGGGCGATGATGGTCAGTGCTTCAACTTTTCGGCCGAGTTGCTTGCGCAGCGGGGCAAACCAGTTTTGCTCAAGCGCTTCGCTGGATCGACGCCAGCCATTGCTGTCTTCATAGAGGACGGGAGATTGCAATGAATCAAGTACAACCAGTGTTGACGAGCCAGTCGGGTGCTTGGCAAGCAAGGCATCGAGACCGGTCGGGCAGGCTTGCGGGCTGAGGCCGCTGGCCAGAGACAGGCCGATGGCCAGTGGGTTGTCAGTGCAGACGGCATCGAAAGGCGGACGGCCGAGGGTTGGCAGGCTGCCGGTTCCCCACAACCACAGGCTGTTGACCGCCGGTTTGCCTTGATTCTGGCGGGCCTCGTTGACCGGGTGGCCGTGCAGGAACATCTGGACTTCATTCAGCCAGCGGGTGAGCGGTGAGTTTTTGCCGGATAGTTCGCCATCAACACGGCGACCGGCCACGGCGGAAATCGGCTTGACGGCATGGTCGACCGCACTGTTCAGGCGCAGATACCAGCGACGTGAGGTGGCGGCGTGAAACTGGCCGATATCGGCAAATTCACTGTTGAGCGAGGCGATAATGGCTTGCGCTTCGGCGTCGTCGAGGTCGAATGCGCCGGCATCGGCCAGAATGATGCGTTCCTGATGAAAGCGCAGATGTACCGGATCAGCACACAGCCAGCAGCCATCCTGTGCCGTTTGGCCGGATTTTTCGCCCAGCAGGCGTAGCGGTGCGAAAGCGTCGAGGCCGGGCTTGAACAGATTGCTCAGCGCCAGTTCGAAGGGCTGGCGTGCCTGTCGGGAAAAACGGGCGCGTGCTTCAAGCCAGGAAAGGCCGTCGGTCGGCTTTTCTCCCAGGGCGATTTGGTCGGCTGGCTCGGGCCAGATCAGTTCAGGAACAAGCAGGGTGAGACGCACGGATCGCGGGGCCAGACAGGGTGGGGAGAACGGATGAGTGTACCATAGCGCCTTTTGATGACCGGCCTACCACGCATGGCTTTGCCCTATGAATTGATGATCGGCTTGCGCTACACCCGCGCCAAACGCCGAAACCACTTTATTTCATTTATCTCGCTGATTTCGATGCTCGGCATCGGACTCGGTGTGGCGGCGCTGATCGTTGTGCTGTCGGTGATGAACGGCTTCCAGAAAGAGCTGCGCACGCGCATTCTCGGTGTCGCTTCGCACATTCAGATTACCGGCGTGACCGGCGAGTTGAGCGACTGGTCGTCGATTGCCGCGCAGGCTGCCAAACATCCCGAAGTGCGGGCGACGGCGCCTTTTGTCCAGTCGCAGGCGATGTTTACGGTCGATGGCGGCGTCAAGGGATCGCTCGTCCGCGGCATCCTGCCCGATCAGGAAGATCGCGTTGCCGATTTTCGTCAGACGATCAAAAGCGGCAGCCTGGACGATCTGCGCCCCGGCGAGTTTGGGGTCGTGCTTGGTGCGGACCTGGCCCGGGCCTTGCGCGTCTTTACCGGCGACAAGGTGACGCTGATTGCGCCGCAGGGCACGGTCACGCCGGCCGGCGTCGTGCCGCGCCTGAAGTCCTTCAAGGTGGTTGGTATTTTCGAAGTCGGCATGTTCGAGTACGACAGCGGGCTGGCGCTGATTCACCTGCAGGATGCGCAAAAGCTCTACCAGATGGATGATCGTGTCACCGGCGTACGGCTCAAGGTGGACGATCTCTTTCAGGCACCGCGCATTGCACGGGAACTTGTGCGTTATATCGATGCCGATGCTTATTTGCACGACTGGACGAAAAGCCACGCCAATTTCTTCCGCGCGGTACAAATTGAGAAAAATATGATGTTTATCATTTTGTCGTTGATTGTTGCGGTGGCAGCATTTAATCTGGTGTCTACGCTGGTCATGGCGGTGACCGACAAACAGGCTGATATCGCAATTTTGCGCACACTCGGTGCCCGGCCTTTGTCGATCATGGCGGTCTTTGTCGTGCAAGGAGCGCTGGTCGGTTTTATTGGTCTGGGCATGGGGGTGTTGGGCGGTGTGGCTCTGGCGCTCAATATCGATGTCGTCGTTCCGTTCATAGAAAGAATTCTGGGCGTGCATTTCCTCTCGAAAGAGGTTTATTACATTTCCGATCTGCCATCCGACCTGCAGTGGGGCGATGTCTGGGGCGTCACCTTGATCGCCTTTGTGCTGGCGCTGCTGGCCACGCTTTATCCGAGCTGGCGTGCTTCACGGGTTAACCCGGCAGAGGCGTTGCGCTATGAGTGATCCGATTCTCGATGCTGCCGGGCTGGGCAAAGTTTTTCGTGGCAACGGCCTGGATGTTGCGGTACTGAGCGCAGTCGACCTGAGGATTCAACCGGGTGAAACTGTTGCCATCGTAGGTGCTTCGGGGTCGGGCAAAAGTACCTTGCTGCATCTGCTGGGAGGACTGGACTCTCCTTCCAGCGGGCATGTCCGGCTGATGGGGCGTGATTTTTCCTCGCTTGGTGAGGTAGACCGCGGTGATTGGCGCAATCGGCATCTTGGTTTCGTCTATCAGTTTCATCACCTGCTGCCGGAGTTTTCGGCCCAGGAAAATGTCGCCATGCCACTCCTGATTCGCCGTATCGAGCGTCAGGAAGCCCTGGAAAAAGCAGCGGAAATGCTTGTTGCCGTCGGTCTTGGGCATCGCCTTGAACACCGTCCGGGCGAGTTGTCCGGCGGAGAGCGTCAGCGGGCCGCGATTGCCCGTGCGCTGGTCAGCGAACCTTCCTGTCTGTTGGCCGACGAACCGACAGGTAATCTGGATCGCCAGACGGCGAATGCTGTTTTTGACTTATTGCTGGAGCGGGTTCAGTCCCAGAATGCCAGCCTGATCATGGTGACGCATGATCGACAACTGGCTGAGCGAGCCGGGCAAGTGTTACATTTGAATGACGGTGTATTGACCAGGCAATAAGTCTGGAAATCATGATAACCATTTGATCGAGAAACCAATGAGAACCATTTTCCTGCCAGCGATTCGCTTGATGAATGCGATCCGTTATCCCAGTAAATTTCTTTTGCTGGGGGCTGCAGTATCGATTGTGATCTTGATGCTGCTGCTTTTTGCATTCAAAACCCTGAGCAGGGATATCGTTTTTGCCGAGAATCAGTTGCAGGGCGTCCAGATGCTCAAGCCGCTCAATCGCTCGGCCCAGTATCTCCAGCAACATCGTGGCCTGTCGGCCGGATTGCTGGGGGGCAACGAAGGCATGCGCGACAAGCGTGCTGCCAAGGAAAAGGAAGTCGGCGATGCCATCACGGCGACAGAAAACCTGCTGCTCCCCGTGCTGCGTCAGGGAGCGGGCTGGAAAAAAATTCGTGCCGATTGGGAAACTTTGCGAGCACAGGGTCTGAACTGGAGCGTGCCGGACAACATCAAGGCGCACAATGCCTTGATCGACCAGATGCTGCTATTCATGGTGGAAACGGCGGATGCGACAGAAATGACGCTGGATCCGGCCATGGATACCTTCTACATGATGGATACCGTCGTGGTCAAAATGCCGGCCATGCTCGAACGGCTGGGCCAAACCCGGGCGCGCGGTACCGGTGTGCTGGCCAAGAAGGAAATTTCCCAGCAAATGAAAATCGACATTGCCAGTACCCTGGCTGAGATGTCGAATACCTTGCGGGCCCAGAATATCAATCTCGACAAGGTCGTTCATTTTGCCCCAGCACTTTCCGGTTCGCTTTCTGGTCCGGGCAAGGAGTTCTCCGATAATGTCGGCAAGGTTTTTTCGCTGGTTCGTGAAGACATCCTGACCGAACGCTTCCAGACCCCGGCGCAGGACTATTTCACGCTGACGACCGGAATCATCGATTCGGGCTACAAAACGATGTTCGATGTGCTGATTGTCGAGTTCGAGCGTCAGATCAACAGCCGCAAGAATGAAGCTGAACGTACCCTTTCCCTGATGCTGCTGCTTTCTCTCGGGGTTCTCCTGGCCGTCATCTACCTGGCTGTCGGGATGTATTACTCGGTGGTCGGCAGTGTTGGTGTTTTCTCCCAGGGAGCCAAGCGTCTGGCGGAGGGCGACCTGACCGCGCGCTTTGCGACCGAAGGCAATGATGAGCTGCATGCGGCAGGCGAGGATTTCAACGCCATGGCCCTGGCTTTCCGCAATTTGCTGGGAAATATCCAGCAGGAAGCCATTCAGTTGCGCCAATCTGCCGAACAGCTTTCACTTTCCAGTGCCCAGATTTCAGCCAGCGCCAGTGCCCAGAGTGATTCAGCATCGAGCATGGCGGCTTCGGTCGAAGAAATGACCGTGGGTGTCGATCACATTGCCAAAAACGCCCAGGATGCCCAATCCTCTTCTCGCCAATCTGACGCAGTCGCTGCCGATGGCGGTGCGATTGTTCAAGGGGTGGTCGATGAAATCCAGGGGATTGCCGAAACAGTCAATGATTCTGCGATGGCGGTTGAAGCGCTCGGCAAGCAGTCCGAGCAGATTTCGGCCATTGTCGGAACGATCAAGGAGATTGCCGACCAGACCAATCTGCTGGCCCTGAATGCGGCAATCGAGGCCGCTCGTGCCGGGGAGTCCGGGCGTGGCTTTGCGGTGGTGGCTGATGAAGTTCGCAAATTGGCCGAGCGCACCGCACATTCAACCCAGGAAATTGCCGGAATGATTGGTGCAATCCAGTCCGGTACCGGTGTTGCAGTCAGCAGCATGAAGCGTGGTGTCGGTCGCGTCGCCAGTGGTGTTGAGAAAGCGCAGCAGGCAGGTGAGGCAATTCTCAAGGTTCAGCAGCAATCGCGTGAAGTGGTTGAGTCGGTTGCTGAAATTTCTGTTGCCTTGCGCGAACAGGCTGCGGCCAGTACCGAAATTGCCCAGAATGTTGAACGGATTGCCCAGATGGCAGAGGAAAACGATGCCGCATCGGGGGTCAATGCAGCAACTGCGGGTCGCTTGCTGCAACTCGCCGAAACACTGAGCAGCCAGGTGGCGTGTTTCCGCACTTGATTTGATTGGAATTGACGTAGATCAAGGCGGCCATGGGCCGCCTTTTTTACTTGAGTGTTGTCGTGTTTTGCAGGTAAAGTCCGGCTATTGTTAAATTTAATATTTTTTCGGAGCCGAGATCATGAAATCCCTGTTCAGCCCGGCCGTTGCGCTGATGAATCGTCTTCGTTATTCAAGCAAGTTCCTGTTGCTTGGCGTAGCGGTTTCCTGTGTCATTGTGACGCTGCTGTTGACGGTCTTTGTGACATTGAACCGGGATATCGAAACGGCCCGTCAGGAAATTGCCGGTTTGCAGATGCTCAAGCCGATGAACAAGATGGTGCAGTTCATGCAGCAACATCGCGGTTTGTCTTCAGGTGTTCTGAATGGCAATGAGGCAATGAAGGAAAAGCGTGCCGCCAAGGAAAAAGACGTGGCGGAGGCTGTACTTGCGACCGATGCCGGCTTGTCGCCCACCTTGCGCCAAATGCCCGCCTGGAAAGCCATTCGCGATGACTGGGAGGCTGTGCGCAGCCAGGGCTTGAGCTGGACTCCGGCCGAGAATATCAAGCGCCACTCACAGATGATCGACAAGGCGCTGGTTTTCATGGTCGAAGTGGCCGATGAAACCCAGCTGACGCTTGATCCGGCCATGGATACCTACTATTTCATGGATACCGTGGTCACCAAGATGCCTGCCATGCTTGAGCCGCTGGGGATCACGCGTGCACGCGGCACTGGTGTCCTGACCAAGAAGGAGTTGACCGGGCAGCAGCGGGTCGATGTGGCTTCACTGGTGGCTCAGATGACCAGCACGCTGCGCGCGCAGAACAACAACCTGCAAAAGGTCATGCGCATGGCACCTGCGCTTCAGCCGTCCCTGAGCGGCCCGGCAAAAGAGTTTTCGGATGGTGCCGAGAAGGTGTTTGCGCTGGTGCGTGACGACATTCTGGGTGAGAAATTTGCCACTCCGCCGCAGGAATACTTTGCACTAACGACCCAGGTCATCGATCTGGGCTACAAGGTGATGTACGAGGTGCTGATTCCCCAGTTCGAAAAGCAATTGAACGAGCGGGTCAACGAGTCGCGCCGGATTCTGTGGTTGAACGCTTTGGCGGCCTTGATCGTCATGCTTGTCGTGGCTTACCTCTCGATCGGCACCTATTATTCGGTCATCAACAGCGTCAATGTTTTCTCGCAAGGTGCACGCCGTTTGGCAGATGGCGACCTGACCATCCATTTTGAAACGGCAGGGCAGGATGAACTGCATGCTGCCGGGGTTGATTTCAACGATATGGCGGCGGCTTTCCGCCAATTGCTCGGACGTATCCAGAGCGATGTCCAGCAGTTGCGCGGCGCAGCCGAACAACTGGCGACATCGAGCCAGGAAATTTCGACCAGCACCGGCGCGCAGAGTGATTCGGCTTCGAGTATGGCGGCTTCGGTCGAGGAAATGACGGTCGGTGTCGATCATATTGCGAGGAATGCGCAGGACGCCCAGAGTTATTCGCGTGAATCCGACGAAGTGGCCGCCAATGGCAGCCGCATTGTGCAAAATGTCGTGAACGAGATTCAGGGAATTGCCTCGACCGTCAATCAGTCTGCGGCTGCAGTCGAGGCGCTTGGGCAGCAGTCTGACCAGATTTCGGCCATTGTCGGGACCATCAAGGAAATTGCCGACCAAACCAATCTGCTGGCCTTGAATGCGGCGATTGAAGCGGCGCGGGCTGGCGAGTCAGGGCGTGGCTTTGCGGTCGTGGCTGATGAAGTCCGCAAGTTGGCGGAACGGACGGCCAAGTCGACCCAGGAAATTGCCGGCATGATCGGTTCGATTCAGTCCGGTACGGCAACGGCTGTGAGCAGCATGAAGCAGGGGGTCGAGCGCGTGGCCACCGGTGTGGAGCAGGCTCAACTGGCCGGTGATGCAATCGAAAAGGTTCAGCAGCAGGCTCGCCAGGTGGTTGATTCAGTTTCTGAAATTACCGTTGCCTTGCGCGAGCAGGCCAGCGCCAGTACGGAAATTGCCCAGAACGTCGAACGGATTGCCCAGATGGCGGAAGAGAATAACGCAGCCGCTTGTGGCAATGCCAATACGGCGACCAAGTTGCGCGAACTGGCGGAAACCTTGAGTAAAGAGGTCGCCCGCTTCAGGACTTGATCCTGCGGCGTTGCCTGGCACGTATCAGGTAGATACGCCAGGCTGCATGCGTCATCAGGTAGCCAGCAATTGCCAAGCCGCAGGCCAGGATGAAAAGTCCGACGCCGAGCGGCTTGGCTGCTTCCAGCATCCAGGACTGCATTGCCGCGGTCCACGCCACGAAATCAGCCGGATTCAGCGCCGGCGGTGCGACGAATCCAGATTGATCGCCGAGCAGCAAACGCCCCATCTGGTAAGCCACGATATACAGCGGAACAATGGTCAGCGGGTTGGTGTACAGCGTGACCAGCATGGCCAGCGGCAGGTTGACCCGGAATATCAAGGCACAAATCGCGGCACCGATCATCTGCAAAGGGCCGGGAATCAGTCCGCAAAAAAGACCGGCAGCCACAGCTCCGGCGGCCGAATGGCGATTCAGGTGCCATAACCGGGGGTGCAGCAGCGAAGACGCAAATGGCTTCAGCCAGGGATTGCGGCGAATGCTGTCGTGATCCGGCAGATATTTCTTGATGGTGCGGCGCATGAGTGCATTATTACAGCAGATGGGGGAATAATCGTCTTTGCAGATCGGTGTGTCGGGGATCTATCGCCTCGTGCCGATGCCGGGTGGTTTATGGTTGTATGACGAGAGTCTTGTCTTTATAGTCTGTGAAACAATGTGCGGGCAATGATTCCAGGCTGTGGTTCAAGCTAGCACTGTATAAGGGGTCGAAAAATCTTTGTCTTGATGCTTTTTCTTCCGGTTGCTCGTTATTTTCGGTGCAGGTTTCGCCGAACGTGTCCTTTTCTTTTGCTGTTTTTGTCGATTTTTGTTGGCCAGCCTGTTGCTGCGGTCGACTCCCCGCCAATAACTCAAAAAACTCGCGTACTGCGATTCGTGACCTACGCAGCCGAGCGCCCAAGCGAGGAGTTGCGCAAGATCGAACCTTTTCAGCGCCATGTTGAAGCGGTTCTGAATGCCAAAGGATTCAATCTCAGGATTGAATTGCGGATTTTTTCCACCTACACCGAAGCTCAGGAAGCCCTGTACAGCGGCAACTTCGATTTTGCCCGTATCGGACCGGCCAATTACGTGCTTGCCAGGGAACGCAAGGCACCGGTTCGCTTGCTGGTGATGGAAAGCCACCAGGGAGATACCTTCTTTGAAGGGGCGATATTTACCCGGAGTGATTCCGGTGTGACCTCGATGGCCGATATCAAGGGCAAGCGTTTCGCCTTTGGCGAGCAGACATCGACGACCGGGGCGTATCTGGCTCAGGCGGCACTGGTTCAGGCTGGGATCAAAGCGAGCGATCTGGGTGGTTTCGAATACCTGGGTCGCCATGACAAGGTTGCGCTTGCCGTTGCTGCCGGGACCTTCGATGTGGGCGCGACGAACGAGCGGACCATTGAAAAATACGCCGGCCGTGGATTGAAAAAGCTGAAGACATTTGTCACGCCGACCCAAGCCTGGGTCGTCAATGAAAGGCTCGACGGGCGTTTGGCCGATGCAATGCGGACGGCGCTGTTGCATGTCGATCAGAATGCCTTGAAATACATCGATCGCGATGGTTTTCTGCCTGGGCGGGAAAGCTATTTCGATGAGCTGCGCAAGGCCATGCGTCTTTCCCGACAGTTCGGAGGCTGATCATGATCAAGCTTTCCACCCGAATCATTACCGGCATGATCCTGGCGCTCACGCTGGTCTTGCTGCCGATGGCCTGGTATTCGGTACAAAAGGAAAGCGGTGAGTTGCGCGACATCATGCGTAATCAAGGGGAGGCTGTTGCCAGGTCGTTGGCTGCATTTGTCATCGAACCGATGGTTGCCCTTGATTACCCTGCGCTGGAGTACGCTCTGGAGACCATGGGTCGGGCAACGGAGCAAATCCAGTACGTCGAGGTTCGCCAGAAGGACAAAGTCCTGGCGCACTACGGTGAACGTCAGGCCAAGGGCGAAATATTCATTGTGCCGATTGAAATGCCTGGTCTGCACGATGCGCCAAAGCGTTATTTCGGTGAGCTTGAACTGGTCTATTCGCCCGAGCATTTCGAGCGCATCGTCAATAACCGGGTCGATGACCTGCTCATTTCTTCCTTGGTCATTTTTGTCATCCTGGCCTTGAGTTTGCGTTTTGTTGTCTCCCGCCTGGTCACACGACGACTGACCAAGTTGAGCAAGCTGACCAACCGGATCATTGCCGAGGAGTTGCGCGAGCAGGTCGCGCATGGCGCTGGTTCGCCAGTCTATGGCGATGAACTGGATCTTCTGCGCGAACGTTTCATGACCATGCTGGATGGCATTCATGCCCGGGACCGGGCGCGCGACGAGGCCGAACAAACGCTGCGCCAGTTGATGGTTGCCGTCGAGCAAAGTCCGGTCGGTATCTTGATGACCAATGTCCAGGGGGGAATCGAGTACGTCAATTCCGCCTTTACACAAGTCAGCGGCTATACCTTCGATGAAGTACGCGGACAAAACCCCCGTATTTTGAAGTCTGGCCTGACGCCACCCGAGGTTTACACCGATCTTTGGGGGACTTTGCTGGCCGGCAAGGTCTGGAAAGGGGAATTTACCAACCGACGCAAGAACGGCGAACTGTTCGCCGAGTTCTGCCTGATTTCTCCGGTGCGCGGAGCGGATGGCCAGATCAGCCACTACATGGCGACGAAGGAGGACATTACCGAGAAACGCGAGAATGCCCGCGAGCTGGACCGCTATCGCAACCATCTCGAAGCCTTGGTTGACGAGCGGACCACCCAGCTTGAAGAGGCTCGTGCAGTGGCTGTCGAGGCAAGTCAGGCGAAGAGCGTTTTCCTGGCCAATATGAGTCATGAAATTCGTACGCCGATGAATGCCATCATGGGCATGTTGCACCTGATGCGGCGCGATACCATCGATGTCCAGCAGCATGTCCGCCTCGACCGGATTGATGCTGCCGCACGCCATCTGCTGAGCGTGATCAACGATATCCTCGATCTCTCAAAAATCGAGGCCGGCAAGCTGGCGCTGGAGGAAACACGCTTGCACCTGCCCACCTTGATGGATAACACCGTGGCGATGCTGGCTGAACGGGCCGCCGACAAAGGGCTGGCACTGACACTGATGCCGGTTCGCTATGACGCAGATCTGCTGGGCGATCCGACACGCGTGATGCAGGGGCTGATCAATTTTGCCGGAAATGCCATCAAGTTTACCGAGCGGGGCTCGGTGATCCTGAGTTGCGACGTCATCGAAGAAAGCGCCGTCGATGTCCTCCTGCGCCTGAATGTGAGCGATACCGGCATCGGCATATCGCCGGAGGTGCTTGGCCGTTTGTTCAATGCTTTTGAGCAGGCAGATGGTTCGACTACCCGCAAATTCGGCGGCACCGGTCTGGGTCTATCGATTACACGGAGCCTGGCCCAGTTGATGGGCGGGCAGGTTGGGGTTGAAAGTATTCCGGGGCAAGGCAGCACTTTTTGGTTCACCGCTCGTCTGCGCAAGGCCGGACAGCACTTGCAGGCCGAGCCGGTCGTGGCGGAAACGCCGCCGGGCGAAGCCATTCGTCGCGATTTTTCCGGATTGCCTGTGTTGATCGTCGATGACGAAATGATTAACCGGGAAATCGCCGGTGAATTCCTCACCGAAACGGGGTTGACCGTGGAATTTGCCGAAAACGGGCTGCAGGCAGTCGAACTTTGTCGAACCCATGATTACGCGCTGGTGTTCATGGACATGCAGATGCCGGTGATGGATGGCCTGACTGCCACGGCGCAGATTCGTCGCCTGCCGAATGGCCTGACGTTGCCTATCCTGGCAATGACGGCAAATGCCTTCGCCGAAGATCGTGAAGTCTGTCTGGCTGCCGGGATGACGGATTTCATTCCCAAGCCGATCGACCCGGAGCGCATGTTTGCAACGGTTTATCGCTCCCTGCTCAAGGTCCGATCGACCGGCTAGTTTCGATCTGCCGACAAAATATCCGGACAAAGCTGCATGTCTGGATATTATATTGTCATGCGCTGTTCAATCCTTGCCTTTGCCTTCGGGGTGCTGTGCCTGCAAATGCAACCCGCTTTGCCGCACTGGATGCCTGCCTGCTTGGCGGCCGTTCCCGCACTGCCTTATCTCTGGACAAAGCCGGCAATAGCGTACCGGATTGCGGCGATTTTCCTGTGTTTTGCCATTGGTTTCGGCTGGGCGGCATGGTCGGCTGGGCAGCGTTTGCAGGATGAATTGGCCACCGAGCTGGAGGGGCAGGATATCCAGGTGCTTGGTGTCGTTGCCGAATTGCCGCAAGGCTTTGGGCGCGGTTCGCGTTTTGAATTTGTCGTTGAAAAGACGTTGACCGTGGCATCCGGTGTGCCACGACGCATCATGTTGTCGTGGTTTCAGGTGAACGATGCGGAGGGTGCCGCCGGTTTGCCGGCTATTCACCCAGGGGAACGCTGGCGCCTGACGGTTCGTTTGAAAAGGCCGCACGGCAACGCCAATCCCGGTGGCTTCGATTACGAAGCCTGGCTGCTTGAGCGCAACATCCGGGCGACCGGTTATGTCAGGCATAGTCCGGCTGCCGAGCGCCTGGATGCGCTGGTCTGGCAGCCGGCTTATCTGGTCGAGCTGCTGCGCGACAAGGCCCGGCAGCGTCTCGCTGAAATGCTGCCGGCGACCAGTCATCCCTGGGCTGGCATTCTCGTCGCGTTGACCATCGGCGATCAGCGGGCGATCGACGGTGACCTGTGGGTGACCTTCAACCGGACAGGAACCACACACTTGATGAGCATTTCCGGTTTGCATGTCACGATGGTTGCGGCCTTGTTCGGCTGGCTTGTTTCAACACTCTGGCGGCGAGTCCCCGCGCTTGCCTTGCGCCTGCCGGCCCAGAAGACCGGCCTCTTGGCTGCCTGCCTGGCGGCTTTCATCTATACCTTGCTGGCTGGTTTTGCCGTGCCGGCACAGCGTACTTTCTACATGTTGCTGGTCGCTGCGCTGGCGATGTTTTCGGGGCGCATCATCGCGCCCAGCCGGACGCTGTGCCTGGCTTTGCTGGTCGTGCTGTTGCTTGATCCGTGGGCGATTCTGGCCGCCGGGTTCTGGTTGTCGTTCAGCGCGGTCGGCGTGCTGCTTTATGTCGGATCGGCCGGCATTGGCCGGGTTGTCGGCTGGCGGCAGCACCTGGCGGCCTGGAGTCTGGTTCAGTGGGCCGCCACACTGGCATCGCTGCCGGTATTGCTTCTGGTCTTTCAGCAATTTTCACTGATTTCGCCGCTAGCCAATGCGCTGGCCATTCCCGTGGTCAGCTTTATCGTGACGCCGCTAGCCTTGCTCGGTGCGGTGCTGCCTTGGCCACCGATATTGGCTCTGGCGCATGCCGTGTTCGATGTGCTGATGGTTTTTCTGGCGTGGTGCGCTCTCTGGCCGGTCTGGCAAGCACCTGCGCCGCCGCTTTGGGTCGCGTTGGTCGCCGGACTGGGCGTGCTGGTCATTCTGTTGCCGCGTGGCGTACCCGGTCGGTTGATGGGGCTGGCGTTGCTGATTCCGGCGATATTCTGGCCAACGCTCAAACCTCAGCCCGGTGAGGTGTGGGTCAGCGTACTTGACGTTGGGCAGGGCTTGGCCAGTGTGGTACGCACTCGTCACCATACCTTGATTTATGATCCCGGCCCGCTCTACAGCGCCGAATCAGATGCCGGGCAGCGCGTTGTGGTGCCTTATTTGCGCTGGCTCGGCATCGATCGTGTCGATACTCTGGTGGTGACGCATCGTGACAGCGATCATTCCGGCGGTTCGGCCTCTGTCCAGTCGGCCATCAAGGTCGATCAACTGCTTTCGTCGGTCAGCCATTCAGGCGGCGAGCGTTGTCTCGATGGCCAGCACTGGAGCTGGGATGGCGTTTATTTCGAGGTGCTTCATCCGACATTGCAGGATTACGCGGTCAACGGCAAAGCCAACCATATTTCCTGCGTATTGCGGATCAGCAGTGGTGGACATCGCTTGCTCCTGACCTCGGATATCGAAGCGCCGGACGAGGCTGCGTTGCTTGCCCGTTATCCTGCCGATCTGCAGGCCGATGTCCTGCTTGTCCCGCACCATGGTTCACGGACTTCTTCGACGCCTCCGTTCATTGCCGCCGTTGGCGCCCGCCATGCAGTGATTCCGGTTGGTTACCGGAACCGCTTCGGGCATCCGAAAGAAGAGGTTGTCGGGCGCTATGAAGCGGCCGGTGTCGAGCTCTGGCGGACGGATCGTGATGGCGCCGTGCTCATCGCCCTTGATCAGGACGGTGTGGCGGTATCGGGCTGGCGACCCATGCATCAACGTTACTGGCATGGCCGTTGAGCGCAGCGTGATGATAAAGTCAGGGACAGGAGGCAATATGCAATTCACTCAACGCAGCGTGCAATGCATCAGCCCATCCGGCTTGCACCGGATGGCTTATACCGAATGGGGCGAACGCGACAATCCCCGCGTATTGCTCTGCGTTCATGGTTTGACGCGTAATGCGCGTGATTTCGACAAGTTGGCCGAAGCCATGTCCAGCCATTACCGGGTGATTTGTCCGGACGTTGTCGGGCGTGGTCGCAGCGGTCGTTTGCGCAATCCGGCCGGTTACGGCATTCCGCAGTACGTGGCCGACATGGTGACGCTGATTGCCCGGCTCAACGTCGAGACGGTCGATTGGGTTGGTACCTCGATGGGCGGCCTGATTGGCATGGCGCTGGCCAGCCAGGAAGGCTCGCCAATCCGCAAACTGCTGCTTAACGATGTCGGGCCGGTGATTACCGTCGAATCACTCAAGCGGATTGGCAGCTATGTCGGCACCGATCCCACCTGGGCGGGCTTCGACGAAGCGCTGGCTTTTGTCAAAGCGGTCAGCGCGCCTTTTGGGGCGCTGACCGAGGCCCAGTGGTACGCATTGACTGAAAGCAGTGTGGCGCAGCGGGCTGACGGGCGCTGGGGCTTTGTCTACGATCCGCAGATCGCCGCACCGTTCAAGGCCGCTTTTGGCGATCAGGATATCGATCTATGGCCAGTCTACGAGCAAATTGCTTGTCCGACGCTGGTCTTGCGCGGCGCCGACTCCGATTTGTTGACGCGCGAAACCTGGCAGGCGATGGGATTGCGCGGTCCACGGGCCAGACTGGCCGAAATTCAAGGGGTCGGCCATGCGCCGATGTTCATGACCGAAGAGCAGATTTCAGTTGCTCGCGACTTTTTACTCAGCGTATGAAACATATTGTTGTTGATGGCCTGAAGCTGGAATACCGTGATTTTCCGGCGCAGGATGCCGCGTTGCCAACCTTGCTGCTGCTGCATGAAGGTCTGGGTTGTGTGGCGATGTGGCGTGATTTTCCCGAGAAACTGGCGAAGGCAACGGGTTGTCGCGTCATCGTCTGGTCGCGGGCTGGCTACGGTGGTTCCGAGCCTTATGCCGAGGTGCGTGAGTGGCGCTACATGCACCACGAAGGCGAGAAGGCTTTGCCGGCCTTGCTGGCGGCGCTCAATATCGAGCGGCCTGTCCTGGTCGGCCACAGCGATGGCGGTAGCATCGCGCTGATTTTTGCCGGTGCCTTTCCGGAAAGACCGCTCGGAGTCGCCGTCATGGCGCCGCATGAATTCGTTGAAGCGGAAACCCTGGCCGGGATTTCGGCCGCAAAAACGACGTGGACCGCGACAGACTGGCCGAACAAGCTGGCGCGTTATCACGCCAATGCGCCACGTGTCTTCAGCGACTGGAACGATACCTGGCTGTCGCCACCGTTTCGGGACTGGAACATCGAAGCGTATCTACCGCGCATCACCTGCCCGGTGTTGGCCATTCAGGGCTACGACGACGAGTACGCCACGATGCGCCAGATTGACGTGATCGCCGAGCAGGTGGCGGGTACTGAATTGCTCAAGCTGGAAAACTGCGGCCACTCGCCGCAGCGTGATCAGGAGGCTGCAGTGCTGGCCGCACTGGCCGCTTTTGTCCGTCGGCTGAGCGGGTCCTGCCGGTAGTAGTTTTTGAGCAAGGCGTAAAGTGCCGGATATTCGCGGTCAACGACCTCGGGAAGCTCAAAAAAGCTTTCCGACATGACCGCAAAAAACTCGGCCGGCTCTTCGCTGGCATAGGGGTCGATGATCGTCTCTTCGTCGTTGTCGACACGCCGGCAGAAATCCTCGTAGGCGGCAAAAAAGGTTTCTTGCCACTGCTCGGCGGTCAAGCCTGAGTGCAGCGCCGGCATGCCGTCCGGCTCGCCGTTCAGCATGTCGAGCTTGTGGGCGAACTCGTGAATGACGACGTTGTAGCCATTGCCTGCCAGCTGGACATCGTGCCAGGAAACAACCAGTGGTCCGCCGACCCAGGCTTCTCCGGAGAGGATGTCGTCGTATTCATGCACGATGCCATTCTCGTCGGCAATCTGGCGTGGTACGACGAATTCATCGGGATAGGTGATGATGCCGACCCAGTCGCGGTAAGCGCCGAGACCGAGCTTGAGAATCGGCAGGCAGCCTTGTGCGGCAATTGAAACGCAGATCTCGTCGCTCAAGACCAGACCGCCGGCCGTGCTGAATTCTTTTTCGGCGAGAAAGGCTTCGGCGAGCATTTTCAACTGTTTTTGCTCGTCGACCGCAAGATCGGCCAGAAAAGGGTGGGCTGCCAGGGTGGCGGCCCAGAGGCTTTCCGGAATCTTCTGTCGGCGCTGGCGAAACCAGTCGAACAGGCCCATTATTTTTTCATCGTCAGCCAGATACCGCTGAAAATCAGGCCGATTCCCAGGTAGTGGTACCAGTGCGGTATCTCGCCGAGGAAAACGGCCGAGAGCAGGGTGCCGAAAACCGGCATCAGGTGGATGAACAGGCTGGCCTTGTTGGCGCCGACTTCGGCCACGCCGCGGTTGTAGAAAATATAACCGAGGAAACTCGGAAAAATGCCGACGTAAGCCAGTGAGGCGAGTGAAGCAAGGTGAACGTTGATCTGCCGGCCACTGGCGATTTCCCAGAGGTAGGCCGGGCACAGGGCAAGCAGCCCGACACTGGTCATCGCGGCAAGCATCAGCATCGGATGAACGCCCGATGGGCGCCAGGCCAGGCCGACGGTGTAAATCGCCCAGACCAGCACGGCGCCAAGCATCCAGACGTCCCCGACGTTGAGGTTGAGGTGTGCGAGAACCTGCAGATCGCCGCGCGCCACAATCGTCAGCGCGCCGCACAGTGAAATCATTACGCCCAGCCCTTCGAGTCGGCCCAGGTGCTTGCCGAGAAAGGCCCAGGAAATGGCGATGGTGGCAATCGGAATGAAAGAATTGAGCAGCACCGCATTGGTCGCCCCGGTGTATTGCAATGCAACGTAGGCAAAGGTGTTGTAGCAGCCGACACCGAGCAGGCCGAGCGTGACGACCGGTTTCCAGCCCTTCTTGAGCAGCGGCCACTGTGCTTTGAAATGCGGCAGGGCCAGCGGCAGGACGAGCATCAGGGCGATGGCCCAGCGCCAGAAAGCCAGGGCCATGGGCGGGACGTCGGCACGAATGCCGCGACCGAGGACCATGTTGCCGGACCAGAATAAAGTGGTCAGGACAAGCAGGGTGTAGGGATTGGTGAGCAGTTTGGGCATGGTCGCCGGATTATGCCTGAAGCTGCCGGCCGGACAGCAATCAGTTGTGCCGCGAAAATGCTGATCTGCACCGGTCCTGAGTGGAACGGACATATAATGCCGGCCTATGGTTTCCGTCGTTCACTCCGTCGCTGCCCAGAGCGACTTCGATCAGTTTCTCGCCACCCTTTCGGAAGGTCTGGCTGCCGACGATGCAGCGCGCCTGAAGCGGGCGGTCGAGTACGCCTGGGAAGCTTATGGTGACAAAAAACTGGGGAGCGGCGAGCGTATCTGGTCGCACGCCCTCGGCATGTCGGTCATCATTGCCGGCTTGCGGATGGATGTCGAATCGCGCATTGCGGCCATCATGTTCGCCATACCGTCCCATGACGAGCATGGCATCGCCCGGATCGAGGAGCATTTCGGCAAGCCGGCAGCGCATCTGGTCAATGGCATTTCGCGCCTGAATCGGCTGCGGCCGATCACCAAAGGCTTCGTGGCGGCCAATATTGAAGCCGGTGAAGCAAATCCGGCCGAGATGAAGGCGCAGGTCGAAGTGCTGCGCAAGATGCTGCTGGCGATGGTCGAGGACATTCGCGTCGTGCTGCTGCGCCTGGCCAGCCGGACGCAGACCCTGCGCTTCTACGCGGCCAATCCGGACGATCTGCGCATCCAGGTGGCGCGGGAAACGCTGGAGCTCTATTCGCCGCTGGCCAACCGCCTCGGGGTCTGGGAACTGAAGTGGGAACTGGAGGATTTGTCCTTCCGCTTCATCCACCCGGAGACTTACAAGAAAATCGCCAAGATGCTCGACGAGAAGCGCTCGGAACGCGAGCAATTCATCGTCGATGCGGTCGCCAGGGTGCGCAGCGAGCTGGAAGCGGCCGGTGTAAAAAAGGCCGAAATTTACGGTCGACCGAAGCATATCTACAGCATCTGGAACAAGATGCGGAAGAAGGGCGTCGAGTTCTCCGAGGTGTACGACGTGCGCGCCTTGCGCATCATCGTCGATGATCTGAAGGATTGTTATACCGCGCTCGGCATTGCGCATAACCTGTGGTCGCCGATTTCCAAGGAGTTCGACGATTACATCTCGAATCCCAAGGGCAACTACTATCGCTCGCTGCACACGGCGGTGCGTTGTCCGGACGGGCGCAGCCTGGAAATCCAGATTCGCACCTGGGAAATGCACAAGCATGCCGAACTCGGCGTGGCCGCCCACTGGCGTTACAAGGAAGGCAGCAAGCGGACTTCCGAGGATGATTACGACGAGAAAATCGCCTGGTTGCGTCAACTGCTGACCTGGAAGGAAGAGGTCGCCGACAGTTCCGACTGGGTCAATCATTACAAGCAGGCGGCGCTCGACGAAACGCTCTATGTGATTACGCCGCAGGGCAAGGTGGTTGATCTGCCGCAAGGGTCTACGCCGGTCGACTTCGCTTACCGGGTCCATACCGATCTTGGCCACCGTTGCCGGGGCGCCAAGGTCAATGGTCATCTGGTGCCGCTCAACACGGCGCTCGAAACCGGGCAGCAGGTCGAGATCGTGACCACCAAGCAAGGCGGGCCGTCACGCGACTGGCTCAATCCGACGCTGGGTTACATCCACACCAAGAGCGCCCGGGTCAAGGTGCGCAGTTGGTTCTCGAACCTGGCGCTGGAAGAAACGTTGTCCGAAGGACGCAGCCTGATCGCCAAGGAGTTGCAGCGGGCCGGGCAGACCAGTGCGAATATCGAGGAGCTGTCGCACAAGCTCGGCTTTTCCAAGGCTGACGACCTGTATATCGCTGCCGCACGGGGCGATCTCAATCAGCGTCAGTTCCAGTCGGTTGCCCGGGGGGGCGATCTGCTGGCCGAAACCCTGTTGCCGGACGAGGTCCAGACCAAGCCGAGCAAACCGGTTGAAGGTAACCAGGGCATCCTGATCGTCGGTGTCGACAAGTTGCTGACCCAGCTGGCACGCTGTTGCAAACCGGCGCCGCCAGACGAAATCCAGGGCTTTATCACGCGCGGCAAGGGCATTTCGATTCACCGGATGGATTGCTCCAATTTTGCCAACCTGGCGGCACTGCATCCGGAGCGGGTCATCGAAACCGACTGGGGGGTTCAGACGACCGGCGTCTTTGCGACCGATATCGTGGTCGATGCCCACGATCGCCAGGGTTTGCTGCGCGATATTTCGGAAGTCTTCACACGCGAAAAGCTGAATGTGATCGGGGTCAACACCCAGTCCAAGCAGGGCAAGGCACACATGAGCTTCACCGTCGAAGTGACCAACCTGCGCCAGATGCAGCGCACGCTGGCCTTGATTCATGAAGTCGAAGGGGTGGTCGGCGTCCGCCGGGCCTGAGTTTTACAAACTCGCCCAGCGGGCGAACTGCGTGCCGAAAAATCCGGTCAGGATCAGGGCGGCTGGCGCAAAGGCGATGAAAATCGCCAGCACCCGTGCAATGAACGGGTGTGCCAGCCGGGATTCGATGAAGCGATGCGCCACCAGCATGCCCTTGAACCAGACAATTGCGGCGACCAGCAAGGGAAGCCAGGGGGCGCCGTGAAACCATTGGCCCAGCCCGAGGCTGAGCACGGTCAGCAGGCATAAAACCAGCCATGCCTCGGTCAGCGGGCGCAGCGAAGTGCTCGGTGTCGGATGATTGTCCATGGTTCAGGCCAGCACGTAAAAGAACGGGAAAATGATCAGCCAGATAATGTCGGTTGCGTGCCAGTAACTGGCCAGCGCTTCCAGTCCGACGTGGTCTTCGACCGTGTAGCCGCCGACCAGGTGGCGGGCAAGCACCCAGATGATGCCAAGAATTCCCCAGGTGGCATGGACCAGATGATTGAAGGTCAGGTAGTAATACACCGTGAAAAAGATGCCTGACTCGCCATTGATACCGTGTGCCAGGTTCCACTGGATTTCCAGATATTTGGCAACCGGGTAGCCGAGGGCGACGATCAGGCCGGCGATCAACCAGTACAGCGACGCCTTGCGGCGGCCGGCGCGCATCGTCGTGACCGAGCAGGCAATGAAGAAACTGCTGGTGACCATGAGCAGCGTAATGACCGTGCCGGACACCCGGGAAAGACGGTCGGCGCCTTGTTGAAATGCTTCGGGAAAGTGTGAGCGGGCAACGAAGTACACGATGAACAGGACGGCAAACTCGACAAATTCACAGGTGATACCAACCCAGATCCCCTTGTTGCCGGGAATCCGGCCGGCCGCAGGGGCGGAGGGCGTATCCGGCATCGTATCGAGCGTCGCTTCAGAGGACATGGGGCGTCACAATGGGTATTCGAAAAGAGATAGTCTGGCAGGCACAGAAAGAAAATACTGCCGCATGGATCAAACATTCTGAAAATGGATTTTCTGGCCTGTCGACCGCAGCACATGCTGAAAATGGCTTATTCGTAATAAACTGATAAAAATAATTGAGTTCACCTTTGTTGGTCGGTTCCCGCATTCAAGGAGTTCGCAATGTCTGCCGTCGCACCCGCTTTTCTGCCTGAAGCACTGCATATCGATGTTCCGGAAATCGACAACCAGCACGCTGCGCTGTTTGCCCGCCTGGCCAATTTGAAGGCGCTGTGCATCGCAGCGAATGCCTTGCCGGTCGTCGAGGCCGAAGCCCTGATGCTGGCCTTGCGCGAACACTGTGCGACCGAGGAGCGTCTGGCGACTGCCGCCGGGCTGGATTTTTCGCTCCATGCCGTGAAGCATGGAAAAATGCTGAAGAGCATCGCCAAGACGCTGGCCGATGTGCAGGCCGGGAAAATGGATGTGTTCAGCCTGATCCGCTTCGTCGAATACTGGTTTGAGCGCCATATTTCGGAAGAGGACAAGAATCTTGGCCGGCACCTGCAGCAAGCGCAGGCCGCCCAGCAGTAAAGGGTGTATTGCTGAACAATCCGGATCGAGCACCGGATATCGGCTCGCGACAGGGTAAACTCCGCCCATTCCGTTTTTTGCCCTTGCCGGCCAGCCCACTCCCATGACTTTTGCTTCACTCGGTCTGATCGACCCGCTTCTCCACACGCTCGAAAGACTCGACTACAAAACGCCAACGCCGGTTCAGGCCCAGGCCATCCCGGCGGTGCTTGCCGGTCGCGACCTGATGGCCGCAGCCCAGACCGGGACAGGTAAAACCGCCGGTTTCGCCTTGCCGTTGCTGCATCGTCTGGTCAGCGAAGGTCCGCCGGTCAATGCCAATTCCGTGCGTGTTCTGGTGCTGGTGCCGACCCGTGAGCTGGCCGAACAGGTTCATGCCAGTTTCCGCGAATATGGCGAAGGCTTGCCACTGCGGACTTACGCGGTCTACGGTGGGGTCAGCATCAATCCGCAGATGATGGCGTTGCGCAAGGGCGTCGATGTGCTGGTCGCGACGCCGGGTCGTCTGCTCGACCTGCATCGCCAGAATGCCGTCAAATTTACCCAGGTGCAGGCCTTGGTGCTGGATGAAGCCGACCGCATGCTCGATCTCGGTTTTGCCAATGAATTGAACGCCGTGTTTGCCAGCTTGCCGAAGCGTCGCCAGACCCTGCTGTTCTCGGCCACTTTTTCGGACGAAATCCGGGCGATGGCCGCCAAGCTGCTCGACAAGCCGCTGAGTATCGAGGTTAGCCCGCGCAATACGACGGTCAAGAGCGTCAAACAGTGGGTTGTCCCGGTCGACAAGAAACGCAAGAGCGAATTGTTTTGCCACTTGCTCAAGAAAAGGCGCTGGGGACAGGTGCTGGTTTTCGTCAAGACCCGCAAGGGCGTCGAGCAACTGGTTGAAACCCTGCTGGCGATGAAGATCAGTGCCGACTCGATTCACGGCGACAAGCCGCAGGCCAGCCGTCAGCGTGCGCTGGATAGCTTCAAGGCTGGCGAGGTGAAGATTCTCGTCGCTACCGATGTGGCGGCCCGAGGACTGGATATCGACGATTTGCCGCAGGTGGTCAATTTCGATCTGCCGATCATCGCCGAAGACTATATTCATCGTATCGGGCGGACCGGTCGGGCGGGGGCGACCGGCGAGGCCATTTCACTGGTCTGTGCCGATGAGGTCAATCTGCTGTCGGCCATCGAAACCCTGACCAAGCAGACGCTGGTGCGTCATGAAGAGCCGGGGTTTGAACCGGATCATCGCGTTCCGATGACCAACGGTGCCGGTCAGGTGCTGAAAAAACCCAAAAAACCGAAAGTGCCCAAATCTTCCGGCAAAGGTGTGCCGAGCAACTGGGTCGGTTTTGATGATCAGCCGGCCGGGCGGGGGCGTCGTGGCCAGGCCAGGAATGCAGCCGCGCCTGCCGGGCGCAAACCTGCGGCCAAACCGCGCGGACGTTGATGGTTGATGAAATGAAAAATGCGGCTTTCAGGCCGCATTTTTATTTTTCCGAAGGTCGACCGCAGCAAACCGCGCCTAGATATCTCCCAGCGTGACCATCAGTTCGCCTTGCGCATTGTGTGGCTTGGCGCGCGGAGAGCGGCGGCGCTGGTAATTGCCCTGGCTGTTCATGTCCCAGCCTTGCTGGTTGTCGGCCAGATAGAATTTCAGACCTTCGGTGATGACGCGTTTTTTCAGCTTGGGGTCGAGAATGGGGAAGGCCAGTTCGATCCGTTTGAAGAAATTGCGCTCCATCCAGTCGGCACTTGAAAGATAGACCGTTTCCTGGCCGCCGGCGTAGAAATAGAACACCCGGTGATGCTCAAGGAAGCGACCGATGATCGAACGGACGCGGATGTTCTCGGACAGGCCGGGAACGCCCGGGCGCAGTGCGCAGACACCGCGGATGATCAATTCGATCTCGACGCCGGCTTTCGAGGCTTCGTAGAGTTCATGGATGACTTCGGCTTCGAGCAGTGAATTCATCTTGGCGACGATGCGAGCCTTGCCGCCGGCCCGTGCTGTTTCGGCTTCGGCCCGGATGCCGGCAACGACATTGGGCTGCAGCGTGAAGGGCGCTTGCCACAGATGCTTCAGCGTACGCGCCTTGCCGAGGCCGGTGAGCTGTTTGAAAACTTCACTGACATCGTGGGTGATTTCCTCATTGGCCGTCATCAGGCCGAAGTCGGAATAGAGCCGGGCGGTGCGCGGGTGGTAGTTGCCCGTCCCCAGATGGGCGTAGCGTTTCAGGCCGCCTTCCTCGCGGCGTACGATGAGCAGTGCCTTGGCGTGGGTCTTGTAGCCGACGACGCCATAGACCACATGGGCGCCGACTTCCTCAAGCTTGGTAGCCCAGCCGATATTGGCCTCTTCATCGAAGCGGGCCATCAGTTCGACGACGACAGTGACTTCCTTGCCGTTCTGGGCGGCGCGGATCAGCGATTGCATCAGCACCGAATCGGTACCGGTGCGATAGACCGTCATCTTGATCGCGACAACCAGCGGATCGATCGCCGCCTGGTTGAGCAATTCAATGACCGGGGCAAAAGACTGGTAGGGGTGGTGCAACAGGATGTCGTTCTTGCGAATGCTGTCAAAAATGTTCATGCCCTTGCCGACAGCCTTGGGCAGCCCGGGGACGAAGGGCGTGAATTTCATGTCCGGGCGGTCGACCCAGTCCGGTACCTGCATCAGGCGAACCAGGTTGACCGGCCCGACGACGCGGTAAAGATCCTGTTCGTTCAAGCCAAACTGGGCGAGCAGGAACTCGGTCATCGCTTCTGAACAGTTGTCGGCAATTTCGAGACGCACAGCGTCGCCAAAGTGACGGTGCGGCAACTCGCCCTGCAACTTGGTGCGCAGGTTGGTGACTTCTTCTTCATCGACGAACAAGTCGGAGTTGCGTGTCGCGCGGAACTGGTAGCAGCCGAGCACGGTCATGCCGGTGAATAGTTCGCCGACAAATTCATGAAGAATGGACGACAGGAAAACAAAGCCGTATTCGACCCCGGCCAGTTCTTCCGGCAAGCGGATGACGCGTGGCAGGACGCGCGGTGCCTGGACGATCGCGGCATTCGAACTGCGCCCGAAAGCATCCTTGCCCTCAAGTTCGACGGCGAAATTGAGACTCTTGTTGAGTACTTTCGGGAAGGGATGCGACGGGTCCAGCCCGATGGGCGTGAGTACCGGCACCATTTCGCGGATGAAGTAGCTGCGGATCCACTCACGCTGTGCTTCATTCCATTTGGAGCGGCGCAGGAAGTGGATGCCCTGTTCGGCCAGAGCCGGAAGAATGACCGAATTTAGATGCTGGTACTGGTCGGTCACGATGGCATGGGCTTCGGCTGAAACCAGTCGGAAAGCTTCTTGTGCCGTGCGGCCATCGGTTGTAATGCCGGGAGCGTTGGCCTTGAGTTGTTCCTTCAGTCCGGCCATGCGGATTTCGAAAAACTCGTCCATATTGCTTGAAACGATGCAAAGGAAGCGCAGTCGTTCAAGGAGGGGAACACGTTCGTCCTGGGCTTGGGCGAGAACACGGCGATTGAAGGCAAGCAGGCCAAGCTCGCGATTCAGGTATTGATCAGCCGGAAAGCGGGGTTGTAATTTTGGATGGGTCATCGCGCGCACTCCACGTTATTTCTCAAGTATATGCCGTAAGCCCGTCATTTTGTTGCACAAATATTTCATTTGAATGACAGGCGGCGCTGAAAAACAAGTGGCTGGCAGGGGGCGCCCCAAAAAGCCGGGTTTTTCCCGGAAAACTCGCTGTCAGTCGTGCAGGGTACCGGTCAGCGGGGGCGTTTCCGGTGCAGCAAAGGCGCTGAGCAAGGTGCTTAGTTTGGCTTCCGTTTCAGCCAGTTCCTGCCGTGGATCGGAACCGGCAACAATGCCTGCGCCGGCATGGAATTCGGCGATGCAGCCGTTGATCTGCGCCGAGCGCAGGGCGACCGAAAATTCACCCTCGCCATGGCTATCGAGCAAGCCGAAAGCACCGCTGTACCAGCTTGGTCGCCGCTCGCCATGCTGCTTCAGCCAGTGCCGGGCAGCCGGACCGGGAAAGCCGCCAACCGCCGGTGTCGGGTGCAGAGCACGGACCAGGTCGAAGAGTGTGGTTTGTTCCTTGATGCGGGCAGAAATCCGGCTGCGCAAATGACGAAGATGGCCGGCTGGATGCTCGGTCGGTGTACCGGCCTGGGGGCGGGTCTGGCAGAGCGGTGCCAGGGCGTCGATGATGGCATCGACGACCAGCGATTGCTCGTGCCGGTTTTTGGGATCGCTCAATGAGGGCGACTCGGCCCATGCCGTACCGGCCAGCGCATCAGCTTCAACCGCGCCGTTCTGTAGCCGGAGCAGGCGCTCCGGGCTGGCGCCGAGAAAGGTTTGTTCGCTCTGGCCGTGGGCGTAGATCAGGCTGTCAGGTTGGCGGTCGATCAGGTTGCGCAGAATGGTTGCGGCCGAAAAAGGCGCGCTTGCCTGAATACTGCGCTGGCGACTGAGAACCAACTTGTCCAGCGTGCCTTTTTCAATTTCCCGCAAGGCGGCGCGGACTCTGGCCATCCACGCCTGTTCGGCCAGTGTTTCCGGGCGTTCCGGCAGTCGGCGTACGGGGCGGGCGATTGCCGGCTGGGCGATCAGCTCCAGCCATGTTGCTCGTGCCTGATCGCGGCGAGCCGCGGGAATCGTCAGGGTGACGGAGTTTAGCCCGTTGATCGAGGTGAGCAGGATGGATGGAATGGCGAGCAGCGCATTGGGCAATCCATCATGTGTTTCCGGATCGAAGGCGAAGCCGGCAAAGGCGTAGGCGCTCCCTTCGTGCCGCCATTCCTGGCACAGCCCCTGAAAGGCATTGTCGAGAGCGGCAAAGCGATTGCTGCCGGCTGTGCCGAGATGCAGTGCATGGCCAATGCCGAGCCGGAATTCGCCCTGTTGCGGACGGGCCCGATACCAGAATGGTGCATTTTCGGGGAGCAGGCTCAGCCAGTCGGCGCTTGTGCCAGCCAGTGGCCGGCTGATGCTGATTGGCGCCGAGGCCGGCGCGCCTGTCGCCAGCGCTTCGAGTTGCGCTGCCCAGCTTTGATCGTTGATCAGTTTGTGCAGAAGTGACTTCATGACGCGCTTTCGCCGGCCAGGCGCCGCAATTCTGCCCTGACCAGTTTTCCGGTCGGGTTACGTGGCAATCGGTCGAGAAAAACCAGTTTGCGTGGTACGGCTGCCGAGGGCAGGTGCTGGCGGGCATGTCGGGTAATCTGTTCGGCACTGGCCGTGCCAACAATCAGTGCGACGACCAGGTCGCCCCATACCGGGTCGGGCTGGCCGGTGACGGCAATGTCGATGATGCCGGGGCAAGCGGCAAGGCAGGCTTCGACATCGAGCGGGTGAATGTTGCGTCCGCCGCTGATCAGCATGTCATCGGCCCGGCCGGTCACGGTCAGACAGCCCGCCGCATCGATCCGGCCCAGGTCGCCGGTTGTCAGCCAGCCGTCGGCATCGATCCCGCTGCCATCGAGGTAGCCGAGCATGAGTTGCTGGCCGCGAACCCGGATCCGGCCATTCGTGCTGATGGCAATTTCGCTGCCGGTCAATGCTTTGCCAACCAGACCTTGTTGCCAGGGGCCGTCGGCCGGATGGTACGTCGCAATCTGGGCCGATGTTTCACTCATGCCGTAGCTGGGGGAGACCGGCCAGCCGGCACCGAGGGCTTTTTCGTACAGCGCAGGGGTGAGTGCCGCGCCGCCGACCAGAACGTGGCGCAGGCTGGCGGGGGCGGCGATCTGCTTGTCGAGCAATTGGGCCAGCATGGCCGGAACCAGAGATATATGTGAAACCGGGTATTTTTCGAGGTCGACCGCAATATTCTCGATGCTAAAGCCTTCATGCAGCAGCACGCTGGCGCCGGCCAGGGCGCAGCGCCACAGGATCGACTGGCCGCCGATGTGGTAAAGCGGCAGGCAGTTGAGCCAGATGTCACCCGGATGGAGCGGCAAGTGCTGATTGGATGCCCGGGCGGCCGCGGCCATGCCTGTGCTGCCGAGCAATACGGCACGGGCTTCGCCCTCGCTGCCGCTGGTCGAAATGATCAATGCTGTCTCGCCAGGAAGCTCGATGTTTTGCAGTGCAGCCCGGTTTTTCTCGATACCGGCCGGATTGTTGCGGTCGACGGGCCAGAAAGGGCGTTTTTCGATGGCACAGCGATACGCTTGTCGTGCCAGCGCCAGGCTGCTGCCTGAGGCGATCAGTGGTGTGTTGGGTGCGCCTGTTGTGCTGCTTTTTTCTGCTTGGGCGTCGGCCAGTAGTCCGGCGTAGCTCCAGGATTGGCCGGCAGCGATCAGGGCTGGTGCAGCCTGTCCATGGCGGGCGTGAATGTAGAGGCTGTCGGCGAGTGAAATGGCATCCTTCATGAGCGAACCATTATACGCAGTGAGATGGTTTTTTCGGGATAACGCAGATCAAGGAAAAGATCCTTCCATTGCCTGTATTTGGCTGATTTCACCGAGCATCACACAGATATCAGAAATAAGTTTGAAAAGGATATCTTGACCTTGCTTGCAAGGCTTAATGTGGGGAAAATCAGTACATCAATAACGATAAATTTCGGCAAACGAAAATGCGCTGCAAAAAAGTGCTTTCGCTTATGCTGCTGGCCTGGGGGGGCGATGTACTGGCTAGCAATGCAGTGGATGAGATGGGTCTTGAGGAGCTGACCAAGGCCGATATCACCTCGGTTTCCCGCAAGAGCCAGAGTCTGTCCGATGTGCCGGCCGCAGCGTTCGTGATTTCGGCCGAAGACATCCGGCGCTCCGGTGCGCAGGCCTTGCCCGATGTGCTGCGGATGGTGCCCGGGATCGAGGTGGCGCAGATCGATAGCGCACGCTATGCGGTGACCGCACGCGGCTTCAATGGCCGCTTTGCCAATAAACTGCAGGTTCTGATCGATGGTCGCAGTGTTTATCACCCGATTTTCTCCGGGGTGATGTGGGAGGCTGACCTGATCGCGCTGGAAGATATCGAGCGCGTCGAGGTGATTCGCGGACCGGGAGCTGCGATGTGGGGCGTCAATGCCGTCAATGGCGTGATCAACATCATCAGTCGTCACACCCGCCATCAGGGCGGGGGAGAGGCCGTGGCCAGCCTTGGAACGCAGGGTAAGGCCGGCCTTTATGCCCGTTACGGTGGACAGCTGGATGAGTACACTCGCTGGAAAATGTCGGTTCAGGGACGTCACGCCGAGCCGTCGCAACTTTACGCCTCAGGCGGTGAGAACGTTGATCGCCTGAATAACGGCGTGCTTGATTTTCGTCTGGACAAGGATCTGGGTGCCGGCCACGACCTGACTCTCTGGGCCAATGCCGTGCGCTCCTCGCTTGGCGATCAGTGGCGTCTGAATCCGCAGTATTCGGGAGGCGGCAGTTTTCTCGGGATGAACAACTATCTGATCCAGCAAAGCTATACGAGCCAAAGCTTGATGGGGCGTTATCGCTGGTTGTCCGATAGTGGTGTCGAGTCATCGCTGCAAATGGCCATGACCGATTCGGGCATCGAGATCAGCGAGTATTTCAAGGAAGAACGCACAACCTACGATCTTGATTACCAGGCGCGCTACGCATTTGCCGGGCACGACCTGCTGTGGGGCGGGAGCCACCGGACAACGTCGGATTCGGTGACTTCTGCAACCAGTGTGGTGTCGATGGCCAATCCGGACTATACGGATCGCAGCACCGGGGTGTTCGTTCATGACGACTGGACGCTGATCCGCGATCGTCTCGTTCTGGGGGCCGGGGCGCGCTGGGATCATCCGATGCGTGGCGGCAATACTTTTTCACCCAGCGCCAGCCTGATGTGGACGCCGGGTCGCAGCGACAGCGTGTGGTTGAAATACGCCCGGGCACCCAGAGTGCCGGCGAGAGCCGAACGCGATGTCACCATCTTTGCCGGCGTGGTTCGTCCATCGGCCGAATCCATGGGCTTGCCGGTCTTTCTTCGGACGCGTCCTTCTTCGCGCACGCTGAAACCGGAGGAAGTGGAAGGTTTCGAACTCGGTTACCGCAAGCAACTGACAAGCAACTTCAGTACGGATCTTGCGGTCTACCGCTATCGCTACAAGAATTTGATTTCCGGGCTGCCAGTAAGCCAGGATTTCAGCATGTTGCCCTTGAACATCATCCAGAATGTCGAGACATACAATTGCATGGCAGCCTGGAGCAATGGTGCAGAATTCAGTGCCGACTGGCTGGTGTCTGCTGCTTGGCGCTTGCAGCTTTCCTATGCCTGGACACGGCTTGAATTTGATCGCTCGGCTAATCCAACCTTGAATGCAACGGCGGAAAATGATGAAAAAAGCGGACCGCGTCATTTCGGCGCTTTGCGCTCGCAATGGAACATCTCGCCAATCCAGCAGTTCGATGCCTGGATTCGTGGCTCGGCCGGTTTTTACCGGGCCAATGCGCCTTATACCGAGCTGGTTCGCGTGCCGGGATACATGACGCTGGACCTGCGCTATGGCCGCAAGTTCGGCAAGGACGTCGAGCTTGCCCTGAGTGGCCGCAATTTGCTGGGGCCGCGTCGTATCGAGTTCATTTCGGATTACATCCCGAGTCCGCAGAGTGAAGTCACGCCTTCCCTGTTGTTGTCCGTGCGCTGGAAATTCTGACTGATCATGCGCTCCCGGCCTCTTCTTTCGACACTTCGCAGCCTTGCCGCCGTGCTTTTGCTCAGCCTGGCCGGCTCGTCGAGCTTTGGCGAAGTGGCGTCCGAAGGGCAGTTGAAGGCCGCCTACCTAGTTAATTTCCTGAAATATGTCGAGTGGCCGGCGTCGCGGTCGACGGCGACGATCTGCCTGTTTGGCCGTGATAGTCTGGGACCGTATCTGGCGTCTTACGAGGGGCGGCAGATTGTCGGCAGGGAATTGCGCATTCGTAAAGTGACCAGTCCTGACCAATTGGCCGATTGTCAGTTGCTGTTCGTGCCAGATACCGAGGAGTCGCGTTTCGCTGCAGTACTGCGCTGGTCCGACAAGCAGGCGATCCTGACGGTCAGCGACGCCGAAATTTTTACCCGTGATGGTGGTGTAATCGCTTTGGTGCGATCGGAGGGCAGGTTGCAATTTGACATTAATACCGATGCACTGGGGCGCGCCGGACTGAAGGCCAGTTCTCAGATGCTGCGTCTGGCCCGCCAGGTGAGCGGGGGCGGCCGATGATCCACAAGCTTCCCATCCGCCGCCGTCTGGCTGCGATTATCGCCACTTCGGTCGGCGTCGGGCTGGCCCTGACATTTCTGCTCTTCGCGCTGCGTCAGGTCGACCACCGCCGCGATGCCAAACTGACCGAATTGCGCTCGATGGCTGAAGTCATCGCTTTCAATGCCTCGGCTGTGGTCGAGTTTCAGGATATCGGTGGGGCTGAGCGCCTGTTTTCATCGCTGGTTCCGCATCGCGAAATTGTGGCTGCAACGATGCGCAGCGTGGATAGTGATTTCAGCTACCGCTATCGCCAGCTTGCCGTTCCCGTTCCGGAACAGGCACGCCAAGCCGACCAGGCGCATCTCGATGTGGCGAGTTACATCAATTTTTCGAATGTCACCGTCGTTGTTCCAATTCGTACCGTCGAAGGTGTCATTGGTTCCGTATCACTGACGGCCAGCCTCGATAGCGTCTGGCACGATACGCGGCTCGACTTTCTCTGGTTCATGGCCGGTTCGCTGGTGGCCTTCATTTTTGCCCTGCTGATTGCCCGGCGCATGCAGGAATCCCTGCTCAATGCCCTGGGGGCGTTGACCGAGACGGCCCGGGATGTGGCGGAGTCGAAAAACTTTCTGCAGCGCGCCACCAAGTACTCCGATGATGAAATAGGCCAACTGGCCGATGCCTTCAACACCATGCTGGTTGAAATTGCCGACCGGGACACCGAGCTTGTCCGTCATCGGGCGCATCTGGAAGAGGTGGTTGAAAAGCGGACGCAGGAGTTACGGCAGGCCAAGGAAGTTGCTGAGGAGGCAAATCGTGCCAAGAGTGCTTTTCTGGCCAATATGAGCCATGAAATCCGGACGCCGATGAATGGCATTATCGGTGTGGCGGATTTGCTGGCAGCCAGCACGTTGACCGCGAAACAGCAGTATCAGCTGACTACCTTGCGCAGTTCGGCCGATACGCTGCTTTACCTGCTGAATGATATTCTCGATTTTTCACGCATCGAGGCTGGCGGCTTGCAACTGGAGCGCTTCCCATTTGATGTACGCGAAACGATAGAACAGGTCATTTCGGTTTTCGCCCCGGCCGCCCGCAAGAAAGGCCTCGATCTCTGGTTCGATATCGACCCGGATGTGCCCGGCTACATTTTTGGCGACAAATATCGCCTGGGTCAGGTTCTGACCAATCTGGTCAACAACGCGGTCAAATTCACCGAAGTCGGCAGCATTCGTCTTTCGTGCCGGGTCAAGGTGCTTGGCCGAGGCTCAGAGCGTCTGTTGCTGACCGTTCGCGACTCCGGCATTGGCGTCAACAATACGGCACTGGAAGATATTTTTTCGCCTTTCCGTCAGGCCGACAACAGCATGAGCCGCCGCTTCGGTGGCAGTGGGCTGGGCCTGGCGATCGTGCGCGACCTGATCGGCTTGATGGGCGGTGAAATCCACGCCAGCAGCAAGCCGGGCGAGGGGTCGGTGTTCTCGATCGATTTGCCGCTGGAGGTTGCCCAGGCGGTACGCAGCCTGCCCGAATGGCTGGCGCCTCTGGCCGGGCGTTCGGTGGTTCTGGCCGCAACACCTGGCGATCGCGCCAATTACTGGCTGACGCTATTGAACTGGGGGGGAATCAAGGCCCGGTTGGCGCATGAACCCGGGCAGCTTGAAGGGCTGCTCGGTGAATTGCATCCCGATGCCGTGCTGCTTGAGGATACGGCGGCCTTCGAAGTCTTGCTCGATTCGGATGGGGCATATTTTGCCGGCATCCCCGTGTTGGTCATCCACAATATTGAAACCGACAAGGGAGATGCCACGCCGTTGCCGGCATGGGTGGCCGGGGATGTTCGCAAACCGTTCAGTGACCTCGACTTGTTCTGCGAGCTGGCCGAAATCTGGGGTGTCCTGGCTGAAGCGCCGCAGCAGGAGGAAGAGCAGGGGATTCTGCAGTTCGATGCCAAGGTACTGATGGTCGAGGATAACGATACCAACCGGATCATTCTCGAACAGATACTGGTGACGCTGGGGTGTAGCGTCAAACTGGCAGTGAATGGCCAGCTGGCAATCGAAGCCCTGAAAGCGGAGCGTTTCGATCTGGTGCTGATGGACGTCCAGATGCCGGTGATGGACGGTCTGCAGGCCACCCGTATCATCCGCGAAATGGAACGCAGCAATCAGCAGACCCGGCAACTGATCATTGCACTGACTGCCAATGCGCTGGCGGGCGATCGGGAAATGTGTCTGCAAGCGGGGATGGACGACTATGTCACCAAGCCGGTGACCATCGACCGGGTTGCTTCGGCCGTTGCACGCTGGCTGCCTTCTGTCCGGCGCACGCCAGCGCTGCAGGCAGAAAATTCGGGCGGCGCCGCCGAGAGTGTTCCGCTGATCGATCTGAATGAATTACGCAGCAGCCTGGGGGCCGAGTCAGAACGCGTCATTCCGGTTGTTCTGGCGTCTTATCTGAGGGAAGGTGAGGCGCATATCAAGGTCTTGAACAACGTTGACCGTGACTTTGATCTCGAACGGATCACCCGGATTGTCCATAACCTCAAAAGCTCCAGTGCTGCACTCGGCATCATGGGTTTTTCCGGTTTGTGCAAGGAAGCCGAGCTGGCCGCACGGAGTGGCGATCAGGATAGGACCAAGGCCTTTATCGAGCGGGTTGTGCACGACTTTGCCGTCGTCAAGGCAGCCGTCGGCAAAATCCTGTCGCCGGTCGACGATGTGAAGGAAAAATCATGAACTCACCGGGTAAACAGCGCATTCTGGTGGTCGACGATGAGCCGGTGATGCGAACCATCACCCAGACCGTTCTTGCCCAGCATGAATTCGACGTGATCGTTGCCGAATCGGCCGAAGAAGCCTTCGAACTGATCGGCCGGGGAGAATTGCCGGATTTGCTGCTGCTTGACGTGCTGATGCCGGGCATGAACGGCTTTGACGCCTGCCGCGCCCTGCGCCGCCAGCATCATCTCGAACATCTGCCGATCATCATGCTGACCGCGCTCGACGATCAGGCCTCGATCGATGAGGCTTATCGCTGCGGTGCCACCGACTTCATCACCAAACCCCTGAACATGCCCTTGCTGCCTCACCGCGTGCGCTATCTGCTGCGTTCGGCCCAGGCGTTCAAGGAGTTGATGGATAGTCAGGAAAACCTGATCAATACCCAGCAAATCGCCCATCTGGGCAACTGGATGATGGATGAGCATGGCGCGGTCGTGAATGCCTCGCGCCAGTATCTCGACATCATCGGTGCGAGCATGCTGCCCGTGCCGAAGGAGCGCCTGCTCGCCCGTGTCCATCGCGAAGACCGGGCGGCACTGGTCCGTGGCCGGACGGAGCTGAAATCTGGCCGTTCATATCGGCTGGATTACCGTTTGCGCGGTCTACACGATGAAAGCACATGGTTTCATGTGCATGAAATGGGTTTTCCGCGCTTTGGCGATGTCGGCGAATATCTCGGCGCCAGCGGTTTCATCCAGGACATTACCCAGCGCGTCGAACAGGAAGAGAAAATCCGCCAGCTGGCCTGGCATGACAGCCTGACCGGCCTGTACAACCGGAATCGTCTGCTTGAGTTGCTTGATCGTGACCTGAACAATGCCGAGACGCCGTATGTGCTGGCCCTGCTGTTCATCCATTTTGATCACCTGCGCCAGATCGCCATGGTGGCTGGGCAGGATATCGCGGATACCGTCATCAAGGTGCAGGCCAGCCGGCTGAGCAGCCTGCTCGATGCATCAACTGAAGATCCCGGCAAAGCGATGCTCGGAGCTGCTGCGCTGGCACGTTACGACGAGCAGTCGTTGATTGTCGCCTTGCCCGGCCAGCAGGATCACGAGGTGATCCGCCGTCTGGCCGAGGCCATCTGCGAGACGCTGGCACGCCCGGTTTTCCTCGGTGCTGAAGAGTTCTTGAGCAAGCCATTCATCGGGATTTCGTGCTATCCGGAAGATGCGACAGATTCGCAGGAACTGATGCGGCGTGCGACGCTGGTCGCCTTGCGGGCCGCGCGCTCGGAAGGTGCCACGGTTAATTTCTTTGATCCGGAACATGACCGCGAGGCGATGCAACGCATGGTCATGGAGCGCAGTTTGCGTGTCGCGCTGGAGCAGGGTAACGAACTGTTGCCATTCCTGCAGCCCAAGATCTCGGCCCGGACCGGCCAGGTGCTGGGGGCGGAAGTCCTGCTGCGCTGGCAACATCCGCTCAAAGGGCTGGTCTCCCCGGCACAGTTCATTCCACTGGCCGAGGAAACCGGCCTTATCCACCCGATCAGCGAATGGCTGATCAGTCATGTCTGCGAAATGCTGGCACGCTGGCAGCAAAAAAATCCGAATCTGGGCTGCATCAGCATCAACCTTTCAGCCCACAGCTTCTTTGATCGCACCCTGGTCCAGTTTGTCGATGAAGTGTTGTACCGAACTGGCGTGGCGCCTTCGCAACTGATTGTTGAATTGACCGAAACCGTGCTGATGCAGGACACCGATGCAGCCAATCGCGTGATCGCCAGCTTGCGTCAGCGAGGTATCCGGATTTCGCTGGACGATTTTGGGACCGGTTTTTCCTCGTTGGGCTATTTGAACCGCTTCGATATCGATGAAATCAAGATCGACCGTTCCTTCGTCCTCGATCTGGAGGCTGATCGGACGGCGCAGGCGCTGGTGCAGGCGATTATCAGTCTGGGCCATGCGCTCGGGCTGGAGGTCGTCGCCGAAGGTGTCGAAACCGAGGCGCAGGCGAGCTTGCTGCGGCAGATGGGCTGCGATATTTTCCAGGGTTTCCTGTTTGCCCGCCCGATGCCTGCCGGTGATTTTCCGGCCTTTGTCGAGGCCCGTCAGGGACTTGGCTGAGCCCCGATTCGAAATATCGAACATTGCCGCGGTCGACCGCGGCAATACCGCAAAATCTAGCGTCCCGGCCAGCTTGTCGCGGGCTGGAATCCCAGTCCATCGAACATTGGTAAATCAAGCTTGCCACGATGAATCGCCGGGCCGACGCCGGTGTCGCTGGCAAACCAGTCGGCGGTGGCCAGGCCATGGATCGAATCCGGTGTCAGTGCCGCAGCCAGATGAGCTACCGCCAGCAAGCCGCAGGCACTTTCCAGGCTGCTGGTGAAAATGCATTCGACACCCGCAGCGTGAGCCTGCAGTACCGTTTCGATACAGGCCAGCAGGCCGCCGTGGCGGGGGGGCTTGATGATCAGGCGCTGGACGGCGGGGGCGGCCATGAACTGCCGGTCAATCAGATGGAAGGATTCATCGATGGCGATCGGGAAACGACTGGTCGCCTGAAGTTCGCCCAGCATCGCCAGTGTCGGCATGCGCAGAGGTTCTTCCAGACCTTCGATCGGCAATTCGGCGCAGGCGGCAATGAAGTGCCGCGCCTCGGCCATCGACCAGGCGCCGTTGGCATCCAGGCGCAACTTCAGGCCATCCGGCAAGTCTTGGCAGCGTTGTTGCAAGGCTGCGATCTCGTCATCGAGCGAGGCGTTGCCGACTTTGATCTTGATGACCTGGAAGCCAGCATCGGCGGCATCCTTCAGTGCGGCTGGCGGGGTATGCAAAATTGCCCCGAGTACCGCGTTGACCGCAACGTGCTGGATAGCCGGCCGGCCACTCAACCAGGCGTTCAGCGCCAGGTTGGCGCGCTGGGCGGCGAGGTCGAGCTGGGCGCATTCTTCGGCAAAGTCGCTGGCGGCTTGCGCTGTGATGCCGAACTCAGGCCATGGCGCACAATCGCCCCAGCCGGTTCGGCCATCTGCCGTCTTCAGGCGCAACAGGCGCCCATCGCGGTGCTGGAAAACGCCCCGGCTGGTGTGCCAGGGCTGCTTGAGCGGCAGGCTGTACGGCAGCCAGTCGGCCGCAAGCGGTCTCACGGGCGTTTGCGGAATTTGCCGAAATCGGGCGGGCGACGTTCAAGCCAGGCATTGCGGCCTTCTTGGCCTTCCTCACTCATGTAGAACAGCCCGGTGGCGTTGCCGGCCAGTTCCTGGATGCCGGCCAGGCCGTCGGTGTCGGCGTTGAAGCCGGCCTTGATCATGCGCAGCGCCATCGGTGAAAGTTGCAGCATCTGGCGGCACCAGTCCACCGTTTCGGCTTCGAGCTGGTCGAGCGGTACGACGGCGTTGACCAGCCCCCAGTCGAGCGCCGTGGCGGCATCATATTGACGGCAGAGCAGCCAGATTTCCTTGGCCCGCTTGAGGCCGATGGTCCGGGCCATCAGCCCGGCGCCCAGGCCGGCATCGAAGCTGCCGACACGCGGACCGGTCTGGCCGAAACGGGCGTTTTCGGCGGCAATCGACAGGTCGCAGACGAGGTGCAGGACATGGCCGCCACCAATGGCAAAGCCGGCAACCATCGCAACCACCGGTTTCGGACAGCGGCGAATTTGCATCTGCAGGTCGAGCACGTTGAGATGCGGCGTGCCGCCTTCGTCGATATAGCCTTCATCGCCGCGCACTTTCTGGTCGCCGCCCGAACAGAAGGCTTCGCCGCCGGCGCCCGTCAGGATGATCGCACCGATGCTGTTGTCGTGATGTGCCCGGTGAAAGGCATCGATCAGCTGGCTGACCGTTTCGGGACGGAAGGCATTGCGTTTTTCCGGGCGATTGATCGTGATCCGGGCGATACCTTCGGCGGTGTCGTAAAGGATGTCGGAATAAGTCTGGGCGCTTTGCCAGTCGGGGGTGCGGTTCGGCATGGTTTGTCGAAAGAGATGGGACAAGCGGCAAGTATAGCCTTGCCGCTTGTCCCCGGGCTTTGATACTGAGCAGTCTCAAGCCTGGAAGAACGGCTCCAGTTGAGCAAAGACCGGATGTTCGCCGGCATGGCGGTGGACCGCGATGACATCGACCAGTTTCTCGGCTTGCTTGATCATTTGCGGCAGCCGGGAGTCTTCGTTGACCAGCAGCCAGATGCGGCTGCGTTCGCCGTTGCCGACCGGCATGCAGAGAATGCCTTCGACGTTGTAGGCGCGGCGTGAAAACAGGCCGACGACGTGGGACATCACGCCGGGATGATTATTGACATCGATTTCCAGCACGGCGCGGGCGATGGCTTGTTGTTCGTTGCGGTTGATGGCGTTCATCTCAGTTTCCAATCATGTCGTGGTTGGCTGCACCCGGCGGGACCATCGGGTAGACCTTCTGTTCGGCGTCGATGCTGGCGTGGATCAGGCAGGGGCCGGGGCGGGTAATCGCTTCCTTCAGCGCAGCCGCCGGATTGCTGGCCAGATCAAGGTCGACCGCAGCCATACCGAAACCCTCGGCGACCTTGATGAAATCCGGCATGCCCTTGAATTTCGACGCAAACAGGCGTTCACCGTAGAACAAGGTCTGCTGCTGGTGCACCAGGCCGAGAACGGCGTTATTCATCACGACAATTTTGAGATTGACGTTTTCTTCCGCTGCCGTGACCAGTTCCTGGATATTCATCAGGATCGAACCATCGCCGGTAAAGCAGACCACGGTGCGCTGCGGTTCGGCCAGGGCAGCACCAATCGCAGCCGGTACACCGAAGCCCATCGTGCCAAGGCCGCCGGACGTCAGCCATTGACGCGGACGGCGCAGCGGGTAGCCTTGGGCAACCCACATCTGGTGCTGACCGACATCGGTGGCGACGGTGGCCTGGTCGTCGAGGCAGGCAGCAACTGCCTTGATCAGGCCGAAATGCGAGCGGGGATTGTCGGCTTCCGGCATGTTCAGCGGGAAGTCGGCTTTCAGCGTGTTGATGCGGTCGACCCAGGTTTCACGTTGATTTTGATTGACGGCCGGCAGCAGGCGGTTCAGTGCTTCGCCGACATCGGCAGTGATCCCGATGTGCGCCGTCTTGATCTTGTCGAGTTCGGCCGGATCGATATCGATGTGGATGATTTTCGCGTTACGGCAGAAGGCGGCGACCTTGCCGGTGGCCCGGTCGTCGAAGCGGGCGCCGACGGCGATCAGCAGGTCGCATTCGTCGAGTGCCAGATTGGTGTAGCGGGCGGCGTGCATGCCGAGCATGCTGAGCGAGAGCGGGTGATCGACCGGCATGGTGCCGAGCGCCATCAGGGTCATCACGGTGGGCAAATTGGCCTTTTCAGCCAGGTCGACCGCGACAGCCGCCGCGCCGGAGTGAACCACGCCGCCACCGAGGTAAAGGATGGGCCGTTCGGCCGCGTTGATCATTGCGGCGGCTGTGGTGATGGCTTCGGCATCGGCCGGGGCGCAAGGCACGGCGCGACCCGGTGCCGGCCATTGGCCAATCTCGATCGCCTGGGTCTGGACATCCTTGGGGATGTCGATCAGCACCGGGCCGGGGCGGCCGGAGGCTGCCAGTTCAAAGGCGCGCGGCACGACGTCGAGCAGTTCTTCAACCGAGGAAACGAGGAAGTTGTGTTTGGTGATCGGCAGGCTCAGGCCGTAGGTGTCGACTTCCTGGAAGGCATCGGTGCCGATCATCGCGCGCGGTACCTGGCCGGTGATTGCGACCAGTGGAATGGAGTCGAGCTTGGCATCGGCGATGGCCGTCAGCAGATTGGTCGCGCCCGGCCCGGAGGAGGCCATGCAGACGGCGACTTCACCGGTGGCACGGGCCATGCCCTGGGCGATGAAACCGGCCCCCTGCTCATGGCGGGCGAGTACATGGCGGATTGCGGTCGACTGGCTGAGCGCATCGTAAATCGGCAGGATTGCGCCACCCGGGTAGCCGGTGACGATGCGGATGCCCTGGCGTTCGAGCAGGCGTATGGTGATCTGGGCGCCGCTGAGAGTTTCTGTCATGGAGATTTCCTTTGGGTTGTTGGCTCAACCGGCGGGCTCCAAAACAAAACCCCCGCCGGTTTGCGCCGGCGGGGGTTGGGGATTCTGTGCTCTTTCTCTTACCCGACCCGCGACGGCGCGTGCGCAATGACGACGCTGACGACGACACGTACGACGACCGGGGCGACTGCGTGCGCAGCAGCTGAACGGAGGGTACGGGAAGTTGGCATGGGATTTCAGGTATGAAAATAAAAGCGAGGCCAGACTATCGCCGAGGCTGGAGAGAAAATCAAGCCCTTTGCCGAGCGCCTTGCGCAAGGGGTCAAATTCAGGCGTTTGATCCGTCGACCGCAGCAAGGGGCTCGTTCGCGCAGCGAATGGCGTTGCGTCCGGCCTGCTTGGCTTGGTACATCGCATTGTCTGCCGCACTGAGCAGGGCTTCGGGATCGTTGTTGTTTTCTGGAAAGAAGGCGATCCCGATGCTGCTGCCTATTGTGGCGGTTGTCGTGGCTAGTTCGATCGGGGCCATCAGTGCGGTGTTCATTTTTTCGGCAATGAGCAGCGCATCTTGCTTGCTGTGCAGATTTTGCAGGATGACCGTGAATTCATCTCCGCCGAGACGGGCAACAGTGTCGCTTTCACGGACCAGTCCTCGCAGCCGGTGGCTGACTTCGATCAGGACAATATCCCCCATCGCATGTCCGTATTGGTCGTTGATCGCCTTGAAGCGATCAAGGTCGATGAAGAGCAGGGCGCCAAACGTTTCGTTGCGTCGTGCAGAAATGATCGCCTGCTGGAGTCGGTCATGAAAGAGCGCACGGTTCGGCAAGTCGGTCAGCGCATCGTAGTGGGCCATGTGGCGTACTTGCATTTCCATGGTTCGGCGTCTGGAAATGTCTTCAACGATGCTGATGTAGTGACTGATCTTGTTGTCGTTATCGACCAGTGGCGTGACGATGGCGTGTACCGGGAAGACGTGGCCGTCCTGATGCAGGAACATCAGTTCTCCATCAAATGCATTTCCCCCTGCGGTCATTTCCTTGATTTCAGAAAGCTGTGCCGTATTTTTCATGTCGCCCTGGAACAGGGCTGGCGTCTGCTCCAGGACATCCTGCTGGCTGTAGCCACAAATCCGGGTGAACGCGGGGTTTGTCCAGATGATGCGGTGCTCGGCATCGCTGATGAAAACAGCTTGTTCGATACCGGTCAGCGCAGTGTTGAACAGGGCGAGCCATTCTTGCTGCAAGGCTGATTCCAGCGAGACGGAGAGGCGGCTGGCAATGCCGGCCAGACGCTGCTGGCTATTGGCCAGCAAGGGGGCATTCTTGCTGTAGAGCGTCAATGTTCCCCAGGTTTTTTTCTCGAGCAGCAAGGGGAGCGTGATGGCTGACTGGACGCCAGCCGCCAGTGCAGCCTGGGCATGTTGTACGGCAATGCTCGGATCAATGTGGCTGATCTGCCGGTAGCCGCTGCGAATGACGGCCGAGACCGGGGGCCAGCCTGATTCATGGTTGTTCCAGTGTTGCGGCAGATCGGCTGTATCGAGAAAGTGTTGGGCGGGCATTTCTGCCTTGGCAACGACGGTGATTCTTCCGTCGCACTCTGCCTTGCCGATCCAGGCGCCGGCCAGGTTGAATACCGGCAGGATGTTGTCGCAAAAAATCTGGGCAACAATGGTGGAGTCCATCTGCCATTTGAGCAGCACGCTATCCAGGTGGCGAAAAATCTCATCGATGGCCTTGGTCTGGTGTGCTTCAGTGACGTCCTTGGCGTAGACGGCCACACTGGTTGCTTCACCTTTCTGGTTAAAAACTGGATAGATGGTGTTTTCAAAATGCGTACCATTGCGGTCATCCCGAAGAACCAGTGGTTCACCGGTAGCAAGAACCTGTTCGGAGGCTTCGCGGCGAGATTGGGCCAGCAACGGCGGGAGGATGGCAAAAAAATCGATGCCGAGCAGTTCTTCAGGTTTTTTGTTGAAACGCTGGGCGCCAAAGAAGTTGATTGCCTTGATTTCACCGCTTTTACCCAGCAGAAGAACTGACTCGGAGGTTGCATCGATCAGCGTCTGCATCCTGATTTTGGCATTTTTGAGCTCGGACTCGATCTGGCGGATACCGTAGGCAATCGCGCTGGCAACCATCAGCAGCAACAGGCTGGCAAATGTCGCACGCATGAGTACCTGCCGGGTTTGTTCGGCAATGATTCGATCAATGTCGTCAATGTATATTCCCGAGCCGATGACCCAGCCCCATGCATCGAACTTCTTGACGAACGAAAGCTTCGGGGATTTTTCGGCAGATATTTTTCCGTCGGGCAATTGCTTGTGCCACAGGTAGCGAACCAGCCCTTGGTTGGAATGATTGGCGACCTCCTGGAAGGCATGGAAAATGTTTTTCGAACCGGCGACGTCAATGAATTCATTGCTGTCGCCATAACTGATCTGGAGTGCCGAATTAAACGTTGCCCCATCCAGCAACAAGCCCTCCAGCTCCGGTTGAACCGGGTGCATGACCATCTGGGGGAAGGGCGCGCCGAGATCGTTGATCCAGAAATAATTGTTGTCGCCATAACGCATGGCACGAATAGCTTCGCTGGCATTGTGCTGCGCTTCGGCTTTGCTCAGTTTGCCGGATTGTTCCTGGCTGCTGTAGTGAGCCAGTACGGCGTGCGCTGTTTCGACGACTTGCCGGGTTTGAATGGTTTTCTCGCGCAGCAGCGATGTCCGCAACATCGAGGTGTCGGCAAGGTAGGCGGCAACCGTACTGATCAGGAAGAGCACGACGATGATCCAGATCCGGTTGTGGATACTGTTTCCGGGCAGGTTGAGTTTCATGGCCTGAGGTGCTTTTTGCAGTCTGGAACGATGTTTCGGCTATTTCTTGTTTAACTCTATTCAGCGCCTTCCACTGTCTTTTCGTCAAGCCAGGTTCGTGATCTGGATCATGTTTGGCCAATAAAAAAGCCCGGCTTGTGCCGGGCTTGATTTGACGTTGCCGAGGTTCAGGCAGAAGCCTGTTTCTTGGCAATCTTGATTTGCCATTCCTGCGGGCCGGTGGTGTGAACCGAGGTTCCGGAGGAGTCGACCGCAACAGTCACTGGCATGTTCTGGACATCGAATTCATAGATCGCTTCCATGCCCAGATCGGCAAAGCCGACGACCTTGGCCGACTTGATGGCCTTGGCCACCAGGTAGGCAGCGCCGCCAACAGCCATCAGGTAAGCCGACTTGTTGTCCTTGATCGCCTCGATGGCAACCGGGCCGCGTTCGGACTTGCCGATCATCGAGATCAGGCCGGTCTGTTCCAGCATCATGCGGGTGAACTTGTCCATCCGGGTGCCGGTGGTCGGGCCGGCAGGTCCGACGACTTCGTCACGCACCGGGTCAACCGGGCCGACGTAGTAAATGACGCGATTGGTGAAGTCGACCGGCAGCTTTTCGCCCTTGGCCAGCATGTCGGCGATGCGCTTGTGGGCGGCATCGCGACCGGTCAGCATTTTGCCGTTGAGGAGCAATTTCTGGCCCGGCTTCCAGGCAGCAACCTGTTCCTTGGTCAGGGTGTTCAGGTCAACAGCGGTGGCCGCCTTGAGGTCCGGCGTCCAGGTGACGGCCGGCCAGTCTTCCAGCTTCGGTACTTCCAGCTTGGCCGGACCGGAGCCGTCGAGGTGGAAGTGGCAGTGGCGGGTTGCTGCACAGTTCGGGACCAGCGCGACCGGCAGGTTGGCTGCGTGGCAGGGGTAATCGAGCACCTTGACATCGAGTACGGTGGTCAGGCCGCCGAGGCCCTGGGCACCGACGCCGAGCGCGTTGATCTTTTCCATCAGTTCGAGGCGCAGTTCTTCCGGACGGGTCAGCTTGGCGCCGGTGGCAGCTTTTGCTTTCAGTTCGTGGATGTCGACCGGTGCCATGATCGACTCCTTGGCCAGCAGCATCGCCTTTTCCGGCGTGCCGCCGATGCCGATGCCGATGATGCCGGGCGGACACCAGCCGGCACCCATTTCCGGAATCTTCTTGAGGACCCAATCGACGAGGTCGTCGGACGGGTTGAGCATGGCAAACTTGGACTTGGCTTCCGAACCGCCGCCCTTGGCTGCACAGATGACTTCAACGTGGTGGCCCGGGACGAGCTCGAAGTGGACCACGGCCGGGGTGTTGTCCTTGGTGTTCTTGCGGGCGCCGGCAGGATCGGCCAGCACCGAGGCGCGCAACGGATTGTCTGGGTTGCCGTAGGCGCGACGCACGCCTTCGTCGATCATCTGCTGGATGCTCATCGTCGCATCCGGCCAGGTGACCTGCATGCCGACCTTGATGAAGACCATGCCGATGCCGGTGTCCTGGCAGATCGGGCGGTGGCCTTCGGCAGACATGCGCGAATTGGTCAGGATCTGGGCAATCGCATCCTTCGCAGCCGGGGATTCTTCGCGGTCGTAGGCCTCACCGAGTGCCTTGATGTAATCCAGCGGGTGGTAGTAGCTGATGTACTGAAAAGCATCGGCGACGGACTGGATCAGGTCTTCCTGTTTGATAGCGGTCATGCGCAACTCCGGGTCAGTGGTGTTTTTGGTGTTGAAGGGCGAGGGTCTGGGTCATGGTCTTGTCGACAAGCGCCATGGCCAGGGCGGAGAAAAGGAATACGACGTGGATGATCACCTGCCACATCAGGGTGTGCTCGCTCAGATTGGCGGCATTGATGAAACTTTTCAGCAGGTGGATCGACGAAATGCCGATGATCGCGGTCGACAGCTTGATTTTCAGTACGCCGGCGTTGACGTGCGACAGCCATTCCGGCTGGTCCGGATGGTCTTCGAGGTCCAGGCGGGAAACGAAGGTTTCGTAGCCGCCGACAATAACCATGACCAGCAGGTTGGCGATCATCACCACATCAATCAGACCGAGTACGACCAGCATGACTTCGGTTTCGCTGAAGTGGGCTGTATCAAATGCGTTGTGTACCAGGTGGCTCAACTCAACCATGAACAGCCAGCAATAAACGATCTGGGCGACGATCAGGCCAATGTAGAGAGGGGCCTGTATCCAGCGGCTGGCAAAAATGAATGATTCGAGAAATTTGATCGGTGAACGCATCACGGAAAGCTTTTGGAATTGGGGGCGAAAGTTTAGCACGCAGCCAGCAGAATGCCGGGATATGCCAAATTGCTGCGGCGCAGCGTGCTTTCGTAAGCGCTTTGTAAGATTATCGACGTCTAATGCCGCCTCAACGCTGGCGAGGGGAGTGGGTTTGTTCTCCAGCTTGCGCGGCTTTAACCATTCAGCATTTACTGCTGAATATGATCGGTTGTTTCAACATAAATTGCGAAGTACCGCAGAGGAGAAGAATATGTCGAATGAGTCCGTGCAGCTTATTTATCCATCAGAAGAAATGGTCAAGAACGCGGCAGTTTCAGGGATGGATGCCTACCGCGCACTGTGCGCGGAAGCGGATGCCGACTACCCGGAATTCTGGGCCAAGCGCGCCCGCGAATTCATCACCTGGAAGCAGCCTTTTACCCAGTCGCTTGATGAATCCAATGCCCCGTTTTTCAAATGGTTTGCCGACGGCAAACTGAATGTTTCTTACAACTGCCTCGACCGTAACGTCGAAGCCGGTCTCGGTGACAAGGTTGCCCTGATCTTCGAAGCCGACAACGGCGAAGTGACCAAGGTCACGTACAAGGAACTGCTCTCCAAGGTTGCCAAGTTCGCCAATGCCCTGCGCGGCATGGGTGTCAAAAAGGGTGATCGCGTCGTCATCTACATGCCGATGACCGTCGAAGGCATCTGCGCCATGCAGGCTTGTGCCCGCCTCGGTGCCATCCACTCCATCGTTTTCGGCGGTTTCTCCGCCCAGTCCCTGCGTGATCGTATCCACGACGCCGGCGCTGTTGCCCTGATTACCTCCGACGGTCAATTCCGCGGCGGCAAGGCCATCCCGCTCAAGCCGATCGCTGACGAAGCCTTCGCCATGGGTGGTTGCGAGTCGGTCAAGAACGTCATCGTCTTCAAGCGCACTGGCGCCGAAGTCAACATGGTTGCCGGTCGTGATACCTGGTTGCACGACGCTGTTGCCAACCAGTCCGACGTCTGCGAACCAGAATGGGTCGAAGCCGAACACCCGCTGTTCCTGCTCTACACGTCCGGCTCTACCGGCAAGCCGAAGGGTGTCCAGCACTCCACCGGCGGCTACCTGCTGCACGCCATCATGACCATGAAGTGGACCTTCGACATCAAGCCGTCGGACGTCTTCTGGTGTACGGCCGACATCGGCTGGGTTACCGGTCACACCTACATCACCTATGGCCCGCTGGCCTGCGGCGCCACCGAAATCGTATTCGAAGGCGTGCCGACCTACCCGGATGCAGGCCGTTTCTGGAAGATGATCCAGGATCACAAGGCCACGATCTTCTATACCGCACCGACCGCCATCCGTTCGCTGATCAAGTCTTCCGACACCAATGCCGCTGTGCATCCGAAGAGCTACGACCTGTCTTCGCTGCGCATCCTCGGTTCCGTTGGCGAGCCGATCAATCCGGCAGCATGGACGTGGTACTACGAGAACGTTGGCGGCGGCCGTTGCCCGATCGTCGATACCTTCTGGCAAACCGAAACCGGCGGTCACATGATCACCCCGCTGCCGGGCGCAACCCCGCTGGTTCCGGGTTCCTGCACCCTGCCGTTCCCGGGCATCCAGTTCGCCGTGGTCGATGAGACCGGTGCCGACCTGCCGTGGGGCCAGGGCGGTATCCTGGTCTGCAAGAAGCCGTGGCCGTCGATGATCCGCACGATCTGGAACGATGACGAGCGCTTCGTCAAGTCGTACTACCCGCAAGACTTCCAGGGCAAGTACTACCTGGCTGGCGACGGCGCGATCCGCGACAAGGATACCGGCTACTTCACCATCACCGGCCGTATCGACGACGTGCTGAACGTTTCCGGTCACCGCATGGGCACGATGGAAATCGAATCCGCGCTGGTTGCCAACCCGCTGGTTGCCGAGGCCGCTGTTGTTGGCCGTCCGGATGACCTGACCGGTGAAGCCATCGTCGCCTTCGTTGTGCTCAAGGGCCAGCGTCCGACCGGTGACGACGCCAAGCGCATCATCAAGGAACTGTCTGACTGGGTGGGCAAGGAAATCGGTCCGATCGCCAAGCCGAAGGACATCCGTTTCGGTGACAACCTGCCGAAGACCCGTTCGGGCAAGATCATGCGTCGTCTGCTGCGTGGCCTGGCCAAGGGCGAGGAACTGACGCAAGACACGTCTACGCTGGAAAATCCGGCCATTCTCGAACAGCTCAAGGGCTGATCGGCGAAAGGTCGGGGTGGAGAGTGCGGCTTGCCGTGCTCTCCTGCCGATTAAAGGCGAGGAGGAGTCAATGGGCGCCATCAGGCAGCCCCCACAAGTAGTCGATACAGGCTACGCCTTAACGGCTGGCACGCTTGGCGTGCCAGCCGTTTCCTTTTTTGGAGCCAGTGCTTGAAACGTATCAACCCCGTTCGGCAGCGCCTGGCTGCGCTTGGCATGCTGGGCTTCGCCGGGCTCAATTTCCCGCTGGTCGGTCTTTCGTCTGGCGATTGGTTGGGTATGCCAGCCTCTTATCTATATCTTTTCGGGGGATGGGGCGGCCTGATTCTGCTGGCTGCCTGGCTGGCCGAAAGGCGAGGCGGCTGAGATGCTTTCGGGTTGGTTCATTGCGCTTGTTGCCACGGTTTACGTTGCAGTTCTGTTTGCCGTCGCTCGCTTTGGGGATGCCCGGGCGGATGCCGGCAAGTCAATTATTTCGGCCAATGTCTATGCCTTGTCGCTGGCCGTATATTGCACTTCATGGACTTTTTACGGCAGCGTTGGCCGGGCCAGTACTGGCGGCCTTTCATTCCTGACCATCTATATCGGGCCGACGTTGATGTTGCTGTGTGTCGGGGTGATCATCAAGATGATCCGCATCAGCAAAACGCAGCGGATTACGTCGATTGCCGATTTCATTGCTTCGCGCTACGGTAAAAGCCAGTTGCTGGCCGGTCTGGTCACGGTGATTGCCGTCATTGGGGTCGTGCCTTACATCGCCCTCCAGTTGAAGGCCGTTTCGGCCAGCCTTGCTGTGCTGTTTGCAAATTCGGATGCAGGGCTCTTGCCGTGGTGGCTTGATTCAACCTTTGTGGTGGCTGCCGTACTGGCTCTTTTTGCCATTCTTTTCGGGACACGGCATCTGGATGCCACCGAACGCCATGAGGGCATGGTGGCCGCCGTTGCTTTCGAATCCGTCGTCAAATTGCTCGCCTTCATGGCTGTTGGTATTTTTGTCACCTACAGTTTGTTCGACGGTTTTTCGGACGTTTTCCGCCGGGCGGCAGCTTCTCCCGAGTTGGCGCGCTTGCTGCAACACGATTCGGCCCGTTCGGGCACGTGGACCGCGCTGATTCTGGTCTCCGGGCTGGCGATCATTTTTCTGCCGCGCCAGTTCCAGATCATTGTGGTCGAAAACGTCGATGAAGCGCATCTCAAACGAGCCGTCTGGCTGTTTCCGCTCTATCTGCTGCTGATCAATATTTTTGTCCTGCCGCTGGCACTGGGCGGCTTGCTGCATTTCCAGGGACAGACGGTCAATCCCGATACCTTTGTGCTGACGCTGCCCATGGTGCATGGTGCCGAAGCACTGGCCCTGCTGGTTTTTGTCGGTGGTTTGTCCGCCGCCACGGGGATGGTAATTGTCGAAACCATCGCATTGTCGACCATGGTCTGCAACGATCTGGTTATGCCATGGTTGCTGCGGTCGACCCTGCTGAAAGGGGAAAAAAGCCAGGATCTGTCCGGCTTGCTGATTGCCATTCGGCGAATTGCGATCGCCCTGATCCTGCTGCTGGGCTACATCTATTTTCGGGCTGCCGGTGAAGCTTATGCGCTGGTCGGCATTGGTTTGATTTCATTTGCTGCCGTTGCCCAATTTGCGCCAGCCATGTTTGGCGGCATGTACTGGAAACAAGGGACGCGTTCAGGGGCCATCGCCGGTTTGCTCGGTGGCTTTGCAGTTTGGGCTTATACCCTGCTGCTTCCCTCATTTGCCAAATCGGGCTGGATCGCGCCGGATTTTGTCGAACACGGCTTGTTCGGGATCGCCGCATTGAAGGCCCAGGCTTTGTTCGGACTGGCCGGCATGGACGAGATATCCCACTGCCTGTGGTGGAGCTTGCTGGTTAATACCGGGCTGTATGTTGCCGTTTCGCTGAGCTCGCGCCCGAGCGCCGTCGAAGCTCGGCAGGCTGAACGTTTTGTCGACGTCTTTCGCCATTCATCTCCGCTGGCTGAAGCGCGTTTGTGGCGTGGCCAGGTTTCGGTTGAAGGGCTGGTCGGATTGCTGGAGCGCTTTCTCGGGCCGCAACGTGCGCATCAACAACTGGATCTTTACGCTGCGTCGCGTGGTGTGCATGTCTGGCGCAAACTGCCAGCCGATGCCGATTTCGTTCGCTTTGCCGAAGCCGAGCTGGCGGGAGCGATCGGCTCGGCCAGCGCCCGGGTGATGGTTGCTTCGGTGGCCCAGGAAGAAGATCTCGGTTTGGACGAAGTGCTCGATATTCTCGATGAAGCGTCGCAGGTGCGGGCTTATAGCCGCGATCTGGAAATCAAGCAGCAGGAGCTGGAAGCGGCGACTCAGGAATTGCGCGAGGCAAATGAGCGTTTGCGCGAGGTCGACCGCATGAAAGACGATTTCATTTCAACGGTGACCCACGAACTGCGTACGCCGCTGACGTCGATTCGCGCCTTGTCCGAAATGCTGCATGAAGATCCCAAGCTGGAACTGGTCGAACGGCGGCGCTTTCTCGGCATCATCGTTGGTGAAGCCGAGCGTCTGACACGGTTGATCAACCAGATCCTGGACATGGCCAAGATGGAATCGGGACATGCCGAATGGACCAGCAGCGAGGTTGATGTTGGTGAAGTCGTGCGTGAAGCCATCGAGTCCCTGGGCCAGCTTTTCCGCGAAAAAGGCGTTCGTCTCGACAGCGAAATTGCGCCCGATATTCCGAGGGTGCTGGCGGATCGGGATCGCCTGACGCAAGTGATGATCAACCTGTTATCGAATGCGGTGAAATTCGTTCCCGGTCAACGTGGACAGGTTCGTGTCAGGGTGACGGCAGATACTGGGCAGGTTCGAGTCGAGGTTTCAGACAATGGCCCCGGCTTGACGGCTGACGAATGCAATGTCATTTTTGAAAAATTCCGTCAGGGTGGGAATACACTGACCGACAAGCCGCAGGGAACCGGGCTGGGTCTGCCGATCAGCCGGCAGATCGTTGAATTTTTTGGTGGTAATCTCTGGGTTGAAAGCCGACCCGGAGACGGTGCGAATTTCATTTTCACGGTGCCCTTGCCGGCATCGGAGGAATAACAAGGGAGACAAAACGCATGCCTAAAAAAATCCTTATCGTTGACGACGAACCCAATATTGTCATTTCGCTCGAATTCCTGATGAAAAAGGAAGGTTTCGAGGTAGCGGTCGCCGGTGATGGCGATGAAGCGCTGGGCAAGGTAGCCAGCTTTGCGCCGGATCTGATTTTGCTCGATGTCATGATGCCGAAAAAATCCGGATTCGAAGTGTGTGAAGCTTTGCGCGCCGACCCTGCCCATGCCGCCTTGCAAATTGTCATGTTGACGGCCAAGGGGCGTGACACCGAAGTCGCCAAGGGCCTGGCCATCGGTGCCGATGCCTATGTCACCAAACCATTTTCGACCAAGGATCTGGTGGCGCGCGTCAAGAGCATGCTCGGCACCGCCTGAGTTGCCCTGCGCCGGTCGACCACCGGAACAGGCCGAAATTCCGACGAATATTTTCCGGATTGGCTGTCATGAAGGCTAAACACCGTTTTATCGCTGCTGTCGTCGTGCTCGGGTTGTTGATGACCGGGCCGTTTGTCGTCACTTCCTTGCTGGTCTGGCTCGACATGAAAGATGCCGAGCGGGAGTTACTGACCAACCTGCTGCTTTCCCGCCTGCCGGTTGGTACCGTGATGACGCTGTTCGGGTTCGTGCTGGGCGTGCTGGTCCTGCACAGGCTGTTCAAGCAGTACGTCGAAGGCCTGTTGCGCATGGCTGAAACACTGCGTTTGATGCTTGGCGCCAATCGCAATTTTCGCGTCACGCCGGAGGGGCCGCCGGAAGTCCAGCAGTTGGCTCACGCCGCCAATGACCTGGCGCAGCAGCGCGACGAGTTGATGGATGACGTTGACGCCCAGATTTCGCGTGCCAAAGCCTCGGTCGAGGAGGAGAAAAACCGCCTCGCCGCCTTGATGTCCGAACTGGCACAGGCCGTTGTCGTGTGCAATCTCGATGGCCGTATCCTGCTCTACAACAACCGGGCACGCCTGCAATTCAAGGCGCTGGCCCAAGGGCCGACATCGGTTGCTGGCGGTGCGTTGATCGGTCTCGGTCGCTCGATTTTTTCGATTCTCGAAAAGAACCAGGTCGAACATGCCCAGGAAGTCATCAGCCAGCGCTTGCACGGCGGCAAGACGGCGATGGCCAATTTCATCACCACAACGCGCGGTGGCCAGTTGCTGCGCGTCCAGATGGTTCCCGTGCTTGCCGCATCGGCAAGCGAAGGTGAACCCGGCATGTCCGGTTACGTGCTGACGGTTGAGAACATTACCCGCAGCATGGAGCAGGAAGCTAGGCGCGATCAGGCCCTGCATTCGCTGACCGAGGGCAGTCGTTCGGCGCTTGGCAGCATTCGTGCAGCGGTGACCAACATGATCGACTATCCGGACATGGAAACCGAGTTGCGCGAACGCTTTGTCCGGGTTGTCGACGATGAGGCTGCCAAGATGAGTCAGCGGCTTGATCTGACCATGGCCGAGTTCTCCGATTCGATGAAAACCCGCTGGCCGCTCGAAGATATTCTCGGTATCGATATCATTGCCGCAGCCCAGCGGCGGATCGAAGACAAACTCAAATTGCCGATCAAGACGGAAGAGCTTGACGATGCGCTCTGGATCAAGGCCGATAGTTTTTCACTGGTTTTTGCGCTGCTTTCGCTGGCTTCCAAGTTGCAGGATCACTACGAGCCGCGCGAACTGCGCTTCCGTCTTTCATCCGAGGGGAAACTGGCTTACCTCGACCTGATCTGGGCCGGCCCGGCCATGTCGTCCGAAACTTTCTACACCTGGGAAATGGAGTCGATGCAGGTCGGTGACGAGACTTCGCCATTGTCGCTGCGCGACGTGATCGACCGGCATGGCGGGGAAATCTGGTATCAGCGGGAAAAGGCCGCGCATCGGGCTTTCTTCCGTTTCGTGCTGCCGGTCGCCATTCCTGAGGCCGGGCTTGAAGAGGATGAGCGCAAGCGCGGTTCCGGACGGCCCGAATATTACGATTTCGATCTGTTCAATTTTCAGGACAAGACGGTTGATCTCGACCGCAAGCTGAGCGAGTTGACCTACACCGTTTTCGATACGGAAACGACCGGGCTGGAGCCGTCGAATGGCGATGAAATCATCCAGATCGGTGCGGCGCGGATCGTCAATAATCGCCTGTTGCGCCAGGAAAACTTCGACCAGATCATCGATCCGGAGCGTCCGCTGCGTCCGGAGGGAATTCCGATTCACGGCATCACCGAGGACATGGTGCGTGGCAAGCCGACTATTGACGGTGTTCTGCCGGCCTTCCACGAGTTTTGCGAAGATACCGTGCTGATTGCCCACAATGCCGCTTTCGACATGCGCTTCCTGCAACTCAAGGAAGAACGTACCGGCCTGCGTTTCTCGCAACCGGTGCTGGATACGCTGCTGCTTTCGGCCGTCGTGCATCCGAATCAGGAATCGCACAAGCTCGATGTGATTCTTGAGCGTCTCGGCATTCATATCGAGACGCGCCACAACGCACTCGAAGATGCGCTGGCAACCGGGCAGGTCTTCCTCAAACTGGTGCCGCTGCTGGAACAGAAAGGTATCGTGACGGTTCGCCAGGCGCTCGAAGCCTCCGAAAAAACCTACTTTGCCCGGATCAAATACTGAGGTGAAAGACGTTCTCGAACAGTGGCTGCCTTGCCAGCAATTGACCCGCCTCGATCGCGATCTGGCCCTGCTCGACGATGTTTCCAAGGCCGCAGGGCTGGCCGGTGAGGTGCGACGGCTGTCCTCGGCGCTGGCGGCAAGCAGTGCCGGCGGCACACAACTGACGCGTATTATTTCGTGCCTGAATGACCGGTTGACCGCGAAAGTCGTTGCTTTGACCGCCCGGCATCACCGTTTGCCGCCGGTCGAATGGTGCTGGCTGGCGCTTGGTTCGGAGGGGCGCCAGGAACAGACTTTCCTGACCGATCAGGACAACGGCCTGATCTTCAATGCCACCAGCCAGCAAGAGGCGGATGCCTTGCGCGAGCTTTTTTTGCCGTTCGCCGAGGCTGTCAATCAGCGTCTGGCCGAGTGCGGTTTTCTGCTGTGTCCCGGGAAAATCATGGCTGGCAATCCGGCCTGGTGCCTGTCGCTGGATGAATGGCGCGAGAAATTCATCGACTGGGTACGCCGCCCCGATCCGGCCGCCTTGCTCAACGCCAGTATTTTCTTCGACTTGCGACCGCTCTACGGCACGCTTGAACTGGGTGAATCGTTGCGGACGCTATTGCTCTCGCTGACTGTTGATACGCCAGCGTTTCTTCACCTGATGGCGGCCAATGCCTTGCATGCCGAAGTGCCGCTCAATTTTCGCGGCGAAGTGGCGCTTGAGGAACACGGTGAGGTCGATTTGAAAAAATTCGGCAGCCGGATTTTTGTCGATGCCGCACGAATTTTTGCGTTGGCTTGCGGCGAACGCTCGGTGAATAGCGCGGAGCGCCTGCGTCGGGCAGGGCCGGCCGCCGGTTTGCTCGAAAGTGAGATTGCTGCGGTCGACGCCGCTTTTTCGCATGTTTTACGCCTGCGCTTGTTGCAGCAAGCAGCCGATGCGGCAGGTGGCAAGGTTGTCGGTTATGGCCTGAGGCCGGCAAGCCTGCATGAAATGGACCGGGCCATCCTGCGTGAGTCGCTCAAGCTGGCGCGCCGCCTGCAGCAGCGTCTCAAGTTAAACTATGCACTCTAATAAGAATTGAGGTTGCCGTGAGAACGCAGCAAGCAGACGAACAAGTGGCCGTTGGCCAGGTGGAAGCCAATTTGCGTCAGGAAGGACGCCGTCGCGTCGCCGGGAATACCCTGGCTTTCCTCAAGAATCATGCGCCATTCAGCAAAATGGGCAGCGCCGCGCTGCAATTGTTTGCCGATCAGGCGCAACTGGCGTTTTATCCGGCAGGCAGCGAGATTGTCGGCCCGGATGCCGGTAATGTCCGTTACTTTTACCTGATCGAGTCCGGTCAGGTGCAGGCCCGCCAGGCCGGTGAGGTGACCGTTACGGAATATTCCATTCTCAGCCTGCAAGCCGGGGAAAGTTTTCCGATCGGTGCGGTGACGGCAGGGCGCCCCTCGACCAATACCTACACCGCGCTGGAAGACACTTTCTGCTACCAGTTGCCGGCTGAGTTCTTCATGCAATTGATGCAGACCAGCCCTGAGTTCAACCTGTTCTGCACGCGTTACATCGCCAGCTTGCTCGACCAGTCGCGCCAGCAGTTGCAACTGCAGTTTGCCCAGCGGGCCAACGAGCAACAAACGCTTAACTCGCCGCTGGCCGGCATTGGTTCACGTTCGCCGATTACCGTACCGCCCGATACGGCCTTGCGTACTGCGCTGGAGACGATGTCGCAGGCTGGTATCGGTTCCTTGGTGATCGCCGATGCGGACAGCAAGCCGGTCGGTGTGTTTACCCGCACAGATCTGCTCGACCGTGTCGTGCTGGCCAATGTGCCGCTCGAAGCACCGATCAGCCAGGTCATGTCGGTCACGCCATTCATGCTTGAAGAACATGCCACGGCCTACGATGCCATGCTGGCCATGGCAACGCACGGGATTCGCCATGTGCTGGTGACGGATGCCGAAGGCAAGCTGACCGGCGTTGTTTCCGAGCGTGATCTCTTTGCGCTGCAACGCGTCGGTCTGCGCCAGATTCGCCAGTCGATCGATGGTGCGCCCGACGTTACAAGCTTGCAGCAATCCGCCGCCGATGTGCGTCAGTTGGCGTTCAACATGCTGGCGCAGGGTGTGGGTGCCGAGCAATTGACCCAATTCATTTCGGCGCTCAACGATGCGCTGACCCGCCGCGTCATCCAGCTCAATCTTGGCAACCATAATTTCGATGGTATCGAATGGGCCTGGCTGGCGTTTGGTTCCGAAGGGCGTGACGAGCAAACTTTCAGCACCGACCAGGATAACGGCATCGTTTTCGATCCGCCCGATGCTGACGCGGTCGACGCACTGAAACAGCGTTTTCTGGCGTTCGCCCGGGATGTGAACAACGACCTTGATCGCTGTGGTTTCCCGCTGTGCAAGGGCAACATCATGGCCAGCAACCCGCAATGGTGTCTGTCGCTCAACGAATGGAAGGCGCAGTTCAGCGACTGGGTGCGCATGCCGCATCCGGACGCCTTGCTGAATGCGACGATCTTTTTCGATTTCCGGCCGCTCTACGGCCAGAGTGCGCTGGCCGAATCGATGCGCGTGCACTTGCTGGTCCAGACCGCAAGCAGCCCGATGTTCCTGCGTGCGATGGCCAAGAATGCACTCGATGTCGAGCCGCCGCTCGGCAAGTTGCGTGATTTCCTGACTGATCTGGAGCCGGGGCAGCCGGGCAAGATCGATCTGAAGAAATACGGTTCGCGGATCTTTGTCGATGTCGCCCGGATTTACGCACTGGCCGCCGGCGTGCACAACACCAATTCGATTCAGCGTCTGCGCCTGGCTTCCAAGCGCCTGTCGATTCGTGACGATGAGATCAATGCCGTGCTTGAAGGCCTCGACTTCATCCAGTTGCTGCGCCTGCAGCACCAGTATCTCGAAGGCGAGCCGGGTACCCAGGGCGATAACCTGATCAATCCGGATAGCTTGAACGAGCTGGATCGACGCATCCTCAAGGAATCTTTCCGCCAGGCTCGCAAGCTTCAGACGCGCTTGAAACTCGATTACCAGGTGAATTGAGCATGATCAGCCTCAAGAAATTTCTTTTCAAGGCCGGTTCGCTCGAACATTTACCGGGAGATGTTCGTCTTTCGCTTGAAAAGTGGCGAGCCAGCAAGCCGCCCGAACTCGACGAGGTGCATTTTCATACGCGCTATATCGTCATCGATATCGTGACCAGCGGCACCAAACCGGAAAGCGACCGGCTCCTGAGCATTGCGGCCACCTGCGTGCGGCAGGGCGTGATCGTGCCGGAGGATTCCTTGTTTATCGATCTGACCAGCCTGGAGCAGCATCAGGCGGCTACGGAAGAGGGGCTGGAGCAGGGTGCTGCGGTCGACCGGCAGTTGATGGCTTTTTTGCAATTTGCCGCCAAGGCGCCGCTGGTCACTTATCACGTTTCCTACGTCGGCGGTTTCCTGCAGCAGTTGTTCAAGGAGCGCCTGGGCGTCGATTTTCAGCCGCAATGGGTCGATATGGCCTGGTTGCTGCCGGCCATGTTTGCCGAAAAGAGCCACAGCATCATGCCGCTCGACCAGTGGCTGGATGCTTTCGGCTTTGCCTCCGGGGTCGGACGGCGCGATGCGATGGACAACACCTTGATGCTGGCGCGTCTCTTCCAGATGCTGCTTGTTCGGGCGGCGGACAAGGATGTCGACACGGCGTTGCGCCTGGTCGAAGAGTCGCGCGCCAGCAGTTTCCTGCGTCGTACCCATTAGCCGCCGAATGTTCGGCCAGATGACCCGGTTGCAACGTTACTACCTGAGTTACACAGGGGGTTTCCTGTTGTTTATCGGCGTGCTGGCCGTGCTTGAGCAGCACGGCATGCCACCGCGCTGGATCGGCTACGCCTTCCTGTTTTTCACCATCTTTCTCTATGCCGCCATCGGCATCATGAGCCGCACATCGGATGTTTCCGAGTATTACGTCGCGGGTCGCCGGGTGCCGGCTTTTTTCAATGGCATGGCAACGGGGGCCGACTGGATGAGCGCGGCCTCGTTCATGGGGCTGGCGGGTACCCTTTATCTGTCGGGACACCAGGGGCTGGCCTTCGTGATCGGCTGGACCGGCGGATTCGTGCTGGTTGCCTTGTTGCTGGCGCCGTATTTGCGACGTTTTGGCGAATACACCATTCCCGATTTTCTCGGGGCTCGCTACGGCGGCAATGCAATTCGCCTCGTCGCCGTGGGCGCGGCTATCCTGGCCTCCTTTGTGTACGTCGTAGCGCAGATTTATGGGGTCGGGGTAATCACCAGCCGGTTTGTCAGTCTGCAATTCGAAATCGGGGTTTTCCTCGGCCTGGCCGGCATCCTGGTTTGTTCGTTTCTGGGTGGCATGAAGGCGGTGACCTGGACGCAAGTCGCCCAGTACGTCATTTTGATCATCGCTTACATTACCCCGGTAGCCATCCTTTCCTACAACGTCACCGGCAACCCGGTGCCGCAACTGGTTTACGGACAAGTGCTGCAGGAGGTTACCCGCCTTGAACATCGCCTGTTCAATACGCCGGCGGAAATCGAGGTGCGCAACCTTTATCGCGAACGGGCCGATCTCTACGCCCAAAAGATCATGCAATTGCCGCAATCATTGACGCTTGAACGGGAGAAGTTCTCGGCCGAGATCAATCGTCTGAAAGCCAGCGATGCGCAGATGAAGGATATCGTCGCGGTCGAGCGCCTGCGCCGCGATTTGCCGCATGACCCGGATCAGGCGCGTTCGCAGTGGGAAAATGCGATGTTTTCGGCCGTCGACCGCGGCAAGATGCCGACGCATCATGCCGAGGCTTTTCCGGGGGAAAGTGATGCCGAACAGATGGCCATGCGGCTCAATTTCATGGCCCTCATCTTTTGCCTGACAATCGGCACGGCGGCCTTGCCCCATATCCTGATGCGCTATTACACGACGCCAACCGTGCGGCAAGCGCGCGAGTCTGTTTTCTGGTCGCTCCTCTTTATCTTGCTGCTTTACATTACCGCCCCGGCTTACGCCGTTTTCGCCAAGTTCGAAGTGTTCAGCCATCTGGCCGAAATTCCGCTGACCAAGTTGCCCGGCTGGGTTGCGGCCTGGAGCAAGGTCGGCCTGGTCAACATCGAAGATATCAACGGCGACGGCATTCTCCAGTTGGCAGAACTGTCGATGAATCCCGATGTGATCGTACTGGCCACCCCGGAAATTGCCGGCATGCCTTACGTGGTATCGGGTCTGGTTGCCGCCGGTGCGCTGGCCGCTGCCTTGTCGACGGCCGATGGCTTGCTGCTGACCATTACCGGCGCACTGTCGCACGACGTCTATTACCGCATCGTTCGGCCGGATGCTTCGACCCAGTTGCGTCTGGTCATCTCGAAGTCATTGCTGCTCGTTGTGGCTGTGCTGGCCGCAACGGTTGCGGCGCAAAAACCCGGAACGATCGTCTCGATGGTTGCCTGGGCGTTCTCGATTGCCGGGTCGGCATTTTTCCCCGCGCTCGTGCTCGGTATTTTCTGGAAAGGGGCAAGTCGGATCGGCGCCCTGGCCGGGATGGTGCTCGGTACCTTGTTGACGCTTTACTACATCGTTCGGGTTGAATTCAACGAAATTCCCTGGTTGGGGATTTCCAATCTGCACATGGAGCCGTGGCTGTATATCCAGTCAACCTCGGCCGGTGTTTTTGGCGTCATCGCCGGATTCATCACCATCATTCTGGTCAGTTTGCTGACCCCGTCAGGCGATAGCGCTTCCGCTTTCCTCAAGGGAATTCGGCGTACCGAACAGAGGAGTGGGCGTTGAAGCATCCCGATGAGGCTTACTGGCTCAAGACACGACGCCTGACATTCGCTTTGCTGTTTGTCTGGATTGTTGTTACGTTCGGCGCCAGCTGGTTTGCCCGGGAGCTCAACGAGTTTTCCCTGTTCGGTTTCCCTCTGGGCTTCTATATGGGGGCGCAAGGGGTGATTTTCATCTACCTCCTGATCATCTGGTTCTACAACCGCCAGATGCGTCGCCTGGAGCGCGAATTCGGGATTGATGACGAATAGCCTGCTTTTCCTGCTCTCGGCCGTCAGGGCCATTAGCGAGATGCTGGGCCTGTGCTTGCTGGCACAGGCTGCCATGTATGTGCTACTAGGGCATCGGCGAGGGGTAAATCCAATTTACCGACTATTTTCGCTGTTGACCGCAGCACCCAGAAAAGTGGCCCGGATATTCCTGCCCCGGGCGCTGAGTGAACCCCTGGTCGCTGTTTTCTGCTTCCTGGTTTTATTCGCAATCTGGCTTGGATTGGCCATTTTGCGAAAATTCATTTGACCAAACCCAAACTCCTGCTACAATGCGCGCCTCTTGGAGCGGTGGATGAGTGGTTTAAGTCGCACGCCTGGAAAGCGTGTGTGGGTTAATAGCCCACCGCGGGTTCGAATCCCGCCTGCTCCGCCAAGACAAATGAAAAACGGCCCTTCAGGGCCGTTTTTCATTTCTGCTTACCGATTCAACGAGTTTGCATGGTGCTTCTGTTTGACCGAGTACATGCGCTGGTCGGCCAGTTCAAGCAGTTCCAGTGCGTCGTTTCCTTCCTTGGGGATATAGGCAGCTCCGATGCTGGCACTCAGGTCGTATTGCTGCCCGTTGAACTCGAAGGGCTCTTTTTTGATCTCGTGATAAAACCGCCCGATCGCCATATCTAGTTTTTCTTCAGACTCCACTGATGTCAATACGACACCAAATTCGTCGCCGCCCAGTCGTGCCACGGTATCGGAGGTGCGGGCGCAGGATTGGATGCGTTTTGCAAATTCGATCAGGACGGCGTCTCCGGATCGGTGGCCGTGCTGGTCATTGATTTTCTTGAGCGAGTTCATGTCAATCATCAGAACACCGGAGGCGTGTCCGTCCCGTCTGCTGCGAGCAATGGCGTTGCGCAGATGATCGATGAACAGGCCGCGATTTGCCAGGCCAGTCATTGAATCGTGCGTGGCCTTGTGAAATAGCTCGTTTTCATCGTACAAGGCAGCAAAGTACATCGATGCGGCAATCAATTCGGCCAACAGTCCGAGCAAGACCACATCCTCTTCGGAAAAACTGTTGCGCTTGGCGGACATTGCTTTCAGGACACCGACTGCTTCGCCACAGTGAATCAGCGGAATCACCAGTAAAGAGCGTAATCCGACCTGTCTGCAGGCATCACGGTTAACTCTGGAGTCGGTTTCTGAATCGTTGCAAATCAGTGGGCTTTGCTTCTCGATACAGAGCCCGGAGATGCTTGCGTTGCGTTTCAGGCGCAAGCCTATCTGCGGGGCAGCAATGCCCGCTGCGGCTTCATAGACCATTTCCTCGCCATCGACCAGCTCAACGGCGGCGCCGTCGACACCGAGCAGTTTGGCCGTTTTATCAACGACCAGCGACATGACTTGTCCGACATCCAGCCCCAATTTCACAATTTCGGTCTGGATTTTAATGATATCAATGAGTTGTTTTTTGGTTGGCATTTCTGGGGCAGATCATTGAGTTGATGCATTCGTAACATAGCACGAGGCTTGGCTTCCTGTGAAAGTGCTATCGGTATCGATCTGTTTTTGGTTGATAATCGCACCCTCTGATCGAATGGGTAGCCTGATGCGCCATAAAAATATTGTGATGTTTGTACTGGCTCTGCTGTTCGTCGCAGCGTGTGGCGAGCCGGAAGATAACCGTCCCGGTAAACCGGTGGCGAGCAGGCGGGCTGCTTTTGCAAAAATGCTGCGTGCTTTCGAACCGATGGGGGTCAAGTTGCGCAAGGGGCAATATGACGTTGCCCAGTTTTCTGCTCATGCCAAGGAGTTGGTCGCAGTGAGGGATCTGCCATGGCAGCATTTCGGCCCCGATACCAATTATCCGCCGAGTCATGCGAAGGGTCGCGTCTGGGCTGAACCGGCATTGTTCGAGACCAAGCGCCAGGCTTTTTTTGAGGCATCGGATCGACTGCTAAAAGCGACCGATGGCGGTGATGTGAAATTGGTGACCCAGGCTTACGAGTCTGTGCACGAAACCTGTCGCGATTGCCACAAGGCATTCAAGGACTGAGTTGCGTGGTGATGGTTGTTGTGCGCAATAAAAAAGCGCCCCGCGGGGCGCTTTTTTCTGGGGAGGTAAAACTCAGCCGCGCACAGAGGCTGGCAGTTTTTCCTGGATCAGATTAAGCAGGGGGGCGAATACTTTCGGCGTGCCAGCAATAAGGTTGCCTGTGTCCAGATAGTTGGCGTCGCCCCGCAGGTCGCTGACCAAACCGCCAGCTTCGGAGATGAGCAGTGCGCCGGCAGCCATGTCCCAGGGAGACAGGCCGAATTCCCAGAAGCCATCGTAGCGGCCGCAGGCGACGTTGGCCAGGTCGAGCGATGCTGCGCCCGGACGGCGCTGGCCGGCTGTTTTTTGGCAAAGATCCTTGAAGATGGCGATGTAGGTGTCGATGTGCTCGAATGAACGGTAGGGGAAACCTGTGCCGATCAGTGCATCCTGGAGCTTGAGCCGCTTCGAAACACGAATCCGGCGCTCATTGAGGAAGGCGCCAGCGCCCTTGCTGGCCGTAAACAGTTCATTGCGGTTCGGATCGAAAACAACGGCTTGTTCAACAGTGTTGCCTTTGGCCAGGGCAATTGAAACCGCGTATTGCGGCAAACCATGGATAAAGTTGGTTGTGCCATCAAGCGGATCGATGATCCACTGGTATTCCGATTCATCGCCGCCCTTGCCGGCAGACTGGCCGGACTCCTCTGCTAGAATGCCGTAGCTCGGATAGGCTTCCTGCAGGATTTCGATGATCGCAGCTTCCGCAGCCTTGTCGACTTCGGTGACGAAATCGTTTGGCTGCTTGGCTGTGACCTTGAGTAAATCCAGGTCATTGGAAGCGCGGTTGATGATCTGGCCGGCGCGACGCGCGGCCTTGACGGCAATATTAAGGGCTGGATGCATGGGCTTAAAGAGCTAACGGGCGGCCAGAGCCACCCGATTTATATTTGAAAGACTGAATTTTACACTATGAACCCCGAACTGCTGCTTTCGCGTATCAGAGTCGTGCTGTGTCGCCCGAGTCACCCTGGCAATATCGGCGCTGCAGCCCGCGCCATGAAAACAATGGGGCTTTCGAATTTGTATCTGGTGGCACCAAAGCAGTTTCCTGATCCAGAGGCCGATACTCGGGCCACTGGCGCGGTCGACGTCCTGCAGGCCGCCAAAATCACCGAAACCCTGAGCGAGGCTCTGGTCGGAACCGTCTTCGCCGTGGCGCTGTCGGCTCGCCAGCGCGATTTGGGGCCGAGTATCGGGGCGCCGCGTGAAACGGTTGCACGTTTGCTGCAGGAGGCTGGTGAGGGCGATGTCGCGCTGGTCTTTGGCAATGAAACGATGGGTCTGACCAACGATGAAATATTTCACTGCCAGGCTGCCGTGACCATTCCGACCAATCCGGATTTCAGTTCGCTGAATCTGGGATCTGCCGTTCAAGTACTTTGTTATGAGTGCCGGATGAGTGCTTTTGCCGAGAAACCACCCGTTGTCGCCCAGGGCGTTACGCCTTTTACCTCGCCGGTTGCAACCAACGATGAGGTCGAGGGGTTTTTCGGCCATCTTGAATCAGTCATGATCACTACGGGTTTCTACAATCCTTTGCAGCCCGGGCGACTGATGCCAAAAATTCGTCGCTTGTTTGGACGAGTCCGTCTTGAAAAGGATGAGGTCAATATTTTGCGGGGTGTGCTGGCTTCGACTCAGGTCAAGACAGGCTACGGGCGCAAGGAGTAAGCGGGTCAGGCTATTCCCGAGCGCATTTCAGCCGCCAGGGCATCAATTTCCGGCTGAAGGTGGCCGTATGTCTCACGCAGGAGGATGAGTTCCGGGCTGTCCTCTGCCTGCTCCTGCATCAACCATTCAAAGTGGCCACCAGCCAGCATATTGGCAACGTAGAGTACGTCAGTCAGTGTGCGGATGGGGCAGGGGAGAGGGCGAACCTGGTCGTGGTCTTCTGTCGCCAGGACAATTTCCTGTGGAATGCCCAGGGCATTGAGTAGCGATACGCCAATGCTTTCATGCCACTGGATGATCAGGTATTTGACACTTTCCGGGCGGTGACGCAATTCTTCATATTGAGTTGCCCGGTACAGCATGTAAAACGCACCCAGGTCATGTATCAGGCCTGCCAGCATGGCCTCGTCAGGATTCAGTTTTGTCGTGTGGCGGGCAATGATGCGAGCCGCCGCCGCAGTCTGAATCGAGTGATCCCAGAGCAGGCGAGTGATTTCCGTGAACTCGGCCATCCCCTTGGCTCGTAACAACTGGTGCATGACGATCGACATGGCCGCTGTTCTGACTGTGTTTATGCCAAGTCGCGCAATGGCTGACTTGATGTCAAATACTTCCCGACCTTCCGGATTCAGTGCCACCGAGTTGGCCAGATGCAGAAGTTTGGCGCTGATCAGTGGTTCCAGGGAGACAACGGCTGCGATGCTGCCAATCGTTTGATTGGGGTCTTGCAGGACCTTGCGCAAACGGAGCACAGCATCAAAGTGTGTTGGAAAAATGACTTCCCCACCCAGTTCGGCGGCAATATCTTCAAGCATCTGGAAGCGCTGTGCTTTCAGTGCTGCACCCGTCTTATCTTGATCTTCGCAGTTTGAGATATTTAGCATATTGCTATTGTCTCAACAAAAACCCCGCTGCGGGAGCGGGGTTGATGTTATTTCTGGTGTGCCATACATGCCGGCATTACCCGTAAGGGCTGCGCACTAGTGTATGAGCGTCACGTTATCAACAATATTAGTTGATGGCGTCTTTCAGACCCTTGCCAGCGCGGAATTTCGGCGACTTGGCGGCCTTGATTTCAAGGGTCTTGCCGGTGCGCGGGTTGCGACCGGTGCGGGCGGCGCGTTCGCCGACGTAGAACGTACCGAAGCCAATCAGGCTGACGGTGTCGCCGGCCTTCAGGGCAGCCTTGACGGCTTCGACGGTAGCGTCGAGCGCGCGGCCGGCAGCAGCCTTGGAAATGTCAGCGGATGCAGCGATTTGATCGATCAGTTCAGTCTTGTTCATTTAGGTCCCCTAGGTGGATGAATTTAAACAGCAGAATTTTAGTGAGGACGGATTTATATCTCTGGCGAAATCCTTGTGTCAAGCGGATTTTCGCCGGATTTCCGGCTCGGTATGTAGGCTGGTAGCATGCTGTCGCCATTGTGACAGCATGCATTCCTTGTAAATCAATGAGTAAGGAGAGCCTTTGCTGCGGCGGGCTCGCTTGCGGCCTTTACCGCGGCATCTTCGGCCGACGGCTCAGGGAGTGCGTCCGGCATCCGTTCCAGCGCCCGTTCAAGGACCTGATCGATCCATTTGACGGGAATGATTTCGATCTTGTTCTTGATGTTTTCAGGCATTTCGGTGAGATCTTTGGCGTTCTCTTCCGGAATCAGGGCAATTTTGACGCCGCCACGAATCGCTGCAAGAAGCTTTTCTTTCAAGCCGCCAATGGCCAGTACTTCGCCACGCAAGGTGATTTCACCCGTCATGCAAACATCGCAGCGGACCGGAATGCCAGTATAAGAAGAGACCAGCGCCGTAGTCATTGCAATGCCGGCTGAAGGGCCATCCTTCGGGGTGGCGCCTTCGGGAACGTGAATATGGATATCCGTCTTTTCGAAGGTTTCATCCTTGATACCCAGACGACGGGCGCGGGCACGAACGACGGAGCGGGCTGCTTCTACCGATTCCTTCATCACGTCGCCGAGTGAACCGGTACGCAGGATATTGCCCTTGCCGGGCATGTTGGCGCATTCGATGGTGAGCAGCTCGCCGCCAACCTCAGTCCAGGCCAGGCCGGTAACCTGACCCACCTGGTTTTCCTTCTCGGCCATGCCGAAGGAGTAGCGATGCACCCCGAGGAATTTGTCGAGATTCTTTGCGTTCACGATCATCTTGCTATCCCGCTTCTTGAGCAGCAAGGTCTTGACCACTTTGCGGCAGATCTTCGAGATTTCACGCTCAAGGGCCCGCACGCCGGCTTCGCGGGTGTAGTAGCGGACGATATCGCGGACAGCCGTGTCTGCCACGGTCAACTCGGAAACCTTCACACCATTGTTCTTCATCTGCTTGGGTAGCAGATAGCGCATGGCGATATTGACCTTTTCGTCTTCCGTGTAGCCGGAGAGGCGAATGACTTCCATCCGGTCGAGCAACGGAGCCGGAATGTTCATCGTATTGGCGGTTGCCACGAACATGACGTCGGAGAGGTCGAAATCGACCTCGACATAATGATCCTGGAAGGTGTTGTTCTGTTCCGGATCGAGCACTTCGAGCAGGGCGGAAGAGGGGTCGCCACGGAAATCCTGGCCGAGCTTGTCCACTTCGTCGAGCAGGAAGAGCGGATTGCGTACGCCAACCTTGGTCAGGCTTTGCAGGATCTTGCCCGGCATCGAACCAATATAGGTACGACGGTGGCCGCGAATCTCGGCCTCATCACGCACGCCACCGAGCGCCATGCGAACGAACTTACGGTTCGTTGCCTTGGCAATCGACTGGCCCAGCGAGGTCTTGCCGACGCCGGGAGGCCCGACGAGGCAGAGGATCGGCGCTTTGACCTTGTCGACGCGCTGTTGCACTGCGAGGTATTCGAGAATGCGTTCCTTGACCTTGTCCAGACCAAAATGGTCGGCATCAAGCACCTTCTCGGCTTCGCGCAGGTCCTTGCTGATGCGCGTTTTCTTGCGCCACGGCAAGCCGATCAGGGTTTCGATGAAGTTGCGGACAACGGTAGCTTCGGCTGACATCGGCGACATCAGACGCAGCTTCTTCAGCTCGCCCTGTGCCTTGGCCAGACCTTCCTTGCTCATGCCGGCGGCCTTGATTTTTTTGTCCAGTTCTTCGAGGTCGGCACCTTCTTCGCCTTCGCCGAGTTCCTTCTGGATGGCCTTGACCTGTTCGTTCAGGTAGTACTCGCGCTGGCTCTTCTCCATCTGGCGCTTGACGCGGCCACGGATACGCTTTTCAACCTGCAGGATGTCGATTTCGGATTCGAGTTGTGACAGCAGGCGGTCGATGCGTTCGCGGATGCTGTCCATTTCCAGTACTTCCTGCTTCTGCTCAAGCTTGAGCGGCAGGTGGGCGGCAATGGTGTCAGCCAGGCGGCCGGCGTCCTCGATCCCGGCGATGGAGGAGAGAACCTCCGGCGGAATTTTCTTGTTCAGTTTGACGAACTGATCAAACTGGGCGACCACGGCGCGGCGCATCGCCTCGATTTCGTGATCTTCGACGCCCGGTTGCGGCAACGGCTGGGCGGTGGCGATGAAGACCGAAGATTGCACTTCGATGGCTTCGACGCGGGCGCGCTGAGTGCCTTCGACCAGCACCTTGACAGTGCCGTCCGGCAGTTTGAGCATCTGCAGAATATTGGCCAGGCAGCCGATGCGGTACAGGTCTTCGGGTTCAGGTTCATCCTTGGCGGCTGATTTCTGGGCTACCAGCAGGATGTTCTTGCCGCTTTCCATGGCCATTTCGAGGGCCTTGATCGACTTGGGGCGGCCGACGAAAAGGGGGATGACCATATGCGGAAAGACGACGACATCGCGCAATGGCAGCAGCGGCAGTTCGACGGTTTCCGGGAGCGAGTTGGGGTTCGACATTACGATGCCTTTGAAATAGGTATGTGCCCCCTACGTGGGGGCGGGAAACCGCAATTCAAGTCCCGGCTCAGTTAGAGCCGGAAACCTTTGGCTGATCGGCGTAAATGAGCAGCGGCGGGGTGTCGCCGGAGATCATGTTCTCATCGATGACGACCTTTTCGACATTCTCCATGCCGGGAAGTTCGTACATGGTATCAAGCAGGGCATGTTCGATGATCGAACGCAGGCCGCGTGCGCCAGTCTTTCTTTGCAGCGCCTTCTTGGCGATGGCAGAAAGGGCGCCCGGGCGAATTTCGAGTTCCACGTCTTCCATGCCGAACAGCTTCTGGTATTGCTTGACCAGTGCGTTCTTGGGTTCGGTGAGAATCTGGATCAGTGCCGGCTCTTCAAGTTCCTGCAGCGTGGCGACGACGGGCAGGCGGCCGATCAGTTCGGGGATGAGACCGAACTTGATCAAGTCTTCCGGTTCGGCATCAAGCAAAACCTGGCCGACAGCCTTCTTGTCGTCCTTGCTTTTCACTTCGGCACCAAAACCGATGCCGCCGCGTTCCGAGCGGTTGAGAATGATTTTTTCGAGGCCGGCAAATGCGCCACCACAAATGAACAGGATGTTGGTCGTGTCGACCTGGACAAAATCCTGGTTCGGATGCTTGCGACCACCTTGTGGCGGAATCGAGGCAACGGTGCCTTCAATCAGCTTGAGCAGTGCCTGCTGAACACCTTCGCCCGAAACGTCGCGGGTGATCGAGGGGTTGTCGGACTTGCGGGAAATCTTGTCGATTTCGTCGATGTACACGATGCCTTGCTGTGCTTTTTCGATGTCGTAATCGCACTTTTGCAGCAGCTTCTGGATAATGTTTTCGACGTCTTCGCCAACGTAGCCCGCTTCGGTCAGTGTGGTGGCATCGGCCATCACGAAAGGAACGTTGAGCAGGCGAGCGAGTGTCTGGGCGAGCAGTGTCTTGCCGGAACCGGTCGGGCCGACAAGCAGAATGTTGCTCTTCGAGAGTTCGACTTCGCCGGCATGGGCTGCCGTGTGGCGAAGGCGTTTGTAATGGTTGTATACAGCCACGGCAAGAATGCGCTTGGCAACTTCCTGGCCAATTACATACTGGTCGAGAATCGAGCAGATTTCACGCGGCGTCGGCAGGTCTGAACGACCTGCCTTGGCGGCTTCTTCGGGCAACTCGTCACGGATGATATCGTTGCAGAGTGCAATGCACTCGTCACAGATGAACACCGACGGGCCGGCGATGAGCTTTTTGACTTCGTGCTGGCTTTTGCCGCAGAAGGAGCAGTAGAGCAGTTTTTCCTGGCCGCCTTTAGACATCTGAACCTCTAATCATTAAGCCGCTTCGCGGCGGGTCAAAACTTTGTCGATCAATCCATATTCTGCAGCGTCTTCGGCAGAAAGGAAATTGTCGCGGTCGGTATCCTTTTCGATCCGTTCGAGCGGTTGACCGCTGTGTTCGGCCATGATCCGGTTCAAACGGTCGCGGATGGAAAGAATTTCCTTGGCGTGGATGGCAATGTCCGAGGCCTGGCCCTGGAAGCCACCGAGTGGCTGATGGATCATCACGCGTGAGTTGGGGAGCGCAAAGCGCTTGCCCTTGGCGCCGGCGTTGAGCAGGAAGGCACCCATCGAACATGCCTGGCCGATGCACAGGGTCGAGACGTCCGGCTTGATGAACTGCATGGTGTCGTAGATCGACATGCCGGCAGTGACCGATCCGCCCGGTGAGTTGATGTAGAAATAAATGTCCTTGTCCGGATTTTCCGCTTCAAGGAACAGCAATTGGGCGACAACCAGATTGGCGCTGGCGTCGTTGACCGGACCAACCAGGAAAATCACGCGCTCCTTCAGCAGGCGCGAATAGATGTCGTACGCACGTTCGCCGCGTCCGCTCTGTTCAACCACCATCGGGACGAGGCCGAGTGCCTGCGGATCCCAGTTGCTTGCGTTGTCGATATTCATGTCAGCCCTTGTTCGTTGCTTTGTTGCGTTGTGCATGGGAGATGCCTGCCGCCGGAGCGGCAGGCAGTCAGATTACTGCTTCTGACCCATCAGTTCATCAAAAACGGCAGCCTTGTCGGTAACCTTGGCTTTTTCCAGAACCCAGGCGACAACGTTGTTTTCGATGGCTACGCCTTCAACATCGCCGAGGCGCTGCGGTTGGGCGTAGTACCAGCGGATGACTTCTTCCGGATGCTCGTAGCTCTGGGCGGTTTCTTCGACCATGGCGCGAACCTGTTCCGGGGTGGCCTGCAGCTTTTCGGACTTGACCACTTCAGCCAGGATCAGGCCGAGCGTGACGCGGCGCTTGGCCTGGTCAGCAAACCATTCCGGCTGGATCGGGAAATCCTTGTTCTTCATGCCGCGTTGTTCCATGTCCTGGCGGGCTGCTTGCATCAGGCGCTGGATTTCCATGTCGACCAGGGAGGTCGGTACGGTGATCGGGTTGGCCGTGAGCAGGGCTTCCATGACCTGATCCTTGGTCTTGGCTTCGATGCGGCGCTTCACTTCACGCTTCAGGTTGGCTTCGATTTCAGCCTTCATCTTGGCCACATCGCCGTCGGCAATGCCCATGCCGGTTGCGAACTCGGCATCGAGTTCCGGCAGCGTCGGCGCCTGAACCTGCTTGACAGTGATTTCGAACTGAACGGTCTGGCCGGCCAGGTCCTTGGCAAAATAATCTTCCGGGAAAGCCAGATCGAACGTCTTGGTTTCGCCAACCTTGGTGCCTTCAACGGCGTTCTCGAAGTCCGGCAGCATCTGGCCCTGGCCCAGAACGAACGGATAGTCGGTTGCCTGGCCGCCCTGGAACGGCTCACCGTCCTTCTTGCCGAGGAAATCGATCACGACGCGGTCTTCCTTGGCGGCGGCGCGGTCGGCATCAACGTAGGTGACGCGCTGCTTGCGCAGGATGTCCAGCGTCTGCTCGATTTCGGTGGCGCCGACTTCGAGAACCGGACGTTCGATTTCCGCGGTCGACAGGTCGCCCGGGGTGAATTCCGGATAAACCTCGAAAATGGCGGTGAATTCGAGAGCGGTGGTGCTTTCGGTAGCCTTCGGCTCGATGCGCGGGTAACCGGCAACGCGCATTTTCTGGGCGGTTACGGTTTCACCGAAAACGCGATCCAGGTGCTCGGAAAGAATTTCGTGGCGAGCCTGGTCGCCGTACTGCTGCTTGGCGATGCTGAACGGCACCTTGCCCGGACGGAAGCCGGGAACCTTCATGTTCTTGCTCATGCGCTTGATGCGCTGTTCCATTTCCTTCTCGACATCGGCAATGGCGATGGAGAGGTCGACGCGGCGTTCGAGTTCGTTAGCTTGTGCAGTGGTTGCTTCCATGAGAATTCCTTGTGACTACAGAGCCGAAAAATAAAGCTGTCAATTCTATCACGGTGGATCAAAGTGCGATCAGGCGCATGCAGATTGAGGCTGATAGAAGAATATTCGAAATAAGGTGTAGACAGGATCGCCAATCCTTCGTAAAATGCGCGCCTTCCTGCAGCGGCGGCTGTAGCTCAGTTGGTAGAGTCCCGGATTGTGATTCCGGTTGTCGTGGGTTCGAGCCCCATCAGTCGCCCCAAGAATTCAAATGGCCCTCAGCAATGAGGGCCATTTTCATTTCTGCCTCCGGTTTGGCAGCCTTGGGCTGCGGTTCGCTAGTGGCTGGCGGTCACACAGCCGGTATAGCCGGAGCAGGTCAGTGCTAGATTTTTGCCATCGACGCACTGGAACGTCAGTCTTTCAGAAGCGGTGTTGTAGTTGTCGACCTTCGGGGACGCCAATGGGAGGCATCCTGCGGCCTTTGCTGCTTGCCTGGCGGTGTAGTCATGGCGGGAAACCGGGTACGTTTTGGCTTGCTGTTCGGCTTCGTATATCCGGTTGGCAAGCTCAACGTTGTTACTGACCGGATCAAGCGTGATATCCAGTCGATCTTTGTCGAAGGTGTAAAAAGCACCTGACAGCGGGTCGACGATCAATCCCCCGATGATGCCGATGTATGGTGTCAAAGTCAGCAGATACCAGGGATTGAAGGCGGGGAGGATGTCGACCGACTTGGCTTTGTACCCCGGCTGAGAAACCTTGACCTGATAGCCGGCTGCCCGCCAATATCCCGTACCTCTTGGCAAATCAGCGGTGAGTTCAGTGACGCCTGATGCTGCAGGCCGGCCATTATTGTCAAGAACTGCGATTTTCGCCCCTTCCGGTGCCTTGATCTGGACTGTCTGTGTAGAGCCTGAAATTACAGTCGCGCAGCCTGTTGTGAACATGGTAATAGCTGTTGCAGTAAGCAAAGCCCGTTTCATTGTTTTGCTCCCTTATTCATTTGTCGTCGGAGGTTAGTTGATTTTCATATCCCCTGCAATGCACCGTTTTCTGTTTATTGGGTGCAGCAGGTCAGCGTTGCCGCCGTTTTTTTCCTGATTTCCCCGAACGTCCAAAAACGCCAGGGAGTTTTTTCTTTGGAGTACTGCATGTCCCCGTTTAGCCCTGCTGCCGTGTTTTCCGGCTTGCAACCGATTGCTGTCTGGTCCCACTTTGCCACCTTGTGTGCCATTCCCCGGGCCTCCAAGCATGAAGCCGTGTTGCGCGAGTATCTTCAGCAGTGGGCGAATAGCCTTGGACTGGTTGCCACGGTCGACGAGGCTGGCAACCTGATTATCCGCAAAGCGGCCAGTGCAGGATGTGAAGCGGTACCTGGCGTGGTCTTGCAGGCCCATCTTGATATGGTTTGCCAGAACAATGCGGACAAGCCGCACGATTTCTCCCGTGATCCGATTCTTCCCGTCATTCGTGACGGCTGGTTGCAGGCGGAGGGGACAACCCTGGGGGCCGACAATGGGATCGGCGTGGCGCTCATTCTTGGCGTTCTGGCGGCTGATGATCTGGTGCATGGCCCGATCGAGGCTTTGTTGACGGTCGATGAAGAAGCCGGCATGGGCGGTGCCCGGGGTTTGGCGAGCGAATTGTTACAGGGCAGCCTGATGCTCAATCTTGATACCGAGGTGTGGGGCGAGTTTTATCTGGGGTGTGCCGGTGGCCTGGATGTCAATGTCGAACGGCGTGCCATGGCCGAAGCTTTGCCTGCAGGATACGAGCCTTGCCGGATTGATTTGCGGGGCCTGCGCGGTGGGCATTCCGGGGTCAATATCCATGAAGAACGCGGTAATGCGATCAAGTTGCTGGTTCGCGTATTGTGCGAACTCGCCGGCAAGATTCCTTTCCGTCTGGCTGGCTTGCAGGGCGGTAATGCGCGCAATGCCTTGCCGCGAGAGGCGTTTGCACTGATCGCCGTGCCGCGGGAGGCGCAGATGGCCCTGGATGGCATCCTGGATCGCCTGCAAGAGGTTCTGGGGGAAGAACTGGCGGGGGTTGAAGCGGGCTTGTCGCTGACCCGTCAGGCAGCTCGTTTCGATGTCGTGATGCCTGTGGCCGAGCAGGCTGTCTGGCTGGGTTCGCTGCACGCGGCGCCGCATGGTGTACGCAGGATGAGCCAGCAGGTGCCGGGAGTGGTCGAAACGTCGAACAATCTGGGGATGGTGGCGCTGAGTGCCGAGGGCGGCGAGTGCAATTTCATGGTTCGTTCGCTGGTCGACACGGCCAGCCTGGCCTTGGCCGACGAAATTGCCAGTTTGTTTGCGTTGACCGCGACATCGACCGAAAAAAGCGGTTATTACCCCGGCTGGACGCCGAATCCGGCATCGCCGCTGCTGGCTGTCTGCCAGGCAGTTTATCGTCGCGAGTACAAGGCAGAATCAAGTGTTCAGGTGATTCACGCCGGACTGGAATGCGGCATTATCGGCGCCAAGTATCCGGGGCTGGATATCGTTTCCTTCGGCCCGACTATCCGTGGAGCGCATGCACCGGGTGAGGCGGTCGAGATTGAATCCGTCGGCCGTTGCTGGCATTTGCTGCAGGCGATTTTGAGCGAACTGGCGACGCAGCCTTCTGTCTAGCGACCGCGAATAGCTTCCCGGCGTGCCAGACCGAGTTTGGTCGAGCGCTCCATTTTCTGGACGAAGGCGGGGAAGTCGAGGCCGAACTTGGCGCGCAGTTCCTTGGCGTAATTGTGCAGCCAGCGCCAGCGCGGCTCGAAGCAGTATTCCTTGAAGGCGTAGAGCATGTGGTTGCCATCTTCCGGCACCGAAATGACGATCACCTGATCATCGAAAACATGCATTGCCTCGCCGATCAAGCCGGCATAGGTTTCTTTTTCGCCCGCCAGATTGATCACCAGAATGCCGTTGCCGGCGAGTTTTTCGTAGGCATTTTCGAAAAACTGACGATTGGCCAGGCTGGGCGCGAAACCAGTCTTGTCGAAGGCATCGACCAGCAATACATCGATGCCTTTTTCCGTCGTTTCAATGAATTCAGCGCCATCGGTTTCAAGAATCTGCAGCCGGGCGTCGTCCGGCGGGACCGAAAAGGCGTCGCGCAGTGCGATCACGTCAGGGTTCAGTTCGACGGCCGTCAGTTGCGTGCCCGGCATGCGGTGGTAGCAGAATTTGATCAGCGAACCACCGCCCAGACCGATCAGCACGATGCGCTTCGGGCGTGGGTGGAAAAGCAGAAATGCCATCATTTTCTGGGTGTACCGCAACGCCAGGTCGTTCGGCGCCTTGAGCGACATTTCACTCTGCATCAGGCGGACGTTGAAGTACAGGAAACGCGACTTGCCGTTATCGACAACGAAGGGCTTGGGATAGCTTTCGTCGAGCAACTGGGCGCGCAACTCGCCGGCGCGCGCCCAGTTGGGTTCCAGCATCAGTACCGTGCCCGTTTCGATTTCGAACGGGCTGGGCATTTCATAGAGCTTGCTCAAGCCGGCCGCTTAGTTCGGCAGGTCTTCGGCACGCAGCAGGAAGACGTATTCGTCGCCGGCCTCGGTATCGAGCCAGATGAAGGGCAGGTTCGGGTAGGCGGCTTCGAGGGCGTCGCGGTTGTGGCCGATTTCGACGACCAGAATGCCGTCCGGCGTCAGGTGCTTTTTCGCTTCGCGCAGGATGATGTGCGTGAAATCGAGGCCATCCTCGCCTGAGCCGAGTGCCATTTCCGGCTCGTGCAGGTATTCCGGCGGCAGCGCATCGACCGATTCGGCATTGACGTAGGGCGGGTTGGAAACGATCAGGTCGTAACGCTTGCCGGCCAGTTGGCTGAAGGCGTCGGAGTGGATCAGATTGAGCCGGCTCTGCAACTGGTAGTCGGCGACATTACGTTCAGCCACGGAAAGGGCATCTTCCGACAGGTCGACCGCGTCAACCTCGGCTTCCGGGAAAGCGAGGGCGGTCAGGATCGCCAGGCAGCCGGAGCCGGTGCACAGGTCGAGGGCAGACTGGATGGCCCACGGATCTTCGATCCATGGCGTCAGTTGTTCGAGCAGCAGTTCGGCGATGAAGGAGCGCGGCACGATGACGCGGTCGTCAACGTAGAAACGGTGCTCGCCAAGCCAGGCTTCGTTGGTCAGGTAGGCAGCCGGCAAGCGGTCTTCGCAGCGGCGGCGATAAATGTCGAGCAGGGCATCGCGTTCGCTGCTCAGCAGGCGCGCATCGAGAAAAGGTTCAAGGCGGTCGAGCGGCAGGTTGAGTGTGTGCAGCGTCAGATAGGCCGCTTCGTCCCAGGCGTTGTCGCTGCCGTGGCCGAAGAACAGGCCGGCGCCATTAAAGCGGCTGACCGCGTAGCGGATGTAGTCGCGAACGGTGATGAGTTCGCTGCGGGCGGCGGGATCGGTCATTGGGCGAGAATCTGTTCGAGGATGTGGGTGTAGATGGCGGACAGTTGCGGCAGGGCACGGATGTCGACCGATTCGTCGATCTTGTGGCTGGTCGCGTTGACCGGGCCGATTTCAAGCAACTGGGCGCAGATTTCGGCGATGAAACGACCGTCAGAGGTGCCGCCGGTGGTCGAGAGCTCAGTCTCGATGCCGCAGGTCTGGCGAATTGCAGCGATGGCTGCCTCGGCCAGCGGGCCACGGCCGGTCAGGAAGGGGCGGGCGCCGAGCGTCCAGTCGATGTCGTATTCCAGGCCGTGTTTGTCGAGAATCCCGGTCAGGCGCTGTTGCAGGCCTTCAACCGTGCTCGCTGTGGCGAAGCGAAAATTGAACTTGATCTCGACGCTGCCCGGCACGACGTTGGTGGCACCGGTACCGCCGTGAATATTCGAAATTTGCCAGGTGGTCGGCGGGAAATATTCGTTGCCCTGGTCCCACTCGGTTGCGGCCAGTTCGGCGATAGCCGGGGCGGCGTGGTGGATCGGGTTCTTGCCGAGGTGTGGGTAGGCGATGTGGCACTGAATGCCCTTGACCGTCAGCTTGCCCGAGAGCGAGCCGCGCCGGCCGTTCTTGATCATGTCGCCGAGCGTGTCGACTGAAGTCGGTTCGCCGATGATGCAGTAATCGAGCGTTTCGCCGCGAGCCTTGAGGGCTTCGATGACGGCGATGGTGCCGTCGTTGGCGTCGCCTTCCTCATCGGAGGTGAGCAGGAAGGCGATTGAGCCGGGGTGATCCGGGTGGGCCGCGACAAAGGCCTCTGTCGCGGTCAACATCGCGGCCAGGGCTGATTTCATGTCGGCTGCGCCACGGCCGTAGAGCATGCCGTCGCGGATTTCCGGAGCGAACGGCGGCGAGGTCCATTTTTCCAGCGGGCCGGTCGGCACGACATCGGTGTGGCCGGCGAAGACGAAGAGCGGTTTGCTCGTGCCGCGTCGCGCCCACAGATTGGTCACGCCGTTGCGGTTGATGTATTCGATGACAAAACCGAGCGGCTTCAGGCGCGCTTCGATGATGGTCATGCAGCCGGCGTCGTCCGGGGTAACGGACGGGCAGGCCATGATCTGCTTGAGCAGTTCAAGGGTGGAGTCGGACATCGGGTCTTTTTAGTCGGAGTCGGAAAGGCTGAGCGCAAAATCCTTGAAGGAAGCGCCGCTCGGCGTCGTGCTGTCGAATTCCAGCGTGGTGTCGATCGTCTGGTCGATGGTGGTCGAAGTGATCTCGGAATTGTTGATCAGCCACGACAGATTGGTCGGCGAATCGGCATTGGCCAAAGCTTCGTCGAGGGTGATGACGCCTTCGTGGTAAAGGCGGAACAAATCCTGCTCGAAGGTCTGCGATCCCGGCGCCAGCGTTTGCTCCATGGCGTCCTTGATGCCCTGGACTTCGCCGCGCTCGATCAGTTCGCTGATGTGGCGGGTGTTGAGCATCACCTCGGCGCTCGGTACGCGCTGGCCATCCGGTTTCTTGACCAGGCGCTGCGAAACGATGGCGCGCAGTGCGACCGAGAGATCGAGAAAAAGCGCCGGACGATTTTCAGCCGGGAAGAAGCTGATGATCCGGTTGAGCGCGTGGTAGCTGTTGTTGGCGTGCAGCGTGGCGAGGCAGAGGTGGCCGGTTTGCGCATAGGAAATGGCCGCCTGCATGGTGTCCTTGTCGCGGATTTCGCCGATCAGGATGCAGTCCGGTGCCTGGCGCATGGCGTTTTTCAGTGCCGTGTGCCAATCCATCGTATCCATGCCGATTTCACGCTGGTTGACGATCGATTTCTTGTGTTTGAACAGGTATTCGATCGGATCTTCAACGGTCAGGATATGGCCGTTGCGGTTGGCGTTGCGGTAATCGAGCATCGAGGCGATGGTCGTCGATTTGCCCGAACCGGTTGCGCCGACGATCAGGATCAGGCCGCGCTTTTCCATGATCAGTTCGGTCAGCACGCCGGGCATGCCGAGCGAAGCCAGTTCAGGAATGTTGCCGAGAATGAAGCGGACAACAATGCTGACTGAGCCGCGCTGGCGGAACACATTGACCCGGAAATTGCCAACCTGGGGAACGCCGAAGGAGAGATTCATCTCCATCGTTGCCTCGAAGGTCTTGATCTGATCCTGCGACATCAACTCGTAGGCGATCTTCTCAATCATGTCAGGCAGCATCACCTGTTGATTGATCGGCATCGTATTGCCTTGAATCTTGATGTGGATCGGCGTGCCGGCGGATATGAAAATATCCGACGCCTGCTTTTCCGACATCAGCTGAAACAGCTTGTCGAGAATCATCTCTGGACCTCCGAAGGCCTGGGCTGCCGCTTACGGGCGCAGCAGTTCGTTGATGCTGGTCTTGGAGCGCGTCTGGGCATCAACCTTCTTGACGATGATCGCGGCGTACAGGCTGTAGGCGCCATTGGCCTTCGGCAAGGTGCCGCTGATCACAACGGAGCCCGGCGGCACGCGGCCGTAGGTCACTTCGCCGGTTTCGCGGTCGTAAATCGGGGTGCTCTGGCCGATGTACACGCCCATCGACAGTACCGAGTTTTCACCGATGATGACGCCTTCGACGACTTCCGACCGGGCGCCGATGAAGCAGTTGTCTTCGATGATGGTCGGGTTGGCCTGCAGCGGCTCAAGCACGCCGCCGATGCCGACGCCGCCGGAGAGGTGCACGTTTTTGCCGATCTGTGCGCAGGAACCGACGGTCACCCAGGTGTCGACCATGGTGGCTTCATCGACGTAGGCGCCGATGTTCACGAAGGAAGGCATCAGCACGGCGTTCTTGGCGACGTAGGAACCCTTGCGCACGATGGTGCCCGGTACGACGCGGAAGCCGCCCTGACGGAACTGCTCTTCGGTCCAGCCCTGGAACTTGGTATCCACCTTGTCGTAGAAGCGAACATCGCCGCCATCCTGAACACGGTTGTCGCGGATGCGGAAGGAAAGCAGCACGGCTTTCTTGATCCACTGATGGGTGACCCAGTCACCGCCGATTTTTTCGGCAACGCGCAGCTTGCCGGCGTCGAGGTCGGCAATGACCGATTCGATGGCGCCAACGGTGGCGGCATCGGATTGCGGGGACAGCTCGGTGCGGCGTTCCCAGAGTTGATCAATGGTGTTTTGCAGCGGATGGCTCATGTTTTTCTCTCTGATTACAGTTGTTGGGCGAATTGACGGATACGGCCGGCGGCTTCAAGACACTCGTCGAGTGAAGCGACCAGCGCAATACGAACGAAATTGGCACCGGGATTGACGCCCCGGATTTCACGGGCAAGGAAGCTGCCGGGCAGAACCACCACATTATAGTGTTCGAGCAGACCCCGGGCGAACTCGGTATCGGCGATCGGCGTTTTTGCCCACAGGTAGAAGCTGGCATCCGGCATCGCAGTGCCGAGCACTTCGCCGATCAGCGGCGTGCAGGCGGCGAACTTTTCGCGGTACTGGTTGCGGTTGTCGAGCACATGCGCCTCGTCGTTCCAGGCTGCAACCGAGGCGGTTTGCACGGGTGGGGCCATGGCACAGCCGTGATAGGTGCGATAGAGCAGGAATTTCTTGATGATTTTTTCGTCGCCGGCGACGAAACCGGAGCGCATGCCCGGCACGTTGGAGCGCTTCGACAGGCTGGAGAACATGACCAGCCGTTCGTTGCTGCGGCCGAGCAGCTTGGCGGCCTGCAGGCCGCCGATCGGCGGGTTGGCTTCGTCGAAATAGATTTCCGAGTAGCACTCGTCGGAGGCGATGATGAAACCGTATTTGTCCGAAAGCTCGAACAGTGTTTTCCAGTCGGCCAGCGACAGTACCTTGCCGGTCGGGTTGCCCGGCGAGCAGACGTAGAACAACTGGACGCGAGCCCATTCCTCTTCCGACAGTTCGCTGTAGTCAAAAGCGAAATCATTGTCCGGCAGATTGTTCAGGAAACGGGGTTCGGCGCCGGACAGATAGGCGGCGCCTTCGTAGATCTGGTAGAACGGATTCGGGCTGACGACCAACGGGACATGACCGCGGCTGGGATCGATCACCGTCTGGGCGAAGGAGAAAAGTGCCTCGCGCGAGCCGTTGACCGGGAGAATCTCGGTCTCGGCGTTCAGCGTCAGTCCGTAGCGGCGGTCGCACCACGCGGCAATGGCCTGGCGCAGCGCCGGGATGCCTTGCGTCGTCGGATAGTTGGCCAGGCCGTTCAGTCCCTTGGCCAGGGCTTCCATGATGAAAGGCGGCGTCGGGTGTTGCGGTTCGCCGATGGAGAGTTTGATCTCCTTGTATTGCGGGTTCGGGGTCACGCCGGCGAACAGCGCGCGCAGCTTTTCGAAGGGGTAAGGCTGGAGTTGGGCGAGATGCGGATTCACGGCGGGCGTCGAATGGGTGTAAAAATGTCGATTATCCCTGAAAAAACCGGATCTGCCTCGTGAACAAGACCCTCCTTTTGCTGTTCGCTGCCTTGAGCCTGCAAGCCTGTGCCTTCGGCTACTTTGCCCAGGGCAGCCTGAGCGATGTGGCCGGGTCGTTGCGCGGCAAGGCTTATCCGGGGCCGTCGGGCGGCGGTCGTTTCGTGCTTGCCGGCAGCAATGGACTGAGTTGTGACGGGACTGCTCATCCCCCCAGGCAATCGCCCCAGCCCGGCAGTTGCGAAGGCGAATCGGGCGATGGCGTTTTACGTTGCACGGACGGGCGGGAAGTTTCCTTCGAATGGCAGGCGCGTACCTGCCGCTCGTTTGAGGGCCGGGGCATGGATGCCCGAGGCAACCGCTTCGAATTCCAGTTCGGCCGACGCTAGGCGTTTACCGTTGCCGGCTTGTCCGTCAGTTTTTGCACGATCAGGCTGCCGACCATGTCGCCTTCGACATTGACCGCCGTGCGTACAGTATCGAGTATGCGGTCGATCGGCAGCAGGATGGCGATGGCAGCGGTCGGCAGGCCGACCGATTCGAGAACCAGCACCATGCTCAGCATGCCGACGCTGGGAATGCCCGGCGCGCCGATGGCGCCCAGCATGGTGACGAAAAAGATGATCAGCTGGTGCGCCAGATCGAGTTCGATGCCGGCCAGCCGGGCGACGAAAAGCGCGGCGGCCGCTTCGTAAAGTGCCGTGCCATCCATGTTGACCGTGGCACCGAGCGGAACGACGAAATTGGCAATGTCTTTCTTGACGTGCAGATGTTGCTCGGTGCAGCGCAGTGTGATCGGCAGTGTGGCGGCGCTCGAACTGGTCGCAAAGGCGGTCACCAGGGCATCTCGCGAGCCGTGCCAGAAGCGTAGGGGTGACATCCGGGTGACCAGCCAGAGAAGCAGCGGCAGCACGACGATGCCGTGGAACAGCGTGGTGCCGACAACGACGCTGATGAAATGAATCAGGCTGCCGAGCAAGGCGCTGTTCTGCGTCGCGACCAGTTGGAGCAGTAGCGCAGCGATGCCGAGCGGCGCCAGGCGCATGATCCAGCCGACGATCAGCAGGCAGAGTTCCTGCAGTTCCTGGACGACGAGGCGAATGTTTTTGTAGCGCTCGCCGCCGATAACCAGTGCGATGCCGAGAAACAGCGCGATGATCACGACCGCCAGAATGTCGCCCTGGGCCAGTGCCTTGAACGGATTCTGGAACAGGCCGCGGAGAAACTGGGCGATGTAGTCGGGCAGGGGCATCTGGCGCGCCTGGTAATCCCGCGTTGCGTCAGCGAACATGGCCAGTTGCAGGCCTTCGCCAGGGCGAAAAATTTCGGCGGCAGCCAGACCAAGGACGATGGCCAGCGCCATCGACAGCGCAAAAAATCCCAGGGTCGTCGTCCATACGCGATGCATTTGTTGGTGGGCACGCAAATTGGCCACCCCGACAACAATCGAGGAAAACACCAGCGGGACCAGTACCATGCGCAGCAGGTCGAGGAAGAGATTACCGACTACTTTTGCACCGTACAGGGTTTGTCCGACGAGCGGCGCCTGGCCTTGCGTCGTTAGCCACAATCCCCAGGCAATGCCGCATAGGCAGCCAATCAGGATTTGAGCGTTGAGCGAAATTCGGCGCATGGTGCATTTCTCGAAACGATGGAATCGCCGCATTTTAGCGACATTGCCGGCAGCTGCGCAGGCTGGCATCATCGGTATCAATTGAACCAACGGGATTGCAAAATGAGTGATTTGAATGCGTTGACCGCAGCATTGCTGGCCTTTCGCGATGCACGCGACTGGCAGCAGTTCCACACGTTGCGCAACCTGATCTCGTCGCTCAACCTTGAGGCGAGTGAGTTACTCGAATTGACCCAATGGAAAAGCGATGTCGAAATCGATGCCTTGCCGGATGACCCGGCTGGCCGCGAAGCACTGCGCGATGAGTGCGCCGACGTGCTTCTCTACTTGCTGCTGATTGCCGACAAAAGCGGTATCGACCTGATCGAGGCGGCACAGGCCAAGCTGCTCAAGAACGCCGCAAAGTACCCGGTCGACAAAGCCTTCGGCTCGCGCGAAAAATATACCCGTCTGGGCTGAGTCGCCAGCCCGCCCTGCGCTGGCGTGGCCGGAATGGCCGCTGGATGCGATACTTCGGCTCATGCAATCGAATACTGTCCTGGTCGTTCTGATGCTGCTCAGCGCAGCGCTTGTCGTCGTTTTTGTCGCCCGTAAGTTCCATCTTCCCTCCTTGCTGGCTTATCTGGCCATGGGGATCGCACTGGGGCCGCACGGTCTGAAGCTGTTGTCGGAAACTGCCGAGGTCGAAACGCTGGCCGAGTTTGGCGTGGCCTTCCTGATGTTCTCGATCGGGCTGGAATTCAGCATTGGCAAATTGCGCGCCATGCAATCCATGGTGCTCGGTTTTGGCGGTGGGCAGGTTTTGCTGACCGCGGCAGCAACGACGGCCGTGGCTTTGTTCGGTTATGGCCAGCGCTGGGAATCCGGGCTGGTGGTCGGCATGGCTGTCGCCATGTCTTCAACCGCCATTGTTGCCCGCATGCTTTCCGAACGGTTCGAGCTGCATTCCCGCTCCGGGCGCCAAACCATGGGCGTGCTGCTGTTCCAGGATATTGCCGTGGTTCCCTGCCTGATTCTTTTTCCGGCGCTGGCGCGTCCGCAGGATGATCTGGGGCAGGCCATCCTGATTGCCGCTGCTCAAACCGTGGTGGTCCTGGCTGTGCTGATCGGCCTCGGCAAACGCCCGCTGAGAATGCTGCTCGATCTGGTGGCACATCGTCGCTCGGAAGAGTTGTTTGTTCTGACGACCTTGTGGATCGTTCTGGCCCTCGGTTATGCAACGCATGCGGCAGGTCTTTCGCTGGCGCTGGGCGCGTTTATCGGCGGTATGCTGATTTCCGAGACGATGTATCGGCATCAGGTCGAAGCCGACATCCGGCCATTTCGCGACATCCTGCTCGGTTTGTTTTTCGTCACCGTCGGGATGATGCTCGACCTGTCGTATGTCCTGTCGCACATCCCCTTGCTGTTACTCGCTGTTTTGCTGCTGATCGGCGGCAAGGCAGCCGTGGTCCTGCTGTTGTCGCGGTCGACCGGCAGTTCGCTGGATGTTTGCTTGCGGACTGCGGCGCAGTTGTCGCAGGCGGGTGAATTTGGTCTGGTCCTGATCCAACTGGGTTTTGAACTCAAACTGATCGGTGACGACGTTTTTCAGGTGACCTTGTCGGCCATGCTGATTTCGATGTTCGTCGCTCCCTTCCTGATCGAGTCGGCGGCGCGGTTGTCCGGCCAACTGGCCAGAGGCGACTGGGCGCACAAGGCGAAGGCGATTCACGATATTGCGGTGGGTGCTTTTTCGATGGATCAGCACGTGATTATTTGCGGTTACGGCAAAACAGGCGAGCGGGTGGCGCGCTTCCTCTCTGCCGAGGAAATCTCGTTTGTCGCGCTTGATCTCAATCCCGCCACGGTCAAGCAGGCAGCGCCGCCGCATGGTGTACTGCTGTTTGGTAGCGCCGATCGTCCCGAAGTGCTCAAGGCGGCGGGTTTGTCGCGCTCGCGAGGTGTCGTGGTCGCCTATCACGACGTGCATTCTGCCGAGCGCGTCGTTCGCCTGATTCGCCAGGATTTCCCGGCGCTGCCGATTGTCGTTCGGGTGGCCGACGAAGGCGCGGTGGCGCGGCTGAAGTCGGCGGGGGCGACCGAAGTGGTGCCCGAGGTGCTTGAAGGCAGTCTGATGATTGCCGCCGAGGTACTGGTTCAACTGGGTGTGCCTGTCGAGCAGGCGATGCGTCGGGTACGCTCTGTGCGCGCCGAACGTTATGCCTCGCTACGTCGTTTTTACGATGCCTCGGCCGAGCAGGGGAAGCCCTGAATTGAAAACTCCCTGCGCGCCAGGCGGGCAGGGAGTCGGGTTGATGCCGGGCGGTGGCTGGTTTAGTCGGTCTGGCTTTCCAGCGTGTATTTCGCGCCTTCGCCCTGGGCCATCAGTTCGGTCAGTTTGGGCAACGTTTCGTGCAGCTTGCGCTCCAGCGTCCACGGTGGGTTGATGATGAACATGCCGCTGCCGTTCATGCCGAAACCGTCGCGGGCGGCAGCTTTGACTTCGAGCGTGGCGTGCAGCCAGTTCTTGGCGCCGAGGTTCTTCAGCTTGCCCGGCAACTGGCGCGCATCGAGCTTGGAAAGCATCGGATACCAGATGGCGTAAGTCCCGGTCGGGAAGCGTTTCAGGCTGTCCTGCATGGCCTTGACCACGGCCTGGTAGTCTTCGCGGGTTTCGTAGGACGGATCGATCAGGACCAGGGCGCGACGCGAGGGCGGCGGCAACTGGGCCTTGAGGCCGGCAAAGCCGTCGCCGGCCGTGACGCTGATCTTGCGGCCACCGGTCTTGAAACATTCCTGAAGCAGCTTGATGTCGGTGCTGTGCAGCTCGAACAGGCGCAGACGGTCGCTTTCGCGCAGCATCTGGCTGGCCAGCCAGGGCGAACCCGGGTAGTGGCGCAACTGGCCATCCGGATTGAGCATTTTGACGAATTCGAGGTAGTCGACCGCGGCAGGCGGCAATCCCTTCTTGTCCCACAGGCGGCCAACCCCATCGCGGAATTCGGCGAGCTTGGTGGCGTGGGCCGACTCCAGCGTGTAGCGGCCGGCGCCGGCGTGGGTGTCGATAATCCAGAAAGGTGCCGGTTTCTCGCCCATGTATTCGGCGATCTGCAGCAGGATCAGGTGTTTGAGTACGTCGGCGTGGTTGCCGGCGTGAAAGGCGTGGCGGTAACTGAGCATGGGCGCAGTATACTTCGCCGCCATGCCTATTTACGAAACCATTTTCCTGTTACTCGCCGGATCCGGCATCTGGCTCTGGCTCGATACGCTGAAAGCACGCGAGATCGGCATTCAGGCAGCCCAGCGCGCCTGCGCCGAAGAGGGCCTGCAATTCCTCGACGAAACCGTCGTCGGTCAACGCGCCAGCCTGGCCCGCGACGATGCCGGCCAGCTCAGGCTGCGCCGCGTCTACCTTTTTGAATACAGCGACACGGGCGACAACCGGCGTTCGGGCAGCGTCACGCTGCTCGGCCACGATGTCGAAATCCTGCATGTTCGCCCCAACCTTTACGTTGTGCCCAAGGCACCGGAGACGCATGAAAACTTCCATTGAAACCATCCAGTTCCACGGCATCGACGCCGTTCGCCTGAACGGCCCGCAGGGCACCACCGTAACGGTCAGCCTGCTCGGCGGCCAGGTACTGTCGTGGGTGACGCAGGATGGCCGCGAGCGCATCTTTCTCTCCGAGCGTGCCGTGTTTGACGGCAGCGTGGCGATTCGCGGCGGCATTCCTGTCTGCTTTCCGCAGTTTTCCAATCTGGGCGATTTGCCCAAACACGGCTTCCTGCGGACCAAGGCTTGGAAATTGAACGATCAGCGTCATGCCGACGATTTCGCGCTGGTTACGCTGGAAATCTCCGACGACGAAGAAACCCGCGCCCTCTGGCCGCATCCTTTCCGTGCCGAGATCACCATCATGCTGGAGGCCGATCGCATCGATCTGGAATTCTGCGTCGAAAATACCGGCGGCGAGACCTTCGAGTTCACCGGCGCGCTGCATACCTATCTGCGCATGACCCAGGTTGAAGACGTTGCGCTTGAAGGCCTCTATGGCCATGACTATCGCGATGCGGCCAATGGCGACGTCGTGATTCGTGAAACCGGCACCGAATTGCGCGTCGACCGCGAAACCGACCGCGTTTACCACAACGTCAAGCGCCCGCAACTGCTTCAGGCCGCCAACCTCAGTCTGGCCATCCAGAGCCAGGGCTACCCGGATGTCGTGGTCTGGAACCCGTGGGTCGATCAGTGCGCCAAGCTTAAGGACATGGCGCCGGACGGCTGGCGTCACATGCTCTGTGTCGAAGCGGCGATTGCCCGCAAACCGGTCAGCCTGCCGGCCGGCGAAGAATGGTACGGCCGCCAGACGCTGGTTGTGGTTTGAGTAAAGTGCATTCCAGGGTGTGTCATCGTATTAAGTTCGCCAACCAATTAAAGCGAGATGTTTTGTTATGGATTTAAAAGATTGGATCCAATTGTTGGCGCTCCCGTTTGTCGGATGGTTGAGTACGGCAGTATTTACCAACACCAAACGAGCGCAGCGCTTGAAGTTGATTGGTGAGTCTTTCGATGCGATCAGCCAACAGCTGACCGACACAGGGAGCGGCAGCAGTTCCCAGAGAAGATTGATCGCCGCTGTTCGAATGCGACGATTTTTCGATAAAGAAGGAGAGTTTGCTATCAGTGAGGTTTTGATCAAGGAATCAATTAAGCATTTTTCAATAAAAATAAAATTTGTCTGTCCTTATGAAAAAGATGCATTGAGTGTGATTTCGGCTTTGCTTAAAACCCCTGTTGGAAAAGATGATCCGCAAGTACAAAAGGCGCTTGCCGATAGTCTTGCCTATGCCAATGATCTTTCTGGTGTAGACCTGCAAGGTGCTGATTTGTCCAATTCGTTTCTTGGGGCAAAATCGTCGGCTGAGCAAATGTCTTTGCGTGAGCTTGATTTTTTTGGTGCAACCTTGATCAAGGCTTCGCTAAAGTACGCAGATTGTGGGGGGGCGAAATTTGTTCAAGCTGAAATGCGGGAGTGCGTAATGGACTACGGTGATTTTGCCAGTGCAGATTTTCGTGGAGCAAATCTGACAAAAGCCAGGCTCAAACATGCCAATCTGGAGGAGGCAAATTTTCAAGGAGCGGACCTAACGCAGGCCAATTTCGCCGAAGCCAATCTTTCGGGGGGAGTGTTTAATGGATGTAAATTGGAAGGTGCTCAATTTAAGGGGGCCAAAGGCATTCCAATTGAAATTATGAAAAGGCTAGATACAGCGAGTATCTATCACTAAGTAAGTGATGTCACCAAACCAACCCATGTTGTTCAGTTACAAGCGTGTTTTTTTCTCGCACAATTATCCAATAAATCATTTCCAGCAGATGCTGGTTGAGTCGGTTGAGTTGTGGCTGGCAAGCAAGGGAATTGAATGTCTGACGGTAAAGTCTACTCACCAGTCTGTTAGCTCAGCCATTACCGAAATTCGTTCACGGATACAAATTTCCGATGCGGTTCTGGCTATGGCCTTGCCTAAATCGTCCGAGACCTGTGGTGAGAGTCCGGTTACTACGCCTTGGGTTCACATGGAAGCAGCAATGGCTTTGCAAGCAGTAAAGCCATTAGCGCTTATCAAAGACCGACGCTTGCCCTTGAATGGTGTTTTTGATCAGGTGGCGACAAAGATACCTGTTCTCGAAATCGATACGAATATTAGTCAAGCTGAATTTCTGGTTTTTCTGGAAAAGCTAAGTTTTTATACTGCCTGAAGTATCTGGCTGGTTTTTAGTCAGGTAGTGGTGTTAAGTTGAAGTCAGTAATCATCCATGATTTCTAATGCTGCAAGCAGCTTGAAAGTACAGCTTTGTTGTGGGAAACCCGGATAATGGCGGCCAATTCGTTTTGAACGCCATTTTGGAAGCCCCGCATGGAAATCAAGGTCAACTTTCTCGACAAACTTCGTCTCGAGGCCAAATTCGACGACTTCACGGTCATCGCCGATCAGCCCATCCGCTACAAGGGCGACGGCTCGGCGCCGGGGCCGTTCGATTATTTTTTGGCTTCGTCGGCCTTGTGCGCGGCTTATTTCGTGAAGTTGTACTGCGACACGCGCAATATTCCGACTGAGCACATCCGCCTGTCGCAGAACAACATCGTTGATCCGGAAAACCGTTACCAGCAGACTTTCAAGATACAGGTCGAGCTGCCGCCGGATATTTCGGCCAAGGACCGACTGGGCATCTTGCGCTCCATCGACCGGTGTACCGTGAAAAAGGTCGTGCAGACCGGCCCGGCGTTCATCATCGAGGAAGTCGAGAATCTCGATGCCGATGCGCAGGCGCTGCTGACCATCAATCCGGATGCCGAGACGCAGACCTTCATTGCCGGCAAGGATTTGCCGCTGGAACAGACCATCGCCAACATGTCCGGCCTGCTCGCCGGGTTGGGCATCAAGATCGAGATTGCCTCGTGGCGCAACCTGGTGCCCAATGTCTGGTCGCTGCACATCCGCGATGCGCATTCACCAATGTGCTTCACCAACGGCAAGGGGGCGACCAAGGAAAGCGCGCTGGCCTCGGCGCTCGGCGAGTACATCGAGCGCCTGAGCTGCAATCATTTCTACAACGATCAGTTCTGGGGTGAAGAATTCGCCAACGCGCCCTTCGTGCATTACCCGAATGAGCGCTGGTTCAAGCCGGGCAAGAAAGACGCGCTGCCCAAGGGCCTGCTTGACGACTACTGCCTGGAAATCTACAACCCGGACGGTGAATTGCGCGCCTCGCACCTTTACGACACCAACTCGGGCAACACCGAGCGCGGCGTCTGTGCGCTGCCCTACGTCCGTCAGTCGGATGGCGAGACGGTGTATTTCCCGACCAATCTGATCGACAACCTGTTTCTGAGCAATGGCATGAGCGCCGGCAACACGTTGGTCGAAGCGCAGGTGCAGTGCTTGTCGGAAATCTTCGAGCGCGCCGTCAAGCGCGAAATCCTCGAAGGTGAAATTGCGCTGCCCGATGTGCCGGCCGAGGTGTTGGCCAAATACCCGGGTATCGTCGCCGGCATCGAAGAGCTGGAGAAGCAGGGCTTCCCGGTGCTGGTCAAGGATGCCTCGCTGGGCGGTGAATTTCCGGTGATGTGTGTGACCCTGATGAACCCGCGCACCGGCGGCGTTTTCGCCTCCTTCGGCGCGCATCCGAGCCTGGAAATCGCGCTTGAACGTAGCCTGACCGAACTGCTGCAGGGGCGCAGCTTCGAAGGCCTCAATGATCTGCCGCGGCCGACTTTCGAAAGCAATGCTGTCACCGAGCCGAACAACTTCGTCGAGCACTTCATCGACTCCAGCGGCGTTGTGTCCTGGCGCTTCTTCAGTGCCAAGGCCGACTACGAATTCGTCGAGTGGGATTTCTCCGGCCACGGTGAAAACTCCAACGCCGATGAAGCCGCCACGCTGTTCGGCATTCTTGAAGCCATGGGCAAGGAAGTGTACATGGCCGTTTACGATCAGCTTGGTGCCAACGCCTGTCGCATCCTGGTGCCCGGCTATTCGGAAATCTACCCGGTTGACGACCTGATCTGGGACAACACCAACAAGGCGCTCGCCTTCCGCGAAGACATTCTCAACCTGCATAGCCTCGACGACGCCGGCCTGGCAGCCTTGCTGGAGCGCCTGGAAGAGAGCGAACTCGATGACTACACCGACATCATCACGCTGATCGGTGTCGAATTCGACGAGAACACCGACTGGGGGCAGCTGACCATCCTCGAACTCAAGCTCCTGATCAACCTCGCGCTGCAGGATTTCGAGGCGGCCAAGGAACAGGTCGAAGCCTATCTGCAGTACAACGAAAACACCGCAGAGCGCGGCCTGTTCTACCAGGCGGTCAATGTGGTGCTGGAAGTGCTGCTCGATGACGAGTTGGAACTGGAAGACTACGAGCCCAACTTCCGTCGCATGTTCGGCAACGAACGTATGAACGCCGTGCTTGGCTCGGTCGATGGCAGCCTCCGTTTCCACGGCCTGACCCCGACCAATATGCAGCTCGAAGGCCTCGACCGACACCAGCGGCTGATCGACAGCTATCGCAAGGCGCATGCGGCGCGGGGCAGGGTGGCTTGACCTGACCGAACCGGACGTTTGTAACCGACAGAACTTTTGATCCGTGTGGGTTTCAGAAATCCACACTTCTGTTACATTGCGGCCATGCGTTCCCTGATTCGCTCCCTCTCTCGTGCCATGCTGTTCGTCATGCTGGTCACCGTCTTCGCGCCGAGTTTCGGCTGGGAAGCCGTGTCCGCGACAGTTGGCCACGAAGAAATGGCGGTCGCCGATCAGGATGTGCATATGGCGCATGAAGCGCACGCCGACTGCGATGGCTGCGACAGCCATGCGGCAGCACCGTGCGACGATCTTCGCCACCATTGTTGTCCCGGCCACGTATTGGGGCACATGAGTGGTGGAATCACGAGCATTTCGACGCCGATTTTGCCTTTGCCGCAGCTTTTCGCGGTCAACGGTCAAACCGACCGCTTTTCCTCGCGCATTCCCGAAGGGCTCGAACGCCCGCCCAGATTCGCCGCCTGATCCGCGGCGGTCTGCCCATTTTCCTTGATGTTTGAAGGCCCTTTGCGGGCCTGATGCGGCATGCCGCCGGTTGTTCGAATCTTGCAACCGGAGGAATCCCCATGCGAAGCCTTTTCAGCATCGCACCTGTTATTGTTTTAAGTTGGTCAGTCAGCCTGCCTGTGCTGGCCGAAACGCGCCTGGCCCAGGCGTTTGAACAAGCCTGGCAACGTCAGCCGGCCGCGGCCGCCCTGGCTGAGCGCGAACGTGGCGTGGCGGCGCAAATACGTGCTGCCAGCGCGTGGACCGCGACACCGCCGAGTCTTGAACTGGCGACGCGCAGCGATCGTTTCAATCAGCGCAATGGCGCCCAGGAGCATGAAGTCGGCCTGGTCTTGCCGCTCTGGCTGCCCGGTGAGCGCAGCAGCAGCCAGGCATTGGCCGAAGCCGAGGGGCTGGCTCTGAATGGTCGTGAACAAAGCCTGCGCCTGCGTCTGGCCCAGCTTTTTCGCGAAACCTGGTGGAACTGGCAGTTGGCCGAAAATGAGTCCGCGCTGGCTGGTGAACGGGTGAATGCGGCTCGCCGCTTGCGCGATGACGTAGCCCGCCGTTTTGCCGCGGGTGATTTGTCGCGCGCCGATCTGAACCAGGCGGAAGGTGCCTTGGCGCAGTCCCAGGCATTGCAGGCCGAAACGCTTGCCCAACAGCTGACGGCCAGCTATCGCCTTGAAAGCCTGACCGGCCAGCCGGTCGACACGGCGAATGTCCAGCCGGAGCCCGTACCGGCCGGCGCCGCTACCCGGCATCCCGCGCTGCAGGCGCTTCAGGCACGGCTTGAAGTGGCTCGCCGCAATGTCGATCTGGCTCGCGCCCAGACCCGGGCCAATCCTGAAATCGCCTTGTCGACGCGGCGCGACCGCAGCGCCACCGGCGAACCGGTCGATCAGACTTGGGCGCTGGCCTTGCGCATTCCGTTCTCATCCGGCCCGCGTCAGGATGCAAGAGTGGCGACGGCCAATGCCGAAGCCATCGAACTGGGCATCGAGCTTGAACGCGAGCAGGAGCGCATGACACGCGAAACCGCCGCCGTGCAATTGCAACTTGCCGCCGCCCGGCAGCAACTTTCGGCCGCCGAGCAGCGTCGTCGCCTGGCACTTGAGAACCGTGGCTTTTACGAAAAATCATTCCGCCTTGGCGAAAGCGATCTACCGACGCGCTTGCGCATCGAAAGCGAGGCTTTCGAGGCCGAACGGGCATTGGGCCGGACGCGCATCGCGCTGGCCCTGACCATCTCGCAATTGCGCCAGAGTCTTGGCCTGCTGCCGGAATAAGGAGTTATCTGATGAAATTACGATATTTATGCTGGTTGACCGCAGCATGGCTGCTGGCCAGCAATGGATACGCTGCTGCTGGCGAAATTCCCGTCGCACTGGCGGAAAGCGACAGTTTCGAAGTCGTCGGGCGGCTTGAGTCCGAAGGCCTTGTCTTTTATGTCGACCGCAGTGACAGCAACGCCCCTGTGCTCGGTGCCCAGCTTGAAATCGAGCAGGGCGGGGTGAGCCGCAAGGCTGTTTTTCGTCCGGAGCAGGGCGATTACCTGGTGGCTGACGGCGAATGGCTGAAGACCCTGCGCCAGCCCGGAGAGCATCTGCTCGGCGTGACCCTGGTGGCCGGCGAGGAAAGCGATCTGCTCAGTCTGAATCTTGATGTGCATGCCGAGTCGACCGCAGCAATCAAGGTCGATGGCTGGGGGAGCATGCTGGCCGGCGCGGCCGTATTGATCAGCTTGCTTGGCCTGTTGATCCTGAGCCGCTTTCGCAAAGGAGCCGCCAAATGAGCCGGGCTATCGTTTTCGCCGCGCTGCTTGCCGGGATCAATCTGTCAGTCATGGCGCACGAAGGGCATGACGACGAGAAAAAACCGGCTGCCGTGCTCGGGAGTTCGCCGCTGCGTCTGCCGGATGGCGCTATTTTCCTGCCCAAGTCGGCGCAGCGTGGCATGGGGGTTTTAACCCTGAAAACCGCCGAGGCGGAATTACCGAAAAGTATCGAACTGCCCGGTCGGGTGATCATGGACCCGCATCTCGGCGGTCGGGTTCAGGCGATGATTCCGGGCCGTATCGAAGCTGCCGGACCGCATGGTTTACCGGCCGCCGGCAGCAAGGTGAAAAAAGGCGAGGTGCTGGCCTGGGTCGTGCCCTCGGCCGGGGCCATTGAGCGAGCCAACCAGTCGGCCCTGCTGGCTGAGTTGAAGGCCAGTCTCGGGCTGGCTGAAAAGCGTCTGAATCGTCTGCATGAACTGGCGGATACGGTGCCCAAGAAGGAAATCGAAGCCTCGGAAAGCGAGGTCGCCAGTCTGAAAGGCCGGCTGGCCGCTGTCGGCGGTGGCTTGTCAGGGCGTGAAGCCTTGGTGGCGCCGGTTGGCGGTGTGCTGGCGGCGAGTAATGCGGTCGTCGGTCAGGTGGTTGAGCCACGCGAGTTGATTTTCGAGATCATCGATCCGGACAGCCTGCATATCGAAGCGACTGCCTATGATCCGCTGGCGCTCGATCAGGTGGCCGAGGCGACGGTTGCCCTCGGTGAGCGCAGCGTCAGGCTGAGTTATGTCGGTGCGCCGCGCCGCCTGCGCGAACAAGCCTTGCCCTTGATTTTCGAAAACCATGCCACCGGTGCCGGATTGACCCTGCCGCTGGGCCAGCCAGTCAAGATCCAGGTCAGGATGAAGACGATGCTGCGCGGCATGCCATTGCCGATGGCCGCCCTGACGCGCAATGCGGCAAATCAGACGATTGTCTGGGTCAAGGCCCAGCCGGAGCGTTTTGAAGCCCGTGTCGTCCAGACACAGCCGCTCGACGGGGTTCAGGTGCTGGTCAGCACCGGTTTGAAGCCCGATGAGCGCGTCGTGATCCAGGGTGCCAGCCTGATTTCGCAGATTCGCTAGGAGCGCCGACATGTTCCAGTGGATTGTTGAAAAAAGTCTTGCCAGCCGGCTGTTCGTGCTGGTCGCCGCCGTTGTCCTGATGCTCTGGGGCGGCATTCAGGCGACCCGTTTGCCGGTCGATGTCTTTCCCGATCTGAACAAGCCGACCGTCACGGTGATGACCGAGTCGGGCGGCATGGCGCCGGAAGAGGTCGAACAGTTGATCAGTTTTCCGCTCGAAACGACGATGAGCGGCTTGTCCGGCGTGTCGGGCATCCGTTCGGTATCGAGCGCCGGGTTGTCCTTCGTCTATATCAGTTTCGACTGGGGCGTCGATATCTACCGCGCTCGGCAAATGGTCAGCGAACGCCTGTCGGCGCTCGAATCGGTGTTGCCGCCGGGTATCCAGCCGCGGATGGGGCCGGTGTCGTCGATCATGGGTGAAATCATGCTGGTGGCGATTCCGATTGTCGGGGAAAGCGCCGGCCATTCAGTCAACGCCAAGGCTGCTCGCGAATACGCCGACTGGGTGTTGCGTCCTCGCCTGATGGCGATTTCCGGCGTCTCGCAGGTGATTCCGGTGGGCGGCGAAGTGCGGCAATTCCAGGTGCAACCTGATACGCAGCGCATGGCGACATTGGGGATCGGCCTTGATCAGATCGAAGCGGCGGTCAAAGGGTTTGCGGCCAACACCTCCGGTGGCTTCCTCGAACTGAATGGTCGTGAATACCTGATTCGCCACCTCGGGCGCAGTGCCCGGCTGGATGATTTGAAGAATCTGGCCCTGACGGCCCGCGATGGTCAGCCGATTCTGCTTCGCCAGGTGGCTGAAGTCGGTTTTTCGGCGGCGATCAAGCGCGGTGATGGTGGCTTCAGCGATCAAAAAGGCAGCGTCCCGGCGGTGCTGCTCAGTATCCAGAAGCAGCCGACGGCCGATACGGTCGACCTGACAAAACGTATCGAAACCGCGTTGTCCGACCTCAAGGGCAGTGTGCCGCAGGGGATGTCTGCGCCGAAGGTGATTTTCCGCCAGGCCGATTTCATCGAGTCGTCGATCGGCAACCTGCAGCTGAAATTGTTGATGGCCGGTTGCCTGGTGGCCGGCGTGCTCTTCTTCTTCCTCGGCAATCTGCGAACCATGCTGATTTCGCTGACCGCCATTCCGCTGTCCATCCTGATCGCGGTGCTGGTCTTCAAGTGGCTGGGTTTGTCGATCAATACCATGACCCTGGGCGGTCTGGCGATTGCAATTGGCGAACTGGTCGACGATGCCGTGGTCGATGTCGAGAACATCCTGCGTCGCTTGCGCGAGAAAGCTGCCCGTGGCGAGCCGTATTCGGTGTTCCGGACGGTGATCGATGCCTCGCTCGAAGTGCGTACGGCGATTGTGTATGCGACGCTGATCATCGCGCTCGTCTTCGTTCCGCTATTTGCCTTGCCGGGGATAGAAGGGCGCCTGTTCGTGCCGCTCGGCGTGGCTTACATTGTTTCGATCCTGGCTTCGCTGATCGTCTCGGTCGTTGTCACGCCGGTCTTGTCGTCTTACTTGCTGCCGGCGCTGGTGGCGCAGGATCACGGTGAAACGCGGCTGGTCATCCGGCTCAAGGCGGCTTACCGCCAGGCGCTGGAAAAAGTGCTGCAGGCACCGCGCCTGCCGATTGCGCTGGCCGGCTTTGCCGTTGTGCTGGCAATGCTGGCCGTGCCGTTTTTTCCAACCACTTTTTTGCCGCCGTTCAATGAAGGTTCGATCACGCTCGGCCTGCGCCTGAATCCGGGCGCCACCTTGTCCGAATCGATCCGGATTGCGACAACGGCTGAGGCCGCCCTGCGCAGCCTGCCCGAAATCGAGCATCTCGGTCGTCGTACCGGCCGGGCCGAACTCGACGAACATGCCGAGGGCGTTCATGTTACCGAGCTGGAAATTCGCCTTAAATCCGGCGGTCGACCGAAGGAAGCGATTTATGCCGACATTCGCCAGCGCTTGAAGGATCTGCCGGCCAGCCTCAGTCTGGGGCAGCCGATTGCCCACCGGATCGATCACATGCTGTCCGGCGTGCGGGCGCAGATGGCCATCAAGCTGTTCGGCGAAGACCTCGATACCCTGCGCGCCCAGGCTGGATTGTTGCGTGAGCGGCTGGCCAAAATCGACGGCATGGCCGATCTGGAAATCGAAAAGCAGGTGCTGGCACCGCAAATCAAGGTACGGGTCGATTTCGATGCGGCGGCGCGCTACGGCATTTCGACGGCCCAGCTGACGCGCACGCTGCAGACGCTGGTCGATGGCGAAAAGGTGACGCAGATTGTCGAAGGCAACCGGCGTATCGATCTGGTCGTTCGTCTGCCTGAGTCGGCCCGTTCGCTCGAAGGCTTGAAAAACCTGCTGGTCGAAACGCCGGGCGGCCGCATTCCGCTGTCCAAACTGGCCAGCATCGAAGATGCCGATGGGCCGAACCAGATCACCCGCGACGAAGGCCGGCGGCGCATCGTCATCTCGGCCAATGCGCAGGGCAGGGCGCTGTCCGATGTGGTCGCCGACCTGCGTGCAGCGGTGGCTGACTTTCCTTTGCCGGAAGGTTATTTCATCACGCTGGGCGGGCAATTCCAGGCGCAGGAGGAAGCGGCTAAATTGATTTCCTTGCTGGCAATCGGGTCGACCGTGCTGATCTTCATGGTTCTGTTCAGCCGCTATCAATCCGCACTACTCGCCGGCCTGATCATGGCCAATGTGCCGCTGGCGCTGGTTGGCAGCGTACTGGGCTTGTGGCTGTCCGGCCAGCCGCTGTCGGTCGCGGCGCTGATCGGTTTCATCACGCTGGCCGGCATCGCGACGCGCAACGGCATTTTGAAAATCAGCCATTACCTCAACCTGATGCGCTTCGAAGGCGAGGTTTTTGGCGTGCCGATGATCGTCCGCGGTTCGCTTGAGCGCCTGACACCGGTGCTGATGACCGCGCTGGTTGCCGCTTTCGCGCTGGCGCCGCTGCTCTTCGAGGCCGAACAGCCAGGCACCGAAATCCTGCATCCGGTTGCTGTGGTGATTTTCTCCGGCCTGATCAGCTCGACCCTGCTCGATACCTTCATTACCCCGGCGCTGTTCTGGCTGTTTGGCCGAAAAGCGGCTGAACGCCTGGCTGCGCAGGAAAGTCGCGAGGCCCTGTAATGGCCGTTTTTGTACTCACATCGTCTGCTAAATATCTTTTTCAGGAGATCAAAATGAACTTCAAAACTCTGTTGACCGCAGCATCCATCGTTTTTTCCTTTTCGCTCGGTGCTTCACAGGCGCTGGCCCATGCCGAACACGGCCAGCCGCAACATGGCGGTATCCACGCCGAGGCCGGCGAAGCACAATTCGAGATCGTCGCCCGGGATGGCAAATTGACGGTCTACGTCACCAGCCATGGCGCGCCGGTTGATACGGTTGGGGCGAGTGGCAGGCTGACGGTGCTGGCCGGTACGGTGAAAAGCGACATTGCGCTTGCGCCGGCTGGCAGCAATCTATTGCAGGGGGTTGGGCCGGTTGCCAGCGGTGCCAAGCTGCTGATCAATGTGCAACTGCCGGGCAAGAAGGCCCTGCAGGCGCGGGCCGTGATGCAATAAGCCAGGGAGAGATCAATGGATTCATTGAATTTGACTCGTCGCAGCGTGCTGCTCGGCCTGGCCGCGCTCGCACTGGCACCGGCTGTTACTTGGGCCAAACCTTTGCCGCAAGTGGTCGATGTCTGGAAAGACCCGAATTGCGGCTGTTGTACCGATTGGGTGGCGCATCTCAAGGAAAACGGTTTTCAGGTTCGCCTGTTCGATAGCGGTAACGAAGCCGCTCGCCGCCGTCTCGGCATGCCGGCGCAACTTGGCTCATGCCACACGGCGCTGGTGGCCGGCTATGTGCTTGAAGGACACGTGCCGGCCCGTGAAATCCGTCGCTTGCTGAGCGAAAAACCGGCGGTGCTCGGACTTGCCGTGCCGGGCATGCCGGTCGGTTCGCCTGGGATGGATGGCCCGGCTTACCGGGGGCGGCGCGATGCTTACTCGGTGCTGCTGGTCGAGCGCGATGGCAAGACGCGGGTTTTTGAGTCTTATCAGCAATCCGGGTCATAATCGCCGGATGATTCTGAAGAAAACCGAACACCTGCCGTCGAACGACAAAGGGACTCGTGTCGCCCTGATTTACGCCCTGGTTGCCGAGCGTCTATCGGCATTTTATGAACACGGGCAGTGGCTGACCGTCGGGCAGGGCGCTACGCTCTGCGCCGACTGGCTGTCGCGTTCGAAGCGCTCCTTGCCGATGGATGAACGTAAGCGGCTTTCCGAACTCTCCGACCAGTTGGCACGTCAGGTCGAAGCCAGCCTGTCACGCGAGGCCGGGCTGTTTACGGCGCATGAAATGATGGAGTCGCTCGATCACAACTACCATTCGGAAATCGGCCTGTCGATCATGGATGAGTGCGAGCGACTGCACGATTCCTTGATCTGAATTGCAGTCGGCGGCAGTGGCTTCGGCTAGGCTGGGCGTTATTCGCCCATCCTTTTTGTGAGTTCCCATGCTGCTTCGCCCATTTTCGTTTGCCTCCCTGCAACGCGCCCTGGCTGAAGGCTGGCGCATGGCCAATGCGACGCGTGGCGTCAGTATCGGCTACTCCCTGATTTTTGTACTTGCCGGCGGGGTGATCATCGGCGGGCTGCTGCGCCAGGGCTGGACGCCGTTCATCATTGCGGCGGCCGGTGCCTTCATGCTGATTGGGCCGGCGATTCTGGCCGGATTCTTTGGGATTGCCCAGGCGCATGAGTCGGGCGAAAAAACAGGCATCACCAGCATATTCCACGGTTTTTCACGGGCGTCAGGTGCCTTGTGGGCGCTGGCGCTGGTTTGCGGCCTGTTGTTCATGATCTTCGTCACCGACGCGGCAATTCTCTACGCTTACATGCTGGGTGACGTGCCGGTCTGGCTTGGCGACCTGCAGCCGGCAGCCGATGGTGTGGCACGATTTGTTCGCTGGTCGGCCGTTTCGGGGGCCGTCGTGGCCTTCCTGCTGTTTTGTGTCTCGGTCTTTGCCGTACCCCTGCTTTGCGAACAGCGGGCGGGTCTGGTCGAAGCCGTGGTCAGCAGCGTGAAAGGGGTTTTCAGCAATTTCATTCCCGCCATTTCGTGGGCTGTTTTGTTGTCGACCGCAGTGATCGGGAGTGTTTTCCTCCTGCCGCTACTGCCGCTGACCTTGCCCTGGATGGCTTATGCCAGCCGCGCCTTGTATCGCGAAGTGTTGCCGCTCGCTTGAGTTCGGCGTGTTGCATTGCGGCAAAAGGTATAATCGCGGTCTTTCCGCTTTTTGAAGCTTGCCGTGACTGTTCTCGATACCGAAATTGCCCGCCGTCGCACCTTTGCGATCATTTCCCACCCCGACGCCGGTAAAACGACGCTGACCGAAAAACTGCTGTGGTTCGGCGGCGCCATTCAGGTGGCCGGCGAAGTGCGCGCCCGCAAGGCTTCGCGCCATGCGACCTCCGACTGGATGGAGATGGAAAAGCAGCGCGGCATCTCGGTTACGTCGTCGGTGATGCAGTTCCCGTACCGCGAATGCATGATCAACCTGCTCGACACACCGGGCCACGAGGACTTCTCCGAAGATACCTACCGCACGCTGACGGCCGTCGACTCGGCGACCATGGTGATCGACTCGGTCAATGGCGTCGAAGCGCAGACGATCAAGCTGCTCAACGTCTGCCGCATGCGTGACACACCGATCCTGACCTTCATCAACAAGCTCGACCGCGAAGGCAAGGAGCCGATCGACCTGCTCGACGAAATCGAGTCGGTGCTCGGCATCCAGTGCGCACCGATGACCTGGCCGATCGGCATGGGCAAGCGTTTCCGCGGTGTCTATCACCTCTACAACGACGAAATCGCCTTCTTCGACCCGCAGGCCGAGAAGGGCACGGCCGAGATCATCAAGGGCCTCGACAATCCGCGTCTCGACGAACTGATCGGCGTGCAGGCCGACGAATTGCGTACCGACATCGAACTGGTCCGCGGCGCCTCGCACACCTTTGATGTTGATGCCTATCTGGCTGGCCAGCAATCGCCGGTGTTCTTCGGTTCCGCGGTCAACAACTTCGGCGTGCAAAGTTTGCTCGATGCCGTGGTCGACCTGTCGCCGGCCCCGATTTCCCGTCCGGCGGTGAGCCGTCGGGTTGAGCCGAATGAAACCAAGTTTTCCGGTTTCGTGTTCAAGATCCAGGCCAATATGGACCCGAAGCATCGCGACCGCATTGCTTTCCTGCGCGTCTGCTCAGGCAAGTTCGAGCGCGGCATGAAGGTCAAGCAGGGCGCTGGCGGCAAGCTGCTGGCGGTCAATAACGCCATTACCTTCATGGCGCGCGACCGCAGCACGACCGACGAAGCCTATCCGGGCGACATCATCGGTATTCCGAACCACGGCACCATCCGCCTCGGCGAAACCTTCACCGAAGGCGAAGACCTGCGCTTCACCGGTATTCCGTCCTTCGCGCCGGAACACTTCCGTCTGGCCCGGATCGCCAATCCGCTGAAGATCAAGCAGCTCCAGAAGGGCTTGCAGCAGCTGGCGGAAGAGGGCGCGACGCAGTTGTTCCGCCCGCTTTCCGGGACTGACATGATCCTCGGTGCAGTTGGCATCCTGCAGTTCGACGTGGTGGCCAGCCGTCTGGAGAACGAATACGGCGTCAAGGTCATCTTCGAAAGCTACAACTGTTCGACGGCACGCTGGATTCATGGCGATGCCGCCGAACTGCGCCAGCTTTCCGACCGCTACAGTGCCAATGTCGCGCTCGACGGCGCCGATGATCCGGTCTATCTGGCACCGAATAATGTGTATCTCAACATGGTCAAGGAAAAGTATCCCAACCTGCGCTTCCTCGAAGCGCGCGAGGTGATCTGATCATGACCGTCCGGGTACAGGAAGCCGATTTTGACCTTGGCGCGGAGTTGACCGCGCTAAGGGCCGGTGATGCCCGGGTGGGTGCCTTGGCCAGTTTTCTCGGTCTGGTGCGCGATATCAACGACGGTGCCAGCGTCTCCGAAATGACGCTGGAGCATTATCCCGGCATGACCGAGAAGGCGCTCGAAGCCATCGTCGTTGAAGCCAAGGGCCGCTGGGATATCTACGATGCGCTGGTTATCCATCGCGTCGGGCCGCTCAAGCCTTGCGACCAGATCGTGCTGGTTGCCGTGACCAGCGCGCATCGTGGCGAAGCTTTTGCCGCCTGTGAGTTCATCATGGATTACCTGAAAACACGGGCGCCGTTCTGGAAGCGCGAAGCAACGCCGGAAGGCGCCCGCTGGGTCGATGCCCGCGACAAGGATGATTCTGCCGCGGCACGCTGGGTAACGAAACAGGGTTAATGAATCGCCCATGAAAAAGGAGGCCGAGGCCTCCTTTTTTTGTTTCGGTTGCTTGATGATCAGGTCTTGAACTGCGCGACCGCCTTGTGCAACGAAGCGGAAAGCGCATGCAGCTGGCGAGCCGCTGCAGTCGTGTGCTCAACGGCAATCGCACTTTCTTCCGACATCTGGGCGATGGTTTCGAGCTGATGGGCAATCTGGTTGCCGGCCTGGCTCTGCTCGCGAATCGAGTCGGAAATGCCGTTGACCACCTGTGTGACACGCTGGGCGCCATCGCGGATGCGATTGATCGAATCGCCTGCCTGATTGGCCAGTTCGACGCCGTTGCTGACCTGAGTCACCCCGGCTTGCATGCTGTTGACCGCGCTGCGCGTGCCGTTCTGGATTTTGCCGACCATGCCGCCGATTTCGGTAGTGGACAAGCTGGTCCGTTCGGCCAGCTTGCGCACCTCGTCGGCCACCACGGCAAAGCCACGACCTTGTTCACCCGCCCGCGCAGCTTCGATGGCGGCATTCAGGGCGAGGAGGTTGGTCTGGTCGGCGATTTCCTTGATCGTATTGACGATCGAGGTGATCTGGTCGGATTGACGGCCGAGATCTTCGACGATTGCGGAGGACGACTGGACGGCATCCGAAATCTTGCGCATTTCATTGGCCGCGTTATGAATGACGGCCGCGCCTTCCTGGGAAATATTGCCAGCGTCGATTGAAATCCCGTGTGCTTCATCGGCATTTTCCTTGACCTGATCGATGCTCACCGCCATCTCTTCAACTGCGGCTGCCATCGAGGAGGCCGCATCGCTTTGCTGGCGCGCACGATCAGCCACTTCTTCCGAAGCGTGCATCAATTCATCAGCCGAGGTGGCAACCTGTTCGGCATTGCCGATGATGGTCGAGATCATGTCGCGCAGGGTGTGCTGCATGGTTCGGATGTTGGCCAGCAGACTGTCGTTGTCGCCTGCGGCGCAATCGACCGTGGTGGTCAGGTCGCCGGCGGCAATGCGCTTGGTGACGGCCGAGGCAAGCGAAGGATCGCCGCCCAGCGTCCGGATGATGTTGCGTGACAGCAGAAGCAGCGAAATGGCCACAAAACCACCGATGCCCAACCCCCAGATCATGAGCTTGATTGCGTCGGCACGGAACTTGGCATCAACGTCATCAATGTAGATGCCTGAGCCGATGACCCAGTTCCATGGGGTGAACCCTTGAACGTAGGACAGTTTCGGCACGCCTTCGTCTGAGCCGGGCTTGGGCCAGAGGTAGTCGACAAACCCTGCCCCCTGTGCATTGACGACTTTGTTGAACTCGACAAAGAAAAATTTGCCGTTCTTGTCTTTCAGCTGGTCGAGTGGCTTGCCTTCAAGATCCGGCTTGATCGGGTGCATCACCATCAGGTTGTTGAGGTTGTGAATCCAGAAGTATTCAACCTTGTCATAGCGCATGGCGCGGATGGCGGCCATCGCGGCTTTTTGCGCGTCCTCCGTCGAGAGGCGTCCGGCACGGGCTTCGCCTTCGTAAAAGGCAATGGTCGCATGGGCAACCTCGACCAGATTTCTGACCTTGTCCTGGCGGTCTTCGAGCAACTGATGCCGTTCGTTTGAAAGCAGGACAGCGAACAAGAAAACAAGTGCCGCAATCGTTGCGATCGTCATGGCCAGCAGCTTGCTGCGCAGCGTCATTCCATTTGTGGACATGGTGCATCCCCCTTGTTATTTTTGTATGCCGAAAGTAATAGCCCAATCTAGTATAGATTATTTAAAGTTTCACCGACATGAATCAATTCCAGCCGGTTGAAAACAAATCGTCCAGCCCCATATGGGATTTATCAGACGATTCATGTCCGGAGGACGAAAAATGCGACTCGACAAGTTTACGACCAAATTCCAGCAGGCTTTAGGTGATGCCCAGAGTCTGGCGCTGGGCGGTGATCAGCAGTTTATAGAACCCCAGCATCTTTTGCTTGCGCTCCTGAGCCAGGAGGATGGTGCGACCAGTTCGCTGTTGTCGCGTGCCGGGGTCAATGTACCTGGCTTGCGTAACGACCTAGAGCGTTCCCTGAAGAATTTGCCGCAGGTATCCGGTCATGGCGGCGATGTTTCGCTGGGGCGCGACCTGACCAATCTGCTCAACCTGACCGACCGGGAAGCGCAGAAGCGTGGCGATGAATTCATTGCCAGCGAAATGTTCCTGCTCGTGCTGGCTGATGACAAGAATGAAACCGGTCGACTGGCCAAGCAGCACGGCTTGAGCCGCAAAGCCATCGAAGCCGCAATCATGGCGGTGCGCGGCGGGCAGGGCGTCGACTCGCAGGATGCCGAAGGACAGCGCGAGTCACTCAAGAAATATTGCATCGATCTGACTGAACGTGCTGCCCAGGGCAAACTTGATCCGGTGATTGGCCGTGATGATGAAATCCGTCGTGCGATCCAGATTTTGCAGCGCCGGACCAAAAACAATCCGGTATTGATCGGCGAACCGGGGGTCGGCAAGACAGCGATTGTCGAAGGCCTGGCCCAACGCATCATCAATGATGAAGTGCCGGAAACCCTGAAAGGCAAGAAGGTGCTGGTCCTCGACATGGCTGGCCTGCTGGCTGGTGCCAAGTATCGTGGCGAATTCGAGGAGCGTCTGAAGGCCGTGCTCAAGGAGGTTTCGCAGGAAGCCGGGCGGATCATCCTGTTCATTGATGAAATTCATACCATGGTTGGCGCCGGCAAGGCCGAGGGCGCGATCGATGCCGGCAACATGCTCAAACCGGCCCTGGCCCGTGGCGAGCTGCATTGCATCGGTGCGACGACGCTGAACGAATATCGCAAGTACATCGAGAAAGATGCGGCGCTTGAGCGTCGTTTCCAGAAAGTGCTGGTCGATGAGCCAAGTGTTGAATCGACCATCGCCATCCTGCGCGGCCTGCAGGAAAAGTACGAATTGCACCACGGTGTCGATATCACCGACCCGGCCATTGTCGCGGCGGCTGAACTCAGCCATCGCTACATCACCGATCGTTTTCTGCCGGACAAGGCGATCGACCTGATCGATGAAGCAGCGGCCCGGATCAAGATGGAAATCGACTCCAAGCCGGAGGTGATGGACCGCCTTGAACGCCGGATGATCCAGCTCAAGATCGAGCGTGAAGCCGTCAAGCGCGAGAAGGATGATGCTTCGAAGAAACGCCTTGGCCTGATCGAGGACGAATTGGTCAAGCTGCAGAAGGAATATTCCGACCTGGAGGAAATCTGGAAGGCCGAAAAATCGGCTGTGCTCGGTTCGGCGCATATCAAGGAAGAGATCGATCACTTGAAGGCTGATATTTCCCGACTGCAGCGCGAGGGGCGTCTGGGTGAGGTTGCCGAATTGCAATACGGCAAGCTGCCGCAACTTGAAGCCCAGTTGAAGGCTGCCGAGAAATCCGGTGAAGGTGAAGGGCGCAAGAATAAATTGTTGCGTACCCAGGTCGGCGCTGAGGAAATTGCCGAAGTGGTCAGTCGTGCAACCGGCATCCCGGTCAGCAAGATGATGCAGGGTGAGCGCGAAAAGTTGCTCAAGATGGAAGATCGTTTGCATAACCGGGTGGTCGGCCAGGATGAGGCTGTGCGTCTGGTTGCCGATGCTATTCGCCGGTCGCGGGCCGGTTTGTCCGACCCGAACCGGCCTTACGGTTCCTTCCTCTTTCTTGGCCCGACGGGCGTCGGCAAGACCGAGCTGTGCAAGGCGCTGGCCGAGTTCATGTTCGATGCCGAGGATCACCTGATCCGCATCGACATGAGCGAGTTCATGGAAAAGCATTCAGTGGCCCGCCTGATCGGTGCGCCGCCAGGATACGTCGGCTACGAAGAGGGCGGTTACCTGACCGAAGCAGTGCGCCGCAAGCCGTACAGCGTGATCCTGCTCGATGAAGTCGAGAAGGCGCACCCGGACGTCTTCAACGTGCTGCTGCAGGTGCTTGACGATGGCCGGATGACGGATGGACAAGGTCGCACGGTCGACTTCAAGAATACGGTCATTGTCATGACGTCGAATCTGGGTAGCCAGATGATCCAACAGATGTCGGGTGACGATTACGGCGTGATCAAGATGGCGGTGATGGCCGAGGTGAAAACTTATTTCCGGCCGGAATTCGTCAACCGGATCGACGAAGTCGTGGTCTTCCACAGTCTGGCCGAAAAACACATTGCCGGGATTGCCAGAATCCAGCTCGCTTATCTCGAAAAGCGGCTGGCTCAGCTTGAAATGGGGATTGTTGTTGAGGATAGTGCTCTGGCCGAGCTGGCTCAGGCCGGGTTTGATCCAGTGTTCGGGGCCAGGCCGCTCAAGCGGGCTATCCAGCAGCAGATCGAAAATCCGCTGGCCCGCGCCATTCTGGAAGGCAAGTTTGCCGCCAAGGACACGATCCGTGTCAGTTGCGATCCGGCAACCGGCGGTATCATGCGCTTTAGCAAGAACTGATTCCGGGTTCGGGCATAAAAATGGCGAGGCACGCAGCCTCGCCATTTTTCATGGTTCCGGGATGATCAGCAATTGCCTTTTTTAGCCTGTCCCGGCGGGCAGTGGCCGCCGCCCTGATGCGGTACGCCATTGTCGCCGCGCCCGGTATAGTACTTTTCCCCGCGCGGACCGTTATGGCGTTTCCAGTAATCCTGGTCGCGCCATTCGTAACCATCCCAGTAATGGCCCCGGTCATTACGGCTGCCAAAAGTCACGGTGACGCCGGGGGCCTGGACGCGAACATTGCCGAGATTGACGTTAACATCCACGGCGTTGGCTAAAAGCGGCGAAGCCGCCACGAGTATTGCGAAGAGCGTTTTTTTCATGGTCATTTCCTTTTCAAAGGCAGTGGTCAACCGACTGGTAAGCAAATAACGCGTGATTGTCCGAACGGGCAACAAAGAGATTGTAAAAGAATGTGGAAAGAACCGAATGTTGAATGATCTGAAAGCCTGGCAAGCGCAGCGCCATGCTGAATTGAGTGCGCCGGACAGCTGGCTGGGGATGATTGGCTTGTTCTGGTTGAGTCCGGGCGCCAATCAAGTCGGTTGTCACGAGGGCGCGGCGATCCAGCTACCTGATGGCCCGGAGAAGCTCGGCGATGTCATCTGGCAAGGCGATACATTACTTTGGCAGCCGGTGGTTGGCGCGGCGCAGTCTTTGCGGACCGATTTGGCGGGGCCGCCGAGCGTGATCGATCATCAAAATCTGTCTTTTTTTGTCGTCGACCGCGACGGCCAACTGGCTGTTCGTCTGCGCGACCGCACCTGGGCGGCAAGCCGGCCATTTGGTGGTCTGGCTTATTTCGACGAAGACCCGGCGTGGCGCATCACGGCTGACTGGCTTGAGCTTTCTCCGCCGCTCGACATGGCCGTGCCGAATGTCAGCGGTGACCTCCTGCCGGTCACCGTGACGCACAAGGCCGTATTTCTCGTTGCTGGTCAGCCGGTCGAACTATTGCCGATGTCGGTTGGCGAGCAGGAGGTTTTCTTCGTTTTTCGCGACCGGACGAGCGGCAAGTCGAGCTACGGCGCCGGTCGCTTCCTGAAAACGAAGCCTGCGGTCGACGGGAAAATCTGCCTCGATTTCAACTATGCCTACAACCCGCCGTGTGCCTTTACGGCATTTGCCACATGCCCCTTGCCGCCGGCCGAGAATTGGCTGGGCTTTCCAGTGGCCGCCGGGGAACAGAAGCCGGTGGATCGGCATGACTGACAATCTCGATCAACTGGTCCGCTTTCTCCGGCCTTTGGCCGAGGCGATGCATCTCAGCGGCATGCCGGCGCACGATCTGGAACGCAAACTGAATGCCATCGGGCAGCGTCTTGGCGTGCGGATCGAGAGTTTCGCCGTGTTGACGATGCTCACCCTCAATATTGTCAATCCTGCCGGCGAGCGGCATACCGAGATGATCCGCTTGCCCGGCTACGACTACAACATGGCCCGGCTGATCGCGCTTGAAGCCTTGATTGACGATCTTTCCAGCCTTAATGCGCTGGATGATTATGCGACCCGGCTCAATGCCATCATGGCCGCTCCTCCCTTGTGGCGCGGCTGGCCGTTTGTCGTTTTCGGCTTTTTGCTCTCGGCTTCGGTCGCTGTGCTGTTGCGCGGCGGCTGGGTCGAGGTGGTCTGCGGTGGCCTGGTCGGCATGATTTTCGTTGCCGCCTACCAGTCGCTGGCACGGACGCCACGCCTCGGGCCGGCCGCGCCGGTGATTCTCTGTCTGCTTGCCGCTTTCTGCGCCCAGGCTTTGAGTCTGGTTTTTCCCGGTCAGGCAACATTCATAACGGCGGTTGCTGGCGTCGTTCTGTTGCTGCCCGGGTTTACGCTGACCATCGCGCTTTCCGAACTGGCAACACAGAATTTGCTGGCCGGCACCGGCCGCTTGGTCGGCGCCTTCGTCCTGCTCTTCATGATGGGGGCGGGTTTGGCCATCGGTACGCAAATTGGCCAGCAGTTGCTGCCGCTGGTGCCGGCGGGCAGTCCGCTGCCACTGCCGGCCTGGGTGATCTGGCCGGCCATTGCCGCGCTTGGCGTGTCGCTGCTCGGGGTGCTCCAGGCGCCGTTTCGCGCCGTGCATGTCTCGGTTGCCGCCTGCTTGCTGGCCTGGGCTGTCTATAGCCTGGTCAGCAGCCTGCTGGGCAACGTGGTCGGTGCCTTTGTCAGCGCGCTGAGTGTCGCGCTGGCCGGCCATTTGTATCACTATTTTTCGGGGCAACCGGGGATTCTTGTCCAGATTCCCGGCCTGATTACGCTGGTTCCCGGCAGCATGGGCTTCCGCGGCATCAACGCCCTGATGGGCCATGACAGCGCCAGCGGCATTGGCTTGATTACCGAAATGCTGCTGACCGGCGCTGTCCTGGCTGTTGGCTTGCTGCTCGCCGACAACGTGGCCCCCTTGTTGTTCGGGGCGCGCGAAAGGAAAAACTAGGCCGCTTGCTCGGCCAGGCTGTCTTTCGCGGTAAACCGGTCGAGATAGAGGTAAACCACCGGCGTCAGATAGAGCGTCAGCAGTTGCGACAACATCAGTCCGCCGACCACAGCCAGACCAAGCGGTTGGCGGACTTCGGCCCCGGCGCCGATGCCGAGGGCAATCGGCAAGGTGCCGACCAGTGCCGCCATGGTGGTCATCATGATCGGCCGGAAACGGACAATGCTGGCCTGGAAGATGGCATCGGCCGGGGCGACGCCTTCCTTGCGCTGCTTTTCGAGCGCGAAGTCGATCATCATGATGGCGTTTTTCTTGACGATGCCGATCAGCATGATGACGCCGACGAAGGCGTAAAGGCTGAGGTCGACCTTGAAGATGAGCAGCGTGATCAGCGCCCCCAGGCCGGCCGAGGGCAGGCCGGAGAGAATGGTCAGCGGGTGGATGAAGCTCTCGTAGAGGATGCCGAGCACCAGATAGACGACCAGCACGGCGACGAGCAGCAGCATGCCGAGGCCTTGCAGCGATGACTGGAAAGCTTGCGCCGTGCCTTGCAGGCTGGTGCTGAGCGAGACCGGGACGCGGATTTCCTGTTCCATCGCCTTGATCTTGTCGACCGCGTCGCCGAGCGAAACGCCGGGCATCAGGTTGAACGAGATCGTTACCGAGGGCAGTTGGCCCTGGTGATTGACCGTCAGCGCCTGGGTTTTCTTGTTGAAGCGGGCAACCGTATCGAGCGGGATCAGCTTGCCGCCGCTACCGCGTACATAGAGTCGGGACAAGGCTTCGGGATCGGCCTGGAACTCCGGTGCAACTTCGAGAATCACCTGGTATTGCGCGGTGCTGCCGTAGATCGTCGATACCTGGCGGGCGCTGAAGGCACTCTGCAAGGCATCCTCGACCTGGCCGAAAGTCAGGCCGAGCGAGGCCAGTTTGTCGCGGTCGATATCCAGCCCGACGACCGGGCTCATGTTGTTCAGATTGTTGGTGACATCGACGAAGCCCGGCATCTGGCGGATTTTCTGGGTCAGTGTCGCGGTCCACTGGTACAACTCGTCAAGATCGGTGTCCTGCAAGGTGTACTGATACTGCGCCGCGGTAATCTGCCCGCCAATACGGATCACCGGCGGATTCTGCATATACACCTTGATACCCGGCACGGCGGCCAGTTTGGGGCGCAGGCGCTGGATGATCTGGTCCGGCGTCGAGTTCCGTTCATGGCGCGGCTTGAGAATCATGAATACGGTGCCGGTGTTGGCGGTCGGGCGGATGCCGCCAGCCCCGACGGCCGACATGAAGGAAGCGATGTCCGGCTCCTGGGCGACGATCTCGGCAACCGCGCGCTGATGCTCGACCATCGACTTGAACGAGGCGTCCTGTGCGCCTTCAGTGAAGGCGATGATCTGGCCCGAGTCGCCGCTCGGCAGGAAATCCTTGGGAACCAGTGTGAACAGGTAGGCGGTCAGCGCCAGTGTGGCGAAAAAGCTGGCCAGAATGGTGCGTGGATGGCGCATCGCCAGGCTTAATGTCTTTTCGTAGGTGCTGAGCAGGGCGTCGAAGAAGCGCTCGAACATCTGGAACACCTTGCCGTGCGAATCGGGCTCGGCATGCTTGACGTAACGGCTGCACAACATCGGCGTCAGGGTCAGCGAGACAAATCCGGAAACCAGAATGGCGACGCAGATGGTCACGGCGAATTCGTGTAGCAGGCGACCGACGATGCCCTGCATGAAAAGCACCGGAATGAAAACGGCAATCAGCGAGATGGTCATCGAGATGATCGTGAAACCGATTTCCCTGGCGCCCTTGATTGCCGCTTCGAACGGCGTTTCGCCGGCTTCGACGTGACGCACGATGTTTTCCAGCATGACGATGGCGTCATCGACGACGAAGCCGACCGACAGGGTCAGGGCGAGCAGCGAAAGATTGTCCAGGCTGTAGCCGAGCGCCGACATGGCGGCGAAGGTGCCGACCACCGAAATCGGCAGTGCCAGGCTGGGGATCACGGTGGCCGAGAGATTACGCAGGAAGAGCAGGATGACCATGATGACCAGGAAGCCGGAGAGGACGAGCGTGAATTGCACGTCTTCGATCGAATCACGGATCGAATGGCTGCGGTCGAACAGGACTTTCATGTCAACGGCAGCCGGCAGCTTGGCCTGGAAGGAGGGCAGGATGCGCTTGATGGCATCGACCGTTTCAATCGTGTTGGCGCCCGGCTGGCGCTGGATGGCGAGCACGATGGCGCGCTTGTCGATGTGCCAGCTGGCGATTTTGGCGTTTTCCACGGCGTCGACCGCGCTGGCCACGTCTTCAAGGCGAACCGGGGCGCCATTGCGCCAGGTGACGATCAGCGGGCGATAGGCGGCGGCGGAAGAGAGCTGGCCGTTGTCTTTCAGGGCGAAGGTTTGACGCTGGCCGTCGAGCTGGCCGACTGGCTGGTTGACGTTGTTCTGGGCAATCGCCTGCTGCAGTTCATCGATCCCGACGCCGCGCGCAGCGAGCTGGTCGGGGTTGGCCTGAATCCGTACGGCAAATTTCTGCGAGCCGTAGATCTGCACCTGGGCAACGCCGGGAACGGTTGACAGGCGTTGCGCCAGCTGGGTTTCGGCGTATTCGTGCACCAGCGACAGCGGCAGGGTCGGCGACGACATCGCGATGTAGAAAATCGGCGAATCGGCCGGATTGACCTTGCGGAAGGACGGTGGCGTCGGCATGTTCGGCGGCAGCTTGCGCAGCGCGGCGGAAATGGCCGATTGCACATCCTGGGCTGCGGCGTCGATGTTGCGGTCGAGCGAAAACTGCAGCGTGATCGTCGCCGAGCCTTGGGCGCTGGTCGAGGTCATCGAGTCGAGGCCGGCAATCGTCGAGAACTGGCCTTCAAGCGGCGTTGCTACCGCGGCGGCCATGGTTTCCGGTGAGGCGCCGGGTAGGCTGGCGCTGACCGAAATGGTCGGGAAATCGACTGCCGGCAATTCCGAAACCGGCAGCGAACGGTAGCCGATCAGGCCGAAAATGAGCAGGGCGACCATCATCAGCGTGGTCATCACCGGCCGGCGGATGCAGAGTTCAGGCAAATTCATCGGGCAACCTTCAGCGTGCGCTCGGGGCCGGGCTGGAGGCGGGTGTCGGTGCTGCTGCCGGCGTGGCCGGGCTGGCTGCTTCAGCCGTTTTTTCCTGCCGTGCCTTGATTGTTGCACCCGGTGTCAGGCGGAGCTGGCCATCGGTAACCACCTTGTCCCCGGCGGCGATGCCCTGGGTAATGGCCGACATGCCCTGATAGGTCGAGATGACCTCGATTTTTCGTACCTCGGCCGTATTGTCCGGTTTGACGACGTAGAGGAAATTGCCCTCGGCGCCTTGCTGGATGGCTTCGTTCGGGATCAATACCGCGTCGGCCAGCTTGTCGAGTGTCATGCCGACATTGAGAAACTGACCCGGCGTCAGTTTGCCGTCCTTGTTGTCCAGGATGGCTTTCATCAAAATCGTGCCATTCGCGGCGTCGACCGCGTTATCGATGAATTTGGCGGTGCCTTCCAGCTTTTGTTCCTTGTTACCGGGCAAGTTGACCTGTACCTTCATCGGTCCCTGACTCATCGCCAGGCGCAGTTTGGGCAGCAGCTTTTCGGGTACCGAAAAAGTGACATAGAGCGGATTGACCCGATTGACCACAGCCAGCGCCGTGTCGTTGGTCTTGACTGATGAACCGGGGAAGACGAGGCGGGCACCGATGACGCCGGAGAAGGGCGCGCGGATGGTGGCATATGAGAGTTGCAGGCGAGCCAGTTCGAGCGCTGCCTTGTCGGCTTGTACGGTGGCCGCTGCCGCTGCCTCGCTGGTGCGAATTTCGTTGACCTTTTCATCGGAGACGAATCCCTTGGCTTTGAGGGCCAGGTAGCGTTCGACATCGGCATGGGCTTTGCTCAACTGGGCCTGATCCTTGGCCAGCAGGGCTTCGGCTTGCATCGCCTTGGCATTGAAATCGGCCGGGTCGAGCCGGATCAGGACATCGCCCTGCTTGACTTGCTGGCCTTCGGTATAGGCCACGGAGAGTACCTGGCCATCGATTCGTGATTTGAGCGTGACGCCTTCGTAGGCTTCGGCGCGACCCACTGTGCCGAACAGGATAGGCATTTCGCCGGTCTGTGCCGTTGCAACTGCGACCGGAACTGGGGCGGCGACTTTGGGCTGGGGGGTCGAGTTGGCCTTGGAGGTATTCGCGTACCAATATCCGCCGCCAGCCAGCGCTGCAATTGCCGTTGCCAATACCAGTCTGCTTGAATTTTTCATGTCAGTGCGTTGCGTCAAGAATGTTTTACCGTGTTGCCGATCCGGTCGAAAATAGGGTGAATTTGCGAGTCGACCGCAATCTTCACCCCGTGTGCCTCAGCCCAGTTGGTCGAGGGCCTGGGCCAGCGAAGCGACCGTGCGTTCCGGGTTGTGCAGTTTGTCCAGCCCGAACAGGCCGATGCGGAAGGTCCGGAAATCGGCGGGTTCATCGCATTGCAGCGGTACGCCGGCGGCAGTCTGCAGGCCGATGTTGAGGAATTTCTTGCACGACTGGATATCAGCGTCGCTGGTGTAGCTGACGACGACCCCTGGCGCCTGGAAACCTGCTGCGGCAACGCTGGGGAAGCCGCGGCTTTCGAGCAGGGCGCGTACCTGGCGGCCGAGTTCGTGTTGTTCGGCACAAACCTTGTCAAAGCCATAGGCTTCGGTTTCGAGCATCACGTCGCGCATCGTCGCCAGCGCATCGGTCGGCATCGTGGCGTGATAGGCGTGGCCGCCGTTCTCGAAGGCTTCCATGATCTGCAGCCATTTCTTCAGGTCGCAGGCAAAGCTGCTGCTCGTCGTTGTTTCTATCCTGGTGCGGGCGCGTTCGCCGAGCATGACCAGCGCGCAGCACGGCGAGCCGCTCCAGCCTTTCTGCGGTGCACTGATCAGCACATCGACCCCGTTGGCCTGCATGTCGACCCAGACTGTGCCGGAGGCGATGCAATCGAGCACAAAAAGGCCGTCGACCGCGCGAACCGCTGCGCTGACGGCTTGCAGGTAATTGTCGGGCAGCATCATGCCGGAGGCGGTTTCGACGTGCGGAGCAAAGACCACGGCCGGCTTTTCCCGGCGAATGGTCGCGACGACTTCGTCGATCGGCGCGGGTGCGAACGGTGCCTGACTGCCGCTGCCGGTCTGGCGGGCCTTGAGTACGATGCTTTCAGCCGGAATCCGGCCCATGTCGAAAATCTGCGTCCAACGGAAGCTGAACCAGCCATTGCGGATGACCATGACTTTCTGGTCGGTGGCGAACTGGCGGGCAACTGCTTCCATGCCGAAGGTGCCGCTGCCAGGCACGACGATGGCCGCCTGGGCGTTGTAAACCTTTTTCAAGATCCGCGAAATGTCTTTCATGACGCCCTGGAAGCGCTGCGACATGTGGTTGAGTGCGCGGTCGGTGTAGACCACCGAGTACTCAAGCAAGCCTTGGGGATCGGGTTGGGGTAGAAGTGACGGCATGGTTTGTCTCCGCTGTTGGCTGTTTTGATGTGAAAAAGTCAGGCAATGGCCTTGAGGATTTCCTGGCGAACCTGGTGCAGGATTTGCGAAACGCGTCCGCTCGACAACTCGAAGCGGTGTGCGACTTCGCTGTGTTTTTCGCCATGCAGTTCGCAGGCAATGAAAATGGTTCGATCGCGGACCGGCGTCTGTTGCAGTTGATCGACGGCGCGGCGCAACAACTGGTTGGCTTCGGCCCGTTGCTCAGGCCCGGGCTGCGGGTCGGCCACGCTGAATTCATCCGGTGACTCATCACCAATATTCAACGCAGGCCGCCAGGCCATATTGAGCATTTCATCGGCTCTGGCAAGCTCTTCAGGCGAGACTTCGCGTCCCTCGGTAACCGCCTGGCGTGTTTGCTTGGCCTTGTCGTATTCGTGTCGCGACATGCCGCCCACGGCGCGGTAGCCGTCAATGATTGCCCCGCGAATATTGATCCCGGCGAATTTGGCGAACTGGGCTTCGCCGGCATCGAGACGGTTCGAACGAATCGCCCGCAGCAAGCCGATCATGCCATCCTGAATGACGTCGCTTTGATCGAGAAAGGCCGGCTTCATCTGGTTGAGTGCCGATGCGACGCGCTTGACCAGCGGCATGTATTTTTCGAGCAGCACGCGTTCATCCATCGTGTCCGGCGGACGATGGTTCAAGTCATCAGGTGAGTTGGAACTCGGCTTGATCAAAGCGGTGCGCTGTCAGGTGTTTTCAGTCAAGAAGGCATTATGCGTGAAAAGTTCAAAATTGCTGTCGTGCAGCCGCCTTTCGCTGTATTCCGACGGTGCGGGAAAAGCATTTTTCCTGATCATTGGCGCTACAGAATTCGTGGCGGGTGACGTAGATACACTCAGGCAAGTCGCCATCATGGAGGTGTGTGATGAACGTCATTTACAGCAGTGCCCACTTCTGGATTCTGGCCTACCCGGCGCAACAGGGTTTTGAACTATTCGACAAGGAAGCGTTGCGAACTCTGTACTTGCAGGGACCATTGGCCTGGCACTTCAGGCATGCGATGGAAGAAATCCCTGAAGCATCGCGTGACGAAGAAACCATCGATGCCTTTCTCGATCATTACTGCACCGGCATGGCACGCCCCATCGTCTTCCACTGACGTGCTAGAATCGCGGAATTGTCTCGATCAGCTTGAGGAAAGCAGCCAAATGGGTGACGTAAATACGAGCTACGTGTCTGATCACACGAAGTGGATGAACGAACAACTGGAAAAGAATCCGGCCTGGGTTGAAGATCAAAAGGCCGGGCGCGCTCTGTGGTGGGACAAAAAACAGGATGTCGATACCTCGACGCGCAATGCCGCTTCCAAGGTGCCGCAGAAGTCTTACCCGTACGATGTGAATTTTTTCGGCGAATAAAAACCGCCCACGAAATTCCAGGACAGAAAGCCAGTCGATTGACTGGCTTTTTTGTTGTCGAAAATATTCCGGATTCCCAGGAAAAAAATTGGCAGATAAAAACTCGCTGTTCAACGAGGCACAGGCACTTGCCGCCGCCGGACGCTGGCTAGACGCGGTTGAATTATGGCAACGGGTCATCGCACTCGGTAGCCGCGACCCGCAGGCTTACCGCAATCTCGGTTTGTCGCTGGCTCAGGCCGGCCAGTGGTCGCAGGCGATCGAAGCTTATGCGACGGCCCATGAATACGGTCTTGCGACCGATGAGTTGTATGTTGGTTTGGGCCTGGTTTTTTCGCTGCGCAATCAATTCGATATCGCCCAGGAAAATCTAGAAACCGCGCTGCGCTGCAATCCGGAAAATCTCGCTGCCTGGAGCAATCTGATCGTTGCCTATGCCCGTCAAGGGCAATGGCAGAAAAGCCAGGCCGCAGCCAATCATCTGCTCGGTCTGCAGCCGGATAGTCCAGCCGCATTGAGTGCGCTGGCTTCGGCTCATGGCTTGAATGGCGAGGCGGATAGTGCCATTCGGCTTTTCAGGCAGGTGCTGGCCGGTTCGCCGCATCGGATCGACGATGCATCCAACCTGCTCTGGGCCATGTTGCACTCCGATCGTGTCAGTGCGCAGGATATCCTGGCCGAGGCGCGTGCTTTCGAGGCTAGGCTGCCTCCGGCAGAAGCGCTGCCACAGCCCCTTACGGCTCGATCAAATAAATTGCGCATCGGTTGGGTGAGTGCCGATTTGCGCCGACACCCGGTTGGTCTCTTCGTGATTCCGATGCTGGCGTGCTTCGATGCCAATCGCTGCGAGCACTTCGTCTATGACAATGCGACATTGCCCGATGCCTTTTCCGAACAGGCAAAAACGCAGGTTCGTGCCTGGCATGCGATTGCCGCCTTGGGCGACGATGCGGTCGCCGCACTGATTCGCCAGGATGGCATCGATATTCTGATCGATCTTTCCGGTCACACCGCCGGTAACCGCTTGCCTCTTTTCGCGCGCAGGCCGGCGCCGGTCCAGATCAGTTGGCTGGGTTCGACAGGAACGACGGGTATCCGGGCGATGGATTACATCCTGGCCCCTTCCGACCCCGTGCTGTTGCGTGGTGAATGGTGCAGCGAACAAGCCGTGGCGGTCGATTTGCCGGGTTGCCACTGCGTGCGCGAAGCAAGCCAGGTTTTTGCGGGGGATAGCTCGCAGCATCCTTTTGAGCAGAATGGTCGAATCAGCTTCGGCAGCCTGAATAATTTCCGCAAGGTCAGTCCAGGCTGCGTCGCGGCCTGGTCGCGGATTCTGCACCGTGTGCCTGATTCGCGTCTGTTTCTTGCGGTCAACAGTCAGGATGAGCGTTATTTCGATATTGTGAACCAGCGTTTTGCCGAGCATGGCATCGCGAGCGAACGTCTGCACATACTGGCCAATATTTCATCCGAGGAATATCACGCCCGTTTCCGCGACATCGATATCGCGCTGGACCCCTTTCCCTGCAATGGGGGAACCACCACCTTCGATACGCTTTTTGCCGGTGTGCCGCTGATTTGCCTGGCCGGTGACGCGCTGCATTCACGGATGAGCGCGACTATTGTCAGCCCGCTGGGTCTTGATGAACTGATCGCCGATTCGATTGACGACTATGTCGACAAAGCGGTTCGTCTGGCTGAATCGACGTCGGCACTGAAAGCGATGCGACAGTCCTTGCCGGTACGAGTCCGGCAAAGTCCATTGACCGATCTGCCCGGTTTCGCCCGGGCCCTGGAAAATCTGCTGCATCAACTGCACGCCGCAGGCAGCCGCCAGGATGCTGCTGTCTGAGCCTTGAAAATGAAAAAGCCCGATGAATTTCATCGGGCTTTTGGGGCTTCCTACCTTCCTGTTTAGCCGGTCAGCGGCTTGACGACGCGCTTGACGGCAGTGTCGTCCGGGTGCGGATGGATGGTAAAGCCAAGGCTGGTCATCAGGCGGAACATCTTGCTGTTGGTCGACAAGACATCACCGACCACGGCACGATAACCCTTCATTCGGGCACATTCGATCAGCGCCGTCATCAGCTTGCGGCCGACGCCGCACTTCTGCCAGCCATCGCCGACGGCCAGCGCGAATTCGACCGATTCGCCATCCGGATTGACGACGTAGCGGGCGACGCCCATTTGCTGTTCCTTGCCATCTTCGTCCGGCAGCGTGGCCACCAGCGCCATTTCGCGGTCATAGTCGATCTGCGTGAAGCGGACCAGCATCGTCTGGGTCAGTTCGCGCAAGGTATCCATGAAGCGGTAGTAGCGCGATTCGTCGGACATGTTCTTGACGAATTCCTGCTCCATGTCGGCATCTTCCGGACGGATCGGGCGGATGGTGACGACCTTGCCGTCGTTCATCTGCCATTCCTGGATCAGGTGCACCGGGTAGGGATAGATCGACATGTGGGCGTAGCGGTCGCCACTGGCGCCGGCGGCATGGTCGATGACGATACGGGCATCGGCAGCGATGGCCCCGTTTTCATCGACGATCAGCGGGTTCAGGTCGAGCTCCATGATCCACGGCAGTTCGCAGACCATTTCCGAGATGCAAAGCAGGACTTCCTTGATCGCTTCGCGGTCGACCGGCGGCATGTTGTGGAATTGGTCGAGGATTTTCGACGCACGCGTCGAGTCGATCAGATCCTTGGCCAGGAATTTGTTCAGCGGCGGCAGGGCAACCGAGCGGTCGCTGAAAATTTCGACGTCGAAACCGCCGGCACCGAAAGTGATGACCGGCCCGAAGATCGGGTCGCGGAAAACGCCGATCATCAGTTCGCGGCCATTCGGGCGGGACAGGAAGGGTTCGATCGAAACGCCGTTGATCTTGGCATTCGGATGGCGCTTGCTGACCGTGTCGATGATGTCGTGGTAGGCATTGCGCACAGCCGGCGCATTGACGATGTTGAGACGCACGCCGCCGGCATCGGACTTGTGTGGCAGGTCCGGGGAGTCGACCTTCATCGCAATTGGGAAACCGATCTGCTCGGCCAGCAGCAGGGCTTCGGTCGCCGTGCGGGCCACCATGGTCTGCGCCACTGGTACCTTGAAGGCGCGCAGGATGGCCTTGGACTCCATTTCGGAAAGCACCTTGCGGCGCTCGGCGAGCAGGGCCTCGATCAGCATCTTGGCGCCTTCGGCTTCCGGACGGCCGTGCTGGCGGGTCGGCTCCGGCGTTTGCAGCAGCAGCTTCTGGTTGCGGTAATACTTGGAGATGTGGTGGAACAGCTCAATGGCCGTTTCCGGCATGCGGAAGGCCGGGATGCCGGCATCTTCGAGCAGTTTGCGGGCCGCAGCGACTTGCTCTTCGCCCATCCAGCAGCAGATCAGCGAACGATTCAGCTTGTCGGCGACTTCGATGATCGCCTTGGCGACTTCCATCGGTTCGGTCATGGCCTGCGGCGAGAGCATGACTAGCGTGCTGTCGACGCCAGGGTCCTGAGTCACGGCGAGAATGGTTTCGCGATAACGCTCCGGCGTTGCATCGCCGGCGATGTCGATCGGGTTGCTGTGCGACCAGGTGTTGGGCAGAACCTTGTTCAGCGCCGCCATGGTCTCGTTCGACAACTGGGCCAGCGGAATACCAAGGTCGCCGGCGCGGTCGGCTGCCATCGCACCCGGTCCACCACCATTGGTGATGATCGCCAGGCGATTGCCCTGCGGACGGAATTTCGAGGCCAGTGCCTTGGCGGCGTAGAACAGTTGGCCGACGTTCTGGACGCGGACCACGCCGGCACGGCGCACGGCGGCATCGAATACGGTATCGGAGACGGCGGCCATGCCGGAGTGGGTGGCGGTGGCCATGGCGCCCGCTTCGTGGCGGCCAGCCTTGAGCAGGATGATCGGCTTGATGCGCGCGGCCGAGCGCAGGGCGCTCATGAAGCGGCGGGCGTTACGGATGCCTTCGACGTACATCAGGATGTAGTGCGTGCGGCTGTCGTAGATCAGGTAATCGAGAATTTCGCCAAAATCGACGTCGGCTGTCATGCCCAGCGAAATCACCGAGGAGAAACCGACCTGGTTGGCCTTGGCCCAGTCGAGTACGGCGGAGCACATGGCGCCGGACTGCGAGACGAGGGCGAGGTTGCCCGGGTTGGCGGTAATCTTGGTGAAGGTGGCGTTGAGGCCGAGTTCCGGGCGAATGATGCCGAGGCAGTTCGGGCCCAGGATGCGAACATTGTAGGAACGGGCAATTTCCAGCACCTTGCGTTCCAGCGCCGCACCGATGTGGCCGGCTTCAGAGAAGCCCGAGGCAATCACGATGGCGTTGCGTACGCCACTGCGGCCGCATTGTTCGATGATCTGTGGTACGGTTTGCGGGCGGGTGGCGATGATCGCCATTTCGACGCGGGCACCGATTTCCTCGATCGATTTGTAGGCCGGCTGACCCTGAATCGTTTCGTGCTTTGGATTGATCGCGTAGAGACGGCCTTTGTAACCCGAGCCGAGAATGTTTTTGAAAATGACGTTGCCAACCGAGTTTTCACGATCGGATGCGCCAATCACGGCGACCGATTTCGGTTCGAAAAGAGCAGTCAGATAGTGCTGTTCCAGCATGGTGAGCCCCTTGTTTAGGCTGTTATTGTGCAGTGCACAATCCTAGCACAAATTGATGATTGAATCCATGTTTCACGTAGGGATAAAGGACTATTCGGCCAGCTTGCAAGGGAGCATGATCGAGCCGGAAAGCGCGCGGTGAACCGGACATTTGCCGGCAATCTCAAGTAAGCGCTGACGCTGTTCCTGGCTTAGCGGGCCATCGAGCTTGATTGTCCGGTTGATTTGATCGCGCTTGCTGCCGTCGATCTCGATTTTTTCATGGCTCAGTTCGACCTGGATACCGGTAAGCGGCAAATCCTTGCGCTCGGCGTACATGCGCAGGGTCATCGAGGTGCATGCGCCCAGACCGGACATCAGGAAATCGAACGGTGCCGGGCCTGCATCGGCGCCGCCCATGTCGGTCGGTTCGTCGGCAATCAGGCGGTGCTGGCCGGCACGCACTTCCTGCTGGTATCTTCCCAATCCATTTTCCGTTACGACGACCAAACCTGACATGACAGCCTCCGTGAATGAAATCTCCGAAATGATACGCCCCTCGCCGTGGGTTGAGCGCTTTGCCAGGCATATTCCGGTGAATGGCCGGGTGCTCGATCTGGCTTGTGGCAGCGGGCGACACAGCCGTTTCCTGGCGGCACTTGGGTATTCCGTTCTGGCTGTCGATCGCGATGCCGGTGCGCTGGCTGCTTTACGTGATGTGCCGGGCGTTGTCGTGCAGGAAATGAACCTTGAAGGGGAGGCCTGGCCGTTGGAGGGCCAGCGGTTTGACGGAATCGTGGTGACGAATTACCTGTGGCGCGCCCGTTTGAGTGATGTCATGGCACTGCTCGCACCGGGCGGCGTTCTGATTTACGACACTTTCATGCTCGGCAACGAGATTTATGGCAAACCATCGAATCCGGATTTCTTGCTTCAGCCGGGCGAATTGCGCCAACGGGTTGCCGACGCCGGTTTACGCGAATTGGCCTTTGCCGAAGGGTTGACCGCAGCGCCCAAGCCGGCAATGCGTCAGTCGGTTTGTGCCGTCTGCGACTGAGCGATCCGTTCTGCCAGAGATTGAATGCCGGCTGGCGAAAGGTCATCCGACGCAAAAACAGTCGGTTTGTCCAAGCCGCCGAAGTTGTGGTTTTGCGAGCGGCGGTAAAGCGGGTCGTAATGCTGTTCAAGCAATTGTTCAACCAATGGTTGCCAATCGCCGGCGCGCACCAGTTCATGCCAGCGGGTGAGTGTCTCCCGGCTTTGCAGGCCCTGGAGGACGTCGAGTCGCTGGACGAGCAAGTCGGGCAGCGTCAGGAAATAGTCGTAATCGACCAGCAGGAAGCGAACGCGGGCGGCCAGGCTGGCTTCGATGCTCAGGCATTGGCCGCCGCGGATGCCATCGATCACGGCTTGCGGCAAATGCAGGTTGCCGATTTTCCGGCTTTCGGCTTCAACATAAACCGGCCGGCTCTGATCTAGTTTTTGCAAGGCGAGGAGCAGGCTGGTTTCAAACCATTTCTGGCTGGGTTGCGGTTCGCCGGGCAACACACCGAGTACCGAACCTTTATGACTGGCCAGGCCTTCCAGGTCGAGAATTTGCTCACCCAGATGGCCAATGGCTTGCAGGATGCGCGTCTTGGCGCTGCCGGTCGGTCCGCAGATGACCTTGAAGCGGAAGGTGGCCGGCAGCTTTTCCAGTTCGGCGATAACGTGGCTGCGGTAGGTTTTGTAACCCCCTTCCAGTTGGCAGGCTTTCCAGCCGATGGCTCGGAAAATGGTGGTCATCGAGCCACTGCGATTGCCGCCGCGCCAGCAACAGATCAGGGGCTTCCAGTCTTTGGGCTTGTCGAGAAAGCGCTCGCGCAGATGCCGTCCGATGTTTTCGGCAACCAGCGCAGCCCCGATTTTCTTGGCCTCGAAAGGGGACACCTGCTTGTAGAGCGTGCCGACCTGGATGCGCTGTTCGTTATCCAGAACCGGGCAGTTGATGGCTCCGGGAATGTGGTCTTCGGCAAATTCGGCGGGCGAGCGCACATCGATGATTTCGTCGAATGCGGCCATTTCGGCAAGCGTGGTGCGGACAATGTTCATTCGGCTATTTTAACAAGGGGCGCAGGGTCGGCCAGAGATGATTCAGCAGCAGGGGTTGTGCTTCGGCGGTTGGGTGCAGGTTGTCGGCCTGGAAAAAGGTGCTTTGTGCAGCGACCGGCTCAAGCAGGAAAGGCAGCAGGGCTGTTTTTCGGCTTTGTGCCAGTTGATCGAAACTGTGCTGGAACTGCTGGGTATAGATGCCGTAATTCGGAGGCAGGCGCATGCCGATCAGCAAAATACGCGCTCCGGCCCGGCGTGAGGCATCAACCATCTTGCCCAGGTTGTCTTGCATCTGGCTGAGCGGCAGGCCGCGCAAACCATCGTTGGCCCCCAGCACAATGATCACCACGGCAGGTTTGTGCTGCTGGAGCGCCGGTGTTAGGCGGGAAAGTCCGCCGGCCGAGGTTTCGCCGGAAATTGACAGATTGACGACGCTATAATCGGAGGCTTGCTCGCTCAGGCGTTTGGCCAGCAGGGAAGGCCAGGCTTGTTCCGGTCGAATGCCATAGCCAGCCGACAGCGAGTCGCCCATGATGAGAATGTTTTTGGCGGCCATGGCCGGCAGGGCGGAGAACAGCAGGACGAACAGGAAAAGGGCAAGCCGCATGGAAAATGAACCAGTCGTTGAAGTCGTTGGGCTGGGCAAGACCGTCGATAACGGCGGTACGCCGCTGACCATTTTGCAGGATATTTCCTTTTCGGTCATGCCGGGCGAAACGGTGGCCATTGTCGGGGCTTCGGGGTCGGGCAAGTCGACTTTGCTGGGTTTGCTGGCCGGACTGGATGTGCCGACGTCGGGCGAGATCCGTCTCGACGGCCTGTCGCTGGCGGCACTCGATGAAGATGATCGGGCGATTCAGCGCGGCAAGTTGCTCGGTTTCGTTTTCCAGTCATTCCAGTTGTTGCCGGCCCTCAATGCGCTGGAAAATGTGATGTTGCCGCTTGAATTGGCCGGTTTGAAGACGTCGACCGCGACAGCGCGCGAATGGCTGGAAAAGGTGGGTCTGGCGCATCGCCTGAAGCATTACCCGAAACACTTGTCGGGCGGTGAGCAGCAGCGTGTCGCGCTGGCCCGCGCTTTTGCCCCTTCACCAAGGCTGGTGCTGGCCGATGAACCGACCGGCAATCTCGATGCGGCAACCGGCCAGCAAATCATCGAGCTGATGTTCGAACTGAACGCCCGTCAGGGCACAACCCTGATTCTGGTGACCCACGATGAGGCGATCGCCGCCCGCTGCACGCGGACGTTGCGTATTCAGGGCGGCGGCCTACTTCTCTGATTTTTCTGCTGCGGGAGGTTCGGCGATGTCGTCGAGCGACTCGATCAGGACAAACAGCCGCTGGTAGAACGCCGGGTCAGTCACGGTCTCTTCGCCGACCTTGACCAGCGTGCCCTTGTCCGTCGGCCAGGGCAGTGAAACCGAGCCGATGCCGGCTACGCTGAGGCCGGTGCTGGTGCCGCTCGATTTCAATTCGTAACGTGTTTGCAGCGCATTGGCGTAGATGGTCGCCCCCTTGCGGCTGCCCAGGCAGACGAGGCTGATCTTCAGTTGCAGCTGCTGATCCGCTTGCGGCTGAAAGAACTTGGCACCGCGTATCGTCTGCGCATTCATCGTTTCGACTTCATAGCCCTGGCTGAGCAGGGCGCGTTTGCCCTGTTCGCAAACGATGGTGTAAGGCTGGTCGCTGTGAAACTGGAAGGGCGATTCGGCATCGAACGACTCGGTGCGGTAAGCCACAGGTGGTTTCGACGAGCAGGCGGCAATCAGCAGGGCGAGACCGGTCAGGCCAAGGCGCGCGATGGGCAGGAACTGTTTTGTGCGGCGAACTTCAATCTTCATGGGCGCGGATATTAACGCATTGGCCGTGCGTTCGTTGATTGACCGATTACCCGCTCTAGTCGAACAGGCTGGGCTGAAGCGGCGCCAGATTTTCCTGTTTGACCGTCAGCCGCACCGCAACGCCCTGACGTCCGATCGCTTCGACGATCATCCGGCCACCGCAGGCTTCGGCCACAACGCGGACATTGCGGATGGTTTTGCTGCTTCGTCCGGCATAGCTGGCAACTGTTCCGGCATTCGGTAACCAGTGGGTCTTTCCTTTATTCATGCGCTTTCCCCCATGGTTGATAACGGTGCCAAGGTTAACCCAGCGCAGTTAAATATCCGAATACTGTACATTTATACAGTATTCGGATATTCTGCTTCCAACAGCAGTTTGCGCTGTCGAAAAACGCAATCTTCACCATCCGATTCATGGCTAGGAGCAAGCAAAATGAAAACATTGCAAAAATGGTTTGATCAGATCGCCGGTGTGGCCGAAGGCGAGCAGGAGCGTCTGGCTCGTGCCCGGGAGATTTTTTTCGACGAAATGGCGGATGTGTCGAATCTTGAAATACCGGCTTGCTGGCGTCGCCGCAGCCGTATCGGTCAGCGCTGATCCGATTCTGGCAGCCAGCGTTTTTCAGGCTTCGGCGTACCGACTCAATACCTGGTGGGCAGCGCGTAAGCCGCTGCGCACCGCACCTTCGAGGGTGGCCGGATATTCTGCCCAGGTGTAGTCGCCCGCCAGAAACAGCCGGGGATGCGAGCTTGCACAGGCCGGGCGCGTGATGCCCGGTCGGCATGAAAAAGTGGCACGCTTTTCTCGCACGACCCTGAACCCGCTGGCCGGCTCACCCAACCCCAGTTCGGACTGCAATTGCGCTGCGAGTGTCGCGTCATCGAGTTGCGTCCAGTCGCCTTGGCCGCTTTGTACGCAGGCGAACAGGCCATTGCCGCGGTCGACGACCCATTGGCCGTATTTTCCATTCAGGCTTTGCAGGGGAAAGGGGAGTTTCGTTTCTGGCCGGAATTGCAGGTAGACCGTGGCAATTGGCTCGTAATCGTAATGGGCATCCATCGCCGGCCAGAGGCGGGCAGCGTGTTGCGGTGCCGTGGCCAGGATGGCGGCGGAGAAATGTTCACCATCCAGCGTGATGCCGCTGCTGTCGGCCAGGATTGATTCGACGCGACAACCGGTACGCAGGCTGGCCCCCTGACTGCGTAACCAGTGTTCGGCCGGTTCGGGCAGGAGTTCGCCAAACGGTACGCGCGGCAGCAGCAAATCAGTATCGGCACGGCGTGAACTGCCCAGGCTGTCGCGTAACACATTGGCAAAAAGCTGGGCTGAAGCACGGTCGACCGTGGTATTCAGTGCGGCAAGGCAGAGTGGCGCCCAAAGGTGCTGGCGCAGGGCACCAGTTTGGCCGGCAGCATCGAGCCATTCGGCGACGGTTTGTTGCGCATCGACCCGAAAGCCTCGTTGCTTGATACCTTCCATCCATAGGGCGGTGCCCAGTTTTTCGCGCAGGCCGACGCCTTTTGCCGCGAATAGTCCCCAAGCCACATTGAGCGGTGCGGGGAGTTTTGGCAGTGCCATGCTGAAGCCGCGGTTATCCATGACTTGCAGCGGACGACGGTCGAACAGCTGGTCAGGATCGGCACCAACCCGGCGCATCAGGGCCAGGGTTTCGCTGTAGGCACCGAGCAGGATATGCTGGCCGTTGTCCAGTGTCCGGCCATCCAGCTGGGTCGACCTGGCCCGTCCGCCGAGGACGCGGCCAGCTTCAAATAGAACGGTTTGTGCGCCGCCGGTAGTCAGCTCGACAGCCGCAGCGAGGCCGGACCAGCCACCACCGATGACGGCGATTTTCATTGGCAGATCAGGCAAACATCCAGGTCTTGCAGGCAATCCAGATTTTACGAACCGGGGTCAGTGCGATGCGCTGGTGCAGTACCTGGAAATTCTCGGCCTTGATTTCATCGAGCAGGGTGCGGTAGATGGCTGCCATGATCAGGCCGGGGCGCTGGTTTTTGCGGTCGACGGCCGGTAACTGGGCAAATGCCTGGGCGTAGTATTTTTCGGCACGTTCGGTCTGGAACTTCATCAGGGCGACGAAGTTGTCCGAATATTTACCGTTGAGAATGTCGGCAGCCGGCACGTTGAATTGCTTGAGTTCATCCATCGGGATATAGATGCGGCCGCGCCGGGCATCTTCGCCGATGTCGCGAATAATGTTGGTGAGCTGGAAAGCCATGCCCAGGTCGTGGGCGTACTTTTGCGTCTGGCGATCTTCGAAGCCGAAGATCTCGGCCGCGAGCAGGCCAACCACGCTGGCAACCCGGTAGCAATAGAGCGACAGGCCCTTGAAGTCGAGATAGCGCGACTGCTGCAGGTCCATCTCCATGCCGTCGATGATTTCGAGCAACTGCTCTTTCGGCAGGTTGAACTGCTTGCTGACTTCTTTCAGTGCCAGGCCAACCGGGTGTTGCGGCTGGCCGTCGGCGACGCGTTCGACTTCCTGGCGCCACCAGGCCAGCTTGGTCGAGGCCAACGAAATGTCGTGACATTCATCGACCACATCGTCCACTTCGCGGCAGAAGGCGTACAGCGCCATGATGGCACGGCGACGCTCGACCGGCAGGAAGAGGAAGCTGTAATAGAAGGAGGAGCCGCTGGCGGCGCACTTTTCCTGGCAATATTGTTCTGGACTCATGGGGCTACATTCTAAAGGAACGGCCGGCAAGTACGACCCAGTCCCATTTGCCGAGCTTGGGCCGGCGGTTGAAAACATCGCCGCGCACCTGGCGCAGGCGTTCGAGAATACGCAGGCCGCCTTGAATCGTCAGGCGAATTTCCCAGCCAAGCCGGCCGGGCAGGGCATGAACCAGCGGCGCTCCGCGCAGCATCAGTGTCTGTGCCCGATCTATTTCAAAGTCCATCAATGCCGCCCAGTTGGCCGACCAGCGGCTGGCGGCGATATCGGCTTCGCTGACCTTAAAATGCGGAAAATCGGTTTGCGGAATGTAAACCCGGTCTTTTTTCCAGTCGACCGCGACATCCTGCCAGAAGTTGATCAGTTGCAAGGCGGTACAGATGCAGTCCGACTGCTCCAGATGTTCCGCTTCGGTCCGGCCAAAAAGATGCAGCACCAGGCGACCGACCGGGTTGGCCGAGCGGCGGCAGTAGTCGTGCAGTTCCGGATAGTCGGCGTAACGCTGTTTGACCACGTCCTGAGCGAAGGCATCGAGCAGGTCGCGAAACAGCTGGATCGGCAATCGATGGGCCTGAATGACGTCGGCCAGATCGGCAAACAAAGGCGTTTGCGGCGGGCTGCCCGATCCGATCCGGTCCAGTTCGCTGTGGTAGGCCTTGAGATCGGCCAGGCGTTGCCCGGCGGTGGCATCGCCTTCGTCGGCAATGTCGTCGGCGCTGCGGGCGAAACGGTAAATCACCTCGATCGGTCGACGCAGTTGCGGCGGCACGAGCAGGGAGGCAACGGGGAAGTTTTCGTAATGATCGACTGGCATGGGGCCGCAAGTATAGGGTGGAAGCCGATTGAGTGGTAGAATCCGCGCCGCCTGCCCAAGTGGCGAAATTGGTAGACGCACCAGATTTAGGTTCTGGCGCCGAAAGGTGTGGGGGTTCGAGTCCCTTCTTGGGCACCAAATAATGTTACTCCGTTAGTCGATGACAACAAAACCCGCGTCAATACGTGGGTTTTGTTTTTTGTGCGTTACGAATTTTGCTCATTTATCGATAGTTTTATACACTGCACTCCCCATTTTTTACGCACGGGATTACGCATGGCATCGATCAAGCCGCACAAGGATGGTTACCGCGCGCAGGTGTATGTTCAAGGCGTTCGTGATTCTGCTGTGTTCCGGACGAAGCGTGAGGCTTCGGCCTGGGCGGCAGCCCGTGAGGTGGAACTCCGGAGTGATGCAAAAAAATCTCCCGCCCAGAAGCTCACGTTGCTGGACATGATGAAGCGATACTCCGAGGAGGTGTCTCCCGGAAAAGAGAGCGGTGTTCGGGAGCAAAAACGGCTAAAGGCGATGGAGGATCTTTTGCCGGTGGATACTTTGCTGGTCGACATAGGGCCAGAGCATTTTGCTCAATGGAGGAATGTTCGGCTTAAAACAGTCAAGCCGGCAACGGTAATTCGTGAGTTCAAATTGGTGTCGGCGATGTTTGAGGTCGCTCGAAAAGAGTGGCGATGGATTTCTGTAAATCCAGTTTCAGACGTTGCCAGGCCGCCACCGCCACCGAATAGAGAGCGAGTTATTTCGTTAAGTGAGATCAGGGCTATGCTTCGTGCGCTTCATTACCGGCGCGGCCCTGTGCGAAGCGTTTCTCATGCTGTTGCCTGCACTATGCTTTTGGCGCTCCGAACTGGCGCAAGAGCAGGTGAACTATGCGGATTGACGTGGGATATGGTTTCTGCCGACTACATCACCGTTGGCGACAAGCCCGGCGGCAGAAAAACCGGCATTAGAAAGGTGGCGATGACGCGCCAGGCGATGCGCGTCATCGAGCAACTCAAGGGCTATGACCCGCTTTTTGTGGTAGGTCTTAAATCATCTACGCTTGATGCGAACTTCAGAAAGTACAGAGACAGAGTTGGGCTTTCTGGGTTCACATTCCATGACACTCGGCATACTGCGGCGACATGGATTGCTCAGAAAATTGATGTTCTTGATCTATGCAAGATGTTCGGGTGGTCAAACCCGAAGATGGCGATGGTTTACTACAACCCAACCGCGTCCGATATTGCTAAGCGGTTGGGTCGTAGGGCAGGGTAGCCTGATTTGATATACACCTTTTTAGGTGTCTATAAGGCGTTGGGCGTCAAAATCAGCGCTGGACCATCGGGGTATGTGCTCACGAGATCGCCGCTCTTGTTGCGGAATGCCGATATTCCGGTCGGAATCGGTTTCTTCGGTGCAGCAACAAACCACGGGCGTCCGCGCAAAATGCACTCGGTGTCATCAACTCGCTGCATTTCTTCCTGCACCCGTTTTCGGTACTCATCGGGCAGATTGTTCAGTTCCTGCCAGTTGTGCTCCTGTCCGCAGCCATCACAGCCACGCTCGCCATTGCCAAGGCAGAAATAGGTTTTGCTTTTGTCCATTTCATTAGTCCTTTCCGGGCGTCACGCCCAACTATTCAATCAACCGGACAGCCCTGACGGGCTTCCGGTTATCTCAGGCGTTCGGCGTCAATGCAGCCCTCGCCCGTTCTGCTCGTTTTCGGTATTCGTGTGTCGCGCTCCGGATGGCTCGCCAGTATTCGGACACGTCCGATTCGGCTTGCTCCAACTCAACCAGCGCGGCCGCGCATGCCTCAATGTCAGTTTCATCAACGACCTCGCCACGCTCAATTGCCGCGTGATGTCGGTTCATCGCTTTCAGCATGTTGTCGCAGCAGGTCGCAAGGTGGTCAGCATCAAACAACGCGCCATGCACAAGCCGTTTCTGTTCATCGGTCATTGCTTCTCTCCTTCGTAAATTGCCGCCGAACCCATCAATCAACCGGACAGCCCTGACGGGCTTCCGGTTATCTCAGGCGTTGGGCGTCTTGTTCATTGCTGCGGTCAACATGTCATCCAGCTCTTTTTTGTCGGCGGCTATCCCGTCTTCAATGCGCTGCGCCTCGGCAATCTTTCCGGCCGCTTCGTCGCGCAATTTCTTCGCCAGTTGCGCGCGCTCGTTCCACGAAAGCGGCCTCGGGTCATAGAGCGCCATTACTGCACCGCTTCCTGTTTCCATTTGCCAGCAAATTGCGGCTTCGCAATAAACGCCGCAGTGCCTTCAAGGCGAGCCACCGCGTCATCTTGTCCAACGGTGGCGCACATCATCACGCCAGCCACACTGCACAACTTCATCAGGGCATTGCCGGCGTCTTCAACGGTGTCCAATCCACAGGCGTTCAGGTAGTCCTGCACGTGCTTCTGTGCCAGCTTCTCGGCTTCTTGTTGCGTAACCATTTCAGTTCCTTTCTGGGCGTCAACCGCCCAACATTTCAGTCAACGCTGACCTTCGCGGCTACGCCGCTCGGCCCGTTACTGCCAGCGTTATGCGCCAAGCAAGCGCTCCCTGTTCGCGGACCGCAGCAGGTCCATGGCCTCCATGATCTTTCGGCAGGCGTACTGCGCCGGAGCCGCCTCGGCCTCTTCTTCCTCGTCCTCGAAATCGTCAATGTCGCTATCGGAAGTTGCCTCCAGCGCGTCGAATGCTTGCTGCAACAGGAGCAACGGCTTGGCGTTGTTGGTGTCGGTGTTCATGTTCTTCCTTTCAAAAATGCCGCATAACACGGCGGTCAAGCGGAGCGCCCTGACGGTCGCCCGCTTACCTCAGCGTTAGCCCCCGTCATGCCCGCCACGTTGCAAACACGTAACGGTTACGCCGTCCGGCGCTTCGATCACCAGCGAAGGCTGGAAGCCGTTGCGGTAGTCCTGCGCCTCAATGCGCATCGGCCAGCGCGGAAAATCGGTGTCGGCAAAATCCGGGTCCCAATTCGCCACCCCAATCATCCAGCTTCCGCTTTTGCCGGGGCAGTGCTGCCCAGTCACAACTACGCCCATGCCACTTTCCCTGTGCGCAACAAGGTATTCAATTGGCTCCCCGCTGGCACAGTTGTCGTAGTCGTCTTTCGTGTGCGCTATCTCGCCAAAGGTGTCGTCGCTATAGCCTTCAAATCGCAGTATTGGCATTTCGTTTTCTCCGTTAAAAATCGGGCTAACCCGTCGCTCCAGGCGACACGCCGCAAGCGGCGTCCGCCTGATCTAGTGCGTTATGCGCCTTCATCGCCAAGCGCATCAGTTCGTCCCTAAACTCAATCGGCGTGGCGTTCGCCTCTCTCTTGCCGAGGGTCGGCTTGTTCGCCTCTCTCTTGCCGAGGGTCGGCTTGTTTGCCTCTCTCTTGCCGAGGGTCGGCTTGTTTGCCGCCTTCCCCCGCTGGTCGTGAAACCCTATCTGGTGCGTGCCTTCTGGCCGCTCCCATCGCAATTCAAAAGGCGGGTTCGTGCCGTGGTAGTACAGCCATGTCGCCTTGTTCGCTCTGTGGCCGTAGGCGCTTTGCCAAACCTCGCATACCCATCCGCCATCGATGGTGCGCTGCCATCCAGTCGCCGCCGGTCGCGCCAGGCCATGCGTCGCCCATGCCTTCGTCTTCGCCGGGTGTTCGAGCACCCCGCCAAACCGCCGCACGCTTTTCAAGGCGGCGGCAAAGCATCCGCCGTCATTCCCTGGTCGGTTGTGCTCGCCGCCCCAACGGGCGTAGTTCACCACCGCCATTGCTCCCCACAGTTGGCACGGCGGGTGCGCTACCACTGGCAGCGGGCCATTGTAGCGCCGTGCGTCTCGGTGCTCCGGCCAGGCATCCACGTCGGGCAGGGCCGCATAGCATCCGTCCGGCTGCACAAACAGCGCGGCCAGGCGCATAACATTGCGGTCAAGCGGACGTGCCGCCGTCGTCGCTTCGCTCCTAGTCGTCACTCCGCTTACCTCCAGCGTTATACATTCGGGTCAAAATTGCACCCGTACAGCACAACCGTTTGCCGCCCGGCTTCAGTGCCGTCCGCGTTCTCTTTAATCCCGCCATCGTCATCGGCGGCAGGAATCCAGCGCGGCCCACTCACGCCAGAGATCGGCAGCATGGTGCAGCCGTCGCTTTCCCGTTGGTCATGGAACGACTCCTTGTCAATCACAATGGGCTTCCGTCCGTGGCCTGACTCAATCAAGCCAGTCAGCATTTTGTGCAGCTTATTTACCGTCACCATTTCAACCTCCATGTATAACTGTGCCGTCAACTCGGACGGCTTCAAGCTTCGCTTTCGCCGCCCGTTACGGCGGCGTTATGCACCTTGCGCCAGTCGCGGAACTCCAGCGTCCAATCTGCCGATTCTTCAGGCTCGGACCATTCTGGGCGTTTGCTGCTGTGGTAGGTTTGGCGCCAGACGGCGACGGTTTCCCCGATCCAAAGCAGCGTCAGCTTCGTTTCGTTCCAGTAGCTTCCGGACTCTTCGCGACCAATGATTGTGTCTCCAACTTCAATGCCAAGCGCCCGGCATTGGTCGGCAACCTCGCCACTATCACTTTCAATCAGTTCAATCATGGTTTCTCCTGTTGCATAACTGTGCCTTCAACGGCGACCGCCCGTACGGGCGTCGCGTTAAGGCGGCGGTCGACGCCAGCGGCACGACCAGATTGAATATTCGCTCAGTCATGGTGGCCTTGGCCTCCATGAAGCGGGCGAGAAGTGGACTTTCGCCACCCATTTGCCTGCTTTCCGATGCTGGTGCTTTTTTCGATGGCTTGGGCGTAAGCGCTCGGTGGAATGAGCCGTTTGTCCATCGCCAGACGAATCAGAAGCTCAGCAACCTGCAGCCGCTCCAGCAATTCCATCAGGTGCGGCTCTTTGTTTTTCGCCACATTGGCGCGAAACACGAGTACCGTGATTTCGATGCACTCGATAGAGATTTTTTCTCCGATCGTGCGCTTGTAGTCACGGTTCATGTTCTTGACCATGTCAGCCGACAGGCCAAGAAGATCGTAAGCCGCTTTGTAGATCGCCAGGGTAGTGTGGGTGGCCATGCTGATAAATGACTTAATTACTCAATGATCAATCTGCGGACGGCACGAGCGCGGAGATCGTGGCTCTTGTGGACGCCGCTCTGGTCGCCGTTGTAGAAGCCCTGAGACCAAGCCCAGCCGGACTCATGGGCTTCGCACGACCAGTAGGCGTGGTCCTCGAATTGATCCTTGAGGTTGGCGTAGAGCAGGGCTTGTTCGCGGCGCGTGGGCAGGCCTGCAGAAGCATCAAGGCTGCCGCGCTGCGCCGCCCATGCCATGGCCTTATCCCAGCTAATGTCATCAGCCTGCCCTGGGAGAAGCACAAGGTGGTAACTCGGCTCGCCGTCCTTGCCGATGATCAGCCCTGCGTAGTGCTCGCCTGGGCGTAGTTCGATGGTTGTTTCCGGGAAGTAAAACTCGACGGCCTTGCTGCCGGCCTGCGCCTCAAAAGTCGCGATCTTGGATGCCAGCGCATCGGCATCGGCCTTGATCGATTCAAGCGTGATGGGGGTCATTGCTAAGTCCTTTGAATGACTGAATGATTAAATGGGCAATCTGCGGACGGCACGAGCGCGGAGCTCGTTGGTCTTGTGGCCGTAGCCCTGGGGGCCGCGGCGGAAGCCCTGAAACCAAGCCCAGCCGGACTCGGTGTGGTGCGTCTCGTTGCTCCAGTACCAGTCTTTCTTGAACTGATCGCGATGGTTTGCCCAGAGCATGGCTTGCTCGATCCGGTTGGGCAGATCGCCGCCGATGCTCTTGGCCCATTCGAGCTGCGCTTCGAAGGTGGCATCATCGTTGTCGCCAGGCAGCAGAATGACGTGCTGCAGGTTGCCGGCTGCGTCGCCTATCGCGCCGACGTAGATTTCGCCTTCGGCAAGTTGTGGGAGTGTGATTTGTTGCATGGTTTCTCCTTGGTTGGTTTTCTATCGACGAGACTCGGCAATCGCCGAATCAATCTGTGTCATCGGGATGTTTCCGAGTGCGTTCAAACGGAATGTGCCGGCTTTGACCAGCCTGCCGATCGTCGGCTTGCTCTTGCCGAGAATGCGTGCGGCTTCGGCCTGGGTAACCGACTCTGGTCGGGCGACGTGCTGGCGGGGAAGCATGGCGCGGGCTTTTGCGACGGCGGCGTCGGCAGCGGCGTTGATCATGGCGGTGAGTTCGGCTTGCGTCATGATGACGACGGCTTCGGTGGTGGCGATCATGCTGCCTCCTGGTGTTGGGTGCTGGCCCTTGGCTGTTTTCCCGCAGCCTGCAGACTCCTTTCGGGGGATGCAGTTGGGGCCAGCTTGATCTGGTCAAATGCGGCGCTGATCTGGATTGTCTTGACGATGTCGGTGGCTTCGTCAATCGTCAGCCGCAGCGCCTGGCGCTTGCAGGATTCGATGTCGGCATAGACGGTGGCGATGTCTTCCTCGAAGATCGGCGCGGCCAGGTCGAGTTTGTTGGCGAGTCGGACCATGCCGTCGACCTCGGCTTCAATGCCGTGTCGGGCTTCGGCCAGTTGATGAAACTGGATGACGCCGCGCAGGGCTGCGACGACTTCGTACCAGCCGCCGCGGCCATCTTCATGGAAGACTGGCCGACCTTGAGCGCAGTCAATCACGCCATCGGCCTGCATGCGGTGCAGCACGCGTTCGATCGGTGCAAAAACGGATTGAACCTTCCATGGCTGAGCGGCAAGTTTCAGGCCGTTTGCTACATGGAAACGTCGTTTGCAGCGTTTTCTCATTGTTTATTAACCTCATAGGTATAGCCGGTAGATGGCTTTCCATGCCGAATTACCGCGCCATTGCCAATCAGCGTGAGTAGCGTTTTTTGAATAGGGTCGACGGACAGGTTGAGGTCAAAAGCAATGGTGCGAACGGTGTTGTTTCCCCGTTCAATTGACTTAAAAATATCCTTGACCAACTGCTCTCTTGGGCGCTGGCGAGCGGGGTTAATCGATGGCCAGCGGTTATTGATACGATCCATGCTGTAGGTAGTGACCGTGCCTGCGAAATAGGGCGGTGGAGAGCGGAACAGGATGGCTGCAGTCAGGCTCATGCTTTTCTCCCGAACTTGCGAACCATCCACGGATGAATCCACATCGAAACAAGAATTCCGCAGGGGCCGCCCAGGCAGTAGGCGGCGATTTCAAGACCTTCGGTTGGGCCTGGCATGGTTTTCAGCACGATGATGTTCGATGCGCTGATGCCAAAGCTGGTGATTGCTGCCATCAGCTTGTGGCCGCCATTGACATTGAGCGACTGAAGGCCGAGAAACAGAACCAGCATGAATGTGGCTGCGAAGAGGGCGAGGGCGGTCATTGGTTGAATCCGATTGCGGCTTCGATTTGCCGATACAGGTCGGCAATCGTGCTGTCGTTGATGAGGATGGATTCGCAGTCAAGCGGGGCAATGCCTTGTTCGCTGGCGTGCTTGGCCGTGCTTTGGTTAAGGCACTTGCTCTGGCGCGTGATGTGCACCAGATCGCCGCGCTGTCGAATCCATTCGGCTTCGTTGGGAAAACGAATGTCAGTGATGACGATGCCTTTGAGGCCAAGGTATTTGGCGTTGGCGGTCAGGTGGGCGATGCGCTGGTCGGCCAGGCGTAGCCAAAGGTCGTCGGCCACGTGCTGACGGCCCCATTCGGTGCCGAGCGTTTGCATCAACTGGCGGGGAGATTTGCCTAGCCAGTAGATCGGCTGCTCTTTCTTGCTGCGGTCGACCAACTCAACCTCGGCCATATCGAACATGGCCATGATGCCCTTGCGGATCGGGTCGGCAAGCGCGAACGAGGCAAAGCCGTAGGCGGCGCACAGGTGCAGGGCTGCGGTGTCTTTGCCGGCGCCGGCAGGGCCAGTGAGGCCGATGATCTTGAGGCGGTGGGTATCGGCCGCCATCGGGGCAACCGGCGCTTTCACGTCTGCCCCGATGGTTTTTTGACCGGCGCGGTCCTCGACAGGTGTTGCGGGTGCTGCTTGGGAGGTTGTCGATACCGCGCTGCCGGGGTTATTGGCCCCACTCCCGGCTAGGGTCTCACGCTTAATATTCGTTTCGGTGTTTGGGTAGGTCATTTCGGGAGTGCCAGCGTTAAGGTCGATGAAACAGAAATCAGGCCAACGGAAAAAATCGCGTCAAGGCAGTCGTCAATCGACAGTTCAGGATTGGTCTGGATGAGGCTTTCAATGACAGCGCTCAGGGCGTCTTCGTTGCTGACGCGGATGCCGTAGAGGCCGGCTTCGTTCATGAAGACACCACAAGAACGATGAATGCGATCAAGAGGAGGGCTTCGTTGCTCATGCCGCACTCCAGCGGTTTTGTTTTGCTGTGGCCCGGCGCAGTTGGCGCACCTGGTTGCGAGACTCAACTACCGCAAGCGACAGCTGCTTGATGCTGTTGGCCATCGATGCGCGGGTTTTGCTGTCGGCAACATCGGCCAGTGATTCGCACTTGCCCTGCAGGCTGATCTCAAGGCTGCGCAGTTGATACAGGGCCATCAGATAGCGGGTGCGCTGGCTTACTGCGGTCAACGCGTTCCGCAAGGTGTTTTCGATGACGGATTTCATGCTGCGGCCCTCGATGCCATTTCATGGAGTTCGGCCAGCACAAACCGGCGGGCCAGATCGGTGTTGGTATAGGCGCTGTGCAGCACGCGCTGGAGTTCGTAGTCGATGTTCATGCTGGCTCCTTGGGTTCGAGCTTTTCAGTCATGCGCTGAGTGATTGACATAACGACCGGGTCTGACTTCTTGCTTTCGAACTTGGCCATTAGGTCGGCTTCGAAGCTTTCAGCAGAAACTTTGCGGCGGACAATTTCGTAAGCAATGTGGCCGGATAGGTCGCTGCGCGACTGGTCGTTCCAGTAGTTCAGTTCCCATGCCAGTGATTTTTTATCGTCAGATTCAGTACGAATGGCAGTGGTCAGCCGATCGAGGCGATTGATGTGCAGTGCATTGCCGGCCACTTTGTCGAGAATGCTTTCATTCGGCAGCTTGGCGACCAGGGCATTTGATTCGCGGCGCGCCTTCGTGATGTCGCGCTCGTATTGTTCTTCGGCCGCTTTTTTCTTCTTCGCTTCAACGCTTGTTTTTGCGGCAATACCATCAATGATCTGTGCGCAGGTCAGCATGACGCCGCGGTCGGCAATGGTCAGCGTGCTGTCGTTGGCCAGATCGCGAATGATGGTTGCTGCGCGTTTGGATGATGCCGATCGGCCTTTGAGGAACTTAGCGGTCGAAAACATAACCCCTCCTGAATTTGCTGCCGGCCCGCTTGTCTATCGGTGGGGCCGGCTAAACCGTGTTGCTCGGTTTAATTGATGAATTACTGAATGGGTAATCTGCGGACGGCACGAGCGCGGAGCTCGTCGTCCTTGTGGCCGTAGTACTGGGTGCCGTAGCCGAAGTGCTGAAACCAAGCCCAGCCGGACTCGGAGCGATGTGTCGTGTTTGACCAGTAGCCGGTCTTTTGAAAGGCTTCCGGAAGAGTTTCGTAAGCCATCAGCAGTTCTGCGCGTGTCGGCAAATCGCCGCCGATGCTTTTTGCCCAAGCCATCTGGGCAGACCATTTGGCGAAATCGTTGTCGCCCGACAGCAGAATGGTGTGATGGAGGTTGCCGGACAGGTCGCTAAATACGCCGAGGTAGCGCTCGCCTTCGGAAAGTTCAGGAATGCCGATATTCGACATAGCCGGCTTTGAGTTTGGTTCGGCGTTTGCAATCAGTGCATCAATATCTGCTTCGCTGCTGACCCGAATAACACGAGCGCCTTCGGGAGCATCGAACGAATCGGCATTGGTGATGTAAAGCGCGCTGATCTTGTGGTCGGTCTTGCCGTCCCAGTTGTCGGCGATCATGCTGCAGCCGAGTGCTTCACAGAGGATTCCGCTTTTGCGTGTCTTACCAATTGCTTGCGGCCCGCTGAGAACAACGATATTTCCCATGGCATCTATCCCTTAAATCAAGACCGGCTGAACAGGTGCCGGCTTCCCTTTACTGCTGGCCTTCACGCCGCACTCAAGCGCGGTGCGGATAGCCGGTGTTTGCATCGCCTTCCCGAAGCTGACGCCCAAAAACGAAAGGCCGGTGCGCTGGTAAAAGGCTTTCAGCTTGGCTTCGTGGTGGGTCATGTCGCTGCTCTGGTTGATGCGATAGCAGAACGATAGCAAATGCTATATCAAATAGCAAATGCTATTTTTCAGGGCGCGATTTATGGGCAGCACCGGTTGGCGCCATGGCGTATATGACGAAAGTGAGGCGTTGAGTTATTCCGATAGCAAGCGCATCATCAAGAAACGATTGTCATAACTTCGATGAACAATTATTCCGGGGGAATCATGATTGCTTTTAAGGAACGCTTGCTGGCGCATGCCAAGCATGTTGAAAGTGTTGGGGCGCACTGCAGTACAGAAGAGACTACAAAACAGGCGCTGATCCTGCCTTTGCTCGATATTCTTGGTTTTAGTCCGTTTGATCCGACGCGAGTCAAGGCTGAGTACGGCGCTGACTTTCCAGGTGCGAAGAATAATGAGCGGGTCGATTACGCGCTTTTCTGTCACAACGTTCCGGTGATGTATATCGAGGCTAAGCCGTTTGGGGCAAACCTGACGAATCATTCGCCGCAGCTATCGCGTTATTTCAATGCGACGCCGGAAGTTGCAGTTGCAGCCATCACAAACGGCTCTGAGTGGCGGTTTTTCACTGATTTGAGCAACAAAAACATGATGGATGGCGCGCCATTCTTCAGTTTTTCGTTTGCTGACATTGATGATGCCGTGGCCAATCGTTTATACCGCTTCCGGCATGATGAATTTCAGCCGGATGCCTTGCGCACACTGGCTGAGGAAAGTGTCTATATCTCGGCGTTTCAGGAATTGATCAGCGCTGAGCTACGGCAGCCGAGCGCCGAGTTCGTGCGCTACATAGCTGGCCGTGCCAATGTGCAACGTCAATTGAATGCCAAGTTTCTCGATAGCCTGACGCCGCTGATTAAGCAGGCTGTCGAGTTAGCGGTTTCTGCAATGGTTGTTTCCGGATTGTCGGCAAAGCCGGTTGCCCAGTTTGTGCAGCCAGAGGCTGCGCCGGTGATCCGCGAGGATGGCGATATTGTCGATCCTGAAAATGCCAAGATCGTTACAACGGCCGCTGAACGGCGTCTGCTGGAGGTGCTGCGCCAGATCGTTGGTCCTGAGGATGAGATCGTCGGCAAAGATACCGAAAGTTATTACGCTGCTCTGTATAACGGGAAGAGCAACCGCTGGCTGGTTCGGTATTGGGGTGACAAGAAGGTGCCTGCCGTGCAGTGTTGTCTGCCGATGACAACGGAGCGCCGTAGTGATGTCATTCGTGCTGGCTTGAGCTTTTCAACGGGCGATACGATTAACCTCGGCGCTCCGGAGAACATTCTGCGCTTGGCGCCGCTCATCCTTGAGTGCTTGGGTTACTGCAAGAATGATGACAATTTCAGGCGGGCAGGGCAGGCGGTCGACTGATTGTTATGTGCTAAAGCCGAGCGACGGCCATCATCGCTCGGCGCTTTGCGGCAGTGGCTGCTCTAAACAATCGGATCAATTCTTCTTCTGTTGGTGACAGGGTTATTTCGTCGACAATCACGCTTTGCGAAGTGTGGTCGCGGTCCATCCATCCGGTTGTTCTTCCTGATCCGCTTTCCAGTGATCGCGCAATTTTATTGCCGACTTGCCGTACTCGGCCGGATGGGAGCTTTGTTCCTGTGAGTATTTGCGAGAGATATTTTTCACTGACGCCGGCTGCTTCTGCCAGGCTGGTAATGCTGCCGTGTTCGGCAACCAGGGTGATTAAGTTGGTCAGACGGATGTCATTGCGAGTCATGCCGCGATGGTATTCGTCGTTTGATTGTCAGAACACAAGCGCAACGCTGGTTAAAAATGATAGCGATACGCTACCTTTTAAACGGCGGAAATCCTTGCAAATAGGCTAATAAGCCATCTTTGAATATGACCTTCGTCTAATTGGCATGGGTGGATGTTTTATTGATAATTGCGACTCAATTTTATTGAGTCAAAAAATAACCCGGGCATTGCCCGGGCGGGAGAGTAGCAAGCAGCGTCCTGCGAGCTGGGGTCGTGGAGCGACCCTGGGGCGCCTATTCTTTGCTTGGCGAAATTATCCCCGTTAATCGTGATCCAGTATGACTGACATGGATAGTTTGGCGAGGTGCATGAGTGCTGCCTCGTTCTTTGCCAGTTTCCCGCCTATTTTTACGCTTGGTTGCCCTGTCTTGTCGACCAGAATGACGATTACGCCATCTGCGTGAGTGTTCCGTGCATCGGACGCGCAGGAAAGAATAGTTTCGACGGTGTCTTGATGGTTTCGGCGGGATAGATCGTGAACTCGTAATCTGGCTTTTGTCACGGGCGGGCGGCCATGATTAGGCCAAAAGTAATAGACCCCGCAATATTACATCACAGCAATGTTACTTTTGGTGGTTTTCGTTTTCGGCTTGATTTTTGTAAAGACTCGCTCGGAGCATGGCCAGCGATTTTTCAACATCGATAGTTTTTCCAGCGGGACGGACATCAGTGTCCGGGATGCTTTGTAGTGCCCATTCGACAGCTTGAATGGCAGGATGGTTGGTTGGCAGTGTAAGCAGTTTGCGAATGACCCTGTCAATCCTGTCGTTTCCCTCATCATCGATTTGATGAGGCTCATGCACAGATTTTGGCGCCTGTTCTGCGGGTGAGTACTGAATTTCAAAAGCGTTTTCCGGAAGACCGGCACGCTTTGCCATGTTTCGCCTGGCGATGTCCCTGAATGGCCGATGCCCATTCAGAATTTGAGACACATAGGTCGCGTCGATCTGCTTGTCGGCATCATCTTTTGAATGCTGGTCGGCGAATTTTGCTGGGCCGCCAGCATCAGTGACCATCTTCCTGAGTATTTCGACGTTCGGTGTGGGTGGGTATTTCATGGCGGCATTGTTTCCTTGCGATAGCAAAAGGTAAATTCACGATTGCTATCGCGTATAGCATCTGCTATCGTCAACGGCATGAACCTGACCGAATACCTTTCTGAGCGGGGCGCTGTCGTTAGATTGGCAAGCGAAATTGGTGTTGAGCCGCCACTGGTTTCCCAGTGGAAAAACGGCCATCGACCAATTCCGGCTGCGCATTGTCCAGCTATCGAGCGCGCTACTTCCGGAGTCGTTTCTTGTGAATCGATGCGCCCGGATATTGATTGGGCCTACATCAGAAGCACCGCCAAGGTTGCTTGAAATGCTCATTGTTTTTCCCTTTGTCTCAAACCCGGTCCGTGTTTCCTCCCTCGCGGATTCCGGTCTTTTGCCGGGGTCAGTTAGCGCTGATCCCGGCCTTTTCTTGACTTCACTTTAGGTCTCAAAGAGGTAAATGTCATGCGTGATCGTCCGCAAACTCTAATTTCAACTGTGCGTGATGCTGTCGATGCCTGGCGCAAGCGCGAAAGAATGTCGATCGCCGCTGTTGTTGAATCAATTGTCGAGGTGCATTGCCGTCTTGGTCAGGATGCGCTGACTGAGATTACGTTTGAATCCGACAGCGATGCTCATCGGCGCATGCAATCGAATGGCGATCGCGTCATGCGATGGCTCGATGACGTTACGAAGCACAGCAACCATCTGCCGGCGAACTTTCTGCCAAGTGTGATTGCTGCTCTGCCAATGGATCTTCGTATTGAGTGCGTCAATCGAATCCTGTTGCCAACAGCGCTATCTGTTCGCGCTATTGAAACAGTTGACGTGCCGAGCGTTGCTCATGTTTTGCAGGCCGTCGCGAAAGAATCTGGCGAGGCAACATCAGCTGTTGCGGCCTTGATTGATGGGGCCACCAAGGACGAGTTGGTATGCGCCCAACGCGAACTGACCGAAGCGTCAGCCGCCACTGCTACAGCCTTGGCAATGGTTGAGTCGCTAATGCTTCGATGTGCCCCGAATGCATAACAACAATCCCCGCTCCCCTATGGATCGTATGGGCGAAGTGGCAGCAGATGTTCAGTTGCTACTGAACATCAATGAGCCAGCTTGTGGGTCCTCCTGGGCTATCCCTATCGAGGGTAATTCGCGCCCCGATTGGTGTGTAGGTAGTGGGCGGGAAGCATAGTGAACAATAAGGGAGAGGTCGCAGCGTGAATATCGCGATCAACTATGATGACGTGGTCAAGCAACTCGAAGCTGCGGGGCTGATCCTCGACCTGCCGCTCAAGGTTGCCACTTCGAAAAAGTCGGTGCGCTGCAAGGTTGATGGCGGGTCGAAAGAGAAGAGCGGCTGGTACCGCATCCATGAATGGATGAATTCTTCGGGCCAGATCATGCTGGTCGGCAGCTATGGTGTGTTTTCCGGGGATGACCCGGGAACATTGAAGATTGAACTGACCAAGCGCTGCAATGGCTGCGGTCGTGAAATCGGATTTCGCGAGAAGGTTTGTCCAGGCTGTGGCAGCAAGGACATTCAAAAGCGCGAACTGACCGACGAGCAGAAAGCGGCCATCCGAGAAAAGCAGGCGCAGGACAAGAAACGCGCCGAAGCTGAGCGTCAGGATGAAATCGACCAGGCTTCGCAGTGGGCGTCGGCAGTCTGGCGGAAGTGCCGCGATGCCGAGCCGGGCGAACATGATTACCTGGTCCGCAAAAAGCTGACAGGTACTGGCGGTGCGCGCATCTTCGAAAGCAACGACGGCGTTGTTCTGGTTGGTGCAGAAAAGGACGACTACAGTTACCTGGCCACATTCCATGGGGCACTTGTCGTTCCGATGCAGAATGCGGCCGGGAAAATATTCGGGCTGCAGTTCATCCTCAGCCGCGCCGTGCATAAAGAACGGATCTCGCGCACCGGCCGGGACAAGGAATACTGGCCAGCTGGCCTGTCAAAAGATGCCAACTACTGGCTGATTGGCAGCACGCCGGGCCGCTGCGGTCTGGTCGCCGAGGGATACGCCACTGCGATGTCCTTGCACATGGCCAGCGGCCAGCCGGTTGCGGTGGCGTTCGATGCCGGAAACATGCCGAAAGCGGCCAAGGTGCTGAAATCTGCCTACCGCAAAACGCACTGGGCCATGGCCGCCGATGATGACTGGCTGCAGAAGTGCAAGGAATGCGGGACATATACCCGAGTTGAGCACGAAAACTGCGAACACTGTGGCAAGCCGCACGGAAAATCCAATGCCGGGAAACAGCGCAGCCACGAGGCCGCCACCGCCATCGACGGTAGTTGGTTTCCCCCTGTTTTCACCGTCGACCGCCCGGTCGACCGCAAAGGTCCGACTGATTTCAACGACCTGCATAACCTCGAAGGTCTGGATGTCGTTCGGCTCCAGTTCGAGGCCGCCATGCGTGCCGCCGGAATCGACCTTGCTCCGGCTACGCCTTCCCGCACCGCGGGGAATGCCCAACGGGGGGGAGGGGAAAAGGGTGAGCGCCGAGCAGCGGTTTCCGTGCTCCCGGTTGATGAGGTGGTGGAGCGTTTCGTCCCGCTGGATGATGGGACGGGCGACTACGTCTTTGACACATGGACCAACAAGGTCGCCAAGAAAACACAAATGCTGGCTCTGCTGCCGGCCGGCGTGCGCGGTGACGACATCAAGCGGCACCCATACTGGGTCAGTCGTGGCGCCTACTACCTGGATCAAGTCGGATTCGATCCATCCGGAAAAGACCGCAACGTCAAACTCAATACCTGGCAGGGATGGCCGATGCTGCCGAAAGAGGGTAGCTGCGACAAACTGCTCGAATTGATTGAATACCTCTGCGGGAAAGAAAGTAACAGCCGTGAAGTATTCCAGTGGCTGCTCTGCTGGCTAGCCTACCCGCTGCAGAATCCGGGGGCCAAGATGGCCAGCGCGGTCATCATGCACGGCCCGCAAGGCACCGGCAAATCAACGGTTTTCCAGACAGTTGCCAAGATTTACGGCGATTACGCCACGGTGCTTAACCAGCGCGGTCTTGAAGACAAGTTCAACTCGGACTGGTCAGACTCGAAGCTGTTCATCCTGGCCGAAGAAGTCGTGACACGGGCTGAAATGTGGCACATCAAAAACGAGCTCAAGGAATTGGTCACCGGCGAATGGATCCGGATCAACCCGAAGAACATCGCCGCCTACCGCCAGCGTAACCAGGTCAACATCTGCTACCTGTCGAACGAGAACCAGCCGCTTCCGCTGGATAACGATGACCGCCGGCATCTGGTTATCTACACGCCGCCAGCGCTCAGTGAAGCGTATTACGACGACGTGAATATCGAGCTTGAAAACGGCGGAATCGAAGCCTTCTATCATTTCCTGATCACGCTCGACATCAGCGCCTTCCATCCGAAAAAGCGGCCTCCGATGACGGTGGCGAAACAAAAGCTGATCGCCTTGAGCGCGGCCAGTGAAGTGCGGTTCGTCAATGACTGGATCGCCGGAGACGCCGGGTTGCCGGTATGCCCCTGTATATCGACAGACCTCTACGCCGAATATCTTCGCTGGTGCCGATCAAATGGGGAGTCAAGACCCCGGCCAAGCAATCAGTTTTTTGGCGCGATCGAGCATCAGCAGGGGTGGGAAAAGAAAAAAGCGCAGCTATTTCTAACCGAAGTTTGCGTAAAAACGACTGGCAAGCCGGTTGTCTTCCCGCCTCAGCACGTCCTGGAGGCAAACGGTACGGCTTGCCCGGTAGGCACGAAGCCAACTGTATGGCTCGGCGAGTGTTCCAGAAAGTTCCAATCCGCAATGTCGGGCCGTGAAGAAAGGTCAGCGGCATGATATTCCGGGTTCAAAACACCACTATTCCGGGTGCACGGAATGCCGAAGAACCCCACCAAATGGTCGGTATTCCGGGTATTCCGGGTATTCCGTGCTTATGCGCCCGTGTGCGTGTAGCGCGACGTTCACGTGCACGTTCGCGCACGCGCTCAATAAATATTCTCCCGCGTGTACACACAAGGAATACCCGGAATACCCGGAATAGTTCTTGTGCCACAACGGTTTCGAGAATTCCGGGTACCCGGAATACAAAACCCATACCCGGAATAGTCATGACCAAGCCCCTGCGCACAGCCATGCCGATCATCACGGCGTTCATTGACGACTTCCGTGCCGCCTTTGGCGACCAGGTTGTCTTGCCTATCAAAGCCGGCATGGAAGGTCAGCAAACCTTCTGGGCGCGCGAAAACGGGCATGAGGTAGGCACACGCTGCACCGAGCAAGAAAAGCCTGCTGTGCGTCCGTCCTGCGCTGCCTGTGCGCACTGGTGCCGCTCTGGATCACCAGCCGGGTACTGCGGTTCTGGACGTTCTGACCTGTCATACGCCTATAGCGAAGGCCATCCGCTTCGGAAAATCCCAAGCGACAAGGGCGCGAACTGCGCCGAATTCAAGGAGCAATAAATGGACGACGTTGAACTGGCGCAAAAGCATGAAGAAATGTTCCGCGATATTGCGCTGCGTAATGCTGCTGCAGCGCCAGCCCGCGACTATCCGGGCGAAATCTGCACCGGCTGCGCCTATGCCAGCAAGAGCAGCTTCGGAAAAACCTGCGAAGCCTGGGTGGAATGTCTCGAAGACCTGCAGCGGCGGGAGCGCAAGCAATGAAACTTGCATTTGATGTGCTCGGCGTCAGTGCAATTCAGGCGCGCCTTCGTGGGCTGGCTGAAAAGAAAATCAAGGCTGCGGCCGCCAGCGCATTGAATGTATCGGCCTATGCCGGATCCGAAGAGGTCAAGCGCGAGATGGACCGCGTATTTGATCGCGTTACGCCGTGGGTCAAAGGCGGGGTCAGGTACGTGAAGGCCGGCGTCGCCGGTAGTTCCATCAGGGTTCCCGGCGCAACGGACCAGTTTGGTGCAGACCTTTATCGGCAGCTGGATAGCGACAAACTGACAGCCGTCATCGACTTTGACAAATGGGGCAACAAAACCAATGTCACGGTCGAGAAGGTCCTGTTGGCCGAAATCATGGGCGGTCAGCGCAAATACAAGCGCCATGAACTCGCGCTGCAACGGGTTGGCGTACTGCCTGCCGGCATGGCTATTGTTCCTGGTCCAGGTGCGAAGCGCGACCAATACGGAAACATGAAATCAGCCCAGATCGTGCAGATCGTTTCATGGTTTCAGGGGTTCGAGGCAACCGCCGGGGCGCGCCAGAACATGACCGACAAAACAAAGATGCAGATCATGAAGGGGCGAAAAGTCAAAGGCGTGAAGCAGCGCGGCTTCGAACTGTTTGTGATCGACAAGCAGTTGGGCAAGCTGCACCCTGGCATCTACATGCGCAAGGATTATGACCGTTCGGCCGGTGCCAGGGTTGCGCATTTGTCACACGGCGGGGCCACGGCGCTGATGTACTTTGTTCAACTGCCGAAGTACCGCAAGCGCCTTGATTTCTACGGCGTGGCCGAAAAAGTCGCAGTTGCTGAATTCAACAGAGCCTTCCCCCTGTACCTGAACAACATGCTGACGGAGCGCGGGCTATGAGCGACCAAGCCAAAGCGGTATCCCAGGCAGAATTTGCAAGGATTCTCGGCGTCGGTCGCAGCTACGTCACTGCCCTGAAGTCGGCTGGTCGTCTAGTGCTTGATCGGGACAACAAAGTGCTGGTTGAGGAAAGCAAGGCCAGCATCGCACGCAGCAATGGCGCGCCGGAACGGGCTGCTGTGACCGAAAAAGTGTTTTCAGATGCCCGGGACAAAAAAGAGCATTACGCCGCCGAACTGTCGCGTCTCGATTACGAAGAACGCTGCGGAAAACTGATGAAAGCAGATGAAGTCCTGTCGGTCGTCAGCGGTGCAATCGTCACGCTGCGAACTCGTCTGGAAAGCTTCCCGGATGCGCTTGCGCCGCAACTCGCATCAATTGGCGATGAGCAAATGATCCGTGCGTTGTTAGCCGACAACATTGAAATGCTACTGGCTGAGTTGTCTCACCAACTATCAACCTTGGGCAAGGGAAGCGAATAATGTACGCCTCTGCCTCCGGCCAGATTTGCGCAGCAATGTCCCGCGGGTTGGCGCCGCGCAAGCCGCTGACGGTCAGCCAGTGGTCTGATCTGGAGCGCCGGCTGTCGAGCAAGGGAAGTGCGGAGCCAGGGCGCTGGAGAACAGATCGGAATCCGCCATTACGTGAGCCAATGGATTGCCTGTCGGCGCGGTCGACGGTCAAGGACGTAGCACTGATGTTCCCGATTCAGTTCGGTAAAACAGAGGTCGCCGTCAATGCGCTTGGCTACACCATGGACCATAACCCGGGGCCGGTCATGGTCTGTTTGCCAGGCGAAGTCTCGATGAATAAATGGGTTGCCCAGAAGCTGAACCCGATGATCGAGGAAACGCCGGCTGTTCGCGCCACGCTGACCAGTACGGACAGCCGTAACGGCAGTAATCGGCGGGAGTTCAAGGATTTTGACGGCGGCCAGCTTTATCTGGAGCATGCCGGCAGCCCGGCGCGCCTCAAGTCGACCACGGTCAGAACCCTGATTGTTGATGAGCTCGATGAATTCTCGGCCAACCTTCAGGGAGGTGACGACCCTGTTTCATTACTCGAAGGCCGAACATCGGCATTCCCGGCAACCTACAAGCGTCTGTACATCAGCACGCCGCAGATTCGCGGCATGTCGCGCATTGAATTTGCCTATCTGAAGTCAGACCAGCGCCGCTACTTTGTACCTTGCCCGCATTGTGGCGAAATGCAGCATCTTGAATGGTCCGGTCTGCGCTGGGGGCCAGGCGGCACTGGCGTAGCCTATGTCTGCCGGGAGTGCGGATCGCTGATCGATGAGCACCATAAAACTGCCATGATCGCTGCAGGCCGCTGGATACCAGAAAACCCCGGCGCGAAAACGCGCGGCTACCACATCAATGGGCTTTACTACCAGATCGGCCTGGGGCCGCGTTGGGCAGACCTGGTTGAAACGTGGCTCGAAGCACAAAACGACCCGGCAAAGCTGAAAACATTCATCAATGACCGCCTTGCAGAGCCATGGGAAGACCCGGCCATGCGTGCCGTCAAGCACAACATCATTGCTGACCGCGCTGAGCCGTACCAGCTTCGCATTGCACCTTATGGCACGCTGGCCATCACGGCGGGGGTCGATACGCAGGATAACCGGCTGGCTGTGCAGATTGTTGGCTGGGGCCGCGGCATGGCCTGCTGGATCATCGATTACATCGAACTGCCCGGCGATCCCGCAGATGATGCAGTGTGGCTTTCTCTGGCCGCCTTGATCAACAAAGGCATCGAACATGAATCCGGCCTGGTCATGGATATTCAGGCGACCTGTATCGACGCCGGTGGCCACCGCACCGAGGCGGTCAAACATTTCGTGCGCTCCGGTGTGGTCGATCCATCCAGCGCCGAGAAAATCCACAAAATTCGCCGTTCGCTGGCTATCTTTGGCGCGGTGCCGAACAATGCACCGGTACTTTCAAAAGGCAAGATGCAGGATGTCGATTGGCGGGGCCGCTACGACAAGCGCGGCGTGCTCATCCAGCACGTTGGCACCGTCGGCATTAAGCACCTGCTGTACTCAAGGCTGTCGACCGACGCCGATAAGGCGCAGGACGCCAGGCTGGTTCATTTCAGCGATCAATTGCCATCCGAATATTTCGCCGGCCTGATCTCAGAGCAGTACAACCCGAGCAAAAACCGCTTCGAAAAAAAGCGTGGTGCCCGCAATGAGCCGCTGGACACCTGGGTCTATGCCTACGCCGCCGCGCATCACCCAGAACTTCGCCTGCACCGCGCCACGCGCGCTGAATGGGACCGAATGGAGGCTAAAATAACGGCCTTCAAGCATCAAAAAATAACCGAAGTCGGCAACGTACCGACAACGGAGCCAGTCACTAGGGAGCAACGTGCCGCCGCACCGGCGCCAAGGGCAAAATCCTTGCCGGTGGGCAGTAACGACTGGAATAGCCGTCTATGAACACTACATCGTCTGTCATCGATACCGACAATGCTGTTGCGCTGCATGCCGAGCTGACCGGCATTCTCATCGAAGAAGCCACCATCCCGGAGATAGAAGCCAGCCAGCTTGCCGACGCGCTGATGCGCGGCCTGCGCCGCCGTTTTCCTGGTGAATCGATCTACATCGCCAAAACGCTCAGTGTGCGCGAGCGTCACGAGCGCGACAACGCCATCCGGCGCGATTTCAACGGCCGCAACATGGCCGAAATCTGCCGCCGGTGGGGAATCGGCCGGCTTACGGTTTATCGCGCACTGGGCCGAAGATAGTTTCATCCGTCCCTGAACTTGAAACAGTGAAAACAAGACACTCGCCTCAGTTATTCAACACGAGGCGAGCATGTCGCAATCACAAAAAGGCTGGTTCAGCATTCGCGCTCCCCGCGCTCAGGCCGGGCAGGGCAGCAGTGCCGAAGTCTTCATTTACGGCGATATCGGCGAAAGCTGGTACGGCGAAACCATTGCCGCCAAGGATTTCGTCAAGGAAATCGCCGCGCTCGATGTCGAGCAACTGACTGTCCGCATTAACTCTGTGGGCGGGTCTGTTCCTGACGGCCTGGCAATCTACAACGCACTCAAGCGCCACAAAGCGACGGTCACAACCTGTATCGACGGCATGGCCATGTCCATTGCCAGCCTGATCGCCATGGCAGGCGATACCGTCGAGATCGCAGACAACGCACTGCTCATGATTCATGCGCCCTGGACGTATGCCGGCGGCAATAGTGAGCAGTTGCGCGAAACCGCCGATGTGCTCGATACCTGGGCTTCAGCCATGAGCACCAGCTATGCCGCCAAGACCGGCCGCCCGCAGGACGAAATGCTGGCCCTGCTGACCGATGGCGTCGACCACTACTACACCGCAGAAGAAGCCTTGAAAGAAGGCTTTGTCGACGCCGTTGTCTCGGCGCTGCCCATTTCTGCCTCCGCCGTTGTTTCGGCGGAAGCCATCGCCCGTTTTCGTCATCCGGCTGCACCGGAAGACACCCCTGCGGCAGCCGCCGCAACCTTTCAGGAGAAATCCATGCCTCATCCGAATCCGGCGGCTCCGCAACCGACCGCCAAAACCGAAGACGAGATCAAGGCCGCTGTATTGGCCGCAGATCAGTCTCGTCGTGTCGCCATCGCTGCTTCCTTCGGCGCGTTCGCATCGCACGAAGGCGTCAATGCACTGATGACGCAGTGCCAGAACGATTCCGGCTGCGATGAAACGGCCGCCAACGCCAAGCTCTTGGCTCACCTGGGCAGCAAGTCCAGCCCGCTGGCCGGTCACCATGTCGTGACGGTCGCTGACGAAACTGACAAGCTGCGCGAAGCCGGTGTTGAAGCGATTCTAGCCCGCGCCGGCATTCGCAACAGCAAGGGTGAAAAAATCCGGGCGCACGGCTCGAACCCGTTCCGTGCCCACTCCCTGCTCGACATGGCCCGCGCCGCGCTGGCTCGTGCTGGCATCCGCACGGATGGCATGGACAAGATGCAGATTGTGGCCTCGGCTTTCACCCAGGGCACGAGCGATTTCCCGATTCTTCTGGAAAACGCCATGCACAAGACGCTGCAGGCTGCTTATGCCACGGCGCCCGATACCTGGTCGCGCTTCTGCTCGACGGGCTCTGTCTCCGATTTCCGTGACCATCCGCGCTATCGCGTTGGTTCGCTGGGCAATCTGGATGCGCTGAACGAACTCGGCGAATTCAAGAACAAGTCGATTCCGGATGGTGAACGCGCCAAGATCAAGGCCGGCACCAAGGGCAACATCATCAACATCAGCCGCCAAGCCATCATCAATGATGATCTGGGCGCCTTCATCGGCCTTGCACAGATGTTGGCCCGCGCTGCCAAGCGCACGATCGAAGCTGATGTGTATGCGCTGCTCGCGCTGAATTCCGGTCTTGGCCCGTTGCTGGAGGATGGTCAAACCCTGTTCCACGCCTCGCACGGCAACATTTCTGCTACCGGCGCGATCTCTTCTTCCGTGTTCGATGACGTACGCGTCAAGTTCGCGCTGCAGAAGAATGTTGGCGGCAATGACTTCCTCGATCTGCGTCCGAGCGTTCTGCTGGTGCCGACCGCAGCCAAGGGCGATGCCGTTGTGATCAACGGCGCCGAGTTTGATCCGGATACCGCCAACAAACTCCAGAAGCCGAACAAGGTTCGCGGCCAGTACAGCGACATCGTTGATACCGCCCGCCTATCCGGCACGCGCTTCTACTCCTTTGCCGATGCGATGGATGCGCCGGTGATCGAGGTGGCCTTCCTCGATGGCAATCAGGATCCGTACCTCGAAATGGAGCAGGGCTTCACGGTTGATGGTGCGCGCTACAAGGTGCGCCTCGATTACGGCATCGGCGCGATCGACTATCGCGGTGCTGTGACCTCGGCCGGCGCCTAACCAGACGGGGCCGGTACGCCGGCCCCATTGCTGAACACCAGGAGAATCAAAAATGACTTCGAAATACGTTCAACCGGGCAACGTCCTTGACTACACCGCAGGCTCTGCGGTGACCAATGGCCAGGTATTACTGGTCGGCAAGCGCCTTGCCGTCGCGCTGGTCGCCATTGCGGCAGGCGCTGTCGGCTCCGTCGCAGTTACCGGCGTCTACGCCATTGCCAAGAAAGCGGGCGATGCGCCGGCTCAAGGCGATCTGCTGTACTGGGATGCCGCCAACAACTACCTGACCACGACTGTAGGCAGCAATACGCTGGCTGGCTTCGCCGCCGCTGCAGCTGCCGGCGGTGATGCCACGGTCAACCTCAAGCTGAACGGCTAAACCATGCCGTCGCCGTTTGCCGCAATGCAGTCGCGCATCAAGTCTGCCTGTCTGGCGAAGTTTGCCAATGTGACAGCGATGATCGACGGCGTTGCGGTCGACGGCACTTTTGATGAAATTCCTGACGCTGCCTTTGGCGATCTTGTGCCGGATACCGCGCCTACGTTCTCCTGTGCCGAGTCTGTAGCGCTGTCAGTTGATTCTGTTGTGTCGATATCCGGCACTGAATATCGGGTCGCATCGGTCATGCCGGACGGTCGCGGCGCCCTGGTGGCGAGGCTCAAATGAGTCAGCGTGAAGTTGTCCTTGCCGCCCTGAAACAGGCTTTGTCCGGCTTATGTTCCGGCCGTGTTTATCGATCCCGCCGTGAGCAGTTTCCGGCCTTGCCGGCGATTGTGATTCGTCCGGATGCAGATGAAGACCAAGGTGAAACGCTGGGCTATTCCGACTGGAATCTCACCGCGTCTATCGCCATTTACGCCACCGGTGAAACGCCTGATCAGGCCGCCGACAGCGTGCTGGCAGATGTGCTGGGGATTTTGAAAGCATCGCCCACGCTTGGGCTGGGCAGCGACGTTCAGGTCATGCCAGCCCGACGTGTCGACTGGGCATTTGAAAACTACGACGACGCAGAAGTCACGCTGCGAATCCAGATCATTTATCGAGAACTTTGAGGCGTCCCATGGCCGAAAACAACGCACCGCGCCGTCCTGGCGAACCATCCAACAACAAGCCTGCGCCGGCAGAACAGCCTGCGAAGACTGAAAAGCCCGTCAAGGAGTAAGTCATGGGTCGTTACACTCGAAATACAGCCATCCTGGCCAAGCTTGAATCGACCTACGGTACCGATGCGACGCCGTCCGAGGCAACCAATGCCCTGCTCGTGTCCAATGCGCAGATCACGCCGCTGGCAGCACAAAACGTCAAGCGCGATCTGATTCGTCCGTATCTGGGCGGGTCCGAAGAATTGCTCGGCGCTTCGTACATTGAACTCAGCTTTGAGGTTGAGTTGGCAGGCTCCGGCGCGGCCGGCACTGCGCCGGCCTATGGCCCGCTGCTGAAGGCTTGCGGGTTCTCCGAGACTGTCTCGGCGGGCGTTCGCACTGAATACAACCTGCTGACGCCGGTCGTTGATTCGGTATCGGTCTATTACTTCAGCGATGGCGTCAAGCACGTCGCCAAGGGCTGTCGCGGCGACGTTACGTTCAAGCTGAACAGTGGCGGCCGCCCGGCGATGGCATTCAAGCTGCAAGGGCTTGATGGTGGCCTGTCTGCGGCAACGCCTGCTGCACTGGCTTTGTCCGGGTTCAAAACGCCGCTGGTCGTCACCGAGGCCAATACTGGCGATGTGACTTTTGGCTGCACTTACACCGCTGCCACGCCCACGTTGACTGGTGGTCTTGGCTACCCGTCGCAAGGGCTTGAAGTATCGCTCGGTAATTCAGTCAGCCATACGCCGCTGCTGGGTGGCGAAACGGTCGAGATCACCAACCGAGAAGCCAACGGCAAGGTGCAGCTTGACCTGACTGCCGCGCAGGAAGTGAGCTTTATGGCGTCGGTCCGGAGCAATGCAGTTCAGGCAATCGGCCTGATGCACGGTACGGTGCCTGGCGGCAAGGTCATGTTGTTCATGCCGGCGGTTCAGCTGGTCAATCCGAGCAAGCAGGATGTCAATGGAAAATTGATGATCGGCTTCGATATGCGTGTCGTTCCGGCCTCTGGCAACGACGAAATCAAGCTGGTGGTGCACTGATATGTTCAAGATCAAACCCGCTCCAACCTTCTGGGCGCCCGCCTTGATCCATGTTCCCGGTCAGGGCACTGGCAAGCTCGATATCGAGTTCCGCTATTTCGATCATGAGCAGCGCAAGGCGTACTCGGACTCGCTGCCGAACAAAACGAACCTTGAAGCACTCACTGAGATCGTCAATGACTGGCGGGAAGCCGATGTGGCCTTCAGCCCTCAGAAGCTCGAAGAGTTGCTGAATGACTACCCGACCGCGACACAAGGGCTGTTCGATGCATTCTGGGACGAAATCTACAAGGCCCCGGTAAAAAACTGAAAGCGGCCGTCCGCTACTGGCTTAGTGGCGGCCGCGACGACAAAGATGGCCTGGTTGCTGCCCTCGAAGCATTTGGTGCGAGCGCGGAAGACATCAAGCAGGTTGTGAATGCAGGAAGGCATGCTGTTTTTGATCTGTGGCCAGAGAACGACGCGCCGCTGAGTCTGTTGTTGGCCATGCAGACGCAGTGGCGGGTTGGTGGAATGAAGGGTGAGCCGTTAGGGCTGGATTACAGCGTCTTGCCATTTGTGATGAAACAGATCGGCGTGGCCGATCGTGACGAAAGCTCGGTATTTCACGGGCTTCGAATCGCCGAACAGGAAGTCTTGCGAGTTTTGAATGACCGATAAAATCAGAATTCCTCTTGTTGTAGAAGGGTTCGGCCAGGTTGAAACTACGCTGAATGGCTTGGTTGGCCTGCTCGGCAAGACCGAGGCTGCTGCAAAGACATCGGCCACCGGTACGGCTGCGCACTTCTCGAAAGTCTCAAGCGAGATGGAGAAGGTCGGCCAGTCGTCAGCGCAGATGAATGCTGCGCTGAGAAACGTTCCAGCCCAGTTCACAGACATCATCACCTCGCTGACCTCAGGCCAAAGCCCGATGACAGTGTTCATGCAGCAGGGCGGCCAACTCAAGGATATGTTTGGCGGGGCCGGCGCTGCGGCCAAAGCACTGGGCGGTTACGTGCTCGGGATGATCAACCCGATGACCGCGGGTGCAGCTGCTGCCGCTGCGATTGGATATGCCTATTACCAGGCCGGGGAAGAAGCCAAGGCGATGTCCAAGGCTGTCACGATGACCGGCAATGCCATGGGCCTGACTACTGGCCAGATGGGTGAGCGGGTCAAGGGCATCGCCGATTCAACGAAATCAACCTACGGCTCTGTATCCGGTGCAGTTGCCTCGCTGGTTTCGACAGGGTCGGTTGCTGAAGGGGCGCTCGACAAGGTGGCCAAGGCCGCCATCTACCTTGAAAAATCAGGCGTTCAGGCGTCTGAAGAAACGGTCAAGCAGTTTGCCGAACTGGGCAAATCGCCGGTTGATGCTTCGGCTCGGCTGAACACCCAGTATCACTACCTGACTGCCAGCGTTTACGCCCAGATCAAGGCTCTGGAAGAGCAGGGCAAAATGACGCAGGCGGCCGCGCTGGCCCAAAACACATTCGCCGACGCAATGATCGAGCGCAGCAAGGGCTTGATCGGTGAACTCGGCACGCTGGAAAAGGCGTGGAACTCGGTCATTGGCTCGGCCAAGTCCGCCTGGGACACCATGCTTGGGGTAGGGCGCAAGGAATCCGATCAGGACCAGCTGGTGCGCCTGAAGAACATGATCGAACTGAAGCGCTCCGGCGTAGCTCGCTTCGATCCGGGAAGTCGCGCCTACAAAGTAACGAACGATGAACTGAATGCGTTGCTGGAACAGCAGGCCGCCATTGAGAAGCGGGTTGCTGCAGAAAATAACGTCACCAAAGCCAAGGCTGATCAGAACGCGAAGGACGAAGCCGGTATCAAGTGGCTGCGCGACGGAGAAGCCTTTCAGAGCAACCGTCAGCGCATGGAGCAGGAAGTTGCCAAGGCCCGTCAAAATGGGCTGGCGGCCGGCATCAGCGAGCTTGAGATTCAGAAGCGAATTGCTGAAATCCGGAAAAAATACGTCGGCGGCGATGACAAATCGGCGCTTGATGTGGCGATGAATTCGCGCATCAAGGGTGCGAAGCAGGGCGCCAAGGATTCGCTGGATGAAATTGACAGCCTGTTCAAGCGCAAGGAAATCGGCATTGATGAATCGCTGGCTCGCAAGTACAGCACCAATGCAGCCAGCCTGGGCAGTGAGTATGGCGCCATTCAGGGGCGTATCGATAAGGGCGCACTTGAGCCGGCTCAAAAACTGCAACTCATGGAGCGGCAGCGCGAAATCCTGCGCGAGATCGTCATGCTGGAAAAGCAGTACCAGCGCGACGTCGAGGAAACAAACACCCGGCCGGCAGAACTGATCAAGGAATACCAGCGGCAGAACCAGGTTGTTGTTGAGCGGATCAATCGTGAATCTGAACTGTCGCTGATGACCGAGCGCCAGAGGGTTGTTGCCGAGGCTTTGTATAAGGTCGAAGACGACGGCGCCAAGGTCCGCAACGACATCATCAAGAACATGCCGGACGGCATCGCCAAGACCAAGGCACTGGCCGATGCCGAGGGTGAACTGGCATCCCAGATCGAGCGCGTCTCAGCGGCCACGAGCGAGAGCTACGATCGGTCTCGGTCGTTCGAGTATGGGTTCACCAAGACATTCCAGCGCTATCAAGACGAGGCGACCAACGCGGCAAAGACGGCAGAAACAGTATTTGTCGCCTCGACCAATGCCATGGCCGATGCCGGAACCAAGTTCGCCATGGGGCAAAAGGTCAGTTTCACAGACATGGCCAGCACCTTCGTTTCTCAGCTGATCAGAATCCAGATGCAGGCTGCTGCCGCCCAGGTCACTTCGTCGTCCGGCAAGTGGTTCAGCGCTGCGCTCAGCATGATTGGGTCGTATTTCAGCGGTGGTGCTGGCAGTGGTGGACCGCAAACCGCCTCGGAATCTGCTGTCGGTGCCGACATCAACAGCGCCGGTATGGGCGGCTTTGCGAAGGGCGGTGCATTCGGCGCTTCCGGCCTGCATGCCTTCGCCAACGGTGGCACCTTCACCAACAAGATTTTCAGCGAGCCGACTTTCTTCAAGTTTGCGAACGGCAGCAAGTTCGGCGTGATGGGCGAGGCGGGCGATGAGGCAGTGATGCCGCTGGCGCGGGATTCATCTGGTCGGCTTGGGGTTAGGGCGCAGGGCGGTCAGCAGTCAGCCAATCAGGGAATCGGCTCGATTCGAGTCGTGATCGAGAACAACGGCACCGAGCAGCAGATTGACTCGGCGAATACCGAGTTCGATTTTGAAGGCATGGTGCTGCATGTCGTAACCAGCGACGTAACCCGTGACGGCAAATTCGCCCAGACCATGCAGCGTCAATACAACATCAATCGCGCGAACGGAGCCTACGGATGAGTATCTGGCCTGATTTCATGCCGGTTTCGTGCCTCGACGGCTACGAACTCAAGCGCAAGAGCAGCACGGCAAGAACGCCGATGGAAGCCGGCCCGGCGCGGGTACGGCGACGTTTTACCCGGGTTCCGACACATATCCCGCAGCGCTGGATTCTCGATCAAAAGCAGTTCGGCTATTTCGAGTGGTGGTTCGACAACTCAGTCGATGAGGGCGCTGGCTGGTTTACCGCGCCACAGAAAAACGGCACCGGGATGGTGACGGTGCAATGCCGTTTTGTCGATAGCGAGCAAGGGCCGTACAAAGCCAAACCGTTGAGCAATGGGCTGTGGGAAGTGACGGCAGAACTTGAAGTGGACGCCATGCCGCGCGGCCAACTGACCGACTTCTGGCCGGATGACGAGCCCACGCTGGTGCTCGACTTCCTGGCCCAAATTTATGAGGTAGCAGGATGAGTGATTTGATGACCGAGGCGCTGAAAGAAGCATGGGCGGTATGCCCGACCAACCTTGTTGTTTTCGAGACGATCCAGATCGACCACGCGGATTTCGATGCGCCGCTGCGGCTGGTCAACGACTATGCCGACCTGACCGCTACGCTGGAAACTGCCGAAACGGTGACGTTCACCCGCTTTGCTTTCGAAAGCGTTGGGGCTGAAGTCAATGCGCAAGGCTTGCCCGAGGTGGTGATTACGGTCGACGGTGCATCCGCTGAAATTGCCGAAGCACTGGATGCAATCTCCGACAGCGCCGATGCCTTGTCTGTCACGATGCGCACCTTTCGGTCAGACGATCTGAGCGCACCGGCTGGCCGCAATGTTCCGGGTGAGGTGCGTAATATTTCAGTTGAGGATGTGCGCGTCACGCTGCGCATTGGATTCGGCGAGATCGCCAACCGGCCTTTCCCTTCCGAGCTTTACACGCCGCGCCGCTTTCCGGGGCTGGTGCGATGATGCACTGGGCCATGAAGTATATGGGCCGTGCCTGGCAGCGTGCCGAGCATGATTGCTGGGGTTTTTTCCGAACCGTGCAGCGCGAGCAGTTCGGGCGGGATATTCCACAAGTCACTGTCAGCGATTACCGGGCGTTGACCAAGGCAAAATTGCTGGAGACGCACCCGCACCGTTTAGCCTGGCGCGAGATCACCCGCGATGAACTGCAGGAAGGCGATGGTGTGCGGATGGCCAGCACCAAGAACCCCGGCCATGTCGGCGTCTGGATCGATATCGACGGCGGCCGTGTGCTGCACTGCGATGAGCCGTTCGGCGTAATGGCCACGCCGTTGAGCCGTATCACCGATGATTTCTCAGATGTGCGGTTTTATCGCTTTGAGGGTGAGTCATGCCCACGCTGATCAAGGAAATCAACCCGTTCGATCCGCTTGAACGGTCGGTCGAGCACATCCCGAAAAACCGCAAGATATCGGCGCTCTGCCCGAAATCGGATTTTCCGGTGATCTGCATCTACAACGGGAAGCCCTTGCTCAGAAAAGGCTGGGGCCGGCGCGTCAAACATGGGGATGTGATTGTTTTCATTGCCCGGCCAAGAGGTGGCGGTGGGATTCAAAAATGGCTGATCGTCATTGTGGCCGCGATTTACGGGATTTATACCGGTGACTACACGTGGTTGATCACCACATTGGTCGGCGCCGCCATCTCGGCCATGACGCCAACCCCGAAAATGCCCTCGATGGTGCAGCAGAGCATGGATATGGCGGCGGCTTCGCCGACCTACACCATCGGCGCGCAGGGCAATGCGGCACGCCTTGAGCAGCCGATCCCCGTGCATTACGGCCGGCACATTGCCTTTCCGGATTACGGCGCGACGCCGTATCAGGAATACAGCGACAACGACCAGTATCTGTACCAGTTGTTCGTCGTCGGTCAGGGCGCTTACGAGGTTGAAGAAATTCGCATCGAGGACACACCGATTCAGAACTTTGACGGGGTGACAACCGAGATTGTCGGCCCCGGCCAGGTGGTGACCCTGTTCCCCTCGGCGGTGGTGCAGTCGGATGCGGTGACCGGCGTTGAACTGGTGACGGCCAGTGCGGCCGGGCCTTTCATCGTCGGCGCGGCCGGCGAGGTAGCCAACTATATCGGCCTTGATCTGGGTTGCCCGAGCGGCCTGTATTACGCCAATGACCAGGGCGGGCTGGATGGCAGTTCGGTGACTGTGCGTTTCGAGGCTCAGGCAGTTGATGATATGGGCGACCCGGTCGGCGGCTGGATCGTACTCGGTACCGAGACAATCAGCGGCGCGACCAATACCGCTATCCGCAAGAGCTACCGTTATGCGGTGGCACCGGCGCGTTACCAGATCAGGGCGATTCGCACCAATGCCAAGGACACGCGCAGCCGTGCGGCGAACGCCGTGTATTGGGGCGGCCTGCGGGCTTATCTGCCCGAAGAAAGCGATGCCGGCGGGGTTACCAGACTGGCCGTGCGGATCAAGGCGACTGACCAGCTTTCGCAGCAGGCGAGCCGCAAGATCAACTTGACGGCGACTCGCATGTTGCCGACCTGGCACCCGTCGACCGGTTGGTCCGCACCGGTGGCCACGCGCAGCATTGCCTGGGCGATTGCCGATATTTGCCGCGCCAGCTACGGCGCGAACATGGCCGATGACCGGTATGACCTGGCCGGGCTGTATGCCCTGAATGCGGTCTGGACGGCGCGCGGAGATACCTTCGATGCCCGGCTGGATAGCAAAATGACTGTTGGCGAAGGGTTGACCGTGGCATGCCGGTCCGGGCGTGCAAAGTGGTATCAGCAGGCTGGTCAGGTGCGCTTCTGGCGCGATCAGCCGCAAACGTTGCCAACGGCCATTTTTCAGCCGCGCAACATCAAGCCCGGTTCGTTTTCGATGAGCTATGTGCCGGCCGTGACTGACACGTCGGACGCCATTCGCGCCACGTATTTCGATGAGCGGTACTGGAAGCAGCGCGACGTGGTGTGTGCTGCCGCCGGCAGCGCGGCCGCCAAGCTGCAGGACATCAATATGTTCGGCATGGTGCAGCGCCGACAGGTGATCGACGAAGGCACGCACATTGCCAACGAGGGCCGATATCGGCGGCGGATCGGCAAGTTTGAAACCGAGGCCGAGGGCTATTTGCCGCGCTACGGCGACCTGATCGGCATTTGCCACGATGTGCCCAGCTGGGGGCAAAGCGGCGATGTGATCGGCTGGGATGCGGCCACGTTGACCGCAACATTGTCCGAGCCGCCGCGCTGGACATCCGGCCAGAACCATTACATTCGACTGGTGCAGAAAAACGGCGCACCGACTGTGCCGTTTCAGGTCAGCCAGCATAGCGACAGCCATCGGGTGATTCTCGCGGTCAACCCCGGTTTTGTGCCGGAAACGGCGGGCATCAAGCGAGAGCGCACGCGCTACACCTTCGGCCCGGCCAATCAGATGGAGAAGCCGGCGCTAGTCCGGCGGATCAGCCCGAAGAAAGGCTACGGCGTCGAAATTGAATTCGTGGTCGATGATGAGCGGGTGCATCAAGCCGCCGGCACTTTGCCGGACAGCGGCACCGACCCGCTGCCAGTCATTCCGGCTGCGCCTGTGGTCAGAGGCCTGCATGTGGTCGAACTGGGTATTCCCTCTGCGCCCATGCAGCTGGCAAGCTGGCCGGCCGCCGAGGGGGCAGACCATTACTACGTCGAATCGACGACGGACGGCATGAACTGGCGGCGGGAAGGTGAGCCGGTGGGTACCAGTCTGGCGGTGAGCGGTATTCCTGCCGGGCAGTATCTGGATATTCGCGTCGCGGCGGTCGGCCTGCTGCGTGGACCGTGGGTGCAGTGGCATGGCACCTCCGGGGCCACCGTCTCAGCACCCGGCGGCCTGGTCGATCTGGCGCTTGAATCGCCGTTCACCGGATCGGAAGCCGCTACGAAGTGGTCGCCGGCGGCTCGGGCCAGCGGCTACCGCTGCGAGGTGTGGCAGGGCGGGGTAAAGCGTCGGGAGGTGACGATTACCGCGACGCGCTTTGTCTATACGGTCGAGGACGCCATGCAGGACGGCGGGCCGTGGCGGGCTTTCGAGATCCGCGTGACGCCGGTTGGTGTTGGGGTGGGTGAAACTTCCTCCCTTTCTGTGAGCAACCCGGCCATCGGCCAACTCAACAACATCCAGTTGGTGAGCATGGCGCAGGGCGCGCTGTGGTCGTGCCAGCCGCCGAGCGCTGAGGATGTGGCCGGTTATGTGGTCTATGCCTCGAAAACAAACGGTTTCACGCCTGGCCCGGCCAATTTGATCTACGAAGGCAAAAGCGCGTTGCGCCAGTTGCCGCTGGAGCCGAACAAGGTCTGGTACATCCGCTGTGGGGCTTACGACGTGTGGGGCAAAGATGGGCTGCAACTGAGCGGCCAGATCACCGTCAATACCGGCGCGGTGCAAGCCGAGCACATCAGCGTGGCCAGCCTCTCGGCCATTGTTGCCAACCTGGGCGAAATCATCGCCGGGCGGATGCATTCGGCGGATAACGCAGTCGACTTCGATCTGGATGCCAAAAGGCTGCGGGTGAATGACCCGATGGGGCAGGAGCGCGTCAAACTCGGCCTGCTTTCAACAGGGAATTACGGCTTGAAGGTCACGAGCGGAGACGGTGCAAAGAGCACGGTCATTTCGGCCAATATCGGCACAATTGTCGCGATGGGCGAGGCATGGATGCCGACCACGCTGAACGCCGATGGCACCTACGGCATTGAAGTGACGCTTGACCGCGCTTACGACTTTGCCGATCTGATTGTCTTGCCGACGCTGGTTGAAGACGTTGCGCCGCAGATCAACGAGTTTCACCAGTCGCTGGTCGCCGGATGGGGCGCGAACTGGACGCCCATCTACTGGAAGCGGGTGTTTCAGGCGGTGCTGGCACCGGGCAGCACCGTCAAGGAACGCGACGGCGTAACCGCCTCTGGCCGGGCAACCTACAAAACCCACACGATTGCCGATACCGGATCGGACGGCCACGCGATCATTGCGGTGCGCAACTTCACGCGCTGGGATAAGGGCGATGCGACGAGCGGCGACAAGATCTACATCAGCGCCGTGAAGGCATTGAGCATCGCCGAGGGCTCGGGCGGCATCAAACACTGCATTGAAATCGGATGGCCGCTGAAGGTGAGTTACGCGGTGATCGTGCGCAATTACCAGGGCTGAACAAAACCCCGCTTCGGCGGGGTTTTTGTTTCATCCGTCCCTGAACTTGAAACAGGCCGGTCTGTACCGTGCGAGCATGAGTACAGCCACCGACATGCTCGCGAAATACATGGCCGCCGAGCAGGCCATTCTTGACGGCAAGGAAGCCCGCTGGGGTGACCGCATGCTGCGCATGGAAGACCTCTCCGAGATCCGCAAAGGGCGGCAGGAATGGGAAGCCCGGGTGCGCCAAGAGGCTAGCCCGTCGGCCGCCAAGGTGACCAATCGGATTGGCGGCGCCACCTTTTCTGTGGCGAGGCTCGACGGATGAAAAACCCGGTCGACGCAATCATTGAGTTCTTTTCGCCTGTCGCCGGCCTGAAGCGTCGGGCGGCACGCGGCGTTCTCGGTGCGTATGAAGCTGGCCGCCCCGGGCGCTTGCGCAAGTTCCATCGGGATACTGGCAGTGCGAACAATGATGTGCAGCGCGGCGCGGTTCCTGTACGCGTTCAGGCACGGCATCTTGAGCAAAATCACGATATTGCCCGCGGTGCGCTTCGGGTGCTGGTCAATAACGTGGTCGGCCCGAGCGGCATTGGCATTGAGCCGCAACCGCGCCGCGCCGATGGCACTATTCACGCCGAATATGCAGCGGCCTTGCGCTCCGCTTATCGCGATTGGTGCAAGAAACCGGAAGTTACCCACCGGCACCACTGGGCGCGTGCGCAGCGTCTTGTTGCGCGCACCTGGCTGCGCGATGGCGAAGCGTTTGCCCAGACCATCATCGGCCAGATTCCAAGCCTTGACCACGGCACCAGAGTGCCATTTTCGCTGGAGTTGATGGAGCCGGACATGGTCCCGATGCACCACAACAACGGCGACAGGATTCGGCAGGGCGTCGAGCTCAACGCCTGGGGCAAGACGGTTGCATTCTGGGTACACAAACAGCACCCGGGTGAATGGGTTGCCGGGCAGGGCATTGGCGATTTGAAGCGAGTCGCAGCCAGCAACATGCTCCATATTGCCGCGATAGATCGCATGCACCAGGTGCGCGGCGTTTCCGAGTTTGCCAGCGTGATTACCCGGCTCGAAGACATCAAGGACTACGAAGAGTCTGAGCGTGTCGCCGCCAAGATTGCCGCGATGCTGACAGGGTTCATCCGCAAAGGAACGCCCGACCTCTACAGCCCGGACGGACTTGAAAAGGACAGCGAAGGCAACCCGCTGCCGCGCGAGATTGCATTCCAGCCCGGCATGATCATCGACAACCTCGGCATGGGCGAAGAAATTGGACTGATCGACTCCAAGCGCCCGAACCCGAACGTGGTCACCTTCCGTCAGGGGCAGTTGCGCGCTGTGGCTGCCGGCCTGGGCGGCAGTTATTCGAGCATCAGCCGCGACTACGACGGCACGTATTCAAGCCAGCGACAGGAACTGGTCGAGCAGTGGGTTCACTACGCCACGTTGGCCGATGAATTCACCGGCCTGTTTGTGCAGCCAGTCTGGGAACGATTTGTAGAGGCTGCGCGCCTTTCCGGCGTTGTGCCTCGCCCGGCAGATGTGGTGCCAGACAGCGCCGACGACGCGTTGTTCATCGCCCAGAGCATGCCGTGGATCGATCCGCTCAAGGAAGCCAAGGCCTGGAACCAACTGACCAACGATGGCTTTGCCAGCGAAGTTGAAGTGATTCGCAAGCGCGGCGCCAACCCGCGCGATGTGCTTGAGCAGATCGACAACTGGCGGAAACAGGCCGCAGAAAAAGGGCTGAAGTTCTCTAGCGACGCAGCCAACGACGTATCAACCAAAGACATGCCCGCAGGCGGGCAACAGGAGCAACCCTAATGACTCAGCCGATCCACACTAAAGAAGGCCCTGTTACGCAGGCGACACCGATGCCAACGGCCGACAAGACCGGCAGCTTCGGCGTCACTGTCACGACCAATACGGCCGCCGTGTCCGGGAATTTTTCATGCGTTCAGATGCTGACTGACGCGACATTCTCGGCCTTTACCGAAACCGGCGCAGCTGGACAGGCGCTGACCGGCCTCACCATTCCCGCCGGCGTCATGCTGTTCGGCAAGATCACCGGTTATCAACTCACCTCCGGCGCTGTTCGCGCCTACAACGCGAAATGAGCCTCGCGCTGGCTTTGTCGCTTAGCGGCGCAACGCCGCCCATGGCGCTGCGCGCCTCGCTTGAGCTTGATTTCCTGAAACAGGCCTTCAGCATGAATCGACAATCGAAAAACTTCGCCGACATCATCACCTTCTCACGCCCGAGCGCCGCGACGCGGGTTAATCCGCTGGGATTGATCGAAACCGTCGCAGCGAACGTTCCGTGTATTGATCATTCGCCGGTCAATCTAGCGACCGGGACGGGTGCGCAGACCTTGGCGCTGGCGAAGGATCGGACTTATGCGATCACGGCCGTGGGTGGCACGGTGGCCGTGGCCGGGGCGGGCGTGAATGTCTCGCAGATGGGCGCGGCGTCGGGCGTGATTCAGACGCCGGCCGGCAGCGGGACGGTGGATGTGACTTTTACGCCGGGCGGCAGCGTCACGGCGCTGCATGTGCGGGAGGTGCTGGGGCTTTCGGTTTGGGAGCAGCGGACGAATCTGCTGCTGAAAAGCAATGACTTCAGTTTTGTTGTGGGTTTTTGGAACAACTGCCCCGGCAATATCAGCGTCGTACTGGACGCTTTGCAGCAATCTGGTTTGTCCTTACAGGCTGTCGCCAGAACTTCAAACGCATCAAGTTATATTGGAGGTCCGACACTCGCAGCAACCGCCGGAACAACGTTCACGGCATCTATTTACGCCAAAGCGAAATCAACCGGTAATTATTACGCTCTCCGAATCATTGGCGGATACCCTCGCCGCGTTGACGCGGTAATTAACCTGCTGACAGGTGCAATTGCTTATTCCGGCAATACCAATTTTACAGGGCTGACCGCTGCCAGCATCCCCATGGGGAACGGTTTGTACCGGTTAATAGTCTCTGGGGTGTGCCAAACATCCGAAAACATTAATGTGCAGCACGGCCCTCTCGATGCGTCGATTATTAGCGGCGCGTGGGAAGGTTCATCTGCCGTGATGAGCGACGCATACGTCGGTGCATGTCAACTCGAAGTTGGCGCATTCGCCTCACCCTACATCCCGACAACGACGTCTCAAGTCACCCGCGCCGCCGATGGCCCGCCGTCCGAAACGCTAACACCATGGTTCAAGCCGGAAAAGGGAACCGTCATCTGGACTGGCGATGTCTCCGCTACGCCCGCCGGCATTTGGCCGGGGTTATTCCAATTTGACGATGCTTCCGTCGCAAACAGATTCGGCTGCTATGTCGACGCGAACCGGTACGTGACTTTTGCCAAACGGCTTTCCTATGCGCCGGTTGAGGTGATGACGACGAACCAATTTGTGGCTGGGCAGCGTTTCAAAGTGGCGGTGTCGTGGGATGCCACAAACATGTACATCAGCCTCAATGGTGGGCCAGTTTCGACTGTTGCGCACGGTGGGCTGCCAGCCGTGAGCAGGCTTGTGCACGGCAAGTACGACAACATGATCAATGGTCGCGAAGCAGGATTCAAATATCTGCCGAAATCGACTGTCGGTACCGCTCTTCAAGCTCTCTCCGTATAGGCCAGCCATGAACCATTTTCTAAAAGCGGCCGATGAGGCCACCCTGCAAGCCGCGCTGATCGCTGCCGGCATTCTCGTTGTAGCCACTGTCCCCGTGATCGAGATCATCGAAGGCATACCGACGCAGGTCGGTGAGCAGCCGGCATTCGCGCTGTCCGGCGGGTTTGCGCTGGATACGATCGGCACGATCAGCAAGCCGACCGGTGCGGTTGTCACGGTCAACGGGCTGGAGGTGCCGGAAATGACCGAGATCCCCGGTTGTCACGCGAACTTGCTGGGCGAGTTGTCGGACGAGCAGCGGGCGGCGCTCGGTGATGTGCTGCTGCCCGCGCCGCCCACCAATCCATTCCGGGTGTGGGCGTCATGAAAAAGCCTCACGTTCTGCAGACGGCTGCACTTCTCGCTGTGGCGATGTTGATCCTGCTGTGTGGCTTTCTCGCCGGCTGCGCGCCGACGCCGTTTGTCACCGGTCGGATTGTGGCTCCGCCGGCTGGCTGTTCCGATGCAAGGGAGCGCGGTCATGACTGTTGATGTTCGCGCTGTCTTCCAACTTTTTCATGCCGCGAAGCACCAGTTTTATTACCAGGCTGACCTCAAGGCGTTCGGCAAGGTTGAGTATTGGATTGGTCCGGCCGAGATCCGCGAGCAGTTGGCGACGCAGGGGGTTGTGGTCGGGGATTGCGATGATTTCGCGTCGTTGTGCGTGATGCACGCGCGGGCGCAGGGTTTGCCGGCGCGGTTTGTTCTCTGCTTGACCGAGGCGGGGGAGTCGCACCTGGTTTGCGAAATTGAGGGGTGGGTGCTGGATAACCGGCAGAGCGAGGTCGAGCGGCAGGATGATCTGGATTATTCGTGGTTGGCGGTGAGTGATTACGTGGCGGGGGGGGATTGGCGAATCGTCGTCAAGGAGGATAAGCATGGCTGAGCCAACGACGAGTACGGGCCTTGGCCTGACCATCATTTCTGTTTCTCTGCTCGGTTCAGTGGCCGGGCCTTACGCGCTGATCGTGCTGTCTGCCTTGGCCGGCGCATTGTGGCCGCTGCTGGCTGACAAGACCGAAACCAAGCCGGATGGCGCGTGGCTGCTGCTGCGCTGCACGCTGACGGCGGTTGTGCTGACGGTGTTTATCGCACAGGTGATTGACCGGCTTTGGGCCATCCCGGCCAACGAACTGCTTGGCCCGGTAGCGCTGGCGATTGGCGCGCTCGGCAATGGCTGGCAGGCGGTCTTCGGTGCGGCAGGCTCGGCGCTGCAGGCGCTGGTGACGCGCCTGGGGGGTAGTCGCAATGACACTTAATGTGATTGTGACGATCCACGAGCTGCTGTGCGTGGCGCTGCTGTATTCGGTGTTCTGCCGGGCATGCAAGACGTGCGAGAAAGTGCGCACCGACGTGCGCCTGGCATTTGCGCTGCTCGGCTGGGTGGCCTGCGCCGGCATCGCTGCGCCGCTGGTCTGGGGGTTGGTGCCGGACCTGTTTGGCCTGGCGTTGCTGGCCGCGATTACGGTCGTCCAACTGGTCACAGCACAGCACTGGGAAAAGGGCGTGCCTGACAAGTTTTATAAAACCGGGCACGCACCGCGCGCCCGGCGCTCATGCGATAGCAAAGGAGGCTGCGGCCATGTCAGTTGATCCTGTGTGGTTGGTGGAGGCGCGCAAGCACGAAGGTGTTGCCGAGATCCCCGGCCCGAAAACAAATGATTTTATTACCCGCTGGTTGGCGGGGTTGTCGGCTTGGTGGTCGGACGACGAAACGCCTTGGTGTGGCGTTTTTGTCGCCCATTGCATCAAGACGGCTGGCTTGCCGCTGCCGAAATACTGGATGCGCGCCAAGGCGTGGGCAGACTGGGGTAGCCCACTCGCGGCACCGGAGCACGGCTGCGTCGTGGTCTTTGAGCGCGCCGGCGGTGGGCATGTGGGGTTCGTGGTCGGGCGCACGACGAGCGGGAATTTGATGGTGCTGGGGGGTAATCAGGGCAACCGCGTCAAGGTCAGCGAATTTAAGCGGGACAGGGTCGTCGGCTATTACTGGCCGGACTCGGTGCCGCTGCCGATCCACACGGCGCTGATCATGATGTCGTCGACGGGTGAGATTTCGAGGGATGAGGCATGAGCTTGCTTGACTGGATACCCGATAAATACCTGTGGCTGGTCAAGGCCGGCGCTGTGGCGCTGGCGGTCGTGCTGGCGGTGGTCTGGTGGGGCGCACATAACGCGGCGCAGCAGCGGATCGGTTATGACCGGGCGGCTGGCGAGTATGCGGCGGCGCTGGCCGAGGCGAAGGAGGGCGCGCTTGTGACTGAGCGCGCCTGGCGTAAAAAACTGGAGGATGCGAGCAATGCCCGAATTGAAGCTGAGAAACAACTGGCGCTGTCTCGCGCTGCTGCTGCCGCTGCTGATGACCGCTTGCGCAAGTCGGCCAGAGATTTCCGCCAGCGCCTGTCCGGCGCTACCGCCGAAGCCTGTCGCGCTGCAGCCTCCGCCGCAGCAGGACTACTTGAAGAGTGCTCAGGAAGATATCGAGAAGTGGCAGCTGCAGCTGCAGGACATGCTGCCGATGTGATGCGCTGCGAAGGCGCTTGGCCGGAGTGATTATTTCTGCAGCGCCGCCCAGGTGCTGCGTGCGGTTTCGTTGTCTGGATTGCCCTGCAGCCATTCGGCGAAGGCATGGCCGTTAAACGACACAAGTTTGACCCTGCCGGGGAACTCGGCAACCAGGGCGGCACAAACAGACTGCTGCGGTCGCCAGAGGATCGGTTCACGACCCGGCAGGGTTGCCCAGTCGTCCATTGACTCATACCAGATCAGCGCGATGTCGGCTTCTGCCGGTGCCGCGCTGATCTGTTTTACGGCCGCGTCAATGGCGGATTGACGCCACTCGGCCAGCTTGTCGATGCTGCCGGCTACGTCGTTCGGCGTGGCTCTGTCGCCATCTTCCCACATGCGCCATGCGCGATCAGAAACGCCGGCAGGGCGTTCGTGGCTCGCGGCGATCATTGCAGCGGCTTCTGGCCGGGAGAAAAACAAAAGGCGCCGTAGCGCCTGGAGGGTTGCTGGAGTCATTGCGGCAGGGAAATCAGATACTGTTTGCGGGAAGGATGTGCGATGTCCCAAGTCTTGTCGCCAATCCATGACTTCAGGCCAAGACGCTTGGCAATGTTGGCGATGATCAGATTGCGCTGGCCGAATTCGATACCGGCGGTGTCGGCGTGGGCTTGCTTGATCAGTTCGATTTTGTCGGTCAATTTCATTTTCACTCTCCTTAGTGGGGAAGCTGCACTCATTGCTGCTTCCATGACCTCTATTTTAGTTCCGATTTCGGAACAGTCAAGGGGTTTCGGAAATTATTTCGGTGTCAGAATGCAGTAGGTGTCAGGTTCAGTTCTCCGCCGCCACTTAAAGAAATCCTGAATGATCGTTTCTCGCCGAGTTTGATAGTCATTCCTGTCTCGACGATTCCTGTTTTTATCCCGCAAATCCCATTTGTCTTGGCGCTTAAGATGTAAGCCCCGGGCGGTAGCCAGACAACGGCCTTTTCTGTCTTGTAAATATCGGCCACCGGGGCGCCGTCAATGAACACCTTTGTTGAGCACGGAACCCCGAAACTATTGTCGCGCTTGATAGTCACTTCGGATGTTCCTGGTGACGAGATGAACAATCGACCGTTGATGCGCTGTTCCGCAGGGATATGCGACGATTCGTCATTCGACATCGGTTGCGATGCGCAGCCAAACAAGGTGACTACGATACTGGCCAGTAAGAGAGTGTTTTTCATCAATAAACCTTACCAGACTGGCGATCTGTGCGAAATATCACTTATTGGATAGCGTTCGTCGCTGGCGGAGGCTGATAAAATGACCGGAAGTTGTAGTAGTGGTGGGCATGTTTCAGCTTTTGATTTGGTTCGGTTCCCGCTGAAATTTTTAAGCAAACTCCCCATTTTTTACGCACGTCGCCTTGAAACGACGGTTTGTAGCGGTTCACGTGGCCCTTCTTGGGCACCAGTCGCATATTGCGATTGGCATGGTAATTTTCAGAGGCCGCTTTAATCCGAGGATTGGCGGCCTTTTTGATTCTGTTCAGAGTTTCTGCGCCATGATCATCCGTCCGCGTCACCATTGGTTCCGACTCCTTTTCGTCTGGCGAGGCTCGGTCCTGCCGGACATCATCGGGCGCCTGTTGCTGGTCCTGTTTGTTTCCATCCTTGCCGTACTCAGTCGTGAGTGGTGGATGGGCGCGCATGCCGATTCGGCCTTGAGCATTCCGCCGTTTACCTTGATGGGCGTGGCGCTGGCCATCTTCCTCGGTTTTCGCAACTCGGTCAGTTACGAGCGTTTCTGGGAGGCGCGCAAGCAGTGGGGCGGTTTGCTGGTTGCCGCGCGCACTCTGGTTCGTCAAGTGGGGAGTGTCACGGTCGACGGTCAAAAACCGGTATTTTTGCTGTCCGTTGTCCGTGCTGTTTCGGCCTTTGCCTTCGCACTTAAACACCAGTTGCGCCAGAGCGATGCGAGCCATGATCTTGCCCTGCGGCTCGATGAACCTTTGCTTTCCCAGGTCAATCAGGCTGCTTTCAAGCCGCAAATCATTCTTCGTGCCTTGAGTGACTTGCTGGCCGATGCGGCCCGGCAAGGCGCATTGAGTGAAACGCAATGGCTGGCGATCGATAAAACCCTGACCGTCCTGGGGGACACATCAGGTGCTTGCGAGCGTATTGCCAGCACGCCGATTCCCTACACCTATCGTGTCTTGATGACGCGCACGGTGATGGTTTATTGCATGTTGCTGCCCATTGGCCTGGCAACCAGCATCGGTTGGCTGACACCATTGATCGCCACTTTTGTCGCTTACACCTTTCTTGCGCTGGAAATTATCGGCGAGCAGATCGAGGAGCCTTTCGGTACCGAGCCCAATGACCTGGCGCTCGATGCCATGTGCCATACCATCGAGTTATCGGTCTGCGAAATGGTCGGCGCCGATGTGCTGGGAGAAGCGCCGCAGGCCAGAAACTTTATTCTGACCTGATGTCTCGGTCAGTCTTCAGGGCTGGCCGAGTATTTCCGTGATAAATTGCGCAAGCGGCAGGCGGAAACCTGCGGCATTCGGATGTCCTCCGCCGTTATAACGACTGGCAATCCGGGCGACATCAAGACTGCCTTTTGAACGTAGTGACACCTTGGCATCCCCGTCGCCGGCCAATTGCCAGATCAGTGCAAAACCGCCTGTTTTTTCCGCCAGTCGGTTGCCGAGTTCCGAGGCAAAAAGCCCGTTGGCGTTGATGGCCACGCCGCTCAGCGCATGCCAGCTCTGATTTTCGCTACTGATGACCGGTTGACCGTGACGGACCGCCTGCAAGGCATCGACAGGCTCGCCGCGCAGGCGGGCGGGCATGACCAGGCGACTATTGGCCAGCAGATCGATTTCCTTGTTGAAAAAATGTTCGATGGCACGTCCTGCAAGCAACATTTCACCGTAGCGTACGCTTTCTGTCGTCTCGATTTCGGTAAGCAAGGTAGACCAATGCGCCAGATCGAAGGGCTGGAGGCGCAGGGCGTGGCAAAAGGCGTGCGTGCCGGGCAGGGCGAAGCGCCAGAGATCCTGGTCTTCTATATGCTGAAGTGCCAGCGGCAGCGGTTTACCCGGATGGAAATATTCCCAGCCAAGGCGAGCGCCCGATTTGTTCAGGTCGAAAATCAGCTTGAGCGGCAGTTTGTCGTGCTGGTAGCTTTCAAGTCCATTTTCATCGCAAGTCAGGAGGTCGGCCCACGGTTTTCGGGCGGTGCCGTGATGGTCGATCTGGGTTACCGAGGCGGCGATGGCGGCCATCGATTCGAGTGCTTCCCGGGGAAATGAGAAATCGAGTATGAAAACCCGATGTCCGGCAATTTCGGCCATTTCCCAAGGTTGACCGTGGTGCATCGGCCGAAAGTGGCTTGACGGGCCAAGCTGGCATGCTGCTGCATAGGCGGCTCCAAAGCCATCAAGGCAGTCGGCGTGATAGATGACGGTGGTCGGGTTGCCGGGTTGCTCGTTCGCCATTATTAATAGTGCGGCGGAATTTCGTCGCGCAGGCTGTGCTGGTGTTCGTTAGGTTGGGCTGTTTGAACCTGTTCACGCAGCGCCCTGATCTGGGCGATCAGCAGATCGATCTGCTGTTGTTGCCGATAGACGGTACGGTTGAGTTCATCGACCAGGTCTTCGGTGTAACTGATCTTGATTTCGAGTTCGGTGATTCTTGATTCCACGGTTTTTCCCTGGTTGATAACTGTATTTTGACTTGAGGGAGCGAATATTACTGTCTTGGTCTTTGCCTGTCCCGTTTGTTGATGCATGAAATGCCAACTGTCTGGGTGAAGCAAAAAAACTATTGTTTATCCGATAATTAGAGTTCGTCAGGCAAGTTTTTTCTGTTCCTCTGAGGTATTCAAATCCTCGTTGTGCCGCACTAAATCAGTGTCTTTGGTAAAAAAGTGTTGACGTCCGGAAAATTAAGTCTATAATGGGCACCTCTTTAGGCGGTTAGCTCAGTTGGTTAGAGCGCCACGTTGACATCGTGGAGGTCGTTGGTTCGATTCCAATACCGCCTACCAAATTCCTAACGGAGCAAATTTGATGTTTTTCCGAACTAGCCTGTTTGCTGTTCAGAATTAATAATCGAGTTTGCATTCGTTTGATCAAAAAAGTGCGGCTCATACCCGCACTTTTTTTTCGTCCAGAGTTCTGCCATGCCTAATATCAAACTGCCCGACGGTTCCATTCGTTCATTTGAGCAAGCGGTCACGATTGCCGAAGTCGCTGCCAGCATCGGTGCCGGTCTGGCCCGTGTTGCACTGGCGGGTAAGGTTGATGGCGTTCTGGTCGATACTTCTTTCCTGATCGAGCGCGATGCTGATCTGGCCATCGTCACCGATCGCGATGCTGAGGGTCTTGAGTTGATCCGCCATTCGACGGCGCACTTGCTGGCGTATGCCGTCAAGCAACTCTTTCCTGATGCCCAGGTAACGATTGGTCCGGTCATTGAAAACGGCTTTTACTACGACTTCGCCTACAAGCGCCCGTTTACGCCGGAAGATTTGGTGGCGATTGAAAAGCGCATGGCTGAACTCGCCAAGAAGGATATTCCGGTCAGCCGTGAAGTCTGGGCGCGCGACGATGCTGTCAAGTTCTTCCTTGATCAGGGAGAAAAATACAAGGCTGAGTTGATTGCTGCCATTCCGGCTGATCAACAGGTTTCGCTCTATCGCGAAGGTGATTTTGTTGACCTTTGTCGCGGCCCGCACGTGCCGACCACGGCCAAGCTCAAGGTCTTCAAGTTGATGAAGGTGGCCGGCGCCTACTGGCGCGGCGATCATCGCAACGAACAATTGCAGCGCATCTACGGTACGGCCTGGGCCAAGAAGGAAGATCTCGACGCCTATCTGCATATGCTGGAAGAGGCTGAGAAGCGCGATCATCGCCGCCTCGGCAAGCAGTTCGATCTATTTCATATGCAGGATGAGGCGCCGGGTCTGGTTTTCTGGCACCCCAAGGGTTGGGCGGTCTGGCAGGAAATCGAGCAATACATGCGTGCCGTTTATCGCAATAACGGTTACCACGAAGTGCGCTGCCCGCAGATTCTCGACAAGACTTTGTGGGAGAAGTCGGGCCACTGGGAGCATTACAAGGACAACATGTTCACGACTTCGTCGGAAAATCGCGATTACGCGGTCAAGCCGATGAACTGTCCGGGTCATGTCCAGGTATTCAATGCCGATCTGCGTTCTTATCGCGAGTTGCCGCTGCGTTACGGCGAGTTTGGTTCGTGTCATCGTAACGAGCCGACTGGTGCGCTGCATGGTTTGATGCGCGTGCGCGGCTTCGTGCAGGATGATGGCCATATCTTCTGTACCGAAGATCAGATCGAGGCCGAAGTGACCGCCTTCAATGCGCTGGTCAAGAAGGTCTATGCCGATTTTGGCTTCAATGACGTTGCCGTCAAGCTGGCTTTGCGTCCGGAGAGTCGTGTCGGCTCCGACGAGGTGTGGGACAAGGCTGAAAATGCGTTGCGTCAGGGCTTGCGTGCTTCCGCACTCGAATGGACCGAGTTGCCAGGCGAGGGCGCTTTTTATGGTCCGAAGATCGAGTTCCATATCAAGGATGCGATTGGTCGTTCCTGGCAGTGTGGCACCATGCAGGTCGACTTCTCCATGCCGGGTCGTCTCGGTGCGGAGTATGTTGCTGCTGACGATACGCGCAAAGTCCCGGTCATGTTGCACCGCGCAATCCTGGGTTCGCTGGAGCGTTTCATTGGTATTTTGATTGAGAACTTCTCGGGTGCGCTGCCACTGTGGTTGGCGCCGACCCAGGCAGTTGTGCTGAATATTTCTGAAAAACAGGCCGATTACGCCGCGGAAGTTGCACAAAAGCTGCATCAGGCGGGCTTCAGGGTCGAGTCGGATTTGCGTAACGAGAAGATTACCTATAAAATCCGCGAACATAGCTTGAACCGGCTGCCTTATCAGCTCGTTGTGGGCGATAAGGAAAAAGCGGACGGACTGGTAGCCGTGCGTACTCGCGGTGGTCAGGATCTTGGACAAATGTCCGTAGATGCCTTGATCAAGCGACTTCAGGAAGAAGTCGCGGCGCGGAGTGGCACGGCTTAATTTTTGTTGTTTTCGGGGGTTTTACCATAGCTCAGAACAAGGCGCATCGCCTCAACGAGGAAATCACGGTTCCGGAGATTCGTCTCCAGGGCGCTGAAGGCGAACAACTCGGCATTGTCAATATTCGTGCTGCACTGCAAATGGCAGAAGAAGCAGGTGTTGATCTCGTAGAAATCGCACCGATGGCCAAGCCGCCGGTTTGCCGGATCATGGATTACGGCAAGTTCAAGTATCAGGAACAAAAGCGAGCTCACGAAGCCAAGTTGAAGCAGAAGCAGGTGCAGGTGAAGGAAATCAAACTTCGCCCGGGTACCGACGAAAACGATTACCAGATCAAGCTCAGGAACATGACGCGTTTCCTGGAAGAAGAAGACAAGGTCAAAGTGACCCTTCGCTTCCGTGGTCGCGAAATGGCGCATCAGGAATTCGGTATGCGCCAGCTGGAACGTATTAAGGCAGACCTCGAAGCAGTCGGTGTGGTCGAGCAGATGCCGAAGATGGAAGGGCGCCAGATGATCATGATCATTGGGCCGGCCAAAAAGAAGTAATTAGTTGTAGCAGTACCTATAAGTGCCTTCGGGTAGAGCAAGCGTTCCCGCCGGGAACCACCTGACAGCATGTCATTAAGGAGCATCTAAATGCCCAAAATGAAGACCAAGAGCAGCGCCAAAAAGCGTTTCTCCGTTCGCGCCGGTGGCAGCATCAAGCGCGGTCAAGCCTTCAAGCGTCACATTCTGACCAAGAAGACCACCAAAGTTAAACGTCATCTGCGCGGTTCCGCTGCAGTTAACGAGCGCGACGTCGCATCCGTCCGCGCCATGATGCCCTACGCATAAGGAGATAGAAGATGCCTAGAGTTAAACGTGGTGTAACGGCGCGCGCGCGTCACAAGAAAATTCTCGTTCAGGCCAAGGGTTACCGCGGTCGTCGCAAGAACGTATATCGCGTCGCCAAGCAGGCGGTAATGAAGGCTGGTCAATACCAGTATCGTGACCGTCGTCAAAGGAAGCGCCAGTTCCGTTCCCTGTGGATCGCCCGTATCAATGCAGCAGCTCGTGAGCTGGGCATGAAGTACAGCACCTTCATGAACGGTCTGAAGAAAGCCAATATCGAAGTTGACCGCAAGGTTCTGGCCGATCTGGCCGTCTTCGATCAGCCGGCATTTGCTGCTCTGGCTGCTCAAGCCAAGGCACAGCTCGGCGCCTGAGCTCAAGCGTAATCAAAAAAAGGAGGCGCAAGCCTCCTTTTTTAGTTTCGGCCGCCGCTTTGCGGCTTCACGTCGGCTACGCCGATATGAGCCTTCACTGAAACGTGCGTTTTGTTGGTGGTTTTGTTGGTGAAAGTTTATGGATACTCTTGATCAAATCGTTAGCGAAGCCCAAGTGGCATTTGCTGCCATTTCTGACCCGGATGCGCTGGAACAGGTAAAAGCCCGTTTTCTCGGCAAGAGCGGCCAGATCACCGAGCTTCTCAAAGGTTTGGGCAAATTGCCGCCCGAAGAGAAAAAAACTGCCGGTGCCGCAATCAATGTTGCCAAGACGGCTGTCGAAGCTGCGCTGAACGAACGCCGCGAGGCGATTCGCAAAGCTGCGCTCGAGGCTCGTTTGGCTGAAGAGGCATTGGATGTCACGCTGCCCGGTCGCGCTGAAGCGCGCGGTAGTTTGCATCCGGTTACACGTACCCTCGAACGTATCGAGTCGCTGTTCCGCTCCATTGGTTTCGAAGTGGCTGACGGTCCCGAGATCGAGGAAGATTTTTTCAATTTCACCGCAATGAACACGCCAGAGGATCACCCGGCACGTTCGATGCACGATACTTTCTATCTGCAGAACCCGGATGGCACGGTAGCTGACAAGGTGTTGCTGCGGACGCATACCAGTCCGATCCAGGCGCGTTACATGAAGGCGCATGTCGAGCGCTACGGTCAACTCGATAAAATGCCTGAAATCCGCATCATCGCGCCAGGTCGCGTCTATCGTGTCGATTCCGATGCGACGCATTCGCCGATGTTCAATCAAGTCGAAGGCCTGTGGGTGGGTGAGGGCGTTTCCTTTGCCGACCTCAAGGGTGTCATTGCGGATTTCCTGAGGAGCTTCTTCGAGACCGAAGATCTCAAGGTTCGCTTCCGTCCCTCCTTTTTCCCGTTTACCGAGCCCTCCGCCGAAATCGACGTTGCTTTCATGAGCGGCCCGCTCGAGGGTCGCTGGCTGGAAATCGCCGGTTGCGGCATGGTGCATCCGGATGTGTTGCGCATGGGTGGCATTGATCCGGAAAAATATACCGGTTTTGCTTTCGGCTTCGGTCAGGATCGCCTGACCATGCTGCGCTACGGCGTCAATGACCTGCGCCTCTTTTTTGAAGGTGACCTCCGTTTCCTGAGGCAATTCGCATGAAATTCTCCGAATCCTGGCTGCGTACCCTTGTCGACACCCAACTGTCGAGCGAGGAACTTTCCCATCTGCTGACCATGGCCGGCCTCGAAGTCGAGGGCCTGGAACCGGTTGCACCGCAATTTAACGACGTTGTCGTCGGTCATGTGCTCGAAGTCGTCAAGCACCCTGATGCTGATCGCCTGAATGTCTGCAAGGTTGATACCGGCCGCGGCGAACCGACGACCATTGTCTGCGGCGCCCCTAACGTTGCGGTTGGCTTGCGTGTTCCGTGCGCTTTGCCTGGTGCCAAGTTGCCGGGCGATTTCACCATCAAGATTGCCAAAGTGCGTGGGATCGAGTCCTCCGGCATGCTCTGCTCGGCCAAGGAGCTTGGTATCGCCGAGGAGGCCTCCGGTCTTTTAGTCTTGCCCGTGGATGCTCCGGTTGGTCAATCGATTCGCCAGTATCTCGAACTTGATGACCAGCAGTTCGAACTCAAGCTGACCCCGAATCGGGCCGATTGCCTGTCGTTGACCGGTGTGGCGCGCGAAGTTGCGGCGATTGCCGGTGCACAGGCCAAATTGATCAATGTGCCGGAAGTTGCTGCAACCATCTCCGATCAGCGTTCGGTCATCCTTGAGGCGCCAAGTGCTTGTCCGCTTTATTACGGTCGCGTTCTCAAGCATGTCGATGCCAAGGCGCCTACGCCTGAGTGGATGAAGCGCCGCCTTGAGCGCAGTGGTATCCGCTCTATTTCTGCATTGGTTGATGTCACCAATTATGTGATGCTTGAGCTTGGTCAGCCGTTGCATGCTTTTGATAACACCAAGCTCGATGGCGCCGTGCATGCCCGTATGGCCAAGCCGGAAGAGAAGCTGCTGCTCCTGAACGAGCAGATCATTTCGATCGATGCGGATGTTCTGGTTATTGCCGACGACGCCAAACCGCTGGCCATGGCCGGCATCATGGGTGGCGAGGAAAGTGGCATCACACTGGAAACAACAGAGTTGTTCCTGGAGTCTGCCTTTTTTGCCCCCAAGGCGATTGCCGGTCGGGCGCGCCGTTATGGTTTTGGCTCCGATGCTTCCCACCGTTTCGAGCGCGGTGTCGATTTCGGCGGTGCTCGCCGCGCCATTGAGCGCGCGACCCAGTTGATCATCGACATCTGTGGCGGCTCGGCTGGTCCTGTGGTCGAGGCCAAGGCAGGGTTACCTGAGCGCAATCCGGTCCGTCTGCGTTCTGCCCGCGCATCCAGTGTTATTGGCATGGCGTTCTCGCCTGAGCAAATTGCGACGCTGTTCAACGGCCTTGGGCTGCCATTCGTCCGCGAAGGCGACGATTTCCTGGTGACGCCACCAAGCTGGCGTTTCGACATCGAGGTCGAGGAAGACCTGATCGAAGAAATCGCTCGTCTGCATGGCTATGACAATATTCCATCGCCTGCACCGCGCGGCAATATGTCGATGATGGTGCAAGTCGAGGCGCAGCGCCCGGCTGCGCGCGTACGTCAGGTACTGGTCGACCGTGGTTATCAGGAAGTAATCAATTTTGCTTTCGTCGAACAGGCCTGGGAGGCTGATTTTGCTGCAAAAATCGAGGAGGTTGACCTGATTCGTCTGGCTAATCCGATTGCCAGTCAGATGGCTGTGATGCGGTCGACGTTGTTGGGAGGCCTGATTTCAAATTTGCAGACCAACCTCAAGCGCAAACAAAATCGTGTTCGCCTGTTTGAAACAGGGCGCAGTTTTCACCGTGTTGCAGCAGGTTCGCCGGTGGTGGGCTTTGACCAGCCCTGGAAATTGGCTGGCCTGGCCTATGGCACCGCTTTGCCCGAGAGCTGGGGGGCTGATTCGCGCAAGGTTGATTTTTACGATGTCAAAGGTGACTTGGAGGCCTTGCTTGCTCCGGCTACCTTGCGCTTCGAGAAAACATCGCACCCGGCTCTCCATCCGGGGCGTTCGGCTAAAGTATGGTTTGATGGAAAAGAAATTGGCTGCCTCGGTGAATTGCATCCGGAGTGGGTGCAAAAATATGATCTGCCGGTTGCGCCAGTCTTGTTCGAGCTCGATTTTTCCGCAGTCAAGGCTGCCAGCGTCCCGGCTTATGCCGAGGTTTCAAAATTTCCATCAGTCATTCGCGATCTTGCCGTTGTTGTGGATCAAAGTCTTCAGTTGCAAACTTTGCTGGACGGTCTGAAAGGGCAGTTGTCTCCCTTGGTTCTGGATATTCAATTGTTCGATGTTTATGTCGGCAAAGGGGTGCCTGAAAACAAGAAAAGTCTTGCATTCCGGGTAGTTATGCAAGATACTCAACGCACTTTGCTAGATTCGGAAGTTGATGCTGCTATGCAGCAACTGGTGTCTTGTCTCGAACGGGCATTCGGTGCTCAACTGCGTGCCTGATGGAAAAAACAACGATGACGCTCACCAAAGCCGAACTCGCTGACCTGCTTTTTGAGAGGGTTGGCCTCAATAAACGCGAAGCCAAAGATATGGTTGAAGCGTTTTTTGAGGAAATCCGCAATGCACTCGAAACAGGCGATGGCGTGAAGCTTTCCGGTTTTGGCAATTTCCAGTTGCGCGACAAACCGCAACGTCCCGGACGCAACCCCAAGACTGGTCAGGAAATTCCAATTACTGCACGACGTGTAGTAACGTTTCATGCCAGTCAAAAACTGAAATCTGACGTTGAACTGGCTTGTGATGGAACCGCGGCTTAAATCCCCATCTGGCGACGAACTGCCGCCGATCCCCGCAAAACGCTACTTCACCATTGGCGAAGTCAGTGAGTTGTGCGGCGTGAAGCCGCACGTGCTTCGTTACTGGGAGCAGGAGTTCAACCAATTGAAGCCGGTCAAGCGTCGAGGAAATCGGCGCTATTACCAGCATCATGAGGTCTTGCTCGTACGCAGAATCCGGGAGCTTCTCTATAACCAGGGCTTTACGATCAGCGGTGCTCGCAACAGGCTGGACGAAGGACCTGCAGCAACTGCTGGCTCGGGTGAAAAAGCCGAGCTTGCAAAGGGTTCGGGGAGTTTGCGCGATGACTTGCAGTCGATAATTGCGCTGTTGCAGCTTTGATTCTTTTTGTTTCTCCCGTATAATGTACGGCTTGTCGGGGCGTAGCGCAGCCTGGTAGCGCACTTGCATGGGGTGCAAGGGGTCGCGAGTTCGAATCCCGCCGCCCCGACCAAGAAAAGTGAAACAAGCAGTTTAGCCAACCTCAGGGTTGGCTTTTTGCTTTGTGGCTGCACCATCGTGATGCATGCATAGTTGGTCGTTCGTCGTCGTTTCCGATATTCGATATTGCCTTGTTTCATGAGCTACAATCAGCCGCTTTACGCCAACCCGGAGATTGTAATGTCGCTTCGCCTGACTGCTCTTGCTGCTGCTTTGATACTGGCTGGTTCTGTTCATGCTGCCAGTTCGATCAAGGTTGGCTTGGTGTCTACGCTTTCTGGTCCAGGTGCCGGTCTGGGGGTCGATATCCGCGACGGGTTCAACCTGGCGATGAAAAACCTCAACGGCAAGCTCGGGAATTTGCCTGCTGAAGTGCTCGTTGCCGATGACCAGCAGAATCCGGATGTTGCCAAGCAGGCGGCTGACAAATTGCTGAAGAGGGATAAGGTCGATTTCATGACCGGCATTGTCTTCTCCAACATCATGCTGGCTGTCGGTCCGACGGTCTTCGAAAACAAAACCTTTTATATCTCGGCAAATGCTGGTCCATCGCAATATGCGGGTGATCAATGCAATCCATTTTTCTTCAACGTTGCCTGGCAAAACGACAATTTGCATGAAGCTGTCGGTAAGGTCGTGCAGGATAAAGGTTACAAGAACGTTATCATCGTGACGCCTAATTACCCTGGCGGTAAAGACGCTGTTTCCGGTTTCAAGCGTTTTTACAAGGGCAAGGTTGCCGATGAGATTTATACCAAGCTGGGTCAGCTTGATTACGCGGCCGAACTGGCACAAATTCGTGCTGCAAAGCCGGATGCCCTGTTTTTCTTCCTGCCGGGCGGCATGGGAATCAATTTTGTGAAGCAATTTGTTGCCGCAGGGTTGTCACGCGATACGCAGTTATTTGCACCGGGTTTTTCGGCGGATGAAGATGTCATCAAGGCGGTTGGTAATTCCATGCTGGGCATGTTCAACTCGTCGCATTGGGCGCACGATATGGACAACGCTGAAAACAAGCGGTTTGTTGCCGATTTCCAGCGTGAATATGGCCGCCTGCCTTCGCTCTATGCGTCGCAAGGTTACGACGCTGCCTTCATGATCGATTCGGCGGTAAGGGATGTGAAGGGCAATGTCGAAGACAAGGCTGCTTTGCAGAAGGCGCTGGAAGCCAAGCGTTTCAAGTCGGTCCGGGGTGATTTCAAGTTCAACAATAATCACTACCCGGTGCAAAACTATTATCTGCGTGCCATCGGCAAGGATGCTCAGGGCCGTGTCACGAACAAGACGATAGGCACCATCTTCAGCAATCATGCGGACGCTTACGCGACGCAGTGCAAGATGAAATGATGTATCCCTGAGGCTCATCATCGCAGGATGTCGAGTACTGCCGTCGTTTGTTGTTAAGGCACTTTTGATTTTCCCCTCTGTGCCAGGGAGGGGAACTGCCTTAAGCCTATTCCTTGTTTTTTTCTCCTGACATGACCCAGCTTTTCCTTGAGCAGGCCCTCAATGGCCTGCAATTCGGCCTGATGCTGTTTCTTCTTGCCGCCGGCTTGACGCTGGTTTTTGGCATCATGGACTGCATTAATCTGGCCCATGGGTCGTTGTACATGATTGGAGCCTATCTGGTGGCCGCTTGTGCCCAGGCTGCGGATTCATTCTGGATCGGGCTGGGGTGCGGGGTTGGCGCAACTGCCGTGATTGGCTTGTTGCTAGAACTGGCCTTGTTTCGCCAGCTTTACAAGCGTGATCATTTGTCTCAGGTACTGGCCACTTTCGCCCTGATTCTGATTGCCAATGAGGCCGTGCGCATGATCTGGGGAGCTCAGCCCGTCATGCTCAATCCACCGGATGCTTTGGCCGGACCAGTCGAGATCGCGGGTTTCTTTTACCCCGCATATCGCCTGGTATTGATTGCCTTTGGGCTGGCTGTTTCCGGATTGCTTTACTTGCTTGTGGCCAAAAGCCGTATCGGCATGTGGGTCAGAGCCGGTGCCTCCAATCGGGAAATGACGGAAGCGCTGGGTATTAATGTGCGGCGTTTGTTTACTGCAGTCTTTGCCTTCGGTGCCGGGCTTTGTGCCTTGGCCGGCGGCTTGCTCGGGCCCCTGTTGGCGGTTCAGGTTGGCATGGGTGAGGGGGTTCTGATTCTGGCTTTTGTCGTGATCATCATTGGCGGGATTGGGTCGATTCGCGGGGCGCTCGTCGGTAGCTTGATCGTTGGCACGGTCGACACGCTGGGGCGGGCACTTTTGCCCTTGCTGCTGCGTGCTGCGCTGCCCGCCGAGGCTGCCTCGACGCTCGGTCCGGCCATCGCCTCGATTCTGATTTACTTGCTGATGGCCGCCATTCTGTTTTTTAAACCGCAGGGCCTCTTTCCGGCGCGTGCATAAATGGCTTTTTATCGTCCTGCCCGTTGGCAAAAAAACGCATCCCTGGTCACCTTGCTGATCTTGCTGGTTCTGCCAACCATTCTGACTGCGCTTGATCAGGCGTTCTACATCAGCTTCGCCACACGCATGCTTGTTTTTGCGCTGGCAGCGACCAGTCTCAATCTGGTGTTGGGCTTTGGTGGCATGGTATCTCTTGGGCATGCTGCCTTCTTCGGGACTGGCGCTTATGTTGCGGCACTGTGCCTGCAGGCGGGGATTAGCGAAGGTTTGCTGGTATTTCCTCTGGCCATGGGCGTCGCCGGATTATTTGCGCTGCTGGTTGGCAGCATCAGTCTGCGTACCCGGGGCGTCTACTTCATCATGATCACCCTGGCTTTTGCCCAGATGGCGTACTACCTCTTCGTTTCCGCTGCCGTTCTCGGTGGCGATGATGGTTTGTCGCTGGGTGGGCGCATGTCGATTGCTGGCTTCAGCCTGTCAGGCGATGCTTCCTTGTTCTATGTCGCACTTGCAGCCCTGGCGTTGGTGATGTTTTTGTTCCGGCGTTTGGCAGAAGCCAGGTTTGGGCGTGTTGTGCAGGCGATCCGGGAAAATGAAACGCGAATGGAAGCGCTCGGCTATCCGGTTTTTCGTTATCGTCTGGTCTGCTTTGCTTTGGGCGGAGCCCTGGCCGGTCTGGCCGGCGCCTTGCTGGCCAACCAGACCGGGCTGGCCAGCCCGAATTTGTTGCAATGGGTTCAGTCCGGCACTTTGCTTGTGATGGTGATCATTGGCGGCGTTGGCTATCTGTATGGCGGCGTCGTGGGGGCCGGCGTCTTGCTGGTGCTGGAAGAGGGGTTGGTTGGCGTGACGGAGCACTGGCATATTATTTTGGGATTGCTATTGCTCGGCATTGTGCTTTTCGCACCCAAAGGCGTAGCAGCGCTTTTTGCGAGGTCACATGACTGAGCTCTTGCTTGAGGTGCGCCGGTTATCAAGGCGCTTTGCTGCCATCGAGGTATTGAAAGCGGTCGATTTCAATGTCACGGCGGGTGAGGTCCATGCACTGATCGGCCCTAACGGAGCGGGTAAAACAACTTTTATTCACCACGTATCCGGTGCCTTGCAAGCCGATTCGGGGAGTATCCATTTCGCCGGTCGCGAGGTGACAAGGCAAGCCATGCATCAGCGCGTTGGCGCCGGCATGGCGCGTTCCTACCAGATCACCAATGTATTCCTCGGCCTGAGTGTGCTGGATAACGTGCAACTTGCGGTTCAGGGCAGGGCTGATACCGGAAGCAGCTTCCGTTTTTGGCAGCCGGTGCGGAACGAGCGTGCATTGTTCGATGAGGCAGAAAACTATCTTGAGCAAGTCGGCCTGATCCCCAAAAAAATGGTGATGGCCGGCCAGCTCTCGCATGGTGATCAGCGGGCGCTGGAGTTGGCCATGGCGCTGGCGACCCGACCCAAATTGTTATTGCTCGATGAGCCGATGGCTGGAACTGGGCCGGAAGAGTCGTCACGCATGGTCGAATTGATCGAACATCTTGCTCGCCATGTGACGATATTGCTTGTCGAGCATGATATGGATGCGGTTTTTCGGCTTGCAGATCGTATTTCCGTATTGGTTAACGGTGAATTGATCTGCACCGGTACGCCAGACGAAGTTCGCTCCGATCCTGCTGTTCGTCGGGCATATCTGGGAGACCATCTGTGAGCAAGCTGCTGGAGGTCGGTGCACTTGAGGTTGCCTACGGCGCCAGCCAGGTTTTGTTTGGCATCGATTTGACGATGGATGAGGGGGAAGTCGTTACCTTGCTTGGGCGCAACGGGATGGGCAAGACGACAACCTTACGCACGCTGTGCGGCTTCGTGCCATGCAAGGCGGGCGAGATCCGCTTTGCCGGCCAGAGTATTGTTGGCTGGCGCCCCGACCGTATTGGACGGGCCGGTATTGCCCTCGTACCCGAGGGGCGGCAGTGTTTTCCGAATCTTACGGTCGACGAGCATCTGGTGGCTTTTTTCGCCAATCGCCGGCATTCGGCGGCCGCATGGACTCCTGCCAGGATCTACGAATTGTTTCCTCGGCTCAAGGAAAGAGCGAGGAATCTCGGTAACCAGCTCTCCGGTGGCGAACAGCAAATGCTGGCAATCGGCCGGGCATTGGTGACCAATCCGCGGTTGCTCATTCTTGATGAAGCGACCGAAGGATTGGCGCCGCTCATCCGCGAGGAAATATGGGCTTGCCTTGCCCGTCTGCGCGATGCGGGGCAGAGTGTTCTGGTCATCGACAAGTATGTCGAAAAGCTGCTCCCGCTGGCCAGTCGCCACACTATCCTGGAGCGTGGCCAGGTTGTCTGGCAGGGATCATCCGCTGCACTTGATGCGGATCACGCGATCTGGCATCGCTATCTCGGCATTTAGAAAGGCGTGAGCCGAGTCAGGTCTTGACTGGCCGTTTCGATAATTTGCGCTGCAATGTGCGGCGATGCATTTTCAGGGCGCGGGCAGTTGCTGAAATATTGCCTTCATTTTCGTTGAGCACGCGCTGGATGTGTTCCCATTCAAGCCGGTCGATCGAAAGAGGCTCATCGGAAACGGGAAGGTCGAAATCCGGCATGTCGTCGTCTTCGAATGCTCCCAGAATGGCTTCGATTTCAACCGGCTTGGCGAGATACTGGATCGCGCCGAGCTTGACTGCGTCGACTGCAGTTGTGATGCTGGCATAACCCGTCAGCACAATGATGCGGCAGTCAGGATTGATGCCGAGTAGTGCCGGAATCAGGGCCAGGCCGGAGCTGCCGTTGAGATTCAGATCGAGAATGATGCGCCGGGCACCCGATTCACGTGCAAGCTGCAACGCTTCGGCCGCATCCAGAACCCCGCGGGCCGGGTATCCCCTGCGTTCCATCGTGCGTACCAGGATGGCGTTGAAACTGGGGTCGTCGTCGATTACCAGGGTAATGTCATTCATTGGTTTGTCTGCGGTAATTCGATGCGGGCAAGTGCGCCGCCATCTTTGAGGTTGCTCAGGGTCAGTTGGCCGCCCAACTGCTGGATGGCCGTGCTGGTCAGCATCAAGCCGATGCCGCTTCCGCTTTCGTGTGCAGGGAAGCTGGTATGCCCGCCATTTTTGAGAACGTCATCCGGAAAGCCGGGGCCGCGGTCACAGATATCAATCGTCAAGCGGCCAGGTGACCAGCCGAGCCGGATTTCAAGTGGTTCATCGCTGGCATTTGCGCCATTGTTCAAAAGGTTGAGAAGTGCCTGTTCGAGCCGTGGGTCGGCAAATATTTCAGGGGCCGGGCCGTCGCTGGTGAGGGTCATGCGGCTGCTGGCATTCGGCCGAGTGGCATGCCACTGCTGACGCAGGCCGTTGATCCAGCGGTCGACCGGCTGGAAATGGGCATTTTCCAGTCGTTCGGCGCCGGCTTTGCGCGACAGCCCGGTGATGATCTGCTTGCAAGTGGCGATTTGCTGGCGGAGCAGGGCAATATCTTCACGGCAAGCCTCGGAAAGTGAATTGTCGTGGATCAGTTCGCCGGCAATCTGCGACATGGTGGCGAGCGGAGTGCCGAGTTCATGGGCGGCTCCTGCGGCCAGCGTTCCCATGGCCGTGATGCGCTCGTCGCGCAGGGCTTGTTCGCGGGCAGTGGCCAGCTCGGCGTCGCGCTGTCGAATCAGGCGTGTCATGCGAACGACAAACCACGCAATCATCAGCGCGGACACCGAGAATGTCAGCCACATGCCAACCAGATGCAGCCGGGTTGCCCGTGTTGCATCCGGCATGGCCAGGGGGATGTAATAGACCATCAGCGCGGAGTAACTGCCGACGGCGATGGCGCCGATGGCCATGACGCACCGCACCGGCAGGGTCAGTGCTGCAATGGCGACCGGCGGTAGAAGGAGGGAAACCAGTGGGTTCGTTGCTCCGCCGCTAAAGAAAACAATCGCGCTCAGTGCGCCGATATCCAGCAGCAACTGGGAGAACAACTCGCCGGGTGTTGCGCTGCCTGCCTTGAGGACGCGCCATTGGATCATGCTGTTGAGAACGGCTGCGACAGAAACGATGGCGAGCAACGGCCATTGTGGCAGTGGGATGTTCAGTGCGCCGGGAACGATCATCACGAGCAGCGCCATGCTGGCGAGAACAACCCATCGGCTGGCGACCAGGCGACGCAAGTTGGCCAGATGGTCGGTGCCGTCGGCGGTGCAGGAGATAAATGGCATGGGGCGAATTATGCGTGATTTGAGTCAATTTTCTGTCGCTAACAGCGTGCGACAATTCGTCGCATCGGATTCTGGAGTGGTGTCGCATGCGTTTTCGTTTACTTTTCCCTGTGCTTTGCGCGGGCTTGCTATTCGGCTTGCCGGCTGCCGCGGTCGACCTCGAAAAAGGCAAGGAAATCAATGGAACCTGTGCGGCGTGCCACGGCGACCAGGGAGCCGGCGGGAAAAAAGGAGAATATCCGCGCATTGCCGGGCAGCGTGCTGGTTATCTGGCTAGCCAGCTGAAGAGCTTTCGGGCGCGGACGCGGATCAACATTCCGATGTATCCCTACACGCAGGAACGCGAATTGTCCGATGAAGATATCCGCGATATTTCTGCCTATCTTTCCGGCATCGAACTATCGACCAAGATGCCGACCTTCGCCGGCCACGAAGATGCGCTGACTCGCCTGCAGATGGTCGACAAGGTAATGATCGTGCCGCGCGTCGAGGGCAATATCGAGCATGGTGAAAAAATCTACCAGAAGCAGTGTGCGGCTTGTCATGGCAAGGCCGGCAAGGGCCGGGGCATGTTCCCGATGCTCGTTGGGCAATACTCCAACTACCTCAAACGGCAGATTGACCTTTACCTCAAGGGCGATCGTCCGCACGACGAGGAAGGAACGGGCGGTCTGCTCACCCAGTTGAAGGCTGACGATATCCAGGATGTGCTGGCTTATCTGACCTCGATTCAGGAGACCGGAGAATGAAGCGCTTGAGTCTGATTGCTTGCAGTTTGCTGGTGGCTCAGAGTGCCTGGCCACATGCCCATGCCGGGAAAATCGATGACAGCATGCCGGATGCCCAGAAGATCCGTTTTTGCGAGCGGGTTCGCGATTTTGCGTTGCAGTCCTACTATGATCGTGAAAAAGGTCGTCCGGCCAAGGTGTTTGTCGAAGATGGCGGTGATGGTGCGCGCATCACCAATTACGTCATCAAGCGGATCTACGAGGAGCCCCAGATTTCCAGCCCGAAAAAGGCCGAAACCTTTGGTCGGGCAACCTGCAATGAAATGATGGGTACCAAATTCGAGGTGCCGCAGGGCGAGGCTAAATAAGCCAGGGAAGAAACATCCGGGTACGCTTCATGTAGTCAGCGTAGTCCGGACCGAAAAATTGCAGGCATTCCTGTTCGTCGGCCTTGGCGGTGAGGAACAGGAAAAACGAGGTCAGGCTGGCAATTGCACTGCCAGCCCAGCCCGGATCCTGAAAAAAAGCGCCCCAGGCCAGTGCCAGCAGCGAGGCGTACATCGGGTGACGGATGTAGGCAAAGATGCCGCAATCGACCAGCTTGGTCGTTTTTTCAAAATCGTAGAGTGCCGTGTCCTCGCGTTGTTCGCCGGCCTTGCCTTCTTCTTTCAGAACGGCGTAACCGTGGGCGACCAGGAGAATGCTGCCGAGCATCAGCAGCCAGGAAACTATCTGGTGGGGCGAGAATGGAGATTCTCCCCAAGGTTCATGATTGAGAACAAGTAGGGCCAGGATGCCTTCCCAGGCGAAGAAGCGGTAGAAGCCATGCCGGCCCGGTTTGACGATGGCCTTGCGCGACAGCCAGAGCAGAATGGCTGAACCGACCAGGAAAGTAAGCAGATCACGCATCATTTCAGTCCGCCAGTGCCGTCGTCATGGCGGCAATCATGTAGCCGTGATCAAGTACGCCGGCACTTTCGCGAATGCTGTGCATCGACCACATCGGGGCGCCGACATCGACGCTGGGGATGCCCAGCTGTGCCGCGAGAATCGGTCCGATCGTGCTGCCACAGCCAAGGTCCGTACGGTGTGCGTACTGCTGGCAGGGAACACCGGCTTTGGCACAAATTGCCATGAAGCGTGCGGCGGTATCGGCGTTGGTGCTGTAGCGCTGGTTGGCGTTGGTTTTGATGACTGGGCCGGCGTTGACCGTGGCACGGTGGCAGGGTTCGTAAGCGCCCGGAAAGTTCGGGTTCCAGGCGTGTGCCATATCGGCACTGATGAAAAAACTGCGTGCCAGCATGCGGCGCTGATCTTCGGCATCCAGTCCGGCGCAGCCCGCAATGCGATTGATGACATCGCCGGCAAAACTGCCGCTGGCGCCGCCGGCGCTTTCGCTGCCGACTTCCTCGTGATCGAAAAAGGCGCAGATGCAGCTTGCTGCCGGGTTTTTCGTGGCAAGCAGGGCGCTCAGCGCGGCGTGGCAGGAGGCCAGGTTGTCGAGCTGGCTGTCGGCCACGAATTCGCGGTCGACGCCCCAAAAAGCACCTTTTTGCGTGTCGTAAGCATTCAGCTCCCAAGTCAGCAAATCTTGCGGGGCGACACCGAGTACGTCGGCAATCGGCTGGCGGAAGCGATCATCCGCCTTGTTCCCGTCGGTGACGCCAAGGATGAGGGGAAGTTCGGTCTGCTTGTTGAATTTGAGGCCGCTTTCGTTGACCTCGCGATTCATGTGAATGGCGAGGTTGGGCAGGCGCAGCAGGGCTTCGTCAAATCGTACGAGATGGCTTGTAAAGCCCTCGGCCGTGCGGACATTGACGCGCCCGGCAAGCGACAGGTCACGATCGGCAAATGTGGCGAGAATCGGCCCGCCATAGACTTCGACCCCCAGCCGGATCATCCCGGCAGCGTCCTCCGCCGGCTTGGGCTTGATGCGCAGGCCGGGTGAATCGGTGTGGGCGCCGATCAGACGCAGGCCGGTTTCGGCTGCTGGCTGGTGGCCGACGATGAAGGCGATGATCGATGAGCCGCCACGAATCACGAAGTAACGGCCGCCGGGGGTGAGTTGCCAGCGGTCGACCTCGTCCAGACGGCAAAAACCGGAAGCCAGCAGACGCTGCTCGCAGGTTTGCACGGCATGCCAGGGACTGGGGCTGGCATCGATGAAAGCCAGAAGATCTTCGGCTTGGCTACGTGCGGCGGCGGGAATGTTCATTGGGTCTTATTTCCTTCGGAACAGCAGTCAATCAGAAGGGTAGCGACTTGCCGGTCGTAGAGCATCGCCAGATGACCGACCGGGGGCAGTTCGATGTCGCGTGCGCCGGCCAGGCGCTGATTATCCTGCGGCATGATGTAATTGTCGTAGGCATTGCGCAGGCTGATCGTCGGCCCATTGAGCGGCTCGCCGGCCATGTCGCTCAACCACAGCGAACCGGGTTCCATTTCACGTGCATTGCGGCCGAAACCGAGGCGAGCGAGTTCAGTTCCATGGTGCGGGGTGGCGAGCGTCAGCAGGCGGCTGACCCGGTCGCGGCCATGCCGGGCGAGGTAGGAACGACAAATCAGGCCACCCATGCTGTGTGCCAGCAGTTGAACCTGCGAGCTGCCGGTGGCCTTGCAGAGCGCTTCGATACGGGCATTGAGCAGAGGTTCCAGCTTGCCCAGCGAAGCATAGGGGGGCGTCAGGCTCAGACTGGCAACGCTGTGGCCGGCTGCTTCAAGCCGTCTACGCAGTAGCCACCAGACACCCCGGCTGCATCCGTAGCCGTGTACCAGCAGGATTGGTTCTTGGCCGGTGCGCGGTCGGTCGGCCGGCATCCACAAGCGCTCAAACGGTAAAACAAGGATGAAAGTGAACAAGAAGGCGGCATATTCTTCCAGCATCAAGCGAGCGGTCCGTCCTGCACCAAGCCGCGGGGCTGGTGAGGCAAAGGCCATGCCAAACATCCAGGTAATGGCAACAATGCCGGCCCGCATGCCGAGTATCCCGCCGACCGCTCCGGCCGCGGCATAAGCCCAGTCCGCCTGAAGACCGAGCCGTGCAATGGCCAGGTAGAGCGCGGTTTCGAGCCCAATCCAGATCAATAGCGACAGCGGGACCATGGCTCAGGCTGCCGTTTCAGGTTTCGGCAGCCAGATGCAGGCGCCTTTGGATTCCTTGTCGATCGCAGCAAGAACCCGCTGGTGGTCGACCAGCTCTTCATCGCTGGCCCGGCGTACAACGAGCGGTTTACGCTCGATTTTCAGGCCGCCTTTGCCGAGTTGGGGGCGGGGGGCTGAATCCGGTTCGATCATCAGCGAGTTCTGGCCACGCGTCATGGCCAGGAAAACGTCAGCCAGCAATTCGGTATCCAGCAGGGCGCCGTGCAGGGTGCGTGTCGAATTGTCGATTTCGTAGCGTTCGCACAGCGCATCGAGGCTGTTCCGCTTGCCCGGATGCAGATCCTTGGCCATGCGCAGCGTATCGACCACGCCGTTGCAAACGGTTTCAACCGGCACCCGATCAAGGCGACGCAGTTCGGCATTGAGGAAGCCGATGTCGAAAGGGGCGTTGTGGATGACCAATTCGCCGCCGTTGATGAACTCAAGGAATTCATCAACGATATCGGCAAATTTTGGCTTGTCGGCGAGGAATTCGAGCGAAATGCCGTGTACTGCCTGGGCGCCTTCGTCGATCTCGCGTTCCGGATTGACGTATTTATGCAGATGGCGGCCGGTCAGACGGCGGTTTTCCATCTCGATACAGGCGATTTCGATAATGCGGTGGCCTGAACGAGGGTCGAGGCCGGTGGTTTCGGTGTCGAGAACAATCTGTCTCATGCCGCTTCCTTGTTTTTCAGTTCTTCGATGCCGCGGTTGGCGAGTGCATCGGCGCGTTCATTCTCCGGGTGGCCGGCATGGCCCTTGACCCAGATCCATTCGAGTTTGTGCAGCTTGGTCTTTGCATCGAGCAATTGCCATAGGTCGGCATTCTTGACGGGCTTCTTGTCCGCCGTTTTCCAGCCGTTTCGCTTCCAGCCATGTATCCACTCGCTGATCCCTTTCAGGACATATTGCGAGTCGGTGTGAATCTTGCCGGCAACCGGGCGCTTGAGCGCTTCAATGGCGCGAATGGCGGCCATCAGTTCCATCCGGTTGTTGGTGGTTTCCTTTTCTCCGCCCCACATTTCCTTCTCGTGCTGCCCGACGCGCAGGATAGCCCCCCAGCCGCCGGGGCCGGGGTTGCCCTTGCAGGCGCCGTCGGTAAATATTTCGATCATTTCTTCAGTGGCCATGGCCTTCCTTGTGTGCAACCGGGCGCAGCGCCTTGGCGCCGACCCGTGATTTTCGCCAGGCCGGGGTGATCAGCCGCATGGCATGTGTCCGTTTGATGGCGCGCAATAAATAGACGCCACCGGAAAAACGCCACCAGCGTTGCCCGGCTGTTTCTATGAAATGGCTGCGTTGCAGCCATTTGTGTTGAGAAAAAGGCGGGGCGTAGCAACCCAGCGTGATGCGGTCGACCTCGAAATCGAGCAGTTTCAGCCAGTCCTTCAGGCGCTGGATCGACAGGTAGCTGCCATTCCAGGGGTATTCGCCGGAGCGGTTCAGCCGATTGTTCAAGCCCCATAGCGAGAGCGGGTTGAAGCCGGTGATGATGATCTGCCCCTCGGGAATCAGCATGCGCTCGATTTCGCGCAGGATGCCGTGCGGGTCATCGTGGAACTCCAGTACATGGGGCAGGATGGCGAGATCTATGCTGTGCGATGCAAAGGGCAGGGCGTCGAATTCGCAAAAAGTATCGACGGCACCTGCGGGGCCCGCTTTCTGGCGCAGAGGTATGCGGTTGGCGCGCAGAAAGTCGAATTGCGGCAGGCCGAGCTGCAAGGCGTTGAAGCCGAAGACATCGGCGACAGTCGCATCGAGCGTCGTTTGCTCCCAATTGAGCACATAGTTTCCCTGGGCGCTGCCCAGCCATCTTTCAAATCCGGGAATTGACATCCGGCGCCCCTGGCTCGATAGTTCCGGCATGTTTACGATATCGCTCATTCCTGCATTCAAGGACAATTACATCTGGTTGCTGACCCTTGGCCAGCGTGCTGCGGTCGTTGATCCTGGCGATCCGGCCCCGGTGATTGCCCGCCTGGAGTCTGCAGGGCTGGTGCTGGAAAGCATCCTGATCACTCACCATCACGCCGATCATCAGGGCGGTATTGCCGCCTTGGCCGAACGCTGGCAGCCCACGGTATTCGCACCCGGCAGCGAGTCTATCACAGGCTGCACAAGCCCCTTGAGTGGCGGCGAGACGATCTCGGTGCTGGGTCAGGCGGTCAGCGTCATGGCCGTTCCCGGCCATACGCTCGGACACCTTGCCTACTACGCACCCGGCGTCTTGTTTTGTGGCGATACGCTGTTCGGTGCAGGTTGTGGACGGCTGTTCGAAGGGACGCCGGCGCAAATGGCAGACTCGCTGGACAAGATCGCCGGCTTGCCGGATGAAACGCAAATTTACTGTGCCCATGAATATACCGAAGCCAATCTGCGCTTTGCACAGGCGGTCGAGCCGGAGAATCTTCAAATTCGGGCGCGTGTGCAACGCGTTGCCGAGATGAGGTCGGCCGGCAAGTCGAGCGTTCCTTCATCGTTGGCCGAAGAGAAAGCGACCAATCCGTTTTTGCGTTGTGTTGAGCTGCCGGTCATTGAAGCGGCATTGTCTCGGGATGCTGCGGTCGACCGCTCAAAAACAGCTGTTTTCGCAGCCATTCGCGGCTGGCGGAACGTTTTCTAGAGCGCTGTCTTATTTGCGGCGGCGGGCGGCAACTTTTTCAAGGGTGTCGAGTACACGTGCCGCATTGAATGGCTTGATGATGAAACCGCTGGCGCCATTCTGAATCGCCTCCTGAACCGTTTCTGGGTCAGCATTGCTGGTCACCATGACGATTTCCGTTTCCGGGCGAGCCGCCTTGATTTCGCACAATGCTTCAAGGCCGTCCTTTTCCGGCATCACGACATCCAGGCAAATGATGTCCGGTTTCATTCTTTCGGCCATTTCGACGGCAATGCTGCCATTGCGCGCTTCTCCGATCACGTCGTATTCCTCGCCGCGCAAGATGCTGCGCAGGATGCTGCGCATCATGTCGTTATCATCGACGATCATTATGGAGGTGCGTTTTTTAGCCATGGAATTGCTCGGGTATCGTTAGACGATGTGTGAATCCGGTGTCAGCGACAGTATTCATTGAAAAAGAGCAGGCCTGCAGTTGAAATGGCAATGGCAACGGCCAGCCAGAAAAAGGCGGCCCGAAACGACTGGCTGGCCTGGTAGTGACCGCCCCGTTGCTTGAAATGAAAGTAGCGCTGAACTTCGCCAAAGGTAATGGCGCAAGAAAAAACAAAGAAGATCATGCCGCAAAACAGGAAAATGATCGGCCCGTTTGATAATTGCCGGCAAGCCGATGCGGTATGGCGCAGATACATCAGCACCGAGTCTGTCTTCAAGGCAAACTGAAGAATCGTGTAGGTGATGATCCCGAAACCGACGAGAAGCGTGATGACCAGCCAGGTTTCCTTGCGTTTGAGTTGGGCTAACGCTTCTTTCAGGTCGTGAATAATCCACTTCATGTATTTCTGCCGCGTTTCATGGTGATGTCTGTGCTAAATTCGCCGGAAATGACGAATTTCGACGGTAGATTATCATGACAGCACAAACTCCACGCGGCTCGGTCAATGCCGCCATGCTCGGCGCAGCAATCAAATCACCGCGTAGTCGGAAAATTGCCCGTTGGCTGGGCGTATTTTTGCTGGTTTTTGGTCTTTTTGGCTATTTTGCCGCGCCGCCACTGCTCAAATCCGTCTTGCTCAGCCAGCTCTCGAAAGAACTGCACCGGGATGTCAGCATCGAGCGGATCGACATCAATCCTTATGCCTTGTCGGCCAAAGTCAGCGGTTTGTCGATCAAGGCTGGGGACGGCAAGGAGGTTGCCGGTTTTGATGAGTTGTTCATCAATTTGTCGAGCGCATCGATTTTCAAGATGGCGGCGGTGGTCGATGAAATTCGGCTGCAGGGCTTGCGTCTGGCCGTGGCGCGGGTTGCCGATGGACGCTACGATATTTCCGACCTGCTCGATGAGTGGATGAAGCCCAAGGATGAGCCGGAGACCGGGACGCCGCGTTTTTCGCTGAACAATATCCAGTTGCTGAATGGCAAAATTGTGTTCGACGATCAGCCCAAGGGCAAGACTCACACGGTCAGCGACATCAACCTGGCACTGCCTTTTGTGTCCAGCTTGCCGTATCAGGCTGAAGTGCTGGTCGAGCCGAGTTTTTCAGCCAGGATCAACGAGTCGCAACTGGCCTTGAAGGGGCGCAGCAAGCCGTTTACCGGTTCGCACGAAAGTGAGCTGGATCTCGATCTGGATCGTTTTGATCTGGCCGGCGTGCAAGCTTATTTGCCGGATAGCATTCCCGTCAGTTTGGCTGCTGGTACGGTCGACTCTGAATTAAAGGTCGTTTTCAAGGAACTGGCTGACCAGGTTTTTTCCCTTTCCGTGGTCGGCAGTGCACATGTCTCGGGTCTGGTCGTCAGTGAGCGCGACGGGCAGCACCTGGTCGGCTGGAAAAAACTCGATGTCGATCTGGAAAATGCCGATCTGATCAACCAGAAAGTGGCGGTCAGGCATGTCGCCCTGGATGGACTCGACCTTGCCCTGTCGGTCAATCGGCAAGGTGAGTTCAATGTGCTGCGCCTGCTTGAGAAAATGGCCAAGTCTGGGGCTTCTTCGGCCGATGCCAAGCCAGCAAGCGCAGGCAAGCCGCTCGAATGGTCGCTGGCCGGTTTTGAGCTGAATCACGGGCTGGTGCGCTGGAAAGACGAATCGACGCAGGTGCCGGTCATGGGGGAGCTGCGTGACTTGCATGCCCGGCTTGGCAAGGTGGATAGCAAGCTGAGCGATCCGATCGAACTCAGCGAAGTGGCTTATCAGATCGATCTGGGCGAGCGTTTCCGGGTCGCCAAAATGGCTGCTCAAGGCATACGTGTCGATTTGCCGGGACATCGCATCGATATCGCCGAGGTGATCAACACCCAGACGCGAGCCCGCATGTCGCGCAACAAGGCTGGCAAGATCGAGTGGGTCAGTTCGCCCGTCCTCAAAACCATTCGGGCAACCGATGCCAAGGTTCAGGATGAACGTCCGTGGGTCGGTAATGTGGCCAAGTTGAAAATCGAGGATCTGGCTTTCCGTTTCGAGGATCAGTCGACTCGCCCGGCGGCGGTGCATGAGCTTGAGGGCTTTACGCTGAATGCCGAAAACATCGGTAACGAACCGGGTAAAAAAGGCGCCTTGTCGCTCAAAAGCAAGGTGAACAAGAAGGGCAGCCTGAATGTCGATGGCGCCGTTCAACTGATGCCGCTCAATGTTGCCCTCAAGATCGAAACACTGGCCATTCCGCTGATGTCCTTGCAGCCTTATTTTGCCGAGCAGCTGAATATCGCCCTGACACGCGGCCAGCTTTCCAACAAGGGTGAAGCGACTGCGCTGATCGACAAGGATGGATTCAAGGCAGCCTATAAGGGATCGCTGACGCTGGGCGACTTTCTCGCGGTCGACAAGGCAAACAGTGCCGATTTCCTGAAATGGAAATCCCTCTATCTGGGGGCGATTGATTTCCGTCTCGATCCGATGGCGATCAACATCGGCGAAATTGCGCTGAGCGATTTTTACTCACGATTGATCCTCAACTCGGCCGGTCGCCTGAATGTGCAGGATATCGTTCGCAAGCCGGATGCCGAGGCTGTTTCGGTGACCGACACGAAAGCCACACCAGCTGCTGCACCCGCCGAACCGGCCAAGGCACCGCTGCCGCTCAAAATTGCCAAGATCACCCTGCAAAATGGTACGGTCAATTTTTCCGATTTCTTCGTCAAGCCGAATTACACCGTCAATCTGACCAAGTTGGGCGGACGTGTTACCGGTCTGTCGTCATCGGCTGACAGCGTTGCCGATATGGATTTGCGTGGCAGTTATGCCAACCTGGCACCGATTCAGATTGCCGGCAAACTGAATCCCCTGGCCGCCAAGTCTTTCCTCGACATCAAAGCCGATGTCAACGGCGTCGATCTGGTCGGCTTTTCGCCTTATGCCGGGAAATATGCCGGCTACAACATCGAGAAGGGCAAGCTCTCGCTGAATCTGGCGTACAAGCTGGAAAACAATCAGTTGACGGCCGACAACAAACTGTTCATCGACCAATTCACCTTCGGTGAAAAGGTCGAAAGTCCCGATGCCACGAAATTGCCGGTCAATCTGGCGATTTCACTGCTCAAGAACAACCGTGGTGAAATCGACCTCAACCTGCCGATTTCGGGTTCGCTCGACGATCCTCAGTTCTCGGTCGGTGGCCTGATTCTCAAGGTGATCGGCAATCTCTTCATTAAGGCCGTGACTTCGCCGTTTGCTTTGCTTGGTTCGATGTTCGGCAATGGCGAAGAACTGTCGAATGTCGAATTTGCACCGGGTCGTTCGAATATCAGCGAAGCCGCCGGCAAAAAACTTGAAACGCTGGCCAAGGCGCTCAACTCACGCGATGCCTTGAAGCTCGAAATTACCGGTCGGGCCGATCCGGAAGGCGACAAGGAAGGGGTCAAACGCGTAGCTATCGAGCGAGCCATGAAGGCTGAAAAGCTCAAGGATACGATCAAGAAGAGCGGCGAGGGCGCTTCTCTCGACAATGTCGACATTGCGCCCGAGGAATACAAAACCTATTTGCAGCGCGCCTACAAGGAAGCCAAGTTCCCGAAGCCGCGCAATATGGTCGGGATGCAGAAGGAACTGCCGGTCGAGGAAATGGAAAAACTGATGTTGGCCAATTTGCCGGCAACTGAGGACGATATCCGGCAACTCGCCAAGCAGCGAGCCGAGAACGTCCAGGTTTGGCTGACCGAGCAGGGCAAAGTGCCGGCTGGGCGTGTTTTCCTCGTGCCTCCCAAGGTCGAGGCTGATGAAAAAGCCAAAGCCAGCCGTGTCGATTTCTCGCTGAGATAAGCCGGCCATGAGCGAAAGCATGGGACTGGCCCTGCTGGCCGGGCTCATCGTCACCATCCTGTTGCAGATGGCGATTTTGATGCGTGGCAACCGGCGGCCGGATGATGAGTTGCGCTTCCGCCTGCTGCAGGAAGCCCAGGAAAAAGGCATGGCCAGGCTGGAGCGCGAATTGCGCGAAGAACTGGCGCGCAGCCGGCGCGAGGATGCCGAGGAAGCTTTTCATGATCGGGAGGAGCGGGCGCAATCGTCCACGTTGCTCAGCCAGACGGTGACGACCCAGGTCGCCCAGTTCGGCTCGATGCAAGCAGAGCGTCTGGAAGCCTTTGCCAGTCAGCTGAATCGCTTTTCACTCGGGCTCGATGAGCGTTTCGAACGCTTGAAATTGGCCGTCGAAAGCCGGTTGGCCGCGATACAGGCGGACAACTCGATCAAGCTCGAAGAAATGCGCCGAACGGTCGATGAAAAGCTTCATGCCACGCTTGAGCAGCGTCTCGGCGAGTCGTTCAAACTGGTCAGCGAGCGTCTTGAGCAAGTCCATCGCGGTCTGGGGGAAATGCAGACGCTGGCTGCCGGGGTTGGTGATCTCAAGCGTGTCCTGACCAACGTTAAAACGCGTGGTACCTGGGGCGAGGTTCAACTGTCGGCCTTGCTTGAGCAACTGCTGACCAGCGAACAGTTTGCCGCCAATGTCGTGACTCGGCCGGGGAGCAATGAGCGGGTCGATTTTGCCATTCGCCTGCCGGGTAAAGGCGATGGCGCTGTCGTCTGGTTGCCGATCGATGCCAAATTCCCGATTGAGGATTACCAGCGTTTGCTCGAAGCCCAGGACCGGGTTGATCCGGCTGCGATGGAGGATGCTGCGCGGGCCATCGAGTTGCGCTTGAAAAGCGAAGCACGCAGCATTCACGAAAAGTATGTCTCGCCGCCGCATACGACCGATTTCGCGTTGCTCTATTTGCCGGTCGAGGGGCTGTATGCCGAGGTCCTGCGCCGTCCTGGTCTGGCCGAAACACTGCAGCGCGACTGGCGCATCAGCCTGGCTGGCCCGACGACGCTGGCCGCGATGCTGAACAGCTTGCAAATGGGATTCCGTACCTTGGCGATCGAACAACGTTCGGCGGAGGTCTGGGCCGTGCTGGGGGCTGTCAAGACTGAATTTGGCAAATTTGGCGAGGCGCTGGCGCATACAAAGAAAAAACTCGATGAGGCCAGCAACAGCATTGCCAAGGCCGAAACACGGACGCGCCAGTTGACGCGCAAGCTGAAGGAAGTCGAGGCGCTGCCGGTGGCAGAATCCGAACAATTGATTGGTGTGGTGGAATTTGATGGCGAAGACGACTGAACTGGACGCACTTTATAAAGCAACGACTTATCAGGTTTATCTGCCCGGCGGCGTGGTCCGCTTGCGGTTGGGGCAGCCTTGTCCGGTATTGGCTGGCTGGATGGAAGAAAATGGCTGCCGCGAATTTGCCATCGTGACGGCTTACAACCCCGGTTCGCAAAAACTGGATCCGACGCTGAATGCCGAACGTCAGGCACAACTGGAGTGTGATTTGCTGGAAGGCAATTATGAACCTTATGCCGGCGAGAACCTGGCTGACGATCCGGCATGGCTGGCTGAGGAAACTTGTTTCATTCCCGATATTGCGCCGGAAGATGCCTGTGCGCTTGGTGAAGAATACGGGCAGAATGCAGTGGTAGTCGGTGGCTCTGATGCCGTGGCATATTTGCTCTGGATTGAAGCAACAGCACAATGAACAAGAAAATAGGCCGTTTTGAAGTGCGCGGCGAACTCGGGCGTGGCGCCCAGAGTGTGGTCTATCTCGGCTTCGATCCGCAGTTGCAACGTCAGGTTGCGATCAAGACACTGCATTTCAGCCGGCCCGATCCGGTGCAGAATAAAGTGCTGCTGGATGAGGCAAGGATGGTCAGTAATCTGCACCATCCGAATATCGTGCCTATTTTTGAAGCCGGCGAAGAAGGTGGAGATCTCTACCTGGTTTTTGAATATGTGCCGGGCAAGAATCTGGCTGAGTTCCTGCGCGATAGCGGTGCGCTTTCGCCGGTCAAGGCGGTCAGCATCATCCGGCCGATTCTTGATGCCGTGTCGCAGGCGCATCAGCAAGGCATCATTCACCGCGATCTGAAGCCATCCAATATCCTGCTCGATGAAAACGGCGTGCCGCGGGTCATGGATTTCGGTATCGCGGCGCGCATTGATGGTCAGAGCGATGTGGCGGGGGAATACACCGGGACGCCGGCCTACATGGCGCCCGAATATATCGAACGGCGCGAGATCAGCGAGCGTTCCGATGTTTTTGCAGCCGGCCTGGTGCTTTTCGAAATGCTGACCGGTCAGCGGGCGGTAGCCGGGGACAATCTTTTCCAGGTGATGCACCGGATTGCCAACGACGATCTCCGCTTGCCCGGCAATGTCGCGGTCGACGAGCGTTTGACCCGCGTTTTGTACAAGGCACTGACCCGTGATCCGGCTGTGCGCTATCAGACCGCACTGCAATTGGCCGAGGCGCTCGACAACTATCTTTCACCCGAAGAGGATGCTTCCAGGCTGGGCGAGGGAAAGCAGGCAACGCTCGATTTCCTGCTGCGCCGGATGCGCCACAAGAGCGATTTCCCTGCTTTGTCGGAATCGGTCAGCGCGATCAACAAGATCGCCAACAGTGAAACGGAAAGCATCAACAAGCTTTCAAACTCGATCCTCAAGGATTTTGCCCTGACCAACAAATTGTTGCGTCTGGTCAATTCGGCTTATTTTCGGCCGGCAGGGGGCGGCAATATCAGTACGGTTTCGCGCGCAGTCGTCGTCCTGGGGTTTGAGGCCGTACGCAATATCGCCATTACCGTCCTGCTGTTCGAGCACTTGCAGAACAAGGCAAATGCCAATCAACTGAAAGAAGATTTTCTGCGCGCCAACCTGGCTGGCATCCTGGCCAAGGACATTAGTGCCGTTGCCCAGATGCGCGATCTGGAGCAGACGTTTATCTGCTCCCTGTTCCACAGTCTTGGACGTTTGCTTTCGCAGTTTTATTTCCCGGAAGAAAGTGACGAAGTCCGGCGGGTCATGGCCCAGAAGAACTGCAGTGAGGACAAGGCTGCTTTGCAAGTGCTGGGTATCTCATACGAGGATATGGGTATTGCCATTGCCCGGCAGTGGGGCTTCCCGCCGTTGATCGTCGGTACCCTGCGGCGCTTGCCTGATGGCGAACTTAAAAAGCCGGTCAGTCAGGAAGATCGCTTGCGCGTCCTGTCGAGCATGTCCAATGAGTTGTGCTCGGTGATTGCCCAGGCGACGCCCGATGCGCGTGATCGGGAAATGAAGAAGCTGATGGCCCGTTTCGCCAATGCCGTCTCGCTGGATCAGCGTGAAATCGAGCAGACGGTTCGGCGTGCGGTTGAAGAGGCCGCTGATTTTGCCCGCATCATTCACTTGAATCTTGGGCAAACCACTTTCGGCAAGCAAATGCGCCTGTTCGCCCAGAGCGGCGCAGCTCCGGTGAAGACCGAAGTCGGTACTGATTCGATGATCGGGACACTGTTGGGTGAAAGTGACCCGCTGGCTGCCATGGTCGAGAGCGTTGACGCTGATGGCGTGCCGAAAATCGATGCTCAGGCCGTGTTGACCGCAGGCATTCAGGACATCAGCAATACCTTGGTCGAAGGCTACAAACTGAACGATATCCTGCGCATCATTCTAGAGACGATGTACCGGGCAATGGGTTTCAAGCGTGTTGTGCTTTGTATTCGCGATGCCAAGGCCGGTTGCATGCAGGGCCGATTCGGTTTTGGCCCGGAAGCCAATGAAATTGCCAAGGCCTTCCGTTTTCCGCTGACATTTACGCCGGATATTTTTCATGCGGCGACATCGAAAGGGGTTGATATCCTGATCAGCGATATCAACGACCCGAAGATTGCGGAGCGAATTCCCGATTGGTACCGGAAGGCTGTCCCGGCGCATTCTTTCATTCTGCTTCCCCTGAACATCAAGGGAAGCCCGGTGGCACTGATTTATGCCGACCGGGATGAGCCTGGCGGGATTTCAATTCCCGAGAAGGAATTGTCCCTGTTGCGCACCTTGCGCAACCAGGCTGTGCTGGCGATCAAGCAGGGCGGCTGATTACCAGAGCTGCCACCACGGAACCTTGCGTTCCAGGCCGTCCTTGTAATAGCGGCTGGTCGGGTAGTTCTGGCGCATGACCCGATCAGCGTCGTCGCGCAGATCATTCATCGCCAGTTTGTCGTAGGAGGTGACCAGAATGAACATTGCCTCTTCGATTGACGGGGCTTGCGGGTAGGTCTTGATGGCTTGTTGCGCCCGGTTGGCGGCAGCAATATACGCACCGCGACGGGCGTAGTAGCGGGCCACATTGACTTCCTGGGCCGCCATCGAGTTGACCAGGAAACTCAGGCGCTTGAGCGCATCCGGCGTGTATTTGCTTTGCGGGAAACGGGTCGCCAGTTCGCGCAGAGCATCGAAAGCTTCGCGTGCCGCCTTGGGGTCACGTTCGGCAGGGTCTTGCGAACTGATGTAGCCCATCAGGCCGAGATCTTCATTGAAGTTGATCAGGCCTTTAAGGTAGTACACGTAGTCGACTGATGGATGATTCGGGTGCAGCTTGATGAAACGGTCACAAGCAGCCAGCGCGGAGGCCGGTTCGCTTCCTTTCCAGTAAACGTAACCCAGCTCAAGTTGTGCCTGCTGGGCGTATCTGCCGTAGGGATAGCGTGCCTCAAGCTTTTCAAGATACTTGGCAGCCTTGTCCCAGGAGCCATCGGATTGGGCTTCCTTGGCTTCAGCATAGAGTTTTGCGGCTGACCAACCTGTAGTCAGGTCCTGTTCGGCCGGAAGAAGGCCGCAACCGGAAATCAGTATTGCAATGAAAATTGCCAGCAAACCACGGAAGTGGGCCGGGAATGACTGGAATGCGGGTAAACTTCGCATCATGAACGATCCTATTGAAGATTCCGGCGATTATAGCCGAACTGAGCCGCTCCATCTGACGGTTCCTGACGCGTCTTATGGCCGTCGTCTCGATCAAGTACTGGCTGAACTTTTGCCGCAGCACTCGCGCAACCGCTTACAGGCTTGGGTGCGGGAAGGTTGCGTCGAAGTTGACGGCAAACCTGAGGCCGAGCCGAAGCGTAAATTGCTCGGCGGCGAACGGCTGACCATCAACGAGCCGCATGATGCCCGGACAAGCGCCGAGCAGCCGGAAGATATTCCGCTGAACATTGTTTTCGAAGATGAAACCCTGCTCGTCATCAACAAGCCCGCCGGGCTGGTGGTGCATCCGGGAAGCGGTAACTGGAGCGGAACGATGATGAATGCCTTGCTTCATCATGCGCCAGCACTGGCCGAGGTGCCACGAGCCGGTATCGTGCATCGGCTCGACAAGGAAACGAGCGGTTTGCTGGTTGTTGCCAAAACACTGGAGGCACAGACCGATCTGGTCCGGCAGCTTCAGGCTCGTACCGTGCGTCGGCAGTATCAGGCAATTGCTGCAGGTGTCATCAAGCGCGATGGCGGTATCGACTCATCGATTGGCCGGCATCCTGTGCAACGGACAAAAATGGCGGTCGTGCCCGAGAATCGTGGCGGGAAGCCCGCCTTGACGTGGTTCCGGGTCATGGAGAATTTTCCTTACTGTACCTACGTCGAGTGCTCGCTTGAAACGGGCCGGACGCATCAGATTCGGGTGCACATGGCCTCCATCGGTCATCCGCTGGTCGGTGACCAGGTCTATGGCAAGCCAAATCCACGCTTGCCGGCATTTCACCGGCAGGCTTTGCATGCAACCCGCCTGGGTCTGGTGCATCCGCTGACGGGCTTGAAAGTGCAATGGGAAGTGCCGATGCCTGAAGATATGCGCAATCTGCTCGATACCCTGCGTTATGGCTGATTTTCTAATCCCCGACTGGCCGGCACCGGTGAATGTCCGTGCATTGCAGACAACCCGGCTGGGCGGAGTGAGCGAAACCCCCTGGCTGACGCTGAATCTTGGCGATCACGTTGGTGATGCGCCGGCGCATGTTGCCGCAAATCGGGTGATATTGCGCAACTGTTTGCCTGCTGAGCCACTCTGGTTGCGGCAGGTGCATGGCATAACTGCGGTCGACGCTGATTTCGGGGCAAATTTGCCCGAAGCCGATGCTGCCTATGCCCGTTTGCCGGGGCATGTGTGTGCCGTCATGACGGCCGATTGCTTGCCGGTCCTGTTTTGCGACAAGGCCGGAACCGTTGTTGCTGCGGCTCATGCCGGCTGGCGCGGTTTGCTTGGCGGGGTGTTGGAAAACACGCTGGCCAAGATGGCCGTGCCTCCCGCCGAAATTCTGACTTGGTTCGGGCCGGCAATTGGTCCTGACTGTTTCGAGGTGGGCGATGAAGTGCGCGCCGCTTTTGTCTTGCATGATGCCGAGGCAGCGCAAGCATTCAAGGTGAGTTCGCCCGGCAAGTGGCTGGCGGATATTTACCTTTTGGCCCGCCTGCGATTGCATGCGGCAGGTGTGTTATCGATCAGTGGCGGCAACTTGTGCACGGTCAGTGACGCGCAGCAGTTTTTTTCTTATCGCCGCGATGGCGTAACCGGACGAATGGCAAGTCTGATCTGGCTGGCGCCATCGGGTTCGGGCGTATAATCCGCGCCTTTCTCCAAGCAGCAGAATTTTGTGAGCACTCTTTCCTGGATTATTGTCGTTTCGCTGGCCGGTGGTGCATTGAGCGTTCTTGCGGCCGCTGCAATGACCTTTGCTGCCGGTACGAACCGCGTTAATGTCCTGATTTCATATGCCATCGGTGCGTTGCTTGGCGCAGCTTTCCTTGAGATATTGCCGCATGCGCTAGAGCATGGCGAACCCCATCGAATGGCCGCCACGGTGCTGTTTGGCATCCTGGCTTTCTTCGTGCTCGAGAAGCTGGTGTTATGGCGTCACTGTCATCACGATCACTGCGAGGCGCATGAACCACACGCAGGTGACCATGACCATGGTCGCTCAGGTTTGCTGATTCTGGTCGGCGATACCTTCCATAATTTTGTCGACGGCATCCTGATTGCTGCTGCCTTTCTCGAAAGCACCGAACTGGGGATAGTGACTGCGCTGGCCATCATTGCGCATGAAATCCCGCAGGAAGTCGGCGACTATCTGATCTTGCTGCATTCCGGCTACAGCAAGACCAAGGCAATTGTCTTCAATCTGCTTTCCAGCCTGGCTACTTTGCTTGGCGCCATGCTGGCCTACTTTGCGCTTGCCGGCTTGTCGGAGTGGATTCCCTATCTGCTCGGCCTGGCTGCTGCCAGTATGATCTATGTTGCGGTGGCTGACCTGATTCCCGGCTTGCATAAGCGGACCGAGCTCAAGGCGACGGTACAGCAGGTGCTGTTGATCGGTCTTGGAATTGCTTCGATTGCACTGGCTAGGGCGTTGGTCGGTGAGTAGTTCCTGTCCTCAGGGCTGTGTCTGATCGGCCTGGTTTTCCGCGTTGCGTTTTTCCATTGCTTCCCGGTAACGCTGGCGTTGGCGCCGAACTTTGGTTCCCGCCATCCAGATGAAAACGCTGCAAGGCAGTGCGCCATAAAACAGAAAAGAAATGATGCCTGAAACAGCGGTGGGTTCGTTGGCGGCAACCAGGATGGTTACGTACAGCCAGCCGATGACAATGATCAGCACAAAAGACATGGTAGCGAAATGTAATCCGGCAAATGGGGTGTTGTTTTCCTGAGCCTGATGCCCGGAAAAGCCGGGATTATGCATCTAAATGCGCGCCGAGGCTGCGCTGTCCGGGGGCTGGTTTTGTTTCACCGGCGTACATTGTGTCGCTGCTTGTCATGATGATTGTCTTTTGGGGTTGAGTCGTAGTACTGTCCCCAGTTCGGACGGTGACCGACCGTTAATTTTTGATCCGCATTCGCCAGTTCAGCCAAATACCGCGTCGTTGCGAGGTTTGCAATATGCCGATTAAGCATTGACAGCGTTCAGGTCGGTATGCAGAATCCAGAAGCTCAAACCCCGATCAACAGAGAAACGAGACTGCCCATGGCACAGGGATCGAACAGTAACGATGCGTTTTTTGGCTCCGCAATGCAGTTCATGCAGGCCGGGCAGAACATGACGCAGCAGTTCATGGATTATCTCGGCAAGGCAGGCAATCCGGCGGCGGCAGTTCCTCCCGCCGTTGATCCCCAGGCGCTGACGGCATTACAGAAGCAGTTCATGGATCAGCAGATGTCGTTGTGGCAGTCGGTGCTGACCAGGCAGCAGGGGCAGGGTGATTCGTTCAAGGTTTCCCCTGAGCCCGGCGATCGTCGTTTTTCTGCATCGGAGTGGCGTGATAGCCCGATTTATGACTACTTGCACCAGGCTTACCTGCTCAATACCCAATACCTGAAGGAATTGGTTGAGGTCATCCCGGCTGAAGATACCAAGGCAAAGAATCGCATGCGCTTTCTGGCGCGTCAGGTGGCCGATGCAATGGCGCCTTCGAATTTTGCTGCAACCAATCCCGAATTCATTCAACGTGCGCTCGATACCAAAGGGCAGAGCATTACCGATGGCATCAACAATCTGATCAAGGATTTTGAAAAAGGCCGTATCTCGATGACCGATGAATCGGTTTTTGAGGTGGGCGGCAATATCGCCAATACCGAAGGTGCGGTGGTCTTTGAAAATGAATTGATGCAGTTGATTCAATACACGCCGCTGACACCGAAAGTGGGAACGCGTCCGCTGCTGGTTGTTCCTCCGTGCATCAACAAGTTCTACATCATGGACCTGCAGCCGGAGAATTCGCTGATCCGCTTCATGGTCGAGCAGGGTAATACCGTATTCCTTGTTTCCTGGCGTAATCCCCAGGAGGATCATGGCCATTTGACTTGGGATGATTACCTTGAGCATGGCCCGATTGCTGCCTTGCATGTCGTTCAGGACATCTGCAAGGTCAAGCAGGTCAATGCGCTGGGGTTCTGCGTCGGCGGCACTATTCTGACTTCGGCGCTTGGTGTCCTGAAGGCACGCGGCGAAGATATCGTTGCTTCCTTGACCCTGCTGACCACCTTGCTCGACTTCAGCGATACCGGTGAAATCGGCCTGTTCATCGATGAGCAGGGCCTGGCTGCCCGTGAGGCATCGATTGGTCAGGGCGGTCTGTTGCCGGCGCGTGATCTAGCCAATACCTTCTCTTTCCTGCGCGCCAATGACCTGGTCTGGAATTATGTGACCGGCAATTACCTCAAGGGCCAGAAGCCACAGGCATTCGACCTGCTTTACTGGAATTCCGATTCGACCAACCTGCCAGGCCCGTTTGCCTGCTGGTACATGCGCAATCTGTACAACGACAACAGTCTGCGTGTTGCCGGCAAGCTTGAAATGTGCGGAACCAAGCTTGATCTGGGTACGCTGGACATGCCGGTTTATCTGCTCGCCACGCGTGAAGACCACATTGTTCCCTGGCAGTCGGCTTATCAGAGCACCCGGATTCTCGGCGGTAAAATCCGTTTCGTACTTGGCGCTTCCGGGCATATCGCCGGCGTGATCAATCCAGCCAGCAAGAACAAGCGCAGTTACTGGACCAACGACGATGTCAAATCGGATGCTGAAGGGTGGTTGACCGCAGCAGCCGAGCAAAAGGGAAGCTGGTGGAATGACTGGGCTGCCTGGCTCAAACCGCTGGCTGGCGATCTTCGTGCGCCGCGCAAACCGGGAAATACCAAATACAAGCCGATCGAGCCGGCACCGGGTCGCTACGTCAAGGAACGCGCTGTTTAAGTCTTCTGGAGGAGGGTAAAAACAATGTCGAGAGTTGCACTGGTTACAGGTGGTATGGGTGGCTTGGGTGAAGCGGTCTGCATCAAGCTTGCGGCGCTGGGTTATAAAGTGGTGACGACGTATTCGCCAGGCAATACCAAGGTTGCTGACTGGCTCAAGTCGATGAACAACATGGGCTATGGTTTCAAGGCGTATCCGTGTGATGTCACCGATTTCGATTCGGCGCGAGCCTGCGTCGAGGTCGTGACTGCGGAGGTCGGGCCGGTCGATGTTCTGGTCAATAACGCAGGCATCACCCGCGACATGACCTTCAAGAAAATGACCAAAGGAGACTGGGATGCCGTCATGCACACCAATCTCGATTCAGTCTTCAATATGACCAAGCAGGTTATGGATGGCATGCTGGAGCGCAAGTGGGGCCGGGTCATCAATGTTTCTTCGGTCAATGGCCAGAAAGGTGCTTTCGGGCAGACCAATTATTCTGCGGCCAAGGCCGGGATGCATGGTTTTACCAAGGCTCTGGCACTGGAAGTGGCCAAGCAGGGTGTCACGGTCAACACCATCTCGCCGGGCTATATCGGCACCAAAATGGTGACGGCTATCCCGCAGGAAATTCTGGATTCAAAAATTCTTCCGCAGATTCCGGTCAATCGACTGGGCAAGCCGGAAGAAATCGCCGGCCTGGTGGCCTACCTGTCTTCCGATGAGGCAGCGTTCGTGACCGGTGCCAATATTTCCATCAACGGCGGCCAGCACATGTTCTGACCGGTGTTTTTTTTAGCAGTATCAACAATAAGGAAGGAAAGACTATGACGCAACGTGTTGCTCTCGTTACCGGCGCTATGGGCGGTCTGGGTACCGCAATTTGCCAGGAACTGGCTAAGGCTGGTCACAAGGTGGTTGCCTCTTATCACCCGCAGTTCGACAACAAGGAAGAATGGCTGAAGGAAATGGCTGCTGCCGGTTTCAGCGATTTCGTCTGTGTTCCGGGCGATGTTTCTTCGCTCGAAGATTGTCAGAAAATGGTTGCCGAAGCCGAAGCCGCTCTCGGTCAGGTCGACATCCTGGTGAATAATGCCGGTATCACCCGTGACCGCATGTTCGCCAAGTTGGAAAAAGATGGCTGGGATGCTGTTATCGCCACCAACCTGACCTCGCTGTTCAACATGACCAAGCAAGTCTCTGCCAAGATGGCCGAGCGTGGCTGGGGTCGTATCATCAACATCTCCTCCGTCAACGGCGTCAAGGGTCAGGCTGGCCAGACCAACTACTCCGCTGCCAAGGCTGGTGTGATCGGCTTCACCAAGGCACTGGCTGCCGAACTGGCCGCCAAGGGCGTAACCGTTAACGCCATCTGCCCGGGCTACGTTGCTACCAAGATGGTCATGGCCATCAAGCCGGAAGTTCTGCAGACCATCGTTGACTCCGTCCCGATGAAGCGTCTGGCCAAGCCGGAAGAAATCGGTGGCGCCTGTGCTTACCTGGCTTCTGACATTGCTGCCTTCATGACCGGCGCAACGATGAACATCAATGGTGGCTTGTACTACCAGTAACATGTGTCGCGAAAGTCCATAAAGTTCTGGGCTTTCTGCACTGCATCACGAACAGGCGCCTGCGGGCGCCTGTTTTTTTAGCTATAATGTTGCACTGCACATAAAATTTCTCAAGGATCGCTGCATGACCGAACCGGTACGCCTGATCAAGAAATACCCCAATCGTCGTCTGTACGATACCAAGACAAGCGCCTACATCACCCTGGGTGACGTCAAGGATCTGGTCCTGAAGTTCGAGGTTTTCAAGGTTCTGGATGCCAAGAGTTCTGAAGATCTGACCCGCAGCATTCTGCTCCAGATCATTCTTGAAGAAGAAACCGGTGGCATGCCGATGTTCTCGAGCGAGTTGCTTTCCGGCTTCATTCGTTTCTATGGCAGCGCAATGCAGGGTATGCTGGGCAAGTACCTTGAAAACAACATGAAGACCTTTGTTGATTTTCAGTCCAAGCTGCAGGAACAAACGGGCGGCATGTATGCCGGCAGTGACAACGCTCACATGCAGGCCGATTTCTGGGCGCAGTTCCTGAATTTTCAGCAACCAGCCATGCAGAGCATGATGACTGCCTATATGGATCAGTCAAAAAAAATGTTCCAGTCGATGCAGGATCAACTGCAGAGCCAGACGCGCAACATGTTTACCGGCTTTCAATACACGCCGGAAAAAGAAGAGAAGTAAAACGAATTTTTCCCTTGCTCGTTGCCAACCTTAGTAAGGTTGGCGGCAAGGATGTTGAAACCAGCGCAGCAGTGGAAGATTTCCATTGGGTAGCGAATGGTGTTCCATTCTGATCTGGCGCGCAGCCAGTGGTAGGTTCAATTCTGCGTAAAGTTCGGCATCACAGAAACCGATGGCTGCCGCATCGCACCGCGGGTTGGCAAAAACGATCCGGCTGATTTTTGCCCAGTAAGCGGCTGACAGGCACATGGGGCAAGGTTCGCTTGAGGCATACAACGTTGCTTCCGGCAAGTGAAAATGCCCTGTCGCGGCACAGGCTGCGCGGATGGCAAGGATCTCGGCATGTGCGGTCGGATCGTGGCTGGGCACGACAAGGTTTGATCCTTCGCCGATTATTTTCCCGTTAGATACGACGACGGCGCCGAATGGGCCGCCATGGCAGGTTTCGACGTTGCGCATGGCAAGTTCGACTGCACGAGTCAGGAATAAACGATCGTGATCCATGTGCGGCTCCTCCTTTGCATGCCTGTACGACTGCCGTTCATGCCGAAGTAATCGACCAAAGTAGGTCAGTGATATTATACGACCCCCGTCACGGCGCGGGATGTCGCCAGTGGCGGCGCCTGCCAGCCGGATCATTTACATGCGACTGACCAAGCTCAAACTCGCCGGCTTCAAATCTTTCGTCGACCCCACCGCCGTTTCCCTTCCCGGGCAACTGGTCGGTGTTGTCGGACCGAATGGCTGCGGCAAATCCAACATCATGGATGCCGTGCGCTGGGTGCTGGGCGAATCCAAGGCATCCGAACTGCGTGGCGAGTCGATGATGGACGTCATTTTCAATGGCTCATCCAATCGCAAGCCGGTATCGCGTGCCTCCGTCGAACTTATTTTCGAAAACCTGCTCGGTCGCGCCCTGGGGCAGTGGTCGCAGTATGCTGAATTGTCGGTCAAACGCACGCTGACCCGTCAGGGACAGTCGGATTACTTCATCAATAACCTGAAGGTCCGGCGCAAGGATATTACCGATCTCTTTCTCGGTACCGGCTTGGGGCCGCGTGCTTACGCCATCATCGGGCAGGGCATGATTTCGCGCATCATTGAGGCGCGACCGGATGATCTGCGGGTTTTTCTTGAAGAAGCGGCTGGTGTTACCCGCTACAAGGAGCGCCGCAAGGAAACGCAGGGCCGTCTGGAAGATACGCGTGAAAATCTGACGCGCGTCGAGGATATTCGCCTCGAACTCGGCAACCAGATGGAAAAGCTTGAAGCTCAGGCTGAAGTCGCCCGGCGCTATCACGCCTTGAATGAACAACTGGTCCAGCGCCAGCAGATTCTCTGGTTGCTGCGCAAGCGCGAGGCTGAAGCTGAGCGCCAGCGCGTTGCACTGGAGGTTGAGCGGGCGGTCACCGAGCTTGAAGCACAGAGCGCAGCCTTGCGTGAAACGGAAGCGCGGGCCGAAGAAATGCGTGAGGCTCATTTTGCGGCGGGTGATGCCTTGCATCAGGCGCAAAGTGAAATGTATGCAGCCAATGCCGAAGTAGCGCGGCTGGAAGCCGAGATCCGTCATCGCCGCGAATCACAACGTCAGCTTGAGTCGCGTCTCGCCCAACTTGAGGGCGAGTTGGCTCACTGGAGCGAGATGGCCGAGAAGCTGGCGGCCGATCGTCTGCATTGGGAAGAGTCGCAGGAAATGGCGAAAATGCGCGTCGAGGAAGCCGAAGAGCGACTCGACCAGCAAATGAACATTGCCCCGCAGGTCGAGGAAAGCCACACCCAGGCGCTTGAGGAACTGCAGCGCCTGAAAGCCCGCACGACCAACGGCGAGCAGCGTCTGGAGGTCGAACTGACCAACAAGACGCATGCCCAGCGTGCCTTGCAATCCATCATCCAGCGCCGCGAGCGTTTGCGTGAGGAGGGCGGTGGGGCCGATGCGCCGGATGCGATGGACCTGGCCGAGAAGGAAGAAGAGCTCGCCATGCTGCGCGAGGAGTTGGCTGGCGACCAGGATCATCTGCAACAACTGCAGCAGGAATTGCCGCAATTTGAAGCCAGCCGCAAGCAGGTGCAAGAGGAATTGCAACGCATCGAGCGTGAACTGGCCGCCGGCCAGGCGCGACGCTCGGCGCTTGAGCAAATGCAGGCGCGTACCCAGCAAAGCGGCAAACTGCCCGAATGGCTGCGTCGGCATGGGCTGGAAAGCGCTGCGCCACTCTGGCAGCAAATCCACGTCGAGGCCGGCTGGGAGTCAGCCGTCGAGGCTGTGTTGCGCGAACGCCTCAGTGCCATCGCCTGCGATGATCCGGCCAAGCTTGAAGAATGGCTGCACGACCGGCCGGATGCGCGACTGAGTGTTGTGCTGTCGGGTGGCATTTTGGCCGAAAACGGCATGTCGACCGCAGCAACGCTGGCCGGGCGGATACGTTCGGATCACCCGGCGCTGCAGGCTGTGCTGGCCGAGTGGCTGGGCAATGTCCTGACGGCTGAAGGGCTGGATGCCGCGCTGGCCATGCGCCAGACGCTGGCGGCGAACGCTGTCGTCGTAACGCGTAGCGGCGATCTGCTGACACGCTACAGCCTGACCTTTTTTGCGCCAGACAAGGGCGAACACGGCTTGCTTGAGCGCCAGCGTGAAATCGAAACGCTGGCTGAAGGCATCGCCGCCTTCGAGGAAAAATCCGAAAGCATCCGCGAGCAGTTGCAGATGCTCGACGAACAGCTCGACGACAAGCGTGAGGAAATGACCGAGACCCGGCATTACATCACCGACCGTCAGCAGCGCATTCATACCGTTCAACTCGACGTGCTCAAGCTGAGTCAGGCGATCGAGCGCTACCGCGAGCAAAAAGAGCGTCTACAGGAGCAACTGGCCGAACTCGCCGAGGAAGAAGAAACCGAGCGCGAACGCGACATGGCGGCGGAGGAAAAAATCGCCGAAGTACGCGACGGCCTGGGCCGGATTCGCGTGCTGGTCGCCGGTGCCCAATCCCGGCTCGACGAAGCCGAACGGGCCGTTAGGGCCGAGCGCGAGCGCAATTCCGATTTCGACCGGGCCTTGCGCGAAGCCCAGTATTCGCTGCGCGAGTGCGACAGCAAGCTGCAGGATGTGTTCGTCCAGCAAGCCACCGCCCAGCGCGAGTTGAATCGCATCGAAAAAGACCGCAGCCAGTGCGCCGAGCAGGTCGAGGCAGCCCCGCCTGATGTCATGGAAGACAATCTCCAGGCAGCGCTTGAGTTACGCCAGGAAAAGGAAAAGGCACTGGCCGACCAGCGTGATGCGCTGGAGGCGGCCACCAATGCCTTGCGCGCCCTGGAAGAGCAGCGCCTGAAAATCGAGCAAGGTCTGGAGCCTTTACGGATCAGGATCGGCGACTTGAAACTCAAGGAGCAGGCGGCAGCGCTCAACACTGAGCAATACGCCCAGCAGTTGCTTGAAGCCGGGGCTGACGAAGCTGCCTTGCTGCCTGAGCTGGGCAACGCCCGGCCGGCCAGCCTGCAAGGTGAAATTACCCGCCTCGGCAACGCCATCACCGAGCTTGGCGCGGTCAACCTCGCCGCCTTGCAGGAATTGGAAACGGCGACCGAGCGCAAGGGCTATCTCGATGCCCAGTCGGCCGACCTGACCGAAGCCATGGAAACGCTGGAAAACGCCATTCGCCGAATCGACCGTGAAACCCGCGATTTGCTGAAATCGACCTTTGACACGGTCAACGGCCATTTTGGCCAGCTTTTCCCGGAGTTGTTCGGTGGTGGCCGGGCTGAACTGGTGATGACCGGCGACGAAATTCTCGACTCCGGCGTGCAAGTGATCGCCCAGCCGCCAGGTAAAAAGAATTCGACCATTCATTTGCTGTCCGGCGGCGAAAAGGCATTGACCGCGATTGCGCTGGTTTTTTCGATGTTCCAGTTGAATCCGGCGCCATTCTGTCTGCTCGACGAGGTCGATGCACCGCTGGATGATTCCAATACCGAGCGTTTTTGCGGCATGGTGAAGAAAATGTCGGCCAATACGCAATTCTTATTTATTTCCCATAATAAAATCGCCATGGAAATGGCCGAGCAACTGGTCGGCGTTACGATGCAGGAATCCGGCGTTTCGCGCGTGGTGGAAGTCGATATTGAGGAAGCCTTGAAAATGAGGGATGCGGCTTAAATGACCGAGCTTCAGATTGGATTGATCGCTTTGGGGGGCACCGCCGTGGTCGGCGTGTTCGCGTACAACAAATGGCAGGAATATCGTCATCGCAAGCTGGCAGAAGCGGTTTTCCAGCCGCATCACGATGATGTCCTGCTCGGTGATGCACCGAAAGCGGCACGCAAGGTCGAAGCTGTCGTACGGCACGAGCCGGAAATGCGTGTCGACGAACCTGTGGCGCCTGTTGAACGCATCGAACCGATGTTCGTCGATGCGCCGCAGGCAGTCGAGCCGGAACCGGAACCTCTGCCGGAGCTTCGCTATCCAGCGGTTGATCCGGCGCCGGCACCGCCTCCGGAAATTGATGACTCTCCCTTTGCCGCCGATCAGGAACCTGAGCCGCTGCCCGTCGTCGAGGAAGAACAGCCGCTGCAGTCGGTACCGGTACCGGCCGAGTTGCTTGATTCGCGTCTTGAATTTGTCGTTGCCATGGATATGGTCGAAGCCGTTTCGGCCAGCCAGATCCTGCATTCGCAGCGTGAGTACCTGCAGCGTCTGAGCAAGCCGGTGCACTGGCTGGGCTTCAACGAGCGTACCCGGGAATGGGAGCGCCTGCCGCCGGACAGCAATTTGCCGGTGCGCCGCCTGCGCGTCGGCCTGCAATTGGTCAATCGCCTGGGGCCGGTTTCCGAGGGCGATTTCACGCTATTCACCAACGCCATGCAGGCCCTGGCCGACGAACTGATGGCCGTGGCTGACATGCCGGATATTCGTGTGCTCGATCAGGCTGCGGAGATCGATCGCTTCTGTGCTGCGGTCGACCTCGAAATCGGCATCAATCTGGTCAGCCGGGCCAGTGCTTTTTCCGGCACCAAGATTCGCGCCCTGGCTGAAGCAGCCGGCATGGTGCTCGGCATCGATGGCTTGTTTACCCGTTATGACGATGAAGGTCGTCCGCAATTCAGTCTGCAGAATTACGAAACAGCCCAGTTCACGCCGGATACGGTGCGTACCCTGAGCACGCACGGCCTGACCTTCCTGCTTGATGTGCCGCGCGTTGACCACGGCGAACGTGTTTTCATGCAGATGACCGAGCTGGCCAAGCGTTTTGCCGAAACCCTGCAAGGCGCGCTGGTCGATGACAACCGGCAGCCGCTTTCCGATTCGCAGCTCGAACACATCCGCCGCGAATTCATTGGCAAGCCGCAGGCGACGATGGCCAGTTTCGGCCTGCCCGCCGGTTCGGCCCAGGCGCTCCGGCTGTTTTCCTGATGCCCGCAGCGCAGCAGGATATTCAGCGCGCAGCCGCTCTGCGCGCTGAAATCGAACGTCACAACGAGGCTTATTACATTCAGGATGCGCCGAGCATTCCTGATGCCGAATACGACAAGCTGTTTCGCGAATTGCAGGCGCTGGAACAGCTGTTTCCCGAATTGCAGACCGCCGATTCCCCGACGCTGCGCGTTGGCGGTCGGCCGCTGGCTGAATTCGCCTCAGTGCGCCATGACGTGCCGATGTTGTCGATCCAGACCGAAACCGACACCGAGTCTTCCGGTGCCCTGAATTTCGATGCGCGCGTCCGGCGCGAACTCGAATTGCCCGGTTCAGCGCCGGTCATCGACTATGCCGCCGAGTTGAAATTCGATGGCCTGGCGATCAGCTTGCGCTACGAGCACGGTGTGCTGGTGCGTGGTGCGACGCGCGGCGATGGCGTGAACGGCGAGGATGTGACGCAGAATTTGCGCACGCTGCGCCAGATTCCCCTGCGTCTCAGCGGCGAGGCGCCACCCTTGCTCGAAGTGCGCGGCGAAGCCTACATGCGGCGCGACGATCTTGAACGCTACAACGCAGCGGCCTTGGCGCGTGGCGAAAAGACGCTGGTCAATCCGCGCAACGCAGCGGCTGGCAGTATCCGCCAGCTTGATCCGGCAATTGCCGCCAGCCGGCCCTTGTGTTTCTTCGCTTACGGCCTGGGTGCGGTCGACGGCTGGAATATGCCCGAAACCCATGCCGGCGTGCTCGATGCCCTGGCAGCGTTCGGTTTGCCGGTCTGCGAGCATCGTGCGGTGCTGCAGGGGGGCGAGGCACTGGCCGGTTTCCACCGTCGCATTGCCGAGTTGCGCGACAGCCTGCCGTTCGATATCGACGGTGTGGTGTACAAGGTCAATAGTCTGGCCTTGCAGGCCCGTCTCGGTTTTCGTACCCGCGAGCCGCGCTGGGCCGTGGCACACAAATATCCGCCGCAAGAGGCGTTGACCGTGGTCGAGGCGATCGACATCCAGGTGGGCCGGACCGGGGCGCTGACGCCGGTGGCCCGTCTGGCTCCGGTCTTTGTCGGCGGCGTCACGGTGACCAATGCCACCTTGCACAACGCTGACGAAGTCGAGCGCAAGGGCGGTATCTGCGTTGGCGACACGGTGATCGTGCGCCGTGCCGGCGATGTCATTCCCGAGGTGGTTGGCGTCGTTGCCGAACGTCGGCCGGTCGATGCGCAGGCATTCGTAATGCCTGAAGCCTGCCCGGTGTGCGGCTCGCATGTCGTGCGCGAGCCGGGCGAGGCGGTGACGCGTTGCTCCGGCGGCTTTGCCTGCAGTGCGCAGCGCACCCAGGCGATCCTGCATTTTGCCGGGCGGCGGATGATGGATATCGACGGGCTGGGCGAGCGTTATGTCGAGCGCCTGGTCGAATTCGGCTACGTGCATGGCATTGCCGACCTGTACCGTCTCAAGCTGGACGATCTGCTCGAAATGAAGCGCCGGGCCGACGAGCGCGACGGCACGGTGCCGGAAACGGTCAAGGCCGGCCAGACACCGACCCGCTGGGCTGAAAACCTGCTCGACGGCATTGCTGCCAGCCGTCGGCCCAGCCTGGCCCGTTTGTTGTTTGCGTTGGGAATTCGCCATGTCGGCGAGTCGACCGCGAAAACACTGGCTGACTGGCTGGGCAGCGTCGACCGCGTGCGCCGAGCCCCGGCGCCGTTGCTTGCCGTATTGCCCGATATCGGCGCGACAGTCGCGGCGGCAATTGCCGATTTTTTTGCCGAGGAACGCAACGTTCTCGCGGTCGACGAGCTGCTGTGCCCTGAAATCGGCGTGGCGCCGGCTGACGAGCATGCGCCGCGTAGCGCGCTGGCCGAACGACTGGGCTGGAGCGAGCTTTACGCCGTGCTTGGCGTGCCGCGCTTGACGCCAGTACGAGCCCGGCAACTGGCATCGGTGATTGATGGTGAAACCTTGGCAATACAGGGAATCAACGCAGCAACGCTTTCCGGTGCCGGCATTCCGGGCGAGGTCATTACGGCGCTGGGCGACTGGTTGCAGGCGCGCGGCAATCGCGGTTTGCTGGCCGCCGTTGCAACCCGGCGCAAGGAACTGCTGGCCGCTTTGCCGGCAGTCGGCGCACAGGAGACGGTGGCGGCAAAGCTTGAAGGCAAGACTTTCGTGCTGACCGGCACCATGCCGACGCTCAAACGCGATCAGGCAAAAGCCATGATTGAAGCGGCAGGCGGCAAAGTGGCCGGTTCGGTCTCAAAGAAAACGGATTATGTCGTGGCCGGCGAAGAGGCCGGCTCGAAACTGGAGAAAGCACTCGAACTGGGTGTGCCGGTGCTCGATGAAAAAGAATTTTTGAAATTGCTCGAAGAGGGAGTCGAATCATGAAAAAAGTCCGCAAAGCGGTATTCCCGGTGGCTGGCATGGGAACGCGTTTCCTGCCGGCAACCAAAGCCAGCCCGAAGGAAATGTTGCCTATCGTCGACAAGCCGCTGATCCAGTTTGCCGTTGAAGAAGCAGTTGCCGCCGGCATTACCGACATGATTTTCGTCACCGGGCGCTCAAAGCGCTCGATTGAAGATCATTTCGACAAGGCCTACGAGCTGGAAAGCGAACTCGAAGCGCGCGGCAAGAGCGAATTGCTCGATTTCGTGCGCAACATGATCCCGAAGAACATCAACTGCATCTACATCCGCCAGGCCGAAGCGCTCGGCCTCGGCCATGCCGTGCTGTGCGCCAAGCCGGTGATCGGCGATGAGCCGTTTGCCGTGCTGCTGGCCGACGATCTGCTCGATGGCGAAACGCCGGTGATGAAGCAGATGACCGACACCTACGATTACTACCGTTGTTCGGTGCTCGGCGTGCAGGATGTGCCGCGCGCTGATACCAAGAGCTACGGTATCGTCGATGCGCGTCGTGTCGCCGATCGTCTGGAGCAGGTCAATGCCATCGTCGAAAAGCCGAAGCCGGAAGATGCGCCGTCCACGCTGGCCGTTGTTGGCCGCTACATTCTGACGCCGCGCATTTTCCATCATCTGGAAAACGTCAAGCCGGGTTCCGGTGGCGAGATCCAGCTGACCGACGGCATTGCCTCGCTGCTCAGCGAAGAGCAGGTTCTGGCTTATCGTTACGACGGTACCCGCTATGACTGCGGCTCCAAGCTCGGCTATCTGCAGGCGACCATGGTTTTCGGCCAGCGCCACCCAGAAGTTGGCCCGGCTTTCGATGCTTACCTGAAGAACATGGTGAAATAAATGGAGCCGAACAAAGCCCGTGCACTGCTCGCCAATGCCGAATTGATTCATTCCGAAGCGGCAATTCAAGGCGCGCTGGTCGAGGTGGCCGGTGCCATTCGCCAGCGTTTGTCCGAGAAAAATCCGCTGGTACTCTGCGTGATGACCGGTGGCGTGATCTTTTGCGGTCAACTGCTGCCCAAGCTCGATTTTCCGCTCGATTTCGACTACCTCCACGCGACGCGCTACGGCCCGGAAACGCAGGGCGGCAAGATTTCCTGGCGCATGGCCCCGTGGACCTCGGTCAAGGGCCGCTCGGTGCTGGTGATCGATGACATTCTCGATGAAGGCGTGACACTTGCCGCTGTCAAGGAAAGCTTGATCCGCCTTGGCGCAGCCGAAGTCATGCTGGCGGTATTTGCCGACAAGGAAAACGGCAAGCAGAAACCCATTTCAGCCGATTTTGTCGGGTTGACCGTGCCGGATCGCTTTGTCTTTGGCTACGGCATGGATGTCGATGGTGCCTGGCGCAATCTGCCGGCGATTTACGCCATGAAGGACGACTGATGAGCGGTGCGACGGTTGCCGAGTTCATCGCCTATTGGGAAGGCGAGGGGCAGGCTTACGTCCGGCGTGGCGATTACGCCTGGATGGCCGCGCTGGTGCCGGGGCAACGCGTTCTGGAAATTGGCTGCGGCATCGGTTTTGGCACACAGGCGCTGGTCGACCGCAAGCTGGATGTGCTGGCGATTGATTCTCTGCCGGAATGCCTGTCCGCGACCGAAGCCCGGCTGCAGGGCAGGGCGGCAACGCTGCTTCAGGCCGATTTGACCGCCCTGAGCGTGGAACAACGCGAACAGATCGAAAGCTTTGCCCCGGAAACGGTGGTTTGCTGGCTGATGGGCGCACCGGCCGATGTGACCGGTGCCAGCGCAAGCGATGCTGGACGGGCCGTGGCAGCCTATCGTGAAAAAATTCACCGCAGCGTTGCCGAACTGGCCGCGGCCTTGCCGAGCGTGCTGGCGCTGCATCTAGTTGATCGCACCGCAATTGCCTGGCAGGCCAAGGACATCGGACGCGATACACTGGTCAGCTACCATGGCAGCAAAACCCTGCTCGACCTGCCATTGGCCGGTACGCGCAACAACGCGCTCTATCGCAAGCTGGGCGATAAAGTGACCGATCTGGCACCACAGAGACATCTGCACCCTTCATTCAAGAATGTGGTGCCCGTGCTGGCTTCATTGCTGGCTGAAAGGAAGAAATAACATGCTGGCAATTATCGGCGGTAGCGGTCTGACGACCCTTTCCAATCTCGACGTTTCGCATCGCGAAGTCGTCCGCACGCCTTATGGCGAACCCTCCGGGGCTGTCGTTTTCGGCGAAATCTGCGGCAAGCCGGCGATGTTCCTGCCGCGCCACGGCTATGGTCACACCATTCCGCCGCACATGGTCAATTACCGCGCCAACCTGTGGGCGCTGCATCACCATAAGGCCACCGGCGTCATTTCCGTCGCTTCGGTCGGCGGTATACGCGGTGATCTGGAGCCGGGCGATATCGTTCTGCCGCACCAGATCATCGACTACACCTGGGGTCGCAAATCGACCTACTTTGATGGTGTCGGTACGCCGGTGACCCACATCGACTTTACCGAGCCTTACGACCGCGAACTTTGTCGTCGTATCCGCGAAGCTGGCGAGCAACTGGGGGTTGAAATGAAAGTCGGCGGTGTCTATGCCGCCACCCAGGGGCCACGCCTTGAAACCGCGGCCGAGATCAACCGTCTGGAGCGCGACGGGGCTGATCTGGTCGGCATGACCGGTATGCCGGAAGCGGCGCTGGCCCGCGAACTCGGCCTGCCTTACGCGGCGATCAACGTCATCGCCAATCACGCTGCCGGTCGCGGCAGCAGTGCCAACGGCATCCATTTCGAAAGCCTCGAAGTCGTCCTGCAGGAAGCCATGGGCCGCGTCCGTTCAGTGATCGAACGTCTGGTCGGTTGCCAGGATAACTGCACGCCGTTGGGCTTGTCGGTTTAAGACGATCTACGTCTTGATGTAGTCGAAAACACAGCGAGTCTCTCAAAGCACCGAGAGACTCGCTTTTATATGGTCTTGATTTGCAATTTTTATTTGATGCAGTTGGTGTTTCTTGTGTTTTTGCTTGCTTGATCTGATTTTTGTGTCAAATGCATTATTTATTCGGTATTAAAAATGAATATTGATTATTGACCAGGTGCGGGCTGCTTGCCATCATCGTCCCTCGATTTAATGATGAGGCGGGATTCGGTGGCATCTCAGGCAGTAATGGCGCATCAGGACATACTTTGGCTGCTCGGTAGCCTGTGTAGCCTCTATCGCATTCCCTTCGACCCCAAACTGGTCGAGCAGGACTGTCCACCACCGCACAATCTCGCCACCTTCCACGAAGCCGCTCGCGCTATCGGTTTCAAGACCGGTCAAAGCACCCACCCTGCCGATTGGCAAAAGCTACCGCTCCCTGCCATCGCCTTCCTGCGAGCCGTGCCAGAAACGCCTTCCAAGGATGCCGTCCTGACCATTCCGGTTCTGATCCTTAAAGTGGATGCCACGAAGCAAGCCCCCTTGGGGGGCGGTCGCACCATCGCCTTCATCAGCTTTCTGGTTGCCCCGGTCTTCCGTGACAATCTCAATCATCAGCTCATGCTCGGCGCGAGAAACCAGTCTTTCCTGACCGAATACGTCTCAGGAATGGCCACCGTGAAATCCCTGCAGATGGAAGCCGACATCGACAAGAAGTATGGTGACTTCCTCGCCCAATATCTCGCCGCAAGTTTCTGCACCAAACAAGTCGGCAATACCTACAACGTCATCAGCAATGGTCTGGAACAGGTGATGACCCTGGCCATCCTGATTGTCGGGGCCCTGCTGGTCATGCAGAACGATGGCTTCACCGTCGGCATGCTGGTCGCTTTCCAGATGTTCGCCGGACATGTCTCTGACCCCTTTGGGTTGCATGCCAGCTTCGAGAACGTCATCCAGGCCTGCAAGGCAGCGGAAATCCACCAAGTCATCGAAACCCTTAAGGACGGCTACCAGACGGAAATCGGCGAACGTGGGACTGGGCTATCGGGTGGGCAGCGACAGAGAATTGCCATTGCACGAGCGCTACTCAAGCGGCCGAAGATTCTGGTTTTCGACGAGGCAGTTTCTAACCTCGACCAACAGACGGCGGAGCATTTTGCACGAACCATCAACAAGCTCAAGGGGAAGGTGACGATGCTGTTTATTACGCATCAGATTCCGCGAGGGTTGCAGGTGGATGAGGTGATTGAGCTTGGAACGAATACGACCCGGCAGATGAAAGTCGTGGAGGAGGAAAAGTGAGGATGGGAAATATCAGTCAAGGTAGGAAATCGGAGTTTCCGCGGTCAACCGGAAAAAATACCCCAAAACGACAATCGGCTTCCCTGCGGGAAGTAAGTGACATCGCGAATGCCCAAAACGAAAGGCAAGCCGCATGAAACCCACCTTCAAAACCCGCCTCGCCGCCCTCCTGCTCGCCGGCCTGTGGGCGACAGTGGCCTGGAGCTACAACCCGCTCAACCGCGAGGAATACCTCGCCAGGATCAAGCAGGCCGAAGCGCTCCACAAGGGGAAGTGCGAAAATGTCGCCGGCATCAAGATCTACAAAACCGTGCCGGACGTGGAGGGCGTGCTGCTGATGAAGATCCGCCCGGAGCGGACCGACCGGGAGCTGGCCGATCCCAACTGGCCGGGGGCGGCGTTTGGGCGGGAGGGTTATGGTGATTCGTATATCCGCTCCTTCCTTGGAGATGAGCATCCCGCTCAAGGGCCTATTGATGCTGAGCATAGAGGTTACATCAACGTTGGGCATAATCCTGGCAGCCTCCCCGGCTACCGCTGGGTCGAAGTCCCCGACCCCAAGGACGGCCAGCGCTATCGGTACACCGGCTCAGACAAGGTCACCGGCAAGAAAGACCCGACGGCCTACAACGTGCAGTTGGAGTTGAGGAAGAATCCCAACTACGACATGAACGTCTATCAGTGGTCGCTCGACAAAACCCCCAGCCCCAGTAAAACCCCGCCGCGCTACGCCGTCACCTTCGAAGACCACGTCGTCCCCGAAGAGCGCGCCCTGTGGGTGGCGAGCAGCACGGTCAAGGTGCTCGACCTCAAGACCAACGAGGTGCTGGGTGAAATGACCCGCTATGCGATGAGCTACATCCACGCCCCACGGAATTCCATGCCGTGGCTGAATCACTCCGTTTGCCCAACGATGAATGGACCCGATGGTGCAAGAACCCGCCATTTCGTAGACCAAATTCTGATTCCGAAGAGGGAGAAATAATCATGGCTGCACCAACCGTTGCTGAAATGCTCAAATACGCCAACCTGCAAATGGCTGCAGCAAAACCAAAGGGGTCAGAGACATTTTGCTTTCTGAACTACATTTAAACCATAAACCATGCACACAAGAAACAAATTGGCAGCCAAATATTTTTTAGGTTGTTTAATACAAAAACTTCAGCCCATTGAGTTTGTAAGTGTTTTTTTGCCACTGCTTCTCATGATTGGTGATATTTTTATTGGTCACTTAACGAGCGTTTATTTTATAAATTATAGGTTTTTGGGGTCGTATATATCCATATATGGCTGCCTATTTTTGATATTTGCATTCGCGCTCTTGCTTTCCTTAATAAAGGATCGTGCGCTTGGCAAGGACAATAGTCTTAGTGTGTACGGACTCAACTTACCCAGAAATACCACAACGCTTATTCAAGAAAGTTATTCGATTAAGTCGGCAAAAAATGAGAGCGTGCAAGCAATTGTTGTTTTTGTTTTCTGTGAATTAATCGCGATGTTCCTATATGGAACTCTGCTTGCGATTTTTATTTTTAAACTATACCTCTGGAGGTTCACAAATGCCTGATGCACAAGCCAAAAACCAAAGGGGTCAGAGACATTTTGCTTTCTGAGCTAAGCCACTAACCATGTCTCGTCGTCCTCGTGTTCTTCTCGCTAATTACCCGCTGCACATCGTTCAGCGCGGCATCAACCGCGAGCCGTGCTTTTTCACTGATGAAGATTACTACTGTTATCTCCATTGGCTGGAAGAGTCGGCTCGCGCTTGTGGCTGCGCCATTCATGCCTATGTGCTGATGAGCAACCACGTTCATCTGCTGCTCACCCCGCAAGAAGACGGTGCGCCATCGCGACTAATGCAATCGCTGGGAAGGCGCTACGTGCAATACACCAACCGTTTCTATCGGCGCACCGGCAGCCTGTGGGAAGAGCGCTACAAATCGAGCGTTGTGCAAGCCGAAAGCTATCTGCTGGCTTGCCAGCGTTACATCGAACTCAATCCGGTACGGGCAGGCATGGTGGCTGATCCTGGGCAGTACCGCTGGTCAAGCTATCGGGCTAATGGGTTGGGAGAGATCGACGTTCGTCTGAGCCCGACGGTGATGGAGTATTTGTTGTTTCCGGTACGCAAGGCTTGGCATGAGGCGGGTCGGGAGCGGTGGTGCGCTATTGAGTGGAAACGGCTTAGTTGAAGCGTGATCACGATGCAGAGGGGCGTGGCAATCGATGGTATAGAGCGCGGAAACAGAATTGCTTCCGCGCTCGCCATGAAAATTTCTGATTCAGTCCGCGTTTGACTAAACCTTCAGCTGTTCCATCAGTTCGGTTTCGAGCCGGATGCGGCTGGCGCTTTCCTGCAGGTCGCCGCCGCTAATCAGGAAAACGTCTTCGGCGCGTTCGCCGAGCGTGATGATTTTGGCGGTGTGCAGATTTGCACCGTGCGCGGCGAGGGCGTTGGCCACGGTGTAGAGCAGGCCGGGGCGGTCGGCAGCCATCAGCGAGAGGATGAAGTGCGATCCTTTTTCATCGCTGCGGATGACGGCTTCCGGTTTGATCGGGAAGTGCTTGACCTGGCGCGACAAGCGGCCGCTTGATGGGGCTTCGGGCGGCGTCTGGTGAATCAGGCGCTGCTCCAGTTCGTGCTCGATATAGGCCAGCATTTCGCGGTTGTTGTCGCGTTTTTCAATGTCGAGCAGGACGAAGCTGTCGAGCGCGTAGCCGTGTGCCGTGGTGTGAATCTTGGCATCGACGATACTGTAGCCGGCCCGGGCGAAGAAACCGACGACGCGGGCAAAGAGGTCAGGCTGATCCTGCGTGTACACCATGACCTGCAAGCCTTCGCCTTCCTGGTGCAGGCGGGCGCGGACGACGGGCTGGTTGTTGAATATCCGGTAGTGCAGGGCGCGGGTGTGCCAGGCAATTTCTTCAGCCGAATGGCGCAGGAAATAAACCGTGTCGAGTTGCTTCCACAGGCGCTCATGCACGGTTGCCGAGAGGGCAAAGTAGCGCAGCAGGCGCATCGCTTCGGCCTGGCGTTCGGCGATGATGCCTTGCGGTGCCGGTGCTTCGCCCTGGCTGAGGTGATGCAGCGTTTGATAGTAGAGATCGGCGAGCAGTTTGCCTTTCCACTGGTTCCAGACTTTCGGGCTGGTGCCGCGAATGTCGGCGTGAGTCAGCAGATAGAGTGCGGCCAGGTGACGGGCATCGCCGACCAGGCGGCAAAAATTGGCAATGACGTCCGGGTCGGAGAGGTCTTCTTTTTGGGCAACTTGCGACATCGTCAGATGGCTGCGAACCAGCCAGACAACCAGTTCGGTATCTTCGTCGTCGAGGCCGTGCGATTTGCAGAATTCTTCGGCGTCGACCGTGCCAAGCACCGAGTGGTCACCGCCGCGGCCCTTGGCGATGTCGTGGAAGAGGGCGGCGATGTAGAGCAACCAGGGACGGTCGAGTTCGCTCATGACGCGCGAACAGAGTGGATATTCGTGGGCGAATTCGCTCATCGTGAAGCGGCGGATGTTGCGCAGGACTTGCAGGATGTGCTGATCGACGGTGTAGACGTGGAACAGGTCGTGCTGCATCTGGCCGACAATGCGGCCAAAGTTCGGCAGATAGGCGCCGAGGATGTCGAGCTGGTTCATCCGGCGGAATTCGTGCACGACGCCGCGTTCGCTCTGGAACAGCTTGAGGAAGGCCGAGCGGTTGATCGGGTCGGCCCGGAACTCCGGGGTGATTAGCTCGCGGGCACGCCACAGGGCGCGCAATGTGCGGGCGGTCATGCCGTGCAGTTCGGTGTTTTCCTGCATGACCAGGAAACAATCGAGAATCGATTCCGGCTGGCGGGCAAACAGGGTTTCGTCACGGATATCGAGCAGGTTGCCGATGGTCTGGAAATCATCGTCCAGGCCTTGCGGCATCTGCTCGTTTTCCGGCGCGAGAGCGGCACCGATGTTCTGCAGCAGGATGGTGTTGAGCAGCGTGACCGCCTTGGCATTGCGGTAGTAGCCCTGCATCAGCTGTTCCGAGGCTCGCCGCGCTTCATTGGAGGCCAGGCCGAACTGGGTGGCCAGCGTATTTTGGTAGTCGAAGAGCAGGCGATCTTCGCGCCGGCCGACGGTGAAATGCAGGTGAATGCGCAGGTGGCGGAGATATTCCTCGCACTGCTCGGCGTGTGCCATTTCTTCGACGGTCAGGAAGCCGTATTTTTCCAGGTCAGCCCAAGTGGTGCCGTAACCGGCGGCTTGAGCAACCCAGAAAATGACCTGCAGGTCGCGTTGACCGCCAGGCGACTCCTTGCAGTTGGGTTCGAGGCTGTAGGGGGTTTCGTTGAAGCGCAGGTAGCGCTCCTGCTGCTCAAGACGCTTGGCTTCGAAGAACACCAGCGGATCGAGATTGCCGCGCAGGCGCTTTTGAAAGGTCGAGAACAGCTTTTCGTTGCCGGTCAGCAAGCGTGCTTCAAGAAGCGCGGTCTGGACGGTGATGTCGTTGCCTGCTTCGTCCAGGCACTCCTGGATGGTCCGGACGCTGTGGCCGATTTCCAGGCCGATGTCCCAGAAATAGCCAATCAGGCGTTCGAGTTTTTCCTGGAGTTGGGCATTGGGTTCCTGCGGCAACAGGATCAGCAAGTCGATGTCGGAGGCCGGGTAAAGCTCTCCGCGGCCATAGCCGCCAACGGCAGCCAGTGTCAGCGTAGCCGGAAAATCCTGCGCCTGCCACAGCCGGGTCAGTACGCTATCGACCTGGTTGCTGCGAGCATGCAGCAAGGCGAGCGCGTCGCCGTCCCTGGCATAGTTTTCCTGCAGGGTTTTGCGAAAGGCTTTGACTTCTTCGCGCAGGGCGCCGACATCGATGCTCATTAGCCGATCCAGTCCGGTTTCGGGCGGCAGCCAGCCGACAGTGTCATGATTTCATAGCCGGTGGGTGTGACCAGCAGGGTGTGTTCCCATTGCGCGGACAGGCTGCGGTCTTTGGTGACAATGGTCCAGCCGTCATTCATCTCGCGGATGGCCGCCTTGCCGGCGTTGATCATCGGCTCGATGGTGAACATCATCCCGGCCTCAAGACGCGGACCGGTGCCGGCCTTGCCGTAATGCACGACTTGCGGGTCTTCGTGGAAGTTGGCCCCGATGCCGTGACCGCAGAATTCGCGAACGACTGAGTAGCCGTTCTTCTCGGCGTGCTTCTGGATGACTGCGCCAATATCGCCCAGGAAGGCGCCGGGCCGGACAACCGAAATTCCCAGCCACAGGCATTCGAAGGTGATTTCACAAAGCCGCTTGGCCTGGATCGAGCCTTCACCGACGATGAACATCCGGCTGGTGTCGCCGTGGTAACCGTTCTTGATCGTCGTGATGTCGAGATTGACGATGTCGCCGTTCTTGAGCACGCGGTCGCTCGGCACACCGTGGCAAACTTGCTGGTTGATCGAGGTGCAGATCGACTTGGGATAAGGGTCGTAGCCTGACGGTGCGTAGTTGAGTGGTGCGGGAATGCAATCCTGCACATTGACCATGTAGTCGTGGCAGAGGCGGTCGAGTTCTTCGGTGGTGACGCCGACCTTGACGAAAGGCTCGATGTAATCGAGAACTTCGGAGGCGAGGCGCCCGGCGACGCGCATTTTTTCGATTTCTTCAGGCGTCTTGATGCTGATGCTCATGGCTGTTCTATCAAACGTTTGGGGAAGTCCCAAGGATAAAGGATGCCTCCTGTTTCTCAAAGCAAGGGGCGCCTTGTAATGGCATACTTCCGGCCTTTCAAGAACGCAGGTGGTGACGATGAGTATTCTGCTGCTCGGCAAGGATGGCCAGGTCGGCTGGCAATTGCAACGCTCGCTTGCGCCGCACGGCAAGGTCGTTGCCTGCGGTCGTGCCGAGTGCGATCTGGCCGATCCTGATCAGATTCGCGCCGTCGTCAGGGCGGCCCGTCCGGCAGTGATCGTCAACGCAACGGCCTATACCGCAGTCGACAAGGCTGAATCCGAGCCGGATCTGGCGCACCGGATCAATGCCGAAGCGCCTGCTGTTCTGGCAGAAGAGGCGTTGCGGCTTGATGCCTTGCTGGTCCATTACTCGACCGATTATGTGTACGACGGGCGCAAGGCCTCAGCCTATGTCGAGTCCGACCCGACGGCGCCGCAAAGCGTTTATGGACATACCAAGCTGGCTGGTGAGGATGCGATTCGGGCGGCAGGCGGCAAATCGCTGATTTTCCGCACCAGTTGGGTGTTTGGTGCGCGCGGCAATAATTTCGTCAAAACCATTTTACGTCTTGCCCGCGAACGTGACTCCCTGGGCGTGGTTGATGACCAGGTCGGTTCGCCAACGCCGGCGGCGCTGATTGCCACGGTCAGCGGCATCGCCTTGGCGATGACACGTTGCGGTCAACGGCTAGAAAAGGGCGAAAATCGTCTTTATCACTTGGCCGCTTCGAATCCGGTGAGTTGGCATGCGTTTGCGACAACGATTCTTCAGTTGGCCGAACAGACCCCCGGATTCGTTTTGCGCCTCAAGCCGGATGCTATTCGTGCGATTACGACGCCGGAATATCCGACGCCGGCCACGCGGCCGGCCAATTCGCAGCTCGACTGTTCCCGTCTGGAATCCGACTTTGGTTTGCAAATGCCCGACTGGCGACCTTATCTGGCGCGCATGCTGCAGTTGCTGGCGCTCAAGCAAAATGGTTATTGAGCTTTAAAGTCGACGGTTCTGCTGCTATAATCGTCGGGTTTTTCTGGGCGGTAATGCCCGAAAAAACAGGTCGTATGCGTGGTGCATGCGATCAAATCCACACATCCGCCGATTAAGGGTGTTTGCCAATTTATTGATTTGGCAGGCGTTTCTGGCGGGTGGAGGTTCAACCCTTAAGGAGTTTTACTATGTCCGTTACCATGCGCGAAATGCTGGAAGCCGGTGTCCACTTCGGTCACCAAACCCGTTTCTGGTCCCCCAAGATGGCCCCGTATATCTTCGGTGCTCGCAACAAGATTCACATCGTCAACCTCGAAAAGACCCTGGCCAAGTACAACGAAGCCATGGCTTTCGTGAAGAAGCTGTCCGCCAACCGCGGCAACATCCTGTTCGTTGGCACCAAGCGTCAAGCTCGCGAAATCCTCGCTCAGGAAGCCCAGCGCGCTGGCGCACCGTTCGTTGATCAGCGCTGGCTCGGCGGCATGCTGACCAACTTCAAGACGGTCAAGACCTCGATCAAGCGCCTGAAGGATATGGAAATCGCCGTTGAAGCCGGTGAAATCGAGCGCATGCCGAAGAAGGAAGCGCTGACCTTCCGTCGCGAAATGGAAAAGCTGCAGAAGTCCATCGGCGGCATCAAGGATATGGCCGGCCTGCCGGATGCTATCTTCGTCATCGACGTCGGCTACCACAAAATTGCCATTACCGAAGCTGAAAAGCTGGGTATCCCGGTCATCGGCGTGGTTGACACCAACCACTCTCCGGAAGGCGTTTCCTACGTTATCCCGGGTAACGACGACTCTTCCCGCGCTATCCAGTTGTACGCCCGCGGCGTGGCTGATGCCATCCTCGAAGGCCGTAACCAGGTGGTTCAGGAAATTGTTGCTGCTGGTGGCGACGACGAGTTCGTCGAAGTCCAGGAAGAAGCAGCGCAATAAGGTTGCAATGGCGGAGCGCTAAGCTCCGCCTGTTTTAAAAGCTCAGGAGAATAATATGGCAGCAATTACCGCAGGCATGGTGGCAGAACTGCGCGGCAAGACCGACGCACCCATGATGGAATGCAAGAAAGCCCTGACCGAAGCCGATGGCGACATGGTCAAGGCTGAAGAGATCCTCCGCGTCAAGCTGGGCAACAAGGCCTCCAAGGCTGCTGCCCGTATCGCGGCTGAAGGTATCGTCGCAGTCAGCCTCAGCGCTGACGGCAAGACCGGTGCCATGATCGAAGTTAACAGCGAAACCGATTTCGTTGCCAAGAACGACGAATTCATCGCTCTGGCCAACGGCAGTGCTGCTCTGGTTGCCAGCAACAATCCGGCTGACGTCGCAGCTTTGTCGGCTCTGCCGATGGGCGAAGGCACGGTTGAGTCGACCCGTTCCGCGCTGGTTGGCAAGATTGGCGAAAACATGACGATCCGTCGTTTTGTCCGCTTCGAAGCCAAGGGCAAGCTGCAGTCTTACATCCACGGTGGCGCCAAGGTTGGTGTCGTGGTTGATGTGATCGGTGGCGACGAACAACTGGGCAAGGATCTGGCGATGCATATCGCTGCTTCCAAGCCGAAGTCCCTGGATGCCTCCGGTGTCTCCGCTGACCTGCTCGATACCGAGCGTCGCGTTGCCATCGAAAAGGCCCGCGAAGCCGGCAAGCCGGAAGCGATGCTCGAAAAGATCGCCGAAGGTACCGTTCAGAAGTACCTGAAGGACGTGACCCTGCTGGGCCAAGTGTTCGTCAAGGCTGAAGACGGCAAGCAAACCATCGAGCAGCTGCTCAAGGCCAAGGGCGCTTCCGTCGCTGGCTTCAGCCTGTTCCTGGTGGGCGAAGGCATCGAGAAGAAGGTTGACGACTTCGCTGCTGAAGTTGCTGCTCAAGCTGCTGCCGCTGCTGCCAAGAAGTAATCGAGGAATAACGCCATGACCGCACCCAAGTACAAGCGCATTCTCCTGAAACTCTCCGGCGAGGCCCTGATGGGTAATGACGCCTACGGCATCAATCCGCAAGTGATTGCGGGTATTGTCGCGGAGATCAAGGGGGTGTCTGACATGGGTGTGGAAATTGGCGTCGTGATTGGCGGCGGCAACATCTTTCGCGGCATGGCCGGTACGGCCACCGGGATGGATCGCGCTACCGCCGATTACATGGGCATGATGGCCACGGTGATGAATGCCATGGCCTTGTCCGATGCAATGCGCCAGGGTGGTTTGAACGCCCGCGTGCAGTCGGCTCTGAATATTGAACAAGTGGTTGAGCCTTATATCCGCGGCAAGGCGATTCGCTATCTCGAAGAAGGCAAGGTCGTCATCTTCGGTGCCGGGACCGGCAACCCGTTTTTTACAACCGATACCGCTGCAGCATTGCGCGGCTCGGAAATTGGCGCGGAAATCGTGCTCAAGGCTACCAAGGTGGACGGTATTTATTCGGCTGACCCGAAAAAAGACCCGTCGGCCACGCGTTATGACAAGATCAGCTTCAATGAAGCGATCTCCAAGAATCTGGCGGTGATGGATGCAACCGCTTTCGCGCTTTGCCGCGATCAAAAATTGCCGATCAATGTATTCTCCATTTTCAAGTCCGGCGCGCTGAAGCGCGTGGTCTGCGGTGAAGATGAAGGTACGCTGGTCTATTGCTGAGGGAGAACAAGATGATTGCTGAACTCAAGAAAACTGCCGAAGGCAAGATGCTCAAAACCCTGGAATCGCTCAAGAACGATCTCCAGAAAATCCGTACGGGTCGCGCCCACGTTGGCCTGCTTGACCACGTTCAGGTCGATTACTATGGTTCGATGGTGCCGGTTAATCAGGTTGCCAACGTGACCTTGGTTGATGCACGTACCATCGGTGTCCAAGCTTGGGAAAAAGGTATGGCACAGAAGGTCGAGAAGGCCATTCGTGACTCCGATCTCGGTTTGAATCCTTCGTCCCAGGGTGATCTGATTCGCGTCCCGATGCCGGCTTTGACCGAAGAGCGTCGTCGTGACCTGATCAAGGTTGTCAAGACCGAAGGCGAGGCTGCCAAGGTCGCGATTCGCAATCTGCGCCGTGATGCCAACAATCACCTCAAGGATGCGCTGAAGAAGGGCGAAATTCCTGAGGATGACGAGCGTCGTGCCCAGGACGACGTACAGAAGTTGACCGATAAATCCATTGCTGAAGTCGACAAGATGCTCGCCGCGAAAGAGGCCGAGCTGATGCAGGTTTGAGTCGTTTGCTGACTCAGTCGGTTTCGACTTGATGGCACTATTCTCCAGTTCGACACGTCAGGTTCCCGAGGCGGCTGCCGTTCCACGGCACGTCGCCGTTATCATGGATGGCAACGGCCGTTGGGCCAAAAAACGCTTTTTGCCGCGTGTTGCCGGTCATGTCAAAGGCGTCGAACTGGTCCGGGAAATGGTCCGCACCTGTCTTGAGCGCGGCATCCAGCACCTGACCCTGTTTGCATTTTCCTCTGAAAACTGGCGTCGACCGCAGGATGAGGTTTCCCTGTTGATGCAGCTTTTCGTCAAGGCGCTCGAGCAGGAAGTCGAGAAGCTGGATCGAAATGGTGTCCGGCTGCGGATTATTGGCGATCTTTCGCCTTTTGATTCACGCCTCCGGCAGTTGATTCTCGATGCTCAGGACAAGACGGCAGTTAACACCCGTCTTGAACTGACGATTGCAGCCAATTATGGTGGCCGCTGGGACATCATGCAGGCCGTCAATCGCATGCTGGCAGCGCAGCCGGAAAAATGTGCCGGCTGGACAGAGGCTGATCTGGAACCCTGGCTGTCGATGAGCTACGCGCCGGAACCGGATCTTTTCATTCGCACTGGCGGCGAAGAGCGAATCAGTAATTTTCTCCTCTGGCAATTGGCGTACACCGAGCTTTATTTCACGCCGACACTCTGGCCGGATTTCAACACTGCTGAATTTGACAAGGCGATAGCTTCCTATCAGCAGCGCGAACGCCGTTTCGGTCGAACCAGCGAGCAGCTGGTGGAAAAAAACAATGCTTAAAACCCGTGTGATCACGGCGCTGGCTTTGATGGCGCTTCTTTTGCCGAGCATCTTCATGTTGCCGCAGGCGGATTGGGCGTTGCTGGTTGCTGCCTTTATCGGTGTCGCTGCTTGGGAGTGGGGCGCCTTGCTCGGTTGGCAGGAGTCTGCACGGCGCACATTGGGTGTCGCAACCGCCCTGATCTGCGCCGCGGTTTCGTTTGCTTTTCCAGGGGCCATGGGGGTGGGGGCTACGGTCGACGTCGCTCAACCCTGGGTTTTCCTGTTTTATGGCCTTGCCGCCATCTTCTGGTGTCTGGTCATGCCATTCTGGTTGCGCAACAAATGGGCGCTTCAGGGAGGCGTGGTCGGCTTGCTGGTTGGTGCTGTCGTGTTGTTGCCGACATGGCTGGCCATGGTCCAGTTACGCATTCTCGGCCCGGCGGTTTTGTTGGCGATCTTTGCCGTTGTCTGGATGGCTGATATCGCTGCTTATTTTTCAGGCAAGGCTTTCGGCAAGCACAAGCTGGCACCTACCATCAGTCCGGGAAAAACCTGGGAAGGGGCAGTGGGGGCTGCTGTTGGCGTCGTGATCTACGGTCTGGTCGTTCGTGCTGCTTTTTCGCTGGAATCGCCGGCTTTGCCTCTGTGGGTTCTGCTCCTCCTCGGCGTTACCGCGATCAGCATCATTGGCGACCTGTATGAATCGCTGCTCAAGCGCAAGGCTGGCATCAAGGACAGTAGCAATGTTTTGCCAGGCCATGGTGGCGTGCTTGACCGGATCGACAGCCTGACTTCAACGTTGCCGGTAGTTGCATTGCTCTGGTTGCTGATCAGTCACGGCGCATCATGAAAATGCAAAATATCACCGTGCTGGGCGCCACTGGATCGATTGGCGTCAGTACTCTCGACGTCATTCGACGCCATCCGGATCGATATCGGGCCTTTGCGCTGTGTGCGCATAGTCAGGTCGATAAGCTGTTCGAGCAATGTCTGGAGTTCAAGCCGCGTTTTGCCGTATTGCGCGATGCTGCCCTGGCGGGTGACTTGCGTCAGCGCTGCCAGGCTGCCGGGCTTGCCACTGAAGTGTTGTACGGTGTTGATGCGCTGATCGAGCTTTCTTCGCTGCCCGAAGTCGATGCTGTCATGGCGGCGATTGTCGGTGCTGCGGGCCTTGAGCCGACACTGGCCGCTGCGCGCGCCGGTAAAAAAATCATGCTGGCCAACAAGGAAGTGCTGGTCATGGCCGGCGAATTGTTCATGCACGCGGTGCGCGAACATGGCGCGACGCTTCTTCCGGTCGACAGCGAACACAATGCCATTTTCCAGGCATTGCCGGCTGATTTCTCGCGTGGACTGAGTGCTTGCGGCGTACGCCGGATTTTGCTGACCGCCTCGGGAGGCCCTTTCCGCAATACGCCGCTTGAGGCGTTGTCGAATGTCACGCCCGAACAGGCGTGTGCACACCCGAATTGGGTGATGGGGCGGAAGATTTCAGTCGACTCGGCAACGATGATGAACAAGGGATTGGAGGTCATCGAGGCGCATTGGCTGTTTGCTGCTTCGCCAGCATCCATTCAGGTTGTGGTGCATCCGCAGAGTGTGATTCATTCGGCGGTTGAGTATGCCGACGGTTCCGTGCTGGCTCAATTGGGTAATCCGGATATGCGGACTCCGATCGCTTATTCGCTGGCATACCCCGAGCGGATTGATGCTGGCGTCGAGCCGCTTGATTTATTCAGGATCGGCCGGCTAGATTTCTCAGAACCCGATTTTCAGCGTTTCCGTTGTTTGCAGCTGGCATACGATGTTCTCAATCAAGGTGGAACAGCATCCGCCATCCTGAATGCCGCCAACGAGATTGCGGTCGACGCTTTCCTGTCCCGGAAATTGCCTTTCCTGGGAATCGCCCGGCTCAATGAGGCTGTGCTGAATGCCTTGCCGGCCGGTCCGGAGGGAAGTCTGGCAGATGTGCTGGAGGCCGATGCCAATGCTCGTGCGCTGGCAACGAAAATGGTTCTGGAACAGCGCTTCGCGTGAGTAATTTCCTGTTTTATCTTGCTGCCTTTGTGCTCGTTCTGGCTGTTCTTATTGCCGTTCACGAGTTGGGCCATTACCTGGCGGCGCGGTTCTGTGGTGTCAAGGTTCTTCGTTTTTCCCTTGGTTTCGGCAAGGTTCTCTGGCAAAAGCGCTGCGGGGCTGATCGTACCGAATGGGCAGTCAGCATTTTCCCCTTGGGGGGATACGTCAAGATGCTTGACGAGCGAGAGGGCGATGTCCCCGCCGACGAGCTGCACCGTACGTTTAATCGCCAAACGGTCGGTCGGCGCAGTCTGATTGTTGTTGCCGGACCTCTGGCGAATTTTGTACTGGCCATCCTGCTTTACTGGGTGACATTCATGACCGGGAACCAGGAGTTGTTGCCGGTTCTCGGGATGCCAGCCGCCGGAACCCCGGCTGCCATGGCTGGCATCAACAATGGCGATCAGGTTCGCGCACTCGATGGTCAGCCAGTAGCAACCTGGAATGATTTGCGCTGGGCTTTGCTGCAAAAAACGGTGGAGCAGGAAAGCGTTGAACTTGAAGTCATCAATGAGCAGCAGGAAATCAGTGTGCGTCGTCTTGCCTTGTCGGCAGCTTCCGACAAGGGCTGGGAAGGGGACGCGCTTGAGCGCCTCGGGATTAATTTTTATCGTCCCAAGCTGCCGCCGGTGATTGGCAAGGTCCTCGGTGGCGGTATCGCTGAGCGGGCTGGTCTGCTGAGCGGAGACCGCATTCTCGCCGTCGATGGTCAGCCAATTTCAACCTGGTATGAACTGGTTGTGAAAATTCGTGACTCCGATGGCCGTCTACTGCATTTCGAGGTCCAGCGGCCGTCCGGTCAACTGATGCTTGATGTTCAGCCTGAGCTGGTTTCCGAGCACGGTCGTAGCGTGGGAAAAATTGGTATTGGTGTGGCTGAGACAGGGGAGGCGCATCGCGAGGTGCGTGCATTTGTCCGTTATGATTTCTTCAAAGCGGGAAGCAAGGCGCTGGTTGAAACTTGGGATAAGTCTGTATTCAGCCTGGTCATGATGGGCAAAATGTTGACGGGAGAGGTTTCGTGGAAGAACCTTTCCGGTCCGGTCACTATCGCAGACTACGCCGGTCAGTCAGCCAAGCTTGGATTCGACTATTACATCAAGTTCATGGCACTGGTCAGCATCAGTCTTGGTGTGCTGAATCTGCTGCCTGTCCCGGTGCTTGATGGTGGGCATTTGATGTATCATATGATTGAAGTCGTCAGGCGCAGGCCGTTATCCGAGCGTGCGATGGAGATAGGACAGCGAGTTGGAATGTCCCTTCTTTTTATCCTGATGGCTTTCGCATTTTTTAACGACCTGAACCGCCTGTTTTTCGGCTGAATGATGAAAAAATCCCTGTTGTCAGTCCTGATCGCCAGCGTTTTTGCCATGCCCGCGCTGGCATTCGAACCCTTTGCGGTCAAGGACATCCGTGTTGAAGGGATACAGCGTACCGAAGCTGGTACCGTGTTCAGCTATTTGCCGGTCAAGGTTGGCGATACGCTGGATGACGAAAAAGCTGCACAGTCGATCAAGGCCCTGTTTGCGACCGGGTTTTTCAAGGACGTTCGCATCGAGGTCGATGGGAACGTCATGGTTGTCGTCCTGCAGGAACGACCGGCAATTGCCCAACTCGATTTTGTCGGCCTGAAAGAATTCGACAAGGACGTCATCGTCAAGGCGCTCAAGGAGACCGGGATTGCCGAAGGGCGGATTTTCGACCGTGCTTTGCTTGAAAAGGCCGAGCAGGAACTGAAGCGGCAATACCTGACTCGCGGCAAGTACGGTGTGAATATCACGACCACCGTGACGCCGCTCGAGCGCAACCGGGTCGGTATCAACTTCAATATCGAAGAAGGTGCTGCCGCCAAGATCAAACAAATCAATTTTGTCGGTGCCAAGGCGTTCACCGAGACAGAGTTGCTCAAGCAATTTGAACTGACCACGCCGGGTTGGTTGACGTGGTACACGAAGAATGACCAGTATTCCCGCCAGAAGCTTTCTGCTGACCTGGAAAAGCTGAAGTCGTTCTACATGAATCAGGGGTATCTGGAATTTGCCGTTGAATCAACGCAGGTTTCCATTTCTCCGGACAAGCAGGATGTATACATCACTGCCAATCTGAATGAAGGCGATCGCTACCAGGTGTCGTCAGTCAAGTTGGCGGGTGATTTCACCCTGAGCGAAGCTGAACTGCGCAAGTTGGTGACAGTCAAGGCGGGCGATGTTTTTTCTCGCGAACGCCTGAATGATTCGACCAAGGCCATTGCCGATCGTCTGGGCAAGGAAGGTTATGCCTTCGCTAATGTCAATGCCTCCCCGGAAATCGACAAGGAAAAGCGCAAGGTTGCTTTCACCATTTTCGTTGATCCGGGCAAGCGGGTTTATGTGCGGCGGATCAATGTGACCGGCAATACCAAAACGCGAGATGAAGTTATCCGCCGTGAAATCCGCCAGATGGAAGGCGGTTGGTATGATGCAGACCGTGTTACGACCTCCAAGCAGCGTCTTGACAAGCTGGGCTTCTTCACCGAAGTGGCTGTTGAGACACCTGCTGTGCCGGGAACTGCCGACCAGCTTGATGTCAATCTCAACGTGGTTGAGAAGCCAACCGGAAACTTGATGCTTGGCCTTGGTACCTCGAGCACGGACAAGGTAATTCTTTCGGCATCCGTGGCGCAAAACAATTTTCTCGGTAGTGGCAATAATGTTGCCATCCAGGTCAATTCTGCCAAGTCGTACCGGACTTACGTATTCTCATACACCAATCCTTATTTCACGCTGGATGGCATCAGCCAGGGGTTCGATGTCTATCACCGTACGGTGAACACAACGTCAACGGCAATTGCTACCTATAGCTCGGCGTCGACTGGCGGTGGATTGCGTTTCGGTTTCCCGATCGGCGAAAAGGAATCGCTGAGTTTCGGCGTTGGTCTTGATACCACATCGATTACGACTTATAGCGATAGTCCTCAGTACTACAAGGATTTCGTCAAGGAATTCGGGGATACCAATCTCTCCATTCCTGTGACTGCGAACTGGGTGAGTGACGGTAAGGACAGCTATTTTTTCCCAACCAAGGGTACCTTCCAGAAGGCCGGTATCGAAGTTGCCGTGCCGGGTGGTGACCTGACTTACTACCGTGCCAGCTATCAGTTGCAGCAGTATGTTCCCTTGAACAAGGTCTTTACGATCATGCTCAATGGTGAAGTCGGTTATGCGGATGGATTCGGTGGAAACGGTTTGCCGTTCTACAAGAACTTTTACGGCGGTGGCGTTGCTTCTGTTCGCGGCTACAAGACATCGAGTCTTGGTCCCATCACGACCGATTCCAATGGTTCGCAATATCGCATCGGCGGTAATCGGCGCTTGGTTGGTAACGCTGAACTGCTCTGGAGCGTTCCGGGCATGGAGAAGAATTTCCGTATGGGCTGGTTCTTTGATGCAGGCCAGGTCTACGGCAAGGGTGAAACGATGGCAGTCAGCGATTTGCGTTACTCTACGGGTCTGTCCGCAGCTTGGGTTTCGCCGATTGGTCCGTTAAAGTTCAGTTATGGTATGCCCATCAACAAGCAGGATACGGACAAGACCGAGTCTTTCCAGTTCCAGCTGGGTACCACTTTTTGATTCAGGAGTCTCAAGTTGAAAGTTAAAAGCCTTGTTCTGGCATCGTTGATGTCTGCCTTGTTTGTCACGGGTGCGAGTGCAGCCGAGTTGAAGGTCGGTTACGTCAATACGCAGCGCATTTTCCGTGATGCACCCGCTGCCCAGAAGGCAGCCAAGAAGCTTGAAGGTGAGTTTGCCAAGCGGGATCAGGATTTGCAGCGTATGGCCAAGCAATTGCAAGGGCTGCAGGAAAATCTCGAGAAAAACTCTGTCACCATGGCTGAAAGCGACCGCCGCGCCAAGGAAAAAGAGTTTGGCGAGTTGTCGCGCGAATTCCAGCGCAAACAGCGTGAATTCCGTGAAGACCTGAATCTGCGTCAGAACGAAGAGAACGCTGCGGTGATCGAGAAGGCCAACAAGGCCATCAAGCAGATCGCTGAGTCCGACAAATACGACCTGATTCTTCAGGATGTAGTCTGGGTCAGCCCCAAGCTGGACATCACCGAGCGCGTGATCAAGGCACTTGCTGAAGGCAAGTAATGCCTGCAGCCCGGGGTGTTGCTCTTTCCCTGGCTGAAATCGCCGCCCTTTTGGGCGGCGATGTATTTGGTGATGCCAAAACGGTGATCCATCAGGTTGCTACACTGGCCTCTGCCGGTGAGGGCGAAATTGGCTTTCTGGCCAACCTGAAATACAAAAGCCAATTGCAGACGACGCGTGCTGCAGCCGTCATTGTCGCGCCCGAGTTCGCCGATTCTATCGATCGGCCACGTATCGTTACGGCAAATCCGTACGCTTACTATGCGCGCGTTGCCACCTTGCTTAATCCACGCTCCTCGTTGTCGCCAGGGATTCATCCGAGTGCATGCTCAGCATCTGCTGTGCCGGCTTCGGCGAGCATTGGGCCGCAGGTCAGCATCGGTTTCGGTGTGGTGCTTGGCGAGAACGTGACGATTCATGCCGGCTGTGTGATTGCCGATGATGTGAAAATCGGTGATGGTTGCGTGTTGTACCCCAATGTCAGCATTTATCAGGGATGTGAAATCGGATGTAATACGATTCTCCATTCCGGTGTCGTTATCGGGGCAGATGGATTTGGCTTTGCACCGGACAAAGGGGAATGGGTCAAGATTCCTCAAATCGGCCGGGTGATTATCGGGAATGATGTTGAAATCGGGGCCAGTACCACGGTCGACCGCGGTGCGCTTGACGATACGGTGATCGGTGATGGTTGCAAGATTGATAACCAGATTCAGATCGGCCATAACTGCATCATCGGCAAGCACTGCGTCATCGCTGCCTGTGCGGCAATCGCCGGCAGTGTGACCTTGCAGGACAAGGTAATCGTTGGCGGTGCGGCAATGATTGCAGGGCACGTGACGATTGCTTCCGGTGCGGTAATTTCCGGCGGCTCCCTGGTAATGAAGAACATCACCAGGCCTGGGCAATACACCAGCGTTTTTCCGCTGGAAGAGCATGGCAACTGGCTGCACAACGCAGCTCAGATCAGGCATCTCGCCAAGTTGGCCGAGCGTGTCTCCGAACTTGAGAAAAAACTTAAAAATATTAATGTAGAGGGTTGATTAAATGGATATTCATGAAATTCTAGAGCACCTGCCGCATCGTTATCCCTTCCTGCTCGTCGACCGTGTGGTCAACGTGGAAGCCGGCAAATCGATTCACGCCTACAAAAATATCACCATGAATGAGCCGTATTTTGTCGGCCATTTTCCGCATCACCCGGTCATGCCTGGCGTCCTGATCATGGAAGCGCTGGCTCAAGCGGCTGGCATTCTTTCTTTCAAGACGATGGAATCCAAGCCTGATCCCAATTCGGTTTTCTACTTTGTCGGGATTGACGAGTGCCGCTTCAAGAAGCCGGTCATGCCTGGCGACCAATTGCATCTGCATGTCGAAATTCTTCGCCAGATGCGCGGCATCTGGAAGTACAAGGCGGAAGCTCGTGTCGATGGCCAGGTTGTTGCCGAAGCAACCTTGATGTGTGCCAAGCGGGATGTCTGAGATGATCCATCCGACAGCCATCATCGATCCGGGTGCCAGAATCGGCGCCAATGTCGAGATCGGTCCTTTTTCCCTGATCGGCCCGAATGTCGAGATCGGTGACAACACCGTCATCGGTTCGCATGTCGTGATCAAGGGACATACCCGGATTGGCCGCGACAACCGGATTTTCCAGTTCTGTTCGCTTGGCGAAGTGCCGCAAGACAAAAAATACGCCGGTGAGCCGACGCGTCTGGAAATCGGCGACCGCAACACGATCCGCGAGTTTTGCACCTTCAACCTGGGTACTATCCAGGACGTAGGCGTGACCAAGATCGGTGACGATAACTGGATCATGGCCTATGTGCATATCGCGCACGATTGCCAGGTCGGCAACAAAACTACCTTCGCCAACAATGCGCAGCTGGCCGGACACGTGACTGTCGAAGACTGGGCAATTCTTGGTGGCTACACCGGGGTGCATCAGTTCTGTCGCGTCGGGGCGCATGTCATGACGGCTGTCGGTACGGTCATTCTTCAGGATGTCCCGCCCTATCTGATGGCGGCCGGGAATACTGCCCAGCCATACGGTATCAACGTTGAAGGGCTCAAGCGTCGTGGCTTCACGGCAGAATCCCTGCTTGCCTTGAAGCGGGCTTACCGGACGCTCTACAAGTCCGGTTTGTTGCTTGAAGAGGCGAAGGCCAAGTTGTTCGAGGATGCCAAGACTCAGCCCGATGTGCAGCGTTTTGTCGATTTCCTCGAGATGTCGAAGCGCGGCATCATTCGCTGATGGCTGGCGTAGTGAGAATTGCGATGGTGGCCGGAGAGCCCTCAGGGGATCTGCTGGCCAGCCATTTGATTGCTGCGCTCAAGGCCAAGCTGCCGAATGCTGTTTTCTTCGGTATCGGCGGGCCGAAAATGCAAGGGCAGGGCTTTGATGCCTGGTGGCCGATGGAATCGCTGTCGGTCATGGGGTATGTCGATGCCTTGAAAAACTATCGTGAAATTTCAGGTATCCGGCGCCAACTCAAAAAGCGTCTGCTGGACCAGCGGCCGGATATTTTTATTGGTGTCGATGCGCCTGATTTCAACTTGGGTCTGGAAACCAGTTTGAAGTCTGCAGGGGTTCCAACCGTGCATTATGTCAGCCCCTCGATCTGGGCCTGGCGCGGCGGTCGCATCAAAAAAATCGGTCGCGCGGTCAACCGTGTTCTGGCGCTGTTTCCCATGGAGCCGCCGCTTTACGAAAAGGCCCGGATTCCGGTGACTTATGTCGGCCATCCGCTGGCCGACATCATCCCGATGGAAACCAACAAACGGGCTGTGCGCGAAAAGCTGCAGATGCCGCAGGATGTGCCGGTCTTCGCCTTGCTGCCCGGCAGTCGTCGCGGCGAACTTGAGGCAATGGCCGAAACTTTCGTCGAAACGGCGCGCATTATTCGCGAGCGTTTTTTGCCCAATGCACAGTTTGTCGTGCCGTTGACCACGCGTGAAACACGATTGCAGTTTGAAATGGCGATTTACAAGCAGCAAGCGGGTGATGTGCCGTTCCGCCTGCTCTTTGGTCACGCTCAGGACGCACTGGGTGCGGCGGATGTCTCGCTGGTCGCCAGCGGCACGGCGACGCTGGAAGCAGCCCTGATCAAGCGGCCCATGGTGATTACCTACAAAATTGCCAAGCTTTCCTACTGGATCATGAAACGTATGGCCTACCAGCCCTTTGTCGGCCTGCCCAATGTACTGGCCGGTCGTGAAGTCGTGCCGGAAATCCTTCAGAACCAGGCAACACCGGAAAATCTGGCCGAGGCACTGATCAAGTTGTATGAAGACAAGGAGAATGCCGAAGCCGTCGCCGAGGCGTTTACCGACATTCACTACCAGTTGCGTCAGAACACGGCGGAAAAGGCGGCCAATGCCGTCATTGCATGCTTGAACTGATCATCCCGCCCGGCCTGGTTTGTGGCATTGACGAAGCCGGGCGCGGGCCGCTTGCCGGGACGGTGGTGGCTGCCGCCGTGATCCTTGATCCTGCCAAACCAATCCTCGGGCTGAACGACTCTAAAAAGCTCAGCGAGAAAAAGCGCGATGCTTTGGCCATCCTGATTCGCGAGCGTGCCGTCGCCTGGTGTGTGGCCTCGGCCTCGGTCGAGGAAATCGACCGCCTTAACATCCTGCATGCGACCATGCTGGCGATGCAGAGGGCTGTAGCTGGTTTGACAGTGCGGCCAAGCAGCGCGATGGTCGATGGCAACCGGTGTCCGTCCCTCGATATTCCGGCTGAAGCGGTCGTCAAAGGCGATGGCAAGATCGCCTCGATTGCCGCTGCCTCGATTCTCGCCAAAACCGTACGTGATGGTGAAATGCTGGCCTTGCACGCACAATATCCGCAATACGGTTTCGACCGGCACATGGGTTATCCGACCGCTGCGCATTTTGCCGCACTCGAAGCACATGGCGCATCGCCGGTACATCGCAAGAGTTTCGGGCCAGTCGCCAAACAGCTGTCGTTGCTATGAAACTGATTCAGTCACGCGATAACGTTTTCTTCAAGCAACTCAAGAAACTCGCCGAGTCCGGTCGGGAAAGACGCAAGACTGGCCTGACGTTGCTTGATGGCGTACATCTGGTTGAGGCTTTTGAGGCTGCACGTGGCCCGGTGGAAACGCTGGTGGTCGCCGAATCAGCGCTGGAAACTGACGAAATTTCCCGGTTGACCGCAGGGCGCGACATCGTTGTTCTGGCGGATAGCCTGATGCGCGAAATTGGCTTGGTTGATACACCGAGTGGCTTGTTGGCCGTTGTTGCCCAGCCGAAATCGCTTGCCGCGGTCGACCTCGAAAATGATGCTGTTTTGCTCGATGGTGTGCAGGATCCGGGCAATGTCGGCACGCTGTTGCGCACGGCTGCTGCCGCTGGGGTCCGGCAAGTGCTGCTGTCGAGTGCCTGTGCCGCAGCCTGGTCGCCGAAAGTCCTGCGTGCCGGGCAGGGGGCTCATTTTGTGCTCGATATCGTCGAGGATGCCGATCTTGTCGCGGCTGTCCGCGATTATCGCGGTACGGTTGCCGTGACTTGCCTGGATGGTGCCGTTTCTCTTTATGAAGCTCGTTGGCAAGCGCCTCTGGCCTGGATCTTCGGTGCCGAAGGCCTGGGCGTCAGTCCTGAGCTGATCGCTGCTGCCGACCTGCGCATCAAGATTCCCATGCCGGGTGCCGTCGAGTCGCTCAATGTCGGTGCTGCTGCGGCGATTTGTCTTTTCGAGGCTCTGCGCCGCCGGCTTGATTGACTTGCCCGAATGAACAACGCCGGCGCTGAAGGCCGGCGTTATGGCTGATAGATCAACGACCAACAATCAGCGCAGATTGAGTTCCTGCAAAATCGTGGTCGAAATCTCTTCGATCGATTTGGTTGAGGAGTCGAGCCAGCGAATACCTTCACGGCGCATCATCTTTTCAGCCTCGGCAATTTCGAACCGACAGTTGGCGAGTGATGCGTACTTGCTGCCGGCACGGCGTTCTTCGCGGATCTGGGCGAGGCGTTCCGGCTGAATGGTCAGGCCGAACAGTTTTGTGCGATGCTTTTCGAGCGTTCCAGGCAGTCGACCGCGGTCGAAGTCTTCCGGGATGAGCGGGAAATTAGCTGCTTTCAAACCGAACTGCATGGCCAGGTAGAGCGAGGTCGGCGTTTTGCCACAGCGCGACACGGCGACCAGAATGACATCCGCTTCCTCAAGATCGCGGTCGGTAATGCCGTCATCGTGCGCCAGGGTGTAATTGATCGACTCGATCCGCTTTTTGTACTCGGAGCTTTCGGCCGAGCCATGCGAACGGCCAACCGTATGGCTCGATTTCAGCCCGAGTTCGGCTTCCAGCGGGGCCAGGAAACTTTCAAAGTACGACAGGCAGAAAGCATCGGCCTGATGGACGATGTTGGCCAGTTCCGGATTGACCAGTGTCGTGAATACGATGGAGCGCATGCCATCGGCTTCGCTCTGGGCATTGATCCGGGCCAGCGCATCCTGGGCCTTTTCGATGCTGTCGAGAAAGGGAATCCGGATTTGCCGGAATTCGACTTCCTCGAACTGGGTCAGCAGACTGTGACCAAGGGCCTCGGCGGTCAGGCCGGTGCCGTCGGACACGAAAAATACGGTGCGTTTGAGCATCATTGGAAACTGTCGTAAAACCAGGGAAATGGAATGATAGCGCTAATCTTGGGCGGTCTAGGATTTGGCTGCTTCACGACACTTGTGCTTTTGCTCCGGCGTGTCAAGAATGCACTTTGCCGTTTCGAGTTTTACTTCATCCTTACGGCCAAGCTTGCTTAACAACCTTATTTTGTGGGGCGTCCATTCAGGATCGTCACCGAAAACCTTCTGCGCCTTGATGACATAATTCAGTGCGATTTGATGGTGTCCGGCCTGCTCCTCGAAAGCAATTATTTCCTCATAGACTGCTTTGATCGGTTCGGAATTGTTCAGAACGTTTTTCAGGGCATCCTGATGGCGTCCTCTTTTACCTGTGGCATCGGCAGTTTTCCAAAGTATCCAGTTGGGTATCGCGTCTTTGGCAGTTGGTGCTTTGACTCCCAGCAAGGCCTCGCTGTAAGCCTGCTGAGCGTTGCCTTCATCGAGACGGTTTCGTGCTTTCAGTGTGTGCCGGTAATTGTTCAGCAGTGGGCCGACCGAGTGCATGGCCTTCAGTTTTTTCATCGCACTGGATGAATAGTCAGGGATGGGGGCTTCGGCGTAATGCTTGTCCCGATAGTCAGTGATGGCCTCCCGCCGCTTCTCGGTTTCTGGGTGAGTGTTACTTAAATCCTCAACCAGTGTGCTTATGGCTTTTTTTACGGCAAGTTCAGGATTTTGGAGAGCCAATTGCTTCAATTGGCTTTCAATATCAGCCCTGGATTTTTGTTGCTTGTCCTCGCTGGTTTTCATGGTTTGCAACATGTCATCCATGCCATCCGGTGTATAACCGGCACGAATCATCAAATCGACTGCGAGAAGATCGGCCTCGGTTTCCTGGCGTCGGTTCCAGGAGGGCATGATCAGGTTGTCGACCAAAGCAACCGAAACTTGGGCGGCCAACAGGGCTTTATTGTCTTTTTTGCCAAGCTGAGTCGTTTTGCGGACATCCATTTTCAGGCCAAGCAGCATCTCGTGGCCGCTCTGCAGTTTCTTCTGGATGCTGCCAACGATATCCGTGCTTTGGTGTTTTAGCAGGACATGGCTGAGTTCGTGAGCGATGACGGCTGCCAGGGCATCCTCGGTTTCCGTATCCAGCAGCCAGGTAATAGGAATGAAAATATTGCCATCGGCTGATGCTTTGGCTCCATGTGTCAGGTCGGCTGTCAGTTTTACCTTGCCGGGGACATCGGTGACGCCTGAGACAGCCACAAACCGATTTCGAATGCCGTTCAGGTAGGTTTCGATATCATTGTTATTGATGTAACCCATGGTGTGGCGGCTGCCGTTCTGACCACGGGCCAGGTCACGGTCTCCGCCGATGGCCATGATCGAAGCTTCATGTTTGCCAGGGGTCAGCTGGGTGAATATGGGGGCCTTGCTACCGGGGGGATCGAGCAGCGGAATTTCGATTTTTCCTCCGCCTTTTCCTGCACAGCCGAGCAGTGATACTGCGGCGAGTAGTGGCAGCAAGCGGCGAATCATTTGCATTCCTCACCCAAGCCCCGGGTGGCACCCATCTTGCGCTCACTGCCGGCCAATTTGACGCCGCACTCTGCACTTGAAGAAATCCGGCGGTCAGTATCGATGGCGAAATTTTTGACCCAGAAAGTCGTGCCATTGCCTGCGATCTGGACGTAGCCGCGTTGTGGTTCGCTACGGACTGTCCAGGTACCCGGTGTGTACTGTTCGCGGAGCGCTTCGCCAATCTGCGTGCCTTCCGGCGCATCAAAAATAATGACTTTGGCACTACGCAACTTGGTGACTTTGACAGGCTCACTAGCGTGGGCTGGCGCCGCAATGGCAGTGATCAGGGCGAGGGCGATCAAGTAGGCAATTTTTTGCATGGCTGAGCTTTCGACTGATGGTCTTCGGGTGAATGGAAAATCGAAAAAAAATGGCTGACAACGTAATCCCACCGTACCCATTTTCTGGGTAGTGCGGACTCCTTCCCGTCTGTGCGATTGTCGTAGCGCAGGCGAAGACTGAAGTAAGTTTCGGCCCGCTTTACGGCAAACTCCTGAGCGTGGCCGACAATTTCAAAAAAAGCGAGAAAGGCCAGAATGTTGCGTGGCCCCAGATTGAGTGCCACGTAGCAAAGAATGGTTGTGGCTAGTGTCAAAAAAGCCAGGATGGCGAAGGCGCAGTCACGTTGCAGGCCAATCCGGAAGGCAAGGTAGAGGGCGGCGGCCGTCAGGGCCGCAATATCCAGTCCCCCCCAGTGGATCGCACTGAACATGGTGATGAGTCCAATGGCTAATCCGACCAGGTTTTTGCGGGCCGATTTCAGGAATTTGATCAATGTGTCCGATTCGGAAACCTTCTCTGCAGGAAAGAAAACCAGCAGCCAGGCGGCGGTGAACAGCAGGATGCCATCGACCAGGCCGACCCATAGTCCGTGGCGTTCGGCGCGCTTGTAATCGTTGCCCAGCGTGAGAAGGTTGTCGTAGGCCATGGCATGCAGGTAAACGCCCGGCATTTCGCCATAGACCGGCGATTCGACGCGATCCCCGGTAAACCGGAAGCCGGCACCGTAGAAAATTGTTTTACCTTCAAGCGCGGCCTCGATGTCTTTGTCGCCGGCAGAGTTGAGCAAGTGGTTGACGCTCAGCGTGCGATGGTAGGGACAGAGCAGTTTGTTCGTGCTCGGGTTGTCGGAAAGCAGGCCTTTGATTAATTCCCAGTCGGCTTTTTCACGACAGTCCATCCACTTCAGATTCAATGGTGCGACGCCTTTACCCCAGACGATTTCCAGTTTTTCAGAATCCTTGCTGGCAGGGCCGATACGATCTTCGGCCAGGGCAAATGCTGCGGAGGGAACGAATTTTCCAGATTTTTTGTCCGGTTCACGACCATTGAAATAAGTCAGGACCCCACTTTCTCCTGTTTTGCTATCCATTTCCGGGGTGACCGGAATGACGCAATCGAGTAGTTCGCTGGCAATGTTGAGCGAACCATCGGCAAGGACTGGTGCGGCCAGGTAGATATTGGGTTTGCGTTCGGAGTTGTGCAGGTTGCACAGTGCTGCAGAAAGCTCACGAATACTCTTGTCGTCGCGGTTGTCAACGAATGCGAAGTCGATGAAAACTGCTTTTGGACCATAGCTGGCCAGGGATTCGATAATTTCAGCGTGAAGCTTGTAAGGGACAGGGTAGTGCGTACCTAATTCGGCTAGATTCTCTTCGCGAAAGAGTAGAACGCTGATCTCTTTTTGTCCGTCATCGGGGTAGATGTATTTGGCCGCAGCATTGATCAGTGCCTGCGACCATGGGTTGAGATGGCTGGACAGCCCGTGGAAGACAAAAAAGCCGTAGCCAATCGTGGCTAGCAGCAGTACCCGTACCCAACGGGTGGTCTTGTGATTGACCATGACCGCCGACGCTCCCTGAATATTGTTTTTTGTTAGCGCGTGAGCATAAACCAAACAAATATTCAGGGAAATGCGGAATTATCAAATATCCGTAACAAAATGACGGTTTAACCGCTGTTACGCAAGCCAGAAGCAATACCGTTGATCGACAGATGGATGCCCCGAGCCAGTCGTTCGTCGGTGTCACCGGCGCGGTGGCGCTTGAGCAGTTCGACTTGCAGGTGGTTGAGCGGGTCCATGTAGGGCGAGCGCAGTTGCAGCGAACGCTTGAGCATTGGATTCTCTGCCAGAAGATCGTCCTGTTCCAGGATGGCCAGCAGGTGCTTGCGGGTCAGCGCCCATTCGGTTTCGATCCGGCTGAAGATGCGCTGGCGCAAGCCGGCATCGGTGACCAGCTCGGCGTAGCGCGAAGCAATGGCAAGATCGGTTTTGGCCAGCACCATGTCCATGTTCGAGAGCAGGCTCTTGAAGAACGGCCAGGATTTGACCATTCGGCGCAGCGTTGCCAGGCCATCGGAATTGCCCTGCAAATAGCCGTCGACCGCGGAACCGAAACCGTACCAGCCGGGCAGCATCAGGCGGCACTGTGCCCAGCTGAACACCCAGGGGATGGCCCGCAGGTCTTCGATGCGTTCGGAAGCCTTACGCGAGGCCGGGCGGCTGCCGATGTTCAGCGAGGCGATTTCAGAAACAACGGTCGACTGGCGGAAATAGGTCGTAAAGCCTGGCGTCTCATAGACCAGGCCGCGATAGGCGTTGAAGGCGCGGGCCGACAGTTCATCCATGACAACGTGGAATTGCTGGGCTGGCTCGACCTGGTTTTCATGGTCGGTCAGGCTGGCTTCCAACGTGGCGGCGAGCAGGACTTCCAGATTACGGCGGCCGGTATCCGGGTTGCCGTACTTGGTCGAAATGACTTCACCCTGTTCGGTCAGGCGGATCTGGCCGGAAACAGCGCCGGCCGGTTGAGCCAGGATGGCGTGATAGGTCGGGCCGCCGCCGCGACCGACCGAGCCACCGCGGCCATGGAACAGACGCAGGCGGACCTGGTGTCGGGCAAAAACCTGGGCCAGTTCGATTTCGGCTTTGTAGAGTTCCCAACCCGAGGTCAGGAAGCCGCCATCCTTGTTGGAGTCGGAGTAACCAAGCATGACCTCATGCTCGTCGCCCCGACCGGCGATCAAGGCACGGTAGGCTGGAATGTCGAAAACGCCGGCCATCGTCGCCGCGCTCTTCTGCAAGTCTTCGATGGTTTCGAACAGCGGGATGATATTCACGTCGAGGCGCGGCGTCGCGCCGGGCAGCAGCAGGCCGGATTCCTTGAGCAGCAGTGCCAGTTCAAGCAGGTCGGAAACGCCGTCGGTTTTCGAGATGATGCAGTTCGGCAACGCGGCCGCACCGTAACGCTGGCGCAGTTCGTGTGCAGCAAAGAAGATGGCCAGTTCGCCCTGCGTTTCTTCCGAATAATTCAGGTAGGGCGAATACAGCGGACGCGGCGTGGCGATTTCTTCAACCAGCAGCTTGATGCGGTCGACCTCGGCCAGTGCCTCATAATCGGCGCAGCGACCGGCACCGGCGAGCAGTTCGGCGACGCTGCGGGCGTGTACTTCGGAGTTCTGGCGCAGATCGATCGGCGCCAGGTGGAAACCGAAGACCTGGACGGCACGCAGCAAGCGGCGCAGGCGACCACCAGCCAGTTGGGCGCTGCCATTCAGCTTGAGCGAATTGGCCAGTACCTTGAGATCGGCGCGCAGGGCTTCCGGGGTTTCGTAGGCGGTGGCGTGGCCGATTTCATGACGCACCGGTTCGACCTGGTCGAGACTGCGGGCCGTTGCAGCGAGGCGGGCGTAAATGCCGGAAAGGGCGCGGCGATAGGGTTCGTCGGCACGCTGCGGCGAATGGTCGGTCGAGTGCTCGGCCAGTGCCACGAGTTCCGGTGTGACCTTGATCAGCAGGTCGGAAAGCGGCAATTCGCCACCCAGCTCATGAACTTCTTCGAGATAGTGATTGAGTGCCGCAGCCGATTGCAGGCGCAGGGCTTCACGCAGAATCTCGGCGGTCACGAAAGGGTTGCCGTCGCGGTCGCCGCCGATCCAGCTGCCGACGCGGAAGAAGGGCGGCAGGGCCCATATTTTTTCCGGGTAACGTTTCTGTAATTGCTGCGTTGCCTGGATGTACAGGCGCGGCAGTTCAGTAAAGAACGTTTCCTTGAAATAGGTGACGCCGTTGCGCACTTCGTCGAGCACCTTGAGGCGGACCGGGCGCAGCATGCGCGACTGCCACAGCGTGAGTACGGCATTGGCCAGCCCGAGATCATTCTCGGCTTCCTCTTCCGGCGTCATCTGCAGACGCTCGCGCTGGTCGAGCAAGCGGGCGATATCGCGGTGATTGCGGATCAGGCTCTGGCGCTGGACTTCGGTCGGGTGCGCGGTGAGCACCGGCGCAACCAAGGCATGGGCGAAGAAATCGGCAATGGCTTCGGGTGAGATTTTCGCGGTCGACAGCGCGTCAAGGGCAAAAATCAGGCTGCCTTCTCGCGGCGGTGAACCGGCCAGATCATGGGCCCGGCGACGACGGATGTGGTGCTCGTCTTCGGCAATATTGGCCAGTTGCAAAAAGTAGCTGAAAGCGCGGACGACGGACTGGGTCGTATCGCGCGGCAGCGGGTCAAGCAGGGCAGCCAGTTCGTCACGCGCAGCGGGGTCACCGTTGCGGGCGAAGCGAACGGCCGTCTGGCGGACGCGCTCCACAATATCAAAGACGGAATCGCCTTCCTGGGTGCGGACGGTGTCGCCGAGCACCCGGCCGAGCAGCCGGATGTCGGTGCGCAGCGGTTCGTCCTTGGAAAAGTTGTCTTGATCGTTGTGGCGTGCGTCCTGGGGCATTAGTGTTTCCTGACGAGAAGTACGGAGGCGTCGGCGATTTTAGCCAGTTGTTCGGCAACCGAGCCGAGAATAAGGGTGGCCAGGCCGCGTTGACCGTGGCGACCGATGACGATCAGGTCGATATTGAGTTCCTTGGCTTTTTCAGCAATGGTTTCGGAAACGCGGCGGTTGCGTGTTTCGAGAATCAGCGCCTCGGCATTGACGCCTTCGGCCTGGGCCATGGCTTTGTCGAGCAGGGTACGTCCGGCCTGGATAATGTTGGCAACGGCGCCTTCAAGGTTGACGACATTGGTCAGCGCGTGGCCGTGCATATTGAGCATCGTTTCATCGGCAACGTGGCTGATGTAGAGCTTGGCATTGCTGGTGCGAGCAATGTGCAGGGCTTCCGCCAGGGCACTGCGCGAGGTTTCACTGTCGTCAATGGCGACCAGAATGGTTTTGTACATGGCAGTTCTCCAGTTAAGTTTTTGCTTGGCGCATACCTTAGCAAAAGAAAAGCCGGCCGCCAGTTAGGGAAATCCTCAACATGCGGCCTGGATCGGTTCGCAGGAGCTATTTGAGTGCGGCAATGAAACGCTGGCGAGCGCTTTCCAGTTCCGGGAGCGCTGCACTATCAACCAAAGGGCTGCAGCGTTGGTAGAAATGATCGAAAGCTGCCAGAACGGTTTTTTTGTCGAGTTTTCCACGGGCCGCGGCCGCGCTTGCCGGGGTGCCGGTGTCGAGTGGTTTGAGCACGGCATAGCGCGGAATGATCCGTTGGCCGCCATTCTCGGATGCCGCGGTCAACGGGCCGGTTTTGACGAAAATCTGGCCGTCGTATTCGAACCGGGAGCCTGTCGCGATATCGTGCAGTTTCATGTTTGTAAGTTCAGGAGCGCTGGGCTGGAAATGGTAGCAGTTTGCCCGGAAGTGGATTCTTTGCTTGCCAAAAAAACGATACTGTACAAAAATACAGCCAATGGATTTTACGGGATCAGGCCATGAAACTTACGCCGCGGCAGCAGGAAATTCTCGATTTCATCAAAAATACGCTTGAGGTTCTTGGCGCACCGCCAACCCGCATGGAAATTTCCACCGCCTTTGGCTTTGCTTCACCGAATGCGGCTGAAGATCACCTCAAGGCGCTGGCCAAAAAAGGGGCCATTACACTGGAGCCAGGCTCGGCTCGCGGTATTCGCCTGATCGAACAACTGGGTTTGCCGCTGATTGGCAGCGTTGCGGCGGGCTCTCCGATCCTTGCCGTGGAGAACGTTCAGGGGCGCTATGCACTTGATGCCCAGCTCTTCAGTCCGCGGGCTGATTTTCTGCTCAAGGTGCGTGGCTTGTCGATGATCGACGCCGGAATTTTCGACGGCGACCTGATCGCCGTGCACAAGACGAATCAGGCACGCGATGGCCAGATTGTTGTTGCCCGTCTTGATGAAGAGGTCACCGTCAAGCGATTGCAGCGCAAGAACGGCGTGATTGAACTGATCGCAGAAAACCCCGATTACCAGCCAATCATCGTGAATCCCGAAGAAATCGATTTTGCCATCGAAGGCATTGCAGTCGGCTTGATTCGCGGAGCCATCAGCACCCTGTCCTGAACAGGTGGCAGCCGGCCCCGCGTCGTGTTTTGACTGGGGTCAGGCTGCGGTCGAGCCACGCAATTGAATCAGCTCAACCAGCGTATTGACCGAGCGCAGGTAGTGTCGGGTTTTTTCATCCCCGGCTTCAATCACAATGCCGTATTTTTTCTTCAGGCCAAGGACGAGTTCAAGTGCATCGATCGAGTCGAGGCCCAGGCCGTCATCGCCAAAAAGCGACGTGTCATCTCCAATGTCGTCGACTGCGATGTCTTCGAGATTCATGGCTTCAATGATGAATTGCTTGAGTTCAAGGTGCAGGTTGGTCATGGTTCAGTTCAGTTTTTTGCGAAGTTGATGGCCTGAAAATCCCAGGCGCGCTTCGTCATCTTGATAAATCAGGCGCAGCGTATCGCCGCGCCCACTCCCCAGGCCGGCAGTGACGGCCTCGTTTTCGGATACCGGCTGGAAACCGATCCGCAGCAGCAAGTCCGGTTTTTCAGCGAAACGTACTTCGCCGACCAGCAAGCCGTTTTCTTCTTTCAGTTCAATGCGTTCGGGGGTTGGGCCGTCGATTTTCTCGACGATTTCATATTTCCCGATGCGCTGCAGGAATTGTTCGGGAATGATGCCTGGCTTGAGTTTTTCACCGAACATCATTGATTCGCCGCCGAGGCGCCCGACAACGATCTGGCGGCCATCGATGGTGGTCATCGAAACACGGATATCTTCAAAAGCACCGACGCTGACGGGCATGATGCCGAAGAGCTTGTATTTCAGGCTGAACAGTCCATCTTCATGGGCGATCAGGCGAAAGCGATGGCCAACCACGTCGACGTCGATGCTGCCGGAGTCTGTCGAAATCTTGCTCAGGCCGACCAGGGTGTCGAAGTAACCGTTGAATTGACGCAATTCTTCCGGGGTCGGTTCGCGTTCTTTGGTTTTTGCCGTTTTGGCCGGCGCCTGATGAATGCCGGTTTTGGCTTCGAGCATCAGGCGGAGAGCTTCGGCCGAGATTTTCGAGACGGCAAGGTGGGCGCTGGCGGAGTTCGAGAGGACGACAACGCCTAGTTTGTGTTCAGGCAGGATCGCCATCATGCTGTGCGAATCGGGCAGCGAGCCACCGTGACTGGCCACCGGGCCTCCACCGGGGACTTCGATGCCGTGCATCATCCAGCCGAGTCCGACGTAGGAATTGAAGGCGAGGGGAAAGCTGGCGTTCTGGATACGCACCATTTCATGGGCTGATCTGGGTGACAAGATGTTTTTGCCGCCGTAGTGCCCATCGGCAAATTGCATTTTGAGGAAGTGACCGAGGTCGACCACGCTGCTCAATAAATTAGCCGCTGGCATGTCGCGTAAAGAGAAAACTTCGATTTCCTTGTTGTTTTCGTATGCTTTTGCCACTGCGCGCGATGCAAAACGACTCTGATTCATCTCCATCGGTTTGAAGAAGTGTTCAGTCATGTAGGTTTCGAAGGGTTCGCCGCTGACTTTCTGGACGGTTGCTCCGAGTAGTGCCATGCCGACGTTGGAGTAAGAAAATACGTAGTTGGGCGGAAAAGTCAGGTGCTCTTCGCGCAGCCCGTCAACGACAGTTTCGAAATGGCCGGGATCGCGCACGAACATGCCGCGCAGGAAGTTCGATGGCAGGCCGGAGTGATGCGTCATGATGTTGCGGGGCGTGACCGGGCCGGCTTTGGGAAAGCGGGTCTTGATGGCGAAATCAGGCAAGGCGGCCACCAGCGGTTGGTCGATGTCGAGCTTGCCTTGCTCGGCCAGTTGCATGGTTGCTGCCGCGGTAAAAACCTTGGCGATCGAGCCGGCGCGATAAACGGTTTCCGGCGTGGCCGGAATCTTGTTTTCCAGGTCGGCGTACCCGTAGCCTTTTTGCCAGATCACTTTTTGATCGTCGACCAGTGCAATGCTCAGGCCGGTGATGTCGTTGTCCGACATTTCACGGTCGACCAGCCAATCCAGGTATTTTTCGACATATCGGTAATCTCCACGGACACTGCCTCCGGAAACCGGCGGCGGTGTGGCGCAGGCGCCCAGGAGGAGCAGGGCGCAGGCAGCGGAAATGATTCGATGGCAGAACATGGGGGCTTTCGGCAAGATGGGCAAGCACAGCAAGGCGCGATTATAAGTCAGATGAATCGGCCACCTTTCGGCAAAATAGCTGACAAATTCAGTCGAGTATTTTAAAATTCACCCTTGGAAAAAAAGGGAGATTCAGCTTCATGTTCCGGCAGTTGAGTGAGGATATCCGTGCGGTTTTCGACCGTGACCCGGCAGCCCGTTCGTTCTGGGAAGTGCTCACTTGTTACCCCGGCATTCATGCCCTGATCCTGCACCGTGTCGCGCACTGGCTGTGGGGCCATCGTCTGCGCTGGCTGGCTCGCTTCACCGCGCATCTTTCCCGCTTCTTTACCGGTATCGAGATTCACCCCGGCGCAACCATCGGTCGTCGCTTTTTCATCGATCACGGGATGGGCGTTGTGATCGGTGAAACAGCGCTGATCGGTGACGATGTCACGCTTTATCACGGTGTTACGCTGGGCGGTACGTCCTGGAACAAGGGCAAGCGTCATCCAACGCTGGAAAACGGCGTCGTGATCGGAGCGGGGGCCAAGGTGCTTGGGCCGATCACGATTTCGGCTGGCGCCAAGGTCGGGTCGAATGCCGTCGTGACCAAGCCTTTACCGGCCGGAGCGACTGCAGTCGGCAATCCGGCACGCATTCTCGATCATTCCGAGCAGAGCAAGCAGCGCGAAGAGCAGGCCGAAAAAATGGGTTTTTCTGCCTATGCGGTCGGGCGCGATCAGGATGATCCCCTGGCCAAGGCCATTCATGGTCTGCTTGATCATGCCGCCGAGACCGATCGGCGTCTCGCTTCGCTGCTCAGGGAACTCGAACAGCAAGGCGTGAAGTGTGACCAGGAGGTGCAGTTGGCTGATTCTTTCGATGCCCAGTATCTGAGCAAAATAGTTGACTGATTTTGTCGGCTTTCTGTATAGTTGACCATAATACTCGGTTATAGGCAGGAGATATCATGCGACTTACTACCAAAGGGCGATTTGCCGTCACGGCAATGATCGATCTGGCGCTGCGTTGTGACGATGGCCCGGTGACTTTGGCCAGCATCAGCGAGCGTCAGAAGATTTCTCTTTCGTATCTTGAGCAACTGTTTGGCAAGTTGCGCCGCTACAAGCTGGTTGATAGCGTGCGCGGCCCGGGGGGTGGTTATTGTGTTGCCCGCCCGATTGACCAGGTGGCTGTGGCCGACATCATTCGTGCGGTCGACGAGCAGCTTGATGCAACGCAATGCGGTGGGCGTGAAAATTGCCACGATGAACATCGCTGCATGACGCATGATCTGTGGTCTACGCTCAATGCCAAGATGTACGAATATCTCTCGTCGGTGACGCTGGCCGAACTGGTTGAAAAGCAGAAAGCCAAGCTTGCCGGTGTCGGACAAGTCGTGATTGAAGACAAGCGTCGCCTCGGGCCGCAACCTCGCGCCCGGGTTGTTCGGGAAAAGGCTGGCGTTCTGGCCTGATCGCCATCATGTTTCAACCTGTCTACCTCGATCATAACGCCACGACACCGCTTGATCCTGCGGCGCTGGCGGCCATGTTGCCATGGCTCGAACAGTGCTGCGGCAATGCCTCCAGCCGGCATGAGTATGGTCGGGCGGCGCGCAGTGCGATCGATCAGGCTCGTCAGCAAGTTGCCGCGGCAGTCAATGCGCACCCGACCGAAATCGTCTTTACCAGCGGCGGCAGCGAGGCCAATAACCTCTTCATCAAAGGTGCTGCGGCATCGTTGAAGCCCGGTCTGATTGCCATTGGCGCAACCGAGCATCCCTGTGTTACCCGTCCGGCTGCGCAGTTGGTGCGGCAGGGGTGGGATCTTCGGCATATCGCGGTCGACGCCGCCGGTCGTATCGATTTGCCTGGTTTCGAAGCGCTGCTTGCGCAGCGGCCGCGTCTGGTTTCAATCATGACGGCCAATAACGAAACCGGTGTCATTCAGGATATGAATCTTCTGTTGCAGGTAGCAAAGGCTGCTGGCAGTTGGATTCATAGCGATGCAGTGCAGGCTTTCGGTAAAATGGCGCTCGATTTTCGGACCCTGAATGCTGCGGGGCTGCATGCAATGACCCTGTCGGCACACAAAATCAACGGTCCCAAAGGGGCGGCTGCGTTGGTGGTCGATAAACGTGTCGAATTACAGGCGCAAATTGCCGGCGGTGGCCACGAGCGAGGCTTGCGGTCGGGCACTGAAAATGTGCCGGCAATCGTCGGATTTGGTATTGCTGCGGAACTTGCGGCGCGACGCGTTGCCGAATTGCCGCACCGCATGCGTGTCTTGCAGGAAAATATGGAAGTTGGGCTGGTGGCGCTGGGTGCGCGGATTTTCGCGGTCGACGCCGAAAGACTGCCGAATACGAGTTATTTTGCCTTGCCGGATATTGATGGCGAAACGCTGGTCGGCAAGCTGGATCGTGCAGGATTTGCCGTTGCCAGCGGAGCGGCCTGTTCGAGTGCCAATCCAGAGCCGTCGCATGTTTTGCAGGCCATGGGTGTGGCGCCGGAAGTAGCGCGCGGTGCAGTACGAGTCAGTCTTGGGGCAAGCAATACCGAGACTGATGTGGAACAGTTTATTAACGCCTTGCGGGTTACAGTCGGACGCCTGCAGGGACTGACGGCAATTGCCGTTTGAATAACCCGACTTAGCGAGAATAAAGATGAAACTCCCCATCTATCTGGATTACTCGGCAACGACGCCGGTCGACCCGCGTGTCGCGGCCAAAATGATTCCGTTCCTCTGTGAGGATTTCGGCAATCCGGCATCGCGTTCGCACAGCTTTGGCTGGGTCGCAGACGCTGCCGTTGAAGAAGCACGCGAGCAGGTCGCGACGCTGGTCAACGCCGACCCGAAGGAAATCGTCTGGACCTCCGGTGCAACCGAGTCGAACAATCTCGCGATCAAGGGTGCCGCCAATTTCTACGCCAGTACCAAGGGCAAGCACATCATCACGGTGAAGACCGAGCACAAGGCCGTGCTCGACACCGTGCGCGAACTGGAACGCCAGGGGTTCGAGGCAACTTATCTCGACGTCAAGGAAGACGGCCTGCTCGATCTGGAGGTTTTCAAGGCGGCGATTCGTCCCGATACCGTGCTCGCCTCGGTGATGTTCGTCAATAACGAAGTCGGCGTCATCCAGCCGATCGCCGAGCTCGGCGAGATCTGCCGCGAGAAGGGCGTCATCTTCCACGTCGATGCGGCGCAGGCTACCGGTAAGGTCGAGATCGACCTGAGCAAGCTCAAGGTCGACCTGATGAGCTTCTCGGCCCACAAGACCTATGGCCCGAAGGGTATTGGCGCGCTGTACGTGCGTCGCAAGCCGCGTATTCGCCTCGAAGCCCAGATGCACGGCGGCGGTCACGAGCGTGGTTTCCGTTCCGGCACGTTGGCGACGCACCAGATCGTCGGCATGGGCGAAAGCTTCCGTCTGGCCAAGGAAGAAATGGCCGAAGAGAATGCCCGCGTCGGTGCCTTGCGCGACCGCCTGCTCAATGGCCTGAAGGACATGGAGCACACTTACATCAACGGCGACATGACGCAGCGCGTCGCCCATAATCTGAATATCAGCTTTGCGTATGTCGAAGGCGAGTCGATGATCATGGCGATCAAGGATCTGGCCGTTTCTTCCGGTTCGGCCTGTACTTCGGCCAGCCTGGAACCTTCCTACGTGCTGCGCGCCCTTGGCCGCAACGACGAACTGGCTCACAGCTCGATCCGTTTCAGCATCGGTCGCTTCACGACGGAAGAAGAAATTGACTATGCAATCAATCTGTTGAAAGCCAAAGTTGGCAAGTTACGTGAACTTTCCCCGTTGTGGGAAATGGTTCAGGACGGCATCGATCTGGACACCGTCCAGTGGGCCGCGCACTAAGGAGAATACACATGAGCTATAGCGTAAAAGTCATTGATCACTACGAAAACCCGCGTAACGTCGGCTCCTTCGGCAAGGAAGACGACGGCGTCGGTACCGGCATGGTCGGCGCACCAGCCTGCGGCGACGTGATGAAGTTGCAGATCAAGGTGAACAAGTCCGGCGTGATTGAAGATGCCAAGTTCAAGACCTACGGCTGTGGTTCGGCCATCGCTTCGTCTTCGCTGGTGACCGAATGGGTCAAGGGCAAGACCGTGGACCAGGCGCTGGCCATCAAAAACACCGAAATTGCTGAAGAACTGGCACTGCCGCCGGTTAAAATCCACTGTTCGATTCTCGCCGAGGACGCCATCAAGGCAGCCGTGGCGGATTACAAGAAAAAGCACGGAGAATAAGCATGGGTGTCACCTTGAGCGACAAGGCGGCCAAGCACGTCGCCAACTACCTGACCAAACGCGGCAAGGGCATCGGCCTGCGCCTCGGCGTACGGACCAGCGGCTGTTCCGGCATGGCCTACAAGCTGGAATTTGTCGACGAGGTGAGTCCCGAGGATCTGGTTTTCGAGAGCAACGGCGTCAAGGTGTTTGTTGACGCCAAGAGCATGCCGTATCTCGAAGGCATGGAGCTCGACTTTGCCCGTGAAGGCCTGAACGAAGGGTTCAAGTTCAATAACCCGAACGTCAAGGATCAGTGCGGCTGCGGCGAATCCTTCAACGTCTGATGGATTTCAATTCAGACCACTTTGCTCTGTTCAATCTGCCGCGTCAGTTCAAGATCGACGCGGCAGACCTTGATTCGCGCTATCGCGACGTCCAGGTCCAGGTTCATCCGGACCGCTTCGCGAGCAGCGGCGAGGCCGACAAACGCCTGTCGATGCAGTGGGCGACGCGGGCCAACGAGGCTTACCAGACGCTGAAGAAGCCGCTTGAGCGGGCGAAATACCTGCTGCATCTGGCCGGTCACGATATTCAGGCTGAAACCAATACCGCAATGGCGCCCGAGTTCCTGATGGAACAGATGGAGTGGCGCGAGGCGGTGATGGACGCCCGTCAGGGTGGCGATCACCATGAACTGGAACATCTGCACAATCGTTTGCGTGGCGATATCAACGCGCATTACGACGAAATCGGCCAGTTGCTCGATGCCTCTGACTATGCCGAGGCGACCGACCTGGTCCGCCGGTTGATGTTCCTGGAAAAACTGCTGTACGAAATCGACGACGCACTGGCGTCGCTGGAAGACTAGAAAATGGCCTTGTTTCAAATTGCCGAACCGGGTGAGTCGGCTGCACCGCATGAGCACAAACTCGCTATCGGGATCGATCTCGGGACAACCAACTCGCTGGTCGCCACCGTGCGCAGCGGCATCTCGATCTGCCTGAGCGACGAGCAGGGGCGTCCGCTACTGCCGTCCGTCGTGCGCTACCATGCTGACAACAGCACCGAGGTCGGTTACGACGCACAAACCAAGCAGGCCATTGATCCGCGTAACACCATTGTTTCGGTCAAGCGTTTCATGGGGCGCGGCCTGAAGGATATCTCGCATGTCGAGTCGATGCCTTACGACTTCATCGAAGCGCCGGGCATGGTCAAGGTCCGGACGATTGCCGGCATCAAGAGCCCGGTCGAAGTTTCGGCCGACATTCTGAAAGCCCTGAAAGCCCGTGCGGAAACGGCATTGGCCGGTGAATTGGTCGGTGCCGTGATTACCGTGCCGGCTTATTTCGACGACGCCCAGCGCCAAGCCACCAAGGATGCCGCCCGCCTGGCCGGCCTCAATGTGCTTCGCCTGCTCAACGAACCGACCGCTGCCGCCATCGCCTACGGGCTCGATAATGGCGCGGAAGGCGTTTACGCGGTCTACGACCTGGGTGGCGGCACTTTCGATATTTCCATCCTGAAGCTGACCAAGGGTGTTTTCGAAGTCATGGCGACGGGCGGCGACTCCGCGCTCGGCGGTGACGATTTCGATCACCGTATCTTCTGCTGGGTGATCGAGCAGGGCAAGTTGCAGCCGCTTTCGCCGGAAGACGGCCGCCTGCTGATGATGCGTTGCCGCGAAGCCAAGGAGTTTCTGACCAACAACCCGGAAGCGCCGATCACGGCTCGCTTGTCCACCGGCGAAATGGTCGATATCAAGCTTGATGTCGCGACCTTCGCGGCCATTACCCAGACGTTGATTTCGAAAACACTGCAGCCGGTCAAGAAGGCATTGCGCGATGCCGGTCTGCGTGCCGAAGACATCAAGGGTGTCGTCATGGTTGGCGGCGCAACGCGCATGCCGCAAATCCAGAAGGCAGTCGGCGATTTCTTCCGCCAGGAGCCGCTGACCAATCTCGATCCGGACAAGGTCGTTGCGCTCGGCGCCGCGACCCAGGCCAATCTGCTGGTCGGCAACAAGACCGGCAAGGACGACTGGCTGTTGCTTGATGTGATTCCGCTGTCGCTCGGTCTTGAAATGATGGGTGGCCTGACCGAGAAGGTTATTCCGCGCAATTCCACCATCCCGACCGCCCGCGCCCAGGAGTTCACCACCTTCAAGGATGGCCAGACGGCGATGGCGATTCACGTCGTGCAGGGCGAGCGCGAACTTGTCTCCGACTGTCGCTCGCTGGCCCGCTTCGAACTGCGCGGCATTCCGCCGATGGTTGCCGGTGCGGCACGTATTCGCGTTACTTTTCAGGTCGATGCCGATGGCCTGCTCTCGGTCAGCGCGCGCGAGCAAACGACGGGTGTGGAAGCCAACGTTACCGTCAAGCCATCCTACGGCCTGTCCGATGATGAAATTGCCGGCATGCTCAAGGATTCGATGGAGCACGCCAAGGATGACGCGATCAACCGTGCCCTCAAGGAAGCCATCGTCGAAGCCCAGCGCATGATCGAGGCGACCGAAGCGGCGCTGAAGGAAGATCCGCACCTGCTCGACGCGGCCGAAACGGCCAAGATCAACGACACGATCGCCAAGCTGGCCGAGACGATGAAGGGCGACAATCGCCGTCTGATCAACATCGCCATGGACGATCTCGGCTACGAAACACAGGCCTTTGCCCATCGCCGGATGGATCAGAGCATCAAGAAAGTGCTGTCCGGTCGCAAGGTCGACGACATCAAAATGGGAGAAGACGCATGACTCAACTGATCGTTCTGCCGCACCTCGAAAACTGCCCGGACGGTGCCGTCATCGAGGCGGAAGAGGGCAAGTCGATTTGCGAAAACCTGCTGGCCAATGGCGTCGAACTCGACCATGCCTGCGAAATGTCTTGCGCCTGCACGACCTGCCACGTCATCGTGCGTGAGGGTTTCAATACGCTCGAAGCCGCCGAGGATGCCGAGGAAGACCTGCTCGACAAGGCCTGGGGCCTGGAGCCAAATTCCCGTCTGGGTTGCCAGGCCATTGTCGGCAAGACGCCGCTGGTTGTCGAAATTCCGAGATATAGCCTGAACATGGCGAAAGAGGGGCACCGCAAATGAAATGGACCGACATCAACGATATCGCCATCGAGCTGAGCGAGGCACATCCGGACAAGGATCCGCTCAAGCTCAATTTTGTCGACCTGCGTAACTGGGTGATGGCTTTGCCTGGATTTGACGACGAACCTAACCGCTCGGGCGAGAAAATCCTCGAAGCCATCCAGCAGGCCTGGATCGACGAGGTTTCGTGAAATTCACGCTGGCCGGAACTGACTCAAAACAGGCTGCACGTTTTCAGTCAGCGCCGGAAAGCTGCGGTCAACCTCGATCAAAGCACTAAAATGAATGCACTTGAAGCGGCCGGAGTGATCCGGCCGTTTTCTTGTTTACAATGCTCAAAGCAGCCTTGATGGCCGTCTGCGTACGACCTGCTGTATTCCGCGCGTCACTGACGCTACTGTAAATCCGGGCATCTCCGTGTCCGGATGGTTCATAAAATGGAGAGACATTCATGACCTTCAACCGCCGCCAGTTTCTGGCCGCCGGTTCGGTGCTGGGCGCCACTGCCGCCATAGCCCAGCCGACCAGTCCGCTGCCCTTCCTGATCACCATGCAGTCCGACCCGCTGTTGCCGAAAGCCAATGGCAAACGCGTCGTTGTTTGTGGTGGTGGCTGGGGCGGGATCAGCGCCGCCAAACATCTGAAGAAACTCGACCCGACACTTGACGTCGTCGTGCTCGAACGTAACCCGGTATTTTTCTCCTGCCCGATGAGCAACAAGTGGCTGGTCGATGTCGTCGACACCAATTTTCTGACGTTCAGCTACCTCAAGGTCGCGCAAAAATACGACTACAAATTCATCCAGACCGAAGTCACTGCTTTTGAGCGCGACAAGAAGCGGGTCATTACCGCCCAGGGCTGGATCGATTACGACTACCTGATCGTCGGTGCCGGCATTCGCTACAACTATGAAGCCTGGTTCGGCAATGACCGCAAGGCTGCGGAGTACACCCGGGCGCATTTTCCGGCGGCCTACATTCCGAATGCCGAACATTTCCAGCTCAAGCAGAGTATCCAGAACTTCAAGGGCGGCGACCTGGTGATGACGCTGCCGCCCCCGCCGCATCGTTGCCCGCCGTCGCCGTACGAGCGCGCCTGTTTGATCGCCGGGCTGATCAAGGAACGTGGCATCAAGGGCAAGGTCACCATCCTCGACCCAAAACCCAGTCCAATGCCGATTACCGGCGGCTTTCAGGAGGCTTTCGAGAACCTGTACAAGGATCAGATTGTCTACGTGCCCAAGGCGGTGATCAAGGAAGTCGACCCATTCAACAAGAAAATCAAGACCGCAGTCGGCGACTTCAACTTCGACCACAGCATCCTGATGGCCCCGCACCAGGCCGGCGACATGGCCTGGAAGGCCGGGCTGATCGGCAAGAATGCCGAAGGCAAGCCGACCGGCTGGGCCGGCGTCGATCCTTTCTTCCTGAACATGAAGGATGACCCGGATGTGTACGTGATCGGCGATGCGGTCGGTGTCGTCTCGCCGCAGTTCAACTTCTATCCGAAGGCCGGCCACGTCGCCAACGCCCATGCCAAGATCGTTGCCAAATACATCAGCGAACGCGTCAAGGGCCGCGAGCCGAAGTACGCCTTGCCTGATAATCTGTGTTTCATGATGGTCAATACGGCGCCGCGCGAAGATGTGGCTGTGCGCTTCAAGTACTACGTCAACGACAAGGGCATCATCATCCAGGATCAGGACGACGATAATCTGCGGCGCGATGAACTGGTGACCGAAGACTTTGCCTGGGCGGGTCGGATGTACGAGGACATGTTCGGCTGATCTGCTGTAGCAAGAGCGTTCGTCGCCGCATGCGGCGGACGCTTGTTGCACGCGCCGGATTGTCCGGCATGCTGGCCCGCCGTAGCGGGCTCACCGAAGGAGAAAGAATCAGATGGACACGATGACCTGGCAGGCCTGGTTTGACGGGGCAACGAAAAATGCCAATCCGGGAATACGGGGTATTGGTGCCATTCTGAAGGGGCCTGCCGGCGAGCTTGTCGAAATTGCCCAGGAAATCGGTCACGGTACGAACAATGAGGCCGAATACTGTGCACTGATGGCGGTGCTGGATGCGGCAGCAGACGCCGGCGTAAAAAGTCTTGTCGTTTATGGTGATAGTCAGCTGGTCATCAAGCAGGTCAGTGGCGAGTGGTTGATCAATGCCGAGAGCCTGGTACCGCTGTGCAAGACCGTGCTTAAGCTGAAAGCGCAGATTCCCGAGGTACATTTGCGCTGGATTCCACGCGAGCAGAATATCGAGGCTGATGCGCTTTCAAAGCGTGCGATCGGGGTGGTTGCTGCGATGCCGCTCGATCGGACGGTGTGGATGAAGATTACCGAGATCGGGAAACCCTTCGGTTTGTCCGGCGTGGCCTTGGGCAAACGGATGGATGCAGCCAAGTTGCGCGAAGGTGGCAAGCCGACGCAACTGGCGCTGGACAAAGGGTGTGCCCTGAGGGTGGAGAACAACTTTGGGCACGAGGATTTCTGGCACCGCAAACTGCTTCCTGCCGCACTCAGGGAAGCCATGCTGCTCGATTGATCGGCCTGACTGACACGCTTGGCGGTCAGCCAGGGCTGATCGTGACTTAGTCGAACAGGTTGAGCAGAGAGTTCAGGCCACCAAAATTGATCGCGACGTCAGCTTTGGCGCGTGTTGCCGGCTTGGCGTGGAAAGCGACCGACAATCCGGCCTGGGCCATCATCATCAAATCGTTGGCACCATCGCCGCAGGCAATGACCTGTTCCTTTTTGAGGCCCAGTTCATCGGTCAGGCGAGCGAGATGGTGCGCCTTGGCCGCAGCATCAACGATATCGCCGACAACCCGGCCGGTCAGCTTGCCGCCGGAAATTTCCAGTTCGTTCGAGGTGGCGAAGTCGAAGCCGAGTTCAATACGCAAGCGCTCGGTAAAGTAGGTGAAGCCTCCCGACAGGATGGCCGTCCGCAGGCCGGCATTCTGCGCTGCTTCGAGTAGCTCGCGCGCACCGTCGGAGAGCAGCAGGCGTTCGCCATAAACGCGAGCCAGAACACGGGCATCCAGACCGGCCATCAGCGACAACCGGCGGCGCAGGCTTTCGCGGTAATCGATTTCGCCGCGCATGGCTGCTTCGGTAACGGCTGAAACCTCTTCCTTCTTGCCGGCGAAGTCAGCCAGTTCGTCGATGCATTCGATCGTGATCAGCGTTGAATCCATATCGAAGCAGATCAGGCCGAAGTCCGAAAATTTTTTGCCGGCTTCGATGAAGGCCCAGTCGAGCTTCTCAGCTTCGATCAAGGGAATCAGCGCATCGAACTCGGGCGTCCGGCTTGCCCCGGCGAAACGCACCACCTGCGGCGGGCGCGGCTCCACTGAGCGGGCAACGGTGGCTGCCTTGATGCGGTCGAGAAGAAAAGTCGGGAGGGCGCCGCCCTGGATGATCAGGTTCATGTGTTCCGTTAGATATGAAAACGTGGGTTGTCCCTAATTACTATTCGCCGACTCGGACTTTTGAAGGACTGTTGAGTACAACGCGATCAAGTCCTTGTTGCCAGTAGCCGAAGCATGTACCGATGCCGACGTGCCGATATCGTCTTTGTCTAAAGGAAATGCACCGTATTCGAGCAATAACTTGCATGGTTCGACGGCACTCGCCAGAGTTGCAAGTTGAAGCCAACCCCGTCCATGTTTGTTTTTTCCATGTGGAGAAATAGTCCGACTCTCTAGTAGTCGTTTCATTGTGTTCAGATCGCTTGTGCGAATTGCTTTCGAAAATTCTTCATCGGACTCAACGTTGTAATCATTCTCTTCGGCGAACGCCGAAGGCGGTATGACCACAAATTTACGATAAGCGAAATAAGCTATGACTAGTCCGATAGGTGGTGTGAACACAATGCCTAAGTCGCGGCTATAACTGTCATGCCAAATATATATGCCAATTACCCACAAAATTCCAATAAAGATGGAAAGGCGGAATCCTTGGTCTGCCCCCCACCAAGTATTTGCTACTCGCTGGGCGATTACTCCACTCTTTTGGGTTTTCAACCATGTCCCGAATTGAAATAATCCCCATCCTAGGAGCGCAGAGACAACACCTCTGATGAACGCTCCACCCGACCCCGTCTCGACAAACGATAGGGCTATGCCAGCCACGCCATTGATGATCCAGAGTGCTGCGATGATTTGGAGCACAGTTCCAGAGAATTTTTTCATAGAGATTAGTTGACACTTGAAGTACTAAGATTTGCCAAAGAGTCACAACAACTCACGCAATTTTATGGTGGCCAGTTGGTAAGCCCGGATTTAGGCAATACGTTCCGGCAGCACATCGCGCAGCATCACGGCCGCATCGCGAATCATTTTCTCGGTCGTATCCCAATCGACGCAGCCATCGGTCACCGAACAGCCGTACTTGAGCTGCGACAGATCGGCGGGAATCGGCTGGTTGCCGGCTTCAATATTTGATTCAATCATCACGCCGAGCAAGGATTTGTTGCCATTGCGGATCTGGCTGACCACGTCAGCCATGACCAACGGTTGCAGTTCCGGCTTCTTGGAACTGTTAGCGTGCGAGCAGTCGACCACGATATTCGCTGGCAGCTTGGCCTTGGCCATCGCCTGTTCGGCAACGGCAACGGAAACGGTGTCGTAATTCGGCTTGCCGTCGCCACCGCGCAGCACGACGTGGCCGTAGGCGTTGCCCTTGGTGCGCACGATGGCGACGCGGCCTTCGCTGTTCAGGCCGAGGAAGGAGTGCGGGTTGGAGGCCGAGAGGATGGCGTTGGTCGCCACCGTCAGGTCGCCGCTGGTCGCATTCTTGAAGCCGACCGGGGTGGACAGGCCGGAGGACATCTCGCGGTGCGTCTGCGACTCGGTGGTGCGTGCGCCGATTGCCGTCCAGGTGATCAGGTCGCCGTAGTATTGCGGGCCGTACGGGTCGAGCGCCTCGGTGCCGGCCGGCAGGCCGAGTTCATTGACGTCGAGCAGGAACTGGCGGGCCTTTTCCATGCCGATATTGACCTGGAAGGAGTCATCCATGAACGGGTCGTTGATGTAGCCTTTCCAGCCCACGGTGGTGCGCGGTTTTTCGAAGTAGACGCGCATGATGATCTGCAGCGTGTCGCCGACTTCATCGGCCAGCTTTTTCAGGCGGCGGGCGTAATCCAGGCCGGCCACCGGGTCGTGGATAGAGCACGGACCAACGACAACGAACAGGCGATGATCCTTGCGGTCGATGATCTTGCGCAGCAGGTTGCGGCCGTGCGTGACCGTCTTGGCCGCCTTGGCGCTGAGCGGCTGGTGGGCCTGGATGTCGGCCGGCGTCGGCATGGTGTCGAAGGCGGCTACGTTTACGTTGTCGATGTCTGGAGTCGTCATAATCTAGTTTGTCAGCTGTCGAATCATGTCTTTCACTGCGGCGACCTTGTCGGTGAGCGTCGGGCAGTGGCGTAAAAGAGAAATTTTATCCTGTCCGGCCAGCTTATAGCTGCGGTTTTTCTGGATCAAATTGATGATTTTGATCGGTTCGATAGGCGGATTCTTCGAGAATTCCGGGCTGAACTGCAGCGTGATCTGGTCGCTGGTCGCATCGAGCTTCTGGATGAGCAGCGGCTTGACCAGCAAACGCAGGCGGTGCGTGGCGAGCAGCGACTGTGTCTGGAGCGGCATTTCACCAAAGCGGTCGATCAGTTCTTCCTGGAGGACGTCGATTTCGTCGTCGGCCTCGCAATTGGCCAGGCGTTTGTAGAGCGTCAGGCGTTCATGGACGTCCGGGCAGTAGCCATCAGGCAGCAGAGCGGGGGTACGCAGGTTGATTTCGCTACCAATACCGAGCGGCTGGGTCAGGTCGACCGCGTCAATCGTCTTGCCTTGCTTGAGATGGGCGACGGCCCGGTTGAGCATTTCGCTGAACATCGTGAAACCGACTTCCTGCATTTCGCCCGACTGGTTGTCGCCGAGCACTTCGCCGGCGCCGCGGATTTCGAGGTCGTGCATCGCGAGGAAGAAACCTGAGCCGAGTTCTTCCATCGCCTGAATCGCTTCGAGGCGGAGCTTGGCCTGCTTGGTCAGCGCTTTTTCATCCTGCACCAGCATGTAGGCGTAAGCCTGGTGATGCGAGCGACCGACCCGGCCGCGCAACTGGTGCAATTGGGCGAGGCCGAATTTTTCCGAACGGTTGATCAGAATGGTGTTGGCGTGCGGATTGTCGATCCCGGTTTCGATAATCGTCGTACACAGCAGCACGTTGGCGCGCTGGCCGGTGAAGTCGCGCATGACGCGCTCCAGTTCGCGCTCGTTCATCTGGCCGTGGCCGATCACGATGCGTGCTTCCGGTACCAGCTTTTCCAGCTTCTCGCGCATGTTGTCGATCGTGTCGACTTCGTTGTGCAGAAAGTAAACCTGGCCGCCGCGCTTGAGTTCGCGTAGCACGGCTTCGCGGATGATGCCGTCGGAGAACTTGCTGACGAAGGTCTTGATCGCCAGGCGCTTTTGCGGCGCGGTGGCAATGACCGAGAAGTCGCGCAGGCCTTCCATCGACATCGCCAAGGTGCGCGGGATCGGCGTTGCGGTCAGGGTCAGGACATCGACCTCGGCACGCATCGATTTCAGCGTTTCCTTCTGGCGTACGCCGAAACGGTGCTCCTCGTCGATGATCACCAGGCCGAGACGGTTGAACTTGACGTCCTTGCTGATCAGCTTGTGAGTACCGATGATGATGTCGATCTTTCCCTCCGCCAGCTCATGCAGGGCTTGCGCCGTTTCCTTGGCAGTCTTGAACCGGGATATTTCAGCAATTTTGACTGGCCAGTCGGCAAAGCGGTCGGCAAAGGTCTGGTAATGCTGTTCGCAGAGCAGCGTGGTCGGGCAGAGTACGGCGACCTGCTTGCCACCGGCCACGGCGCAGAAGGCGGCGCGCAATGCAACTTCGGTCTTGCCGAAACCGACGTCGCCGCAGACCAGGCGGTCCATCGGCTTGCCGGAGCGCATGTCCTCGATGACCGCTGCGATGGCGGTGGCCTGATCGTGCGTTTCTTCAAAGCCGAAACCGTCGGCGAAGGCTTCGTAATCGTTTTCCTCAAAGGCAAAGGCATGGCCCTGACGCGCAGCACGGGCGGCGTAGAGCGCGAGTAGTTCGGCGGCGGTATCGCGTGCCTGTTCGGCGGCCTTGCGCTTGGCCTTTTCCCACTGGCCGGAACCCAGCGTGTGTAGCGGGGCGCTTTCCGGATCGGCTCCGGAGTAGCGGGAAATCACGTGAAGCTGGGCGACCGGCACGAAGAGTTTGGCTTCGTTGGCGTAATGCAGTTCGAGGAATTCCTGCTCGCCGAGACCGAGATCCATTCGCACCAGGCCGCGATAGCGTCCGATGCCGTGGCTTTCATGGACGACCGGGTCGCCGACCTTGAGCTCGGTCAGATCTTTCAGCCAGTTGTCGAAGCTCGCCTTCTTGGCGGCTTCGCGCCGGGTGCGGCGCGGCGATCCGGCAAACAGCTCGGTTTCGGTGATGAAGGCCAGCGTGTCGAGTGCGAAGCCGGTTTGCAGTGGCCCGATGCCGAGCGCCAGCTTGGCGTCGCTTGCCAGGAAAGCGGCCAGATCGGTGCTGGTGGCCGGCCTGAGATCGTGCTCGGCGAACATCGCGGCCAGCGTTTCGCGCCGTCCGGCGGTTTCGGCGACGAGCAGCACACGCCCCTTGAAGCTGGCCAGATGGTTCTTGAGCGCGCCAATCGGGTCGTCGCTGCGGCGGTCGACCGCGACATTGGGCAGTTTTCCGGCGTTGGCATTTTTTCCGTCCAGCGCCAGTCGACCGTAGGATTTGGCGGCGGTGAAAAAGGCTTCGTCGCTCAGGAACAATTCTTCGGGCGGAACCAGCGGCCGTGATTTGTCGCCCTGCAGCAGGTTGTAGCGCGAGCGGGTGTCGTTCCAGAACGCCGCAATCGCGGCCGGCGCGTCGCCGTGGGTGACGAACAGCGCATCTTTTGGCAGGTAATCGAAGATCGTTGCCGTGTCGTCAAAAAACAGCGGCAGGTAATACTCGATGCCGGCACTGGCAATGCCGGTGGAAATATCTTTGTAGACGCCCGATTTGGCCGGGTCGCCTTCGAATTTTTCGCGGAACGCCTGACGGAAATGGGTGCGGCCCTTGTCGTCCATCGGAAATTCACGGGCCGGCAACAGGCGTACGTCGGCGACCGGGTAAACCGTGCGCTGCGTATCGACATCGAAGGTCTTGATGCTTTCGATCTCATCGTCGAACAAGTCGAGCCGGTAAGGCAGTTGCGAGCCCATCGGGAAGAGGTCGATCAATCCGCCGCGAATCGAGTATTCACCGGGCGAAACAACTTGCGTCACATGAGCATAGCCAGCCAGCGTGACCTGGCTGCGGAATTTCTCGGCGTCCAGTTTCTGGCCCTTGCTGAACTCGAAGGTGTAGGCCGCCATGAATTCCGGCGGTGCAAGGCGGTTGACCGCGGTAGAGGCGGGAACCAGCAGGATGTCGACTTCGCCTTGCAGGGCGGCCCACAGGGTCGCCAGGCGCTCGGAAACGAGGTCCTGGTGTGGCGAGAAATGATCGTAGGGCAGCGTTTCCCAGTCAGGCAGCAGGCGAACTTTCAGGCTGGATGAAAACCATGGAATTTCCTCCAGCAGACGTTGCGCATCGGCTGCACTGGCCGTGACGACCGCCAGTGTTTGGCCCTTGCTCCGGGCAGCCAGTTCAGCCAGGGCGAGGGCATCCGATGAGCCGGAAAGGGCCGGCAGGTCAATGCGGGCGCCGGGCTTGGGCAGGGCGGGGAGGGAAAGCAGGGATTTGGAGGCAGGCACGGTGGCGCAGGCGCAGCGTTGCGGGGCTGGAATTATAGCTGCTTCGGAACGCGCCGTTTTTTTGAGCGCAGTAAAAGGATAAATGCATATGCAATGGTGTTATTATCCGCGGCTGATTTTTGACTTTCCGGATCGTGGTTCATGTCAATCGTTGATGAAAAAAGGCGGGGATGGGATCGTCGTCAGCGCAGTGAAAAAATTCCGTATGACTTCAAGGAGCGGCGGCAAAGCGAGCGACGCCAGACAACGATCAGCGAAATTTCGTTCAGGGAATGGGCGTCGCATTTTGCTCGCTACCAGCAGGGAAACCCGATGGAAGGATTTGAGCAATGAAAAAGGCGGATTGGCATGGTCGATAAGGCAAAGAACAGCGAACGGCGCAAGGTGGATAGGCGTTGCCGGGAGAACATCGGGCCGCCGGCTGGTTGTACCGAACGGCGGATCAACATCGAGCGCCGTTTGTTCAATATCGAGGTTTTCAGTCTCCACGACTGGTTGCGGGCTCCCCGTCCGGAAGAGCCGCAGGGCGGGCAATAAATCCGTCCTTGGTCAATTGCCCAGATGCAGCGACAGCCACGCTGCCACATGGGGAACCGGATCATCACCGCTATTCAGCGTGTGCATTTCATGGGCGCAGGTCAAATGCGGTACAGCGCGCTGAAATGCATTGCGCCCTGGGCTGTCATCACTGTCAAACAGCATCATCAACGGCGCACTCAGGAGATTGAGCGCCTGTAATCCGGCGCGGTCGACAATGCCGCCGTGTCCGGCAAGCGCTCTGACTTGAATGTCGCGCTGGGCTGCCGCACGGATTGCCGCCGGGGTGGCGTCGCCCGAAGCAAAGATAGCCAGCGGCAAATCCTGTGTGGCGCCGTGGGTACGAATCAGATCGAGCATGTCGAGCAGACGCTGGGTCAATTTCGGTACATTTTGCGATGCGTCGGCAAACTGCGCTTCGCGGGCTGACAGCAATTCCATGAAGAATATTGCGTAGCCGCGGGCCGCCAAGTTGGCGGTAATGAAGATGTCGGCCGGTGCATGATGGGCGCGGGCCAGCAGGATCAATCCGTGGGGATTGTCCGGCATGTCGATATGACCATGCAGCGGGCCTTGGGGGGTCTGGATCGTAAGATTCTGGTTCATGGTATTCGGGCGTTTCTGTTTTTCAGACCAGCAACAAGCCGCCAGCCATACCGGCGCCGATGGCCAGGAGGCCGGGCAGCGCATGGCGCGCCAGCTTTTGTCCGCCGATACTGATGACCAGCCCGATCTTGAAGACCAGATTGGCCAGCAGGGCCAGGGTGATGGCGATGACGGCTTGTCCGCTGGAGATTTTTTCGAGATTGAACATGCGCAGCGTGGACAGCACGCTGGCATCGGCGTCGGTCAGACCGGAGGCGAGGGCGACGATATACAGGCCGCTGTTGCCGGCCACATCCTGCAGCCAGGCTGAGGCGAGCAGGACGAAGGCGTAAAGCAGGCCGAAGGAAATGGCTGTTTTCAGTTCGGTTGGATTCTTGACTTCGGGCATCGGCAGTTCGCCCCCGGCATTGAGGACCTTCCAGCCATAGAGCGCCATCAGTACGCCAGGGATGATGCCGCAGGCAAAAACGACGGCAATCTGGGCTAGCAGGTTAGGGGCGACAACGCTGGAAATCAGGCCGAGGCGCAGCATGACCATGACGTTGGCGATCAGGATGACGATGGCCGACATGCGGATCAAGTGGTTGTGATCGCGGGCGTGGCGCGAAAACATCATGGTGGTTGCGGTCGACGAGGCCAGGCCGCCGAAAATGCCGAGCAGGGCCGCACCGTGACGGGCGCCAATGATGCGCAGTGCGAGGTAGCCGGAAAGCGCCAGGCCAGAGATCAGTACGACCATCCACCATATTTGACGTGGATTGATGGCGTTGTAAGGGCCAAAGTCGGCGCTCGGCAGGATCGGCAGGATGACCAGTGACAGTACGGCAAACTGGAGTATCGAATTCAGGTCTTTCGGCGTTGTCCGCTCACTGAATCGACGCAACTCCGCCTTGAAATAAAGCAGGATGGTCGTCGCGATGGCCAGCATCACGGCCAGCGTTGCGTAACCATACCAGGTGGCGGCACCCAGTCCGTAGGTAATGACGATGGCCGCTTCCGAGGTGAAGCCGCGATATTGTTCTTCCTGTTGCGTCGAAAAGTTCGAGGCGATCATTGCGCCGGCGACGACCAGCAGTCCGGTTGCCAGCATCCATGGCCCACCGGTTCTTTCGCTGAGCAGGGCAAACAGGCAGCCGAGCATCGCGACCAGCGCAAATGTCCGCAGGCCGGCAGCCGAGTCCGGCCGACGCTCGCGTTCGAGGCCGATCAGCAGACCAAGGCCGAGCGCCGTTGCAAAGGCTTGAACGGGTGCGGCCAGTTCCGGAACGACGAAACTCATGCGATTCCTCTTTTGTGGGCGTTATTCAGTAAAATTAAGCCATGCCACGTCATTTCGCAATCGTACCCGCTGCCGGTAGCGGCTCCCGCTTCGGCGCAGAAAAACCCAAACAGTACTTGAGCCTGCTCGGCCGACCGCTGATCTATCACACGCTGGCCGCCTTGGTTGCCTGTCCGGATATCGACCGCGTCTGGGTCGTGCTCTCGCCGGATGATCCTTACTGGGGCCAGTACGACTGGTCCGATCTCGGTGCCAAGCTCGAAACGCTGCGCTGCGGCGGGGCAACCCGGGCCGACAGCGTCAATAATGGCTTGCAGGCCGCGGCCATGGTCGCCTCACCGGAAGACTGGGTGCTGGTCCATGATGCGGCGCGCCCCTGTCTGAGTGCCGAAATGCTGGCTGCACTTTTCAGCCAGCTGGCCGATGATCCGGTTGGCGGCATTCTTGCCGTGCCGGTCGCCGATACGCTGAAACGGGCCGATGCCGGACAACGCGTCGCCGCAACCGAGCCGCGTGACGGCTTGTGGCAGGCGCAGACGCCGCAGATGTTCCGCTACGGTCGACTGCTCGAAGCACTCGAAAAATGCCGCGAAGTCACCGATGAGGCCGGTGCCATCGAAGCCCTTGGTTTCCAGCCGAAACTGGTGCGCGGCGATGCGACCAATCTGAAAGTGACTTATCCGGCCGATCTGGTGTTGGCCGCCATGATTCTCAGGGGAAGAAAATGAACATCCGGGTCGGGCAGGGTTACGACGTTCACCAACTGGTTGCCGGCCGCAAGCTGATTCTCGGCGGCGTCGAAATTCCGCATGCCACTGGTTTGCTCGGTCACTCCGACGCTGATGCATTGCTGCACGCGATTACCGATGCCTTGCTCGGCGCCGTCGCGCTAGGCGATATTGGTCGCCATTTTCCGGATACCGATCCGCGCTATAAAGGCGCTGACAGTCGTGTGCTGCTGCGTGGAGCGGTCGCCTTGCTGGCCGAAAAGGGCTGGCGTCCGGTCAATGTCGATGCGACGCTGATTGCCCAGCAACCGAAACTTGCACCGCACGCAGCGGCGATGGTGGCCAATGTCGCGGTCGACCTCGGTATTTCGGTCGATTCGGTCAATATCAAGGGAAAAACCAACGAAAAACTCGGTTATCTCGGACGCGAAGAAGCGATCGAGGCCCAGGCCGTGGTACTGGTCGAAAAGATTCCCGGCGGCTAGTCGCTCGTACTGATGTGCCATGCCAGCCCTGAGCTGCATGTGTTCTGGTACGCTGTCGATTCTGCTTTCTTTTCAGAATCGCTGACCTTTACAGAGTTCCGACCGGTTTCATGATCAAGAAAATCCCTGTCCATCTGCTTGAGCCTGGCATGTATGTCAGCGACTTCAATGCGGGCTGGCTGAACCATCCGTTTGCTTTCAACAGCATGCTGATCAACAGCGAGGCTGATCTTGCCAAGGTCAGGGCGGCGGGTATCCGTGAGCTCTTCATTGACACGGACCGAGGGCGGGATGTCGGCGATGGTGTACCCACGGCGGCCGAAGCTTCTCGCGAAAGTGCCGAACAGCTTGACCGGATGGCAACGACCAGTCGTCCCGTGGTTGCCGAGGCGAGAGTTTCGCTGGCTGAGGAAATGAATCGCGCTCACGTGGCATACGGCGAGGCGACCCGCGTCATTCGCAATTTGATGGATGACATCCGTCTCGGCCATCAGGTCGAACTGGCTTCGACCCGACCGACGGTTGAAAGAATCGTCGCCTCGGTCATGCGCAACAGCAATGCGATGATGACCATGCGCCGGCTGAAAAGCCTGGATGACTACACCTTTCTCCACTCGGTCAGCGTCTGCGCCATGCTGGTCACCTTCTCGAAGGTGGTCGATCTGGAAATGAACGCCATCCACGATCTGGCGCTCGGTGCACTGGTCCATGACGTGGGCAAGATGCGTGTCGCGCAGGCTGTGCTCAATAAGCCCGCGCGTCTGTCGGAAGAAGAATATCGGCACATGAAATCGCACGTTGTCCTCGGCTCCGACTATATCCGGCAGTTGCCGGGCATTCCGGCGCTGGCGCTTGAGCCGCTGGAGTTGCACCACGAACGCTATGACGGCAGTGGTTATCCACGCGGCCTGAAAGGCGATGAAATTTCGCAGGTTGGCCGGATGTCGGGCATTGTCGATGTCTATGATGCGATTACTTCCGACCGGGTGTACCGCAAGGGCATGTCGCCTGCCGCTGCTGTCCAGAAACTCTTCGAGTGGAGCAAGTTTCACTTCGATCCGGCATTGACCCAGGTTTTCGTCAAGAGCGTCGGGATTTACCCTGTCGGGACGCTGGTCCGGCTGGAAAGCGGGCGTCTTGGGGTGGTGATCGAGCAGTCCGATGCGCATTTGCTGACGCCACGCGTCCGGGTCATGTACGATGCAAAACGCATGCACTACATTGCGCCGGAGGTGGTAGATCTTTCGCGGCCAATGGGTGCAGGCGGGGCGGACCGGATCGTCGGTTACGAGATACCGGACAAACTGGGCATCGACGTCTCACGCTTTTTGCTTTAGCACTTGAGCCGGAAAGGAGAGGGTTTGGAGGTCCATCCGCAGCACGAATTGTCCGGCCCCCTCAGGGTTCTTCTGATCGAGGGGGAGGGTGAGCCATGGCTGGCCATCCTTCGCGACAATGGCTATATCGTGCACTTTCGGCGGCACGACCGGCGTGCAGACATCGAGGCTGCACTGACTGCCGAGACCTGGGATCTGATCCTGCTCAGTTGCGATCTGCCCGACCTGACACCAACGCAAGCGATGGACCTGCTGCGCCGGATGGTTCCGACGACACCGGTTGTCCTGACCATCGAACGGGGATCGACTACCTTTCCCGGCGATGTGCTCGAAGGCGGGGCGCGCGATTTTGCTTTCAAATCGAATCCGACCCGGTTGCTGGCGGCCATCCGCCGCGAGTGTCCCGGCCTGATGTTGCGTCGGGTCAGCGACCGGCGTGGCGGCGCACACGGCTCGTCTGCCCACATCGACGAGGGTGAGGCGCGTTTCATGCAACTGGCCAGCAACAGCCCGGAATGCTACTGGCTGGTCGATGCCGAAACGCAACGCGTCACCTATGTCAGCAAAGCCTATGAGCAGATCTGGGGGCACCGCGTCGAGTCGCTTTATGCCGATAATCAGGACTGGTACACCTTCGTTCATGAAGAGGATCGCCAGCGTTTGAGCGATGCAATGCACGTTCATCGACTGGGTGGCATGGACCTCAATTTCAGGGTGTTGCGCCCCGGCGAGCAGATTCGCTGGCTGCATGCCCGCAACTTTGCGGTGCGCGATGAAGAAGGTCTGATTGTCAGTGTCGGCGGTATCGCCAGTGACGTTACCCGCTTGCTTGGCGACCACAAGCAAGTGCACGATTTTGCCCATTTTGATGCGTTGACCGCGCTACCCAACCAGTTGATGTTCTACGATCAGGCGCGTCGCCTGATCGCACTCGCCAAGCGCAAGAAACTGCCGGTTGGGCTGGTGGTGATCGATCTTGATCGTTTCCACGATGTTAACCAGATGCTCGGTCGCACGTCGGGCGATGAATTCCTGCGCCAGGTGGCCGGACGCCTGGGTGAGTCCTTGCGGGAGTCGGACATTCTGGGGCGTCTCGGCGGGGATGTGTTTTCGATTCTCCTGCCGGATGTCAGTGATTCCGCCCAGGCAGGCATTGTGGTTCGTCGCCTGATTGAAACGTTGACGCAACCGGTGTGCATTGAAGGACATGAGATTTTTGCGACGGCCAGTGTCGGCGTGGTCTTTCATCCGCAGGACGGGCATGACACCCACGAACTGGTAAGCAATGCCGAAATTGCCATGCGTCATGCCAAAAGCCTTGGACGCAACGGTTTCCAGTTTTATTCGGCGATGATGCATGAGGATCTTCGCGACCGCCTGTTTCTTGAAACGGAAGTTCGCAATGCTGTTTTGCGACAGGAATTCGTGTTGCACTATCAGCCCAAGGTCTGCTGCGGCAGTGGCCGGATCACCGGGGTCGAGGCATTGATCCGCTGGCATCATCCGCAGCGTGGCCTGGTTCCGCCTGACCATTTCATTCCGCTGCTTGAGGAAACCGGCTTGATTGTGCCGGTCGGGCGCTGGGTCATCGAGGAGGCCACCCGTCAGCTGGCTGCCTGGCAAGGCATGGGTTACAACCTGCCAGGCATTTCGGTCAATCTGTCGGCCCGCCAGTTGCAGTCGGATACGCTGATCGACGATGTGGCCGAGGCGTTGGCGCTCAGTGAGCTGAATGCCGCTTGCCTCGATCTGGAAATCACCGAGAGCATGTTGATGCAGAACGCAGAGGCTGCGATCAATCGGCTTAATGCGCTGAAACGCATGGGGGTCACGCTTTCGCTCGATGATTTTGGAACAGGTTATTCGAGTCTCGCCTATCTCAAGAGCTTTCCGCTCGACGCACTCAAGGTCGATCGCTCCTTCGTCCAGGATATTGCGGCCGATCCGGACGATGCTTCAATCACGCGGGCCGTGATCACCATGGCGCATCACCTCAAGCTCAAGGTAATTGCCGAAGGCGTCGAAACCTCGGAGCAACTGGCCCTGTTGATCTCGCATCAATGCGACATGATCCAGGGGTATTTCTTCTCCCGTCCGCTGGCTGCCGATGCACTGGCTTTGCTGCTGGCCGAAGACAAGCGCTTGCCGACCAATTTGTTGCGTTCGACGACTCGTTCGCCGATGGTGCTGTTTGTCGCGGTCGACGGCTTTGACGAGGTGATTTCGCTGCTCAAGCGCGATGGTCATCGCGTCTGCGTCGCCGCAGACTATCCGTCAGCGATGACTTGGCTGGGTGATAACGTGGCCGATGTCCTGGTTTGCGCCGAGCCGAGTGCCGATTTCGATGCGGCCGCGGTCATTCTGCGTGCGGAGCAACTCCAGCCGCTTTGTGAGCGCATTCTGGTCACCAGCACAGCGCGGCAGGCCGATGAGGCAGTCAGCGCGCTGGCGTGCTCCAGCCTGATTCATCGAACCATTCACCTGCCGGTCGCTGTCGAGGCTTTTCGGCAAGTTGTCGAAGATGCGCTTGCCCGGCGCCATGTCAGCGACGAATACCAACGCTTGTCGCACGAGGTTGAAATTGCCGAACGGGAACTGGTACGCATCGAAGAGGAGCGTCGTCGACTGGCCAGCGAGAATGCCGCCTTGCAGGAGCGCGAGGGGCAGGGCTACCAGATTCTCCAGGAAGTTCTTGCCGAGCTTGCCAACCCGGTGATCGGTCTCGATGACGACAATATGGTGGTCTTGGTCAATGATGCAGCGCAGGCCTGTCTTGCTGCTTACCCAGGTATGCCGCTCGATGAATTATTGCCAGGGGTGAGCCTGTTTTGTGACAATGGATGCCTGCAAGCAGGCGGCCGTAAATATTCGTATCGCTCGCGACGTGTCATGCTTGGCAGTTCGGCCAGCGGACGCCTGCTCTTGCTCGAGGAAAAAAGAACATGAAAATAGTAGAGACATTGGCCATTGGCGACGTGCTGCCCGGCATGCACATCGCCCAGGCCGTGACTGACGAGGGCGGGCGGGTATTGGTGCCGATTGGTGCTGAAATCAGTGAAAGCATGCTGCACAGCCTGATTCGGCGTGATGTGGCCGAGGTGACGGTCGAGCGCGACGTCGAGGAGGATCCGGCCGAACGTGAAGCGTACAGGGCGCAACTGGTTGCCCGGCTCGATCCCTTGTTTCGCAAGGCCGGCGAAGGGCAGGAAACCCGCATCCTGTATCAGGCCATTCTCGATTTTCGTCTGGAGCATCGTTCATGACCTTGCTGAACCGTGACCAGGTTGTCACCAAGCTCAAGCAGCTTCCTTCTCTGCCATCTGCCGTTTCCGAACTGCTGGCTTCGTTCGGCAACGAGGATGTCGATATCGGTGAAATTGCCCACAAGATATCGCGTGACCAGGGGCTGACCGCCAGAGTCCTGCGGGTTGCCAATTCTTCGTTCTACGGTTTGCAAAGCAAGGTTGGAACGATCAACGATGCGGTGGTTGTGCTCGGTTTCCGGGCGGTACGCAGCATGGTCCTGGCCGTTGGCATGAACAGCGTGCTGCGCGTTGATCAATGTCCGGGATTCGATGCGCAGGCTTATTTGCGGCATTGCGTCGGTGTTGGTCTGGCGGCACGCAGTCTGGCCCAGTTGACCGGCCATAATCCGGAACTGGCCTTTACCGGCGGCATCCTGCACGATATCGGCAAACTGGTCCTGGCCTCCAATTTTTCGGCGCAGTACGCTGAAACGCTGGCGTATCGCAAGAAGCACGATTGTTTCATGGTGCTTGCCGAGCGCGATGTCCTCGGTATGGATCACGCCGAAGTGGGCGGTTTGCTGGCTGAAGCCTGGCGTTTCCCGCCGGCGCTTTATGAAGCGGTGGCCGAGCACCATGCGCCGGCCGCTTCCGCGGCAGGTTCGCTGGCCGATCTCATCCATCTGGCCGATGCCATGACGCATGGTCTCGGCTTGGCCAATTCGTCGGATGAAATGGTCATGCCGGTTGATCCGACTGCCTGGTTACGCCTGGGGCTGAATAGCGAAAAGTTGACCCGTGTATTGACCCAGGTGGTGGCTGATATGGATGAAACCTGCCAGGCGCTCAATGCCTGACAGGAATACTCAGGCGGGCCAGCAGTCCGCCTGAGGGCGCCGGCAGCAAGTTGAGCTGGCCACCATGCAAACGTGCAATGCGTTCGACGATGGCCAGCCCCAGTCCGGTGCCGCTGGCATTGGTGCGTGCGTTGTCGAGCCGTGTAAATGGCCGTTTCAGGCGCTCAACTTCAGTTGCTGGAATTCCCGGGCCGTTGTCGATGATTTCGATGCGGATTTGGTCGTCGACCGTAGCAGCGTGCAGGCGGATCTCCGTGGCGCCGTATTTCCAGGCATTGTCGATCAGATTGCCGATCGCTCGGCCCAAGGCGATGGGGCGGGCTGAAATTGTCGGCAGCGACTCGGCTTCGATGGTCAAGTGCCGGCCAAGATAACCCTGGCGCTCGCCGATGGTCGTCAAAAGTGCGGCCAGGTCGCAGGTGACAGGCGTCTCGCCGGATTCCGTACGGGCGTAATCCATGAACTGCGAGATCACGGTATCCATCTGTTCGATGTCGGAAACGATAGCCTGACGAGCCGTATTGTCAGCGATGCTCATTTCGGCTTCGAGACGTAGTCGGGTCAGCGGCGTGCGCAAGTCATGCGAAATTCCGGCCAGTACTTCGGAACGATCCTTTTCGTGGCGTGCCAGGTCGTCTGCCATGGTGTTGAAGGCGGAGGCCAGCCGGGAAAGTTCTTCGGCGCCGTTTTCCGGCAACGGCGTCGGAATCAGGCCGCGTCCAACAGCTTCGGCTGAACGGGCCATGGCCTTGAGCGGCCGGCTGATGCGCGAAGCAATCAACCAGGCAACGCCAAGAGCCAGGATGAAGGCCAGCGTTCCCCAGATCAGCCAATGTCCGGCGATATTGCGTGCCGCTCGTTCGCTGGGCAGAACCAGCCAGTATTCTTCATCATCGTGCTCGTCGAGCCGGAAACTGATCCAGAAACCGTTGACGCCGTCGACGCTGGCGGCAATCCGGGTGTGCGGGCCGAGTCTGGCGCTCAGTTCGCGTTGCAGCAGGCGGACAAAACGGTGGTCCGGCATGGTTTCGATCTCGTCCTCTGGTTCCGCCGGCAGCAGGCGAATTCCTTCACGCGTCGAAAACTCATTGAACAGGCCCAAGCGTTTTTCAGGTGCGGCAGCGAAAAGTGATGCGCGGATCAGGTTGACCGCGGAAGCGGCCAGTTGCGCGGTTTCGCGCGCTCGTGGTTCAGCCTCGATATAGCGAAAAAGGCTGAGCCAGGCAGCGGTGGTCAACAGGACCAGCGTTGCCAGCAACAAAAAGGTACGGGCCAGCAGGGTGCGTGGCATCATGCCTCGCGACTGGTGCCGTCCGGAACGAAAACGTAACCGAATCCCCAGACTGTTTGCAGGTAGCGCGGTTGGGTCGGGTCGCTTTCGATCAGTTTGCGCAGGCGCGATACCTGAACGTCAATCGCCCGATCGAACGGCCCCTGTTCGCGGCCACGCGCCAGCGTCATCAGTTTGTCGCGCGATAGCGGCTGGCGCGGGTGATGCAGCAAGACCTTGAGAACAGCGAATTCGCCGGTGGTCAGGGGCAGGGATTCCTCGCCGCGCTTGAGTGTTCGTGCGGCAAGATCGACTTCGATGTTGCCGAAACGGATCGTTTCACTTTCTTCGTCGGGGGCGCCTGGCGGGCGGTTGCCCTGGCGACGCAGCACGGCGTGAATGCGGGCGAGCAGTTCGCGCGGGTTGAAGGGCTTCGGCAGATAATCGTCGGCGCCCATTTCAAGTCCGACGATGCGGTCGACTTCGTCACCCTTGGCCGTCAGCATGATGATCGGTGTCTGGTCGCCGGTGCCGCGCAGGCGGCGACAGATGGTCAGGCCGTCTTCGCCGGGCATCATCAGGTCGAGCACGATCAGGTGAAAATGCTCACGACTGCGCAGTTTGTCCATCTGCTGTCCATCGGCCACGGCCTTGACCTCGAAACCTTGTTCTCCCAGGTAGCGGGTCAGCAGTTCGCGCAGGCGGGTGTCGTCGTCGACAACAAGTATGTGGTTGCTGTTTTCGTTCATGCTGCGAAGCATAAATGCAGAAAGTGAATGAAGCGAGTCAATTGGTAACAAGGCATTGCCCAGGCCGGTCATGAAACATTTTCTTACAAATAACCGTTCTTGCCCGTCGGTTGGCGATGGACAATGACAAGCACTGGATCACCGTACAAAGCCATCGCCATGAAACGCCGTTCCATTCCCCTGATTCTGCTGCTTCTGAGCCTGCTTGGCTCGGCTGACAGCGTCTGGGCGCAAGGCTACTGGCGGGAGCTACCGCCCGATGAACGCCGTCAAATGCGTCAGCAAATGCGCGAGCACTGGCGTGAGTTGCCACCGGAGGATCGGCAGCGCTGGCGCGAACAACGCCAAGAGCGCCGGGAAAGTTTTCAGCAAATGGCACCGGATGATCGTAGTCGTTTGCGTGACGAGTTACGCAGCCGCCGGGAAAGTCCCGATGGCGGTTCGCAGCGTCATGGACCGCAAAACAGCTTGGGTGGCAATCGCTATTAACTCCGGCTTCAGCATTCGCAAGATGTTCCGCTCGCCTTTGGGGATAGCGCTGGGCTTGGACTGACGGGTGTTGCGACCGCAGGCTTTTGCCTGAAATCCTGAGCGCCAGGCGGCATGCCGGGCTGAAGCTCCGGTAAAATATCCGTCTATGCTTATCCTTGCTCTGGAAACCTCGACTGAACTTGGTTCGTGCGCCCTTTGGCGCGACGGTGAAATTACCGAGCGAATTTGCCCGCTGGGTCGTTCGCACTCCGAAACCTTGTTGCCACTGGTGCGCGAGTTGCTGGCCGACGCTGGCTTGAAGCTGGCGCAACTCGACGCGATCGCTTTTGGGGCCGGCCCCGGTGCATTCACCGGGTTGCGCGTGGCTTGTGCTGCCGCACAAGGCCTGGCCGTAGCGGCCGATCTCCCGGTGATCCCCGTTTCCAGTCTTGAAACCATGGCCGCAGCGGTGGGCGCCGAGCGCGTGCTGGCCCTGCTTGATGCGCGTATGGGCGAGGTTTACGCCGGGTGTTATCAGTTGGCCGACGGGAAATACTCGCTGCTGGGCGATATTCGCGTTTCCCCACCAGCCGAACTTGTTTTTCCGGCAGGAGCCGGCTGGCTGGCGTGTGGCAATGGCCCGGAAGCCTATCCGCTTTTGCAGCAAGGGCTCGACGATGCCGACATTCCTGTGCGCCGTGGCGTCATGCCGCAGGCGGCTATTCTGGCTCACTTGGCAGCCGAACGGGCCGAGCGCGGCGAATGGATCGGTGCGGCGGATGCCGCGCCGCTTTATGTGCGCAACAAGGTGGCCAAAACAGTAGCCGAACGCTTGAGCGAGGGAGGGCGGGCATGAGCGAAGTGATGTTTTCTGCCGAATTCTTTCCGATGAATGAGCGCGATCTCGATAGCGTCGCTGCGCTTGAAGCATCGTTGCAGGCGTTCCCCTGGTCGCGGGCCAATTTTGCCGATTCGCTGGTGGCGGGGCATAGCGTCTGGGTATGTCGCCTGGGCGGCGATCTGGTTGGCTTCTCGGTCGTCATGTCGGTGATTGATGAAGCGCACTTGCTGACGATCGGCATTGACCGTCGTTACCAGGGGCAGGGTTACGGGGGGCGGATGCTTCGTCATGCGATGGAAACGGCTCGACTGGGCGGAGCGGGGAAACTGTTTTTGGAGGTTCGTCCATCGAATGAGCGTGCGGTTGCCTTGTACCGCCATTTCGGGTTTCGCCAGATCGGTTTGCGCAAGGGGTATTACCCGGCGGTCGATGGACGTGAGGATGCACTGATTTTTGACAAGGATCTGGCATGAGCCTGAGCCGCGAGCAAATGCTGGCCGAGATGGGCATTACGCCACGCTGGGTGCTGCGTGAGGACTCTCCGTTGCGGCCGGCGGCAGTGCCCGATCAGCCTGATCAGTGCACTGTTGTTGCCGAGCCTGTCCCGGTTTCCGTGAGCGCACCTGAAGTAGCTGTTCCGGTGGCCATGCCGGTTTCTCGCAAGGCGCCGCAGGTGTCGCCATCCAGTGTCGCGGTCGACGGTCTGGATTGGCCGGATTTGGCTCATACGGTGGCCAACTGTCGTGCCTGTACCTTGTGCGAGCAGCGCAAGCAGGCCGTGCTGGGCGTTGGTGACCTCAATCCTGACTGGCTGTTCGTTGGTGAAGGGCCTGGCGCCGATGAGGACGTCAAGGGCGAGCCCTTTGTCGGCCAGGCCGGCAAGTTGCTTGATGCCATGCTGGCATCGCTCGATATTGCACGCGGCAACAAGGTTTATATCGCCAATGCCGTAAAGTGCCGTCCGCCCGGCAATCGAACGCCGGAAGCAGGTGAAATGGCCAGTTGCCGGCCATATCTTGAGCGCCAGATCGCACTGCTCAAACCCAAAATCATCGTTCTGCTGGGCAAGGCTGCGGTACATGCCGTGCTTGGCGAGGACAAATCGCTGGCATCGTTACGTGGCCAGCCATTCGAGTATGGCGGTGTGCCTGTGGTGGTGACTTATCACCCGGCCTACCTGCTGCGCAATCTTCCCGAAAAGGCCAAAGCCTGGGAAGATTTGCTGTTTGCCCGTCGAATCCTGCGTCAGGCCGCTTCGCCGAACTTGCCGTTCTAGGCGCTTAGGAAGGTCTCGGGGCGTGACTAGTGGTGAGTGCTGTCATCAAGATGCTGGACATCATCACGCAGCGCCTGATTAGCAAGATGGCGTTGCCGGATGAGATACATCAGGCCGCTGACACAGATGCCGAAGAGCGTCACAACCCAGTAGATTGACAGGTTCATCTTGATCATCAGGTAATACAAGCCGGTCATGATCAGGATGGAAATGTTTTCGTTGAAATTCTGAACGGCGATCGAATGGCCTGCGCCCATCAGGATGTGGCCGCGATGCTGGAGCAGTGCGTTCATCGGCACGACGAAGAAGCCCGACAACCCACCAATCAGGATAAGCAGGGGAACGGCCAGCCAGAGGCTGTGAACGAAATTCATCACCAGAACGATCAGGCCCATGGCGATACCGAGCGGGATGACGCGAACGGATTTTCTCAGGGTGATGAATTTCGCCGCAATGATCGCTCCGGCAGCGACGCCGACCGCAACAACACCTTGCAGCATCGATGCTTTTGACAAGTCAAGATTGAGGGCGACTTCCGACCATTTGATGACGATGAACTGCAGGGTCGCGCCGGCCCCCCAGAAGAGCGTGGTGACTGCCAGTGAAATCTGGCCGAGCTTGTCGCGCCAGAGCAGGGCAAGGCAGTGATTGAATTCATGAATCAGGAAGAGCGGATTTTTCTTCAGCTGCTTGTGGTCTACGCCGGTATCCGGGACGTAAAGGTTGAAGATCGAGGCCAGAATGTAGAGCACGGCAACGATGCTCAAGGCCATTTCGCCGGTGGTGTCCACCCCGGTGTCAATCAGCGGGAAATCAAAGGCAAGCAGATGCTGGGCAATATCAGGCCGGATCAGCGTGCCGCCGATAACGACGCCAAGGATGATCGCTCCGACGGTCAGACCCTCGATCCAGCCATTGGCAACGACCAGCAGGCGGGCTGGCAGGTATTCGGTGAGAATGCCGTATTTGGCCGGCGAGTAGGCCGCGGCACCGAGGCCGACGACGGCGTAGGCAAGCAGTGGGTGAGCACCAAAGAACATCATGCTGCAACCGGCAATCTTGATCCCGTTGCTGATGAACATGACGCGCCACTTGGGCATCGAGTCGGCGAAGGCGCCAACGAAGGCGGCCAGCAGGACGTAGGAAACGGTGAAAAAAGTTTTGAGCAATGGCTCGTATTCGCTCGGTGCGTGCATTTCACGCAGCGCAGCAATAGCAGCAATGAGCAGGGCATTGTCGGCCAGCGCGGAAAAAAATTGCGCGGCCATGATGATATAGAAGCCGAAAGGCACAGGAACTCTTGTCTCGTTATGACTTTGGTGCAGGGTTATACCACGGTTTTGGCAGGATGCAAGGCTTGCCGAGCGGTGAGTTGTTCAACACGGTTCAAAGTCTGTCGCACACCATTTGATGTACCGCAAATTGCTGGCGCTGCGGCAGGATGCCTGGCTGGCGGGATTGCCGCGGTCGACATTCGATCAAGGCCAATTTTGATCTTGCAATGGTGATTCTGTGGTCACTTCGCGGGCTCTTGTGATTGAATAGCGGGCGCGCCCGATGCGCGTATTCACGAGGAGATTCAGCCATGGCCGATCGGCGTTTGCAGGTTTTTCATGCCGTAGCCAAGCACTTGAGTTTTACCCGGGCGGCCGATGCCTTGTTCATGACCCAGCCGGCGGTTACTTTCCAGATCAAGCAACTGGAAGAACAATTTGCCACGCGTCTCTTCGAGCGCCGCCACGGCAGCATTTCCCTGACGCCGGCCGGCGAGCTGGTGCTGGGTTATGCCGTCAAGATCCTTGCGTTGTCGGACGAAATGGAAACCCGCCTGTCGGAAATGACCGGCGAAATGCGTGGCCCCTTGCTGGTTGGCGCCAGTACGACGATTGCCGAATTCATGCTGCCGCGCGTCCTTGGCGAATTCAATGCGTTGTATCCCCAGGTTCGGGCCCGACTGATCGTTGCCAATTCGGAAAGTATTGAAGGTCGTGTTGCCGAACATACACTGGATGTCGGCCTGATTGAGGCGCCGGCCAAAATCGCCGGTTTGAGCAGCCAGATCTGTTGTGAGGATGAGTTGCAGGTGATTTGTGCCCCGGACTATCCTCTGGCCGATAAAAAATCGGTCACTCCGCGCATGCTGGCCGATTACGAATATATCTCCCGCGAGCCGGGCTCCGGGACGCGTGAAATTACCGATGATTACTTTCGTCGCAACAAGGTGGCGCCGGAAGGGCTCAAGGTCCAGATGGAACTTGGCAGCCCGGAGGCGCTCAAGGGCGTTGTATCCACCGGGCTCGGTTTTGCCATCGTCTCGCGTGCCGTGGTCGACAAGGAAACACAACTGGGCGTGCTTGCTTCGGTTCCTCTCGATCCACCGCTGACACGCAGTCTCTATCTGGTTCATCCGAACGACCGTTTCCAGTCCCGGGTGACCGGCACCTTTATCGAATTTGCCAAGAGCAAGCTGAAAGAACTGGCTTCATGAAAACATCTCGTCCGATCCGTGCCCGAATCTCTCCGGAGGCCATTCGTCACAATTACCAACTGGCCAAAAAAATCGCGCCCGCCTCGAAAGCCTGGGCGGTGATCAAGGCCAATGCCTACGGCCATGGTCAATGGCGTGCCGTCGAGGCATTGCGCGAGGTGGCTGACGGTTTTGCCGTGCTTGAGTGCGAAAACGCGCTGGCTTTGCGTGAAGCCGGCATCACGCAGCCGATTTTGCTGCTTGAAGGGTTTTTCAGTGCGCGTGATGTTCGCGCGGTGATCGAGCATCGTTTGACGACAGTCATTCATTGTGCCGAGCAACTTGAGATGCTGCTCGGTTCGGCTACATCGGAAACCCGCCTTGATATCTGTCTCAAGCTGAATACGGGGATGAATCGTCTGGGATTCGATGCGCCGGGCTTGCAGGCAGCGCTCACGGTGCTAGCTGGCTTTCCCGGCATTGCGGTCACCTTGATGAGTCACTTTGCCGAAGCCGATGGTGAGCGGGGTATCGATTGGCAGTTGGAGCGCTTCGCAGCCATGGCCGGAAACTGGCCGGGGCCGGTTTGCCTGGCGAATTCGGCGGCCATTCTGCGCCATCCGGGAAGCCATACCGACTGGGTCCGGCCAGGCATCATGCTTTATGGTGCCAGTCCGTTTGATGATCAAACTGCGGTTGAGCTTGGGCTGAAGCCGGCAATGGCGCTGGAAAGTGCCATCATCGGTATCCAGAACCTGCTTCCGGGAGATCGGGTCGGTTATGGCGGTAGTTTTACTGCGAACCAGCCGATGCGCATTGGTATCGTTGCTTGTGGGTATGCCGATGGTTATCCGCGGCATGCGCCCAGCGGTACGCCGATGCTGGTCATGGGCCAGCGGACGCGGACCGTCGGCCGGGTTTCGATGGATATGATGGCCTGCGACCTGAGTCACATCCCAGCGGCCGGTCTCGGTTCGCCGGTGACGCTCTGGGGGCGCGGCATTGCCGGCGAGTTGCCGGCTGACGAGGTTGCTGCGGCAGCCGGTACGATTGCCTACGAACTGTTTTGTGCACTGGCATCCCGCGTGCCGGTCAGCGTTGGGGATATTTGAGTGGCCAAGGCGAAGTCGATTTATAGCTGCACCGAATGCGGTGCCACGAGTCCGAAATGGCAAGGCCAGTGTCCCGGCTGTAACGCATGGAATACCCTGGTCGAGAGCGTGGCCGAGAAAGTGACCGGACATCGCTTCGAGTCACTGGCACCGACGGCCCGGTTGCAGAATCTTTCGGAGATCGAAGCACGCGAAACCGAACGTATTCCGACTGGAATCAGCGAATTCGACCGGGCGCTGGGCGGCGGTCTGGTACCGGGCGGCGTCGTGCTGATCGGTGGCGACCCCGGCATCGGCAAAAGCACCTTGCTGTTGCAGGCGCTGGCTCACCTGGCCGAATCGAACAAGGTGCTTTACGTCACCGGCGAGGAATCCGGCGAGCAGGTCGCCTTGCGCGCCCGGCGCCTGAGTCTCGAAACCCGGAAACTGACGTTGATGGCCGAGATCAATCTGGAGCGAATTCTGTCCACCCTGCAGGCCGAGCTACCCCAGGTGGCGGTGATCGATTCGATCCAGACCTTGTGGTCCGATCAATTGTCCAGTGCACCGGGGTCGGTTGCCCAGGTGCGCGAGTGTTCCGCACAGCTGACCCGGCTGGCCAAGCAGGCCGGCATCACGATTATTCTGGTCGGGCATGTCACCAAGGATGGGGCGCTGGCCGGGCCGCGCGTGCTCGAACACATCGTTGATACCGTGCTGTATTTTGAAGGCGATACGCATTCGAGTTTCCGCCTGGTCCGGGCTGTTAAGAACCGTTTTGGCGCGGTCAACGAACTCGGGGTCTTCGCCATGACCGACAAGGGATTGAAAGGGGTGAACAATCCCTCGGCCCTGTTCTTGTCGCAGCATGGTCAGGATGTACCCGGCTCCTGCGTGATGGTGACGCAGGAAGGAACGCGACCGTTGTTGGTTGAAATTCAGGCATTGGTCGATACTGCGCATGGCAATCCGCGTCGCCTGACTGTCGGGCTGGATGCGCAACGGCTGGCTATGTTGCTGGCGGTGCTGCATCGCCATGCCGGCGTGGTTTGCTTTGATCAGGATGTCTTCGTCAATGCGGTCGGTGGGGTCAAGATTGCCGAGCCAGCCGCTGATTTGGCGGTGATTTTGTCAATCACATCTTCCTTGAAAAACAAGGCATTGCCATCGAAACTTATTGTGTTTGGTGAGGTTGGTCTAGCGGGTGAGGTGCGCCCGGCTCCGCGTGGCCAGGAGCGTCTCAAGGAGGCTGCCAAGCTCGGCTTTACCCGTGCCTTGATTCCCGAAGCCAATCGTCCGAAACAGGCGATTCCCGGCATGGAAGTGATTGCCGTGCGCCGTGTTGAAGAGGCCGTGACGCGGCTGCGCGAGCTTGATTAAGTCCACCGCATTGCTGCCGGGCTGGCCCGGAGCCGGTCGATGATCCGTCTGGCCTGGCGGCTTCTCGGGCGCGAACTGCGCTCCGGCGAGCTGCGCCTGTTGTTTGCTGCCTTGGCCATTGCGGTTGCTTCGGTGACGGCCGTCGGCTTTTTTGCCGACCGGATTCGGCTGGCGCTTGAGCGTGAGGCGCAGCAACTGATGGGCGGCGATTTGTTGTTGATCGCTGATCAGGCCTGGTCGCCCGAGGTGCTCGGTGAAACGCGGCAGCAGAGGTTGCAACTGGCTGAAACCCTGATTTTCCCCAGCATGGTCATGACTGGCGAGCAAGTACAACTGGCCGATATCAAGGCGGTCGGCAGCAGCTATCCCTTGCGCGGGCAGTTGTCTGTGACAACACGGGCCGGGGCCGAGAGTGTTGCGGTCGACCATGGCCCCGAGCCCGGTTTCGTGTGGCTCGACGAGCGTCTGGCCGGTGCGCTGAAAATTGATGTCGGGGGAACGTTGACCGTCGGATTACTCCGCCTGAAGGTGGGCGGCATCCTGCTCCAGGAGCCGGATCGTGGCGTCAATTTCTTTACCTTGGCGCCGCGCCTGATGATGCACCAGGATGACTTGCCGGCGAGTGGCTTGATTCAGGAAGGTGCGCGCATCAGCTACCGCTTGTTACTGGCCGGCGAATCCGAGCGCATTGCGGCTTTCAAAAACTGGCTGGAGCCGCGCTTGTTGCGCGGTCAACGTCTTGAAAACACGCAAAATGCCCGGCCTGAAATTCGCAGCGCGCTGGATCGGGCGCAGCGCTTTTTGGGCCTAGCGACCCTGTTGACCGTGATACTCGCTGCCGTGGCGGTGGTTTTGGCGGCTCGGCGCTACATGCAGCGCCATCTTGATGCCTGCGCCGTCATGCGCTGCCTGGGCTTGACGCAACGGCGCCTGGTCGGCCTGCATTTCCTGATTTATTGCGGCCTGGCCATTCTGGCGGCGGCCTGCGGGTGTCTGCTTGGATTCCTTGCCCATTTTGCTTTGCTCCAGTCACTGTCCAGTTGGCTGGGCATCAGCCTGCCATTGCCGGGCTGGCTTCCGGTCTGGCAGGGATGCGCCGTTGCGGCTGTCCTGTTGTTCGGTTTTGCCTTGCCGCCGTTGATCCAACTGGGGCAGGTGCCCGTTTTGCGGGTCCTGCGCCGCGAACTGGGTGCGCCCAAGGCTTCCTTGCTGGGTGCTTATTTGTTCGGCCTGGCCTGGCTGGCGGCGCTGGTCGTTCTGGTCGCCGGCGATTGGCGCATGGGCGGTCTGGCTTTTGCCGGCTTTGCTTGTGCCTTCGGTGTTTTTTGGCTGATTGCCCGGCTGGCGGTGCGTGCTGCTGCGCCATTCCGACATGGCGGCGGATTTGGTTGGCGTCAGGGACTGGCCAATTTTTCACGGCATGGCACAGCGAGCAGTATCCAGATTGTTGCACTGGCGATCGGCTTGATGGCCATGCTGTTGTTGACGGTGACCCGGGTCGAATTGCTTGATGCTTGGCGCAAGGCAACGCCGCCGGATGCGCCGAATCGTTTCCTGATCAATATCCAGCCGCACCAACGCGATGCCTTGGCCCGTTTGCTGGCTGATGCCGGCATTCAGGCCGAACTGGCACCGATGGCGCGGGCCCGTTTGTTGCAAATCGGCGAGCGGCGCGTCAGTGCGGCCAGTTTTCCCGAGGATGAGCGGGCACAAAGACTGGTTGAGCGCGAGTTCAATTTGTCCTGGCGGCAAAGCCTGCCACCAGGGAACTCGCTCGCGGCCGGTCGCTGGTTTTCGACCGAAGAGTTGGGGCAGGGCGTCGCTTCGGTCGAGGCCGGCTTAGCCAAGACGCTGAGGATACAACTTGGTGACGATTTGCTGTTCAGCGTTGCCGGTGTCGAGAAAAAACTTCGGGTGGTCAATTTGCGCAAGCTCGACTGGGAGTCGATGCGGGTCAATTTTTTCGTTCTGACACCGCCGGGCATCATGGATGAAGTGGCGACAAGCTATATCACCAGTTTCCATTTGCCGCCCGGGAACAGCACTTTGAATGGCCAACTGCTGTCGCAATTTCCCAATATCACCTTGATCGATGTCAGTGCCCTGTTACGCCAGCTTGAAACGGTCATGTCCCAGGTGTCTGCGGCCATCCAGTTCATTTTTCTCTTTACCTTGGTGGCGGGTGGCGTAGTCCTGTATTCAGCCCTGTTCAGCGCCTTTGATGAACGTCGGCATGCCTTGGCGCTGATGCGTGCGCTCGGTGCGCAGCGCCGGCAATTGCGCCAGGCGATGATCGTCGAATTGGCCGCAACGGGCGCGTTGGCTGGTTTGATTGCAGCCCTGGGGGCCGAGTTGCTCGGTCAACTGATCGCCAGGCAGGTTTTTCAGATGGCGCTGGCGACCAATTTCACTTTGTTTTTTGGGGCGGCCCTGATCGGTGCGGCCTTGTCGACTTCAACGGGCTGGCTGGCCCTGCGCGCCTTGTTGGCGACGCCGCCTTTGCAGGTCTTGCGGAACGGGCTTTGAAAGCTTGAATAGTTTATGGCCGTATTGTCCGTAAAATAACGGGCTGAATAGATTTGGAGTCGAGCATGACAATGAAGCAAGTACTTTGCGCAACGGCTGTCGGTATGGCGCTGTGCGCCCAGCCGGCGTTGGCCGAGGTGCCGGCCGGGATGGTCAAGACGGCCAACGGCACCGTCAATATCGAGCGTTCAGGCCAGAAGCTGGCCGCAGCGGTAGGTACGCCGGTGTATCAGTCGGATCGCTTGCGTACCGGCAGCGATGGTTCGGTCGGTGTCACCTTGCGCGACCAGACCATTCTTTCGGCAGGGCCGAACTCGCTGGTCGCGGTCGATAAATTCAATTTTGACAACACGACGCAGGCTGGCGCGATGTCCATCCTGATCCGCAAAGGTACCTTGCTTGTGGCTTCTGGCCGGATAGCCAAGCAGACACCGGAGTCGGTCGATTTCCATACGCCAACTTCAGTGCTGGGCGTGCGCGGCACGGAATTCGTCATCGAGGTTGATGGGAGTGACGATGAATAAGATTCTTGTGCCGATGTGCCTGGTGAGCCTGCTGCTGGCGGCGTGCACCAGCGAGCGAGTGGTTTTGTTGCCGTCTGCCGATGGTCGTCCGAGTGCGGTGGTCGTGCGTGATGCCAAGGGTGAGTTGTTGCTCAATGAGCCTTATGCCGGGACTTATCGCCGGGGTGGAAGCAATGACAGCTATCGCTCGACACCTGAAGAGGTCCAGGAGCGCTTTGGGGCCGCACTGGCCGCCCAGCCGATCCGTCCGAGCAGCTACCTGCTTTATTTCCAGCAAGGCGGCAATGTCCTGACCCCCGAGTCGCAGGCTGATTTTGCCCGTGTCCGCCAGGAGATTGCCGAGCGTCCTGCGGTTGAGGTGATGGTCATCGGCCACACCGATCGCGTCGGCAGCCTGCAGGCCAATGACAGTCTGTCAGCTAAACGGGCGGAGGCTGTGCGCGGTTTGTTGATCGAGGCCGGCGTTCCTGCCGAGAAACTCGAAGCCATCGGGCGAGGCGAGCGTGATCCGCTGGTTGCAACGGAAGATGAAGTAGCCGAAGCCAAAAACCGGCGCGTTGAAATCAGCGTTCGCTGAGCGGTCGACCGTGCCAGCGTAAGAGCATCAGCGTCAGGTCATCCGCTGCCGGCTGGCCTGACTCGAATGCCCGGACGCTGTCGCGTAGCTGGCCGGCAAGCTCGACAAGATCGTGGTCGCTTGCTGCCAGCAATTGTTCTTCAAGACGTTGACTGCCGAACATGGCTGTACCGTTGCCAGCTTCGGTAATGCCATCGGTGAACAGGCAGAGCAAATCGTCGGTTTCCAGTCGGGTACGGGCCGATTCGAATGGATAGTCACCGAGCGCACAGAGCGGCGGGCCGCCCAACTCGGCGGTGTCTAGTCGTGAAATGCATCCCCGGCGGACAAGGAGCGGCGCATCGTGGCCGGCGCTGACATAGTCGAGCCAACCGGATTCGACATCCAGAACAGCCATGAACGAGGTCACGAAAAGGTATTCCGGGTTGGCTCTGCTCAGTTCGGCTTCAAGATGCCGCACAGCCTCGGCCAGCGCTGTACCCTGACGTGTCAATGTGCCGGTCAGTGTTTTCGAAATGGCCATGAACAGGCTGGCCGGCACCCCCTTGCCGGATACGTCGCCGATCACCAGGCAAAGGTGCTGTGGATCGAGCATGAAGCAGTCGTAGTAATCTCCTCCGACAGCACGAGCCGGCTCAAGCAGGGCAGCGATCGAGAAGCGCGGTTCATTGCCAAAAAGACGCTGCGGATCAGGCAGCAAACCCATTTGGATACGTCGTGCGGCATCCAGTTCGCCATTGATTCTGGCCGCTTCCTCACGGCTTGCCTGTAACTGGCGTGCGTTGTCGCGCCGCTGAGCGTCGGCCGTGATCAGTGTATTGCTCAGTAGCGAGGTGAATACCGGGCTGAGCAACAGGGTCAGTGTCGGGCCATCGAACAGCCATTGCCCCCTGAAGAAGGCGAGATAACCGGCGCCAATGATCAGGCCGCCCAATCCGGCAAAGCTGAAAATGGCATAGCGCGGCTTGAGTGCCGGGACCGCCAGGATCAGGAAAACTCCGCCGAGCAACAAGGTGATCAGTTCAAGTTTCTCCATCCAGAAGGGGCGTTGCAGTGCCGAGCCGCTGAGCAAGCTCTCGATGACCTGTGCGTGGATGTCGATGCCCGGCAAACTGTCGCCCAGCGGGGTGATGATGCGATCCTGCAGGCCGGTGGTGTTGAAGCCGATGATCACGAAACGCGACTGGAAAAAATCAGGAGAGTAGTTGCCGGCCAGAACATCGGCCGCCGAAAGGTAGTAATTCGAATTGGCCCGCCCATAGTGCAGCAACAGCTCTCCATTGCTTTGAGTCGGCAGGCGGTAACTGCCAAGCGCGATTGCCGTCATGCCATGCCGGTCGAACTCCACGATGGGCGAACTGTCCTCGCCGAGTGCCTGCCGAACCATCTCCAGTGGCAGGGAGAGCAGGGGGCGATCACCGACCATGGCCAGTGCCGGCACGCGCCGGACAATGCCGCGTTCGTTTTCCTGATGAAGCCTGTCCGGGCCACTATTGATCAAGCCGACGCCGCTGGCCGCAGTTTCAAGTCCGGGAAGGCTGCTCAAGGCGGTTTCATAGCGGCTCAGTGCGGCGCGGGTTTTTTCGTCCAGCGCAGGTATGGCGGGGTGTTTTCCGGGCAGGCGGGCGCCGGGTAGTGGATTGTTCAATCCGGCCAGCGCCAGGACGGTGGGTGCTTTTCCTTTGAGTGCCTCAGCCAGCAATTCGTCCGGTTTTGGCAGCCGGCTCAAGGATTCCCGATTCAGATGGGGCATTCTGGCGGCGAGTATGTCCGGGCTGTAGCGATCGCGTTCGGCAAAGATGATATCCAGGCCGATGGCCAGCGGCTGGCTGGCTTGTATCGTGGTGACCAGTTGCGCCATCAGGTCGCGCGGCCAGGGCCATTGGCCGTATTGGTGCAGGCTGTTGCTGTCGATACCGACGACAATGACCGGTTCGTCGAGTCGAGGCCGCGGCATCTGGCGTTGGTAGCGGTCAAACTGGGCGTTGCGCAGGCTGGCGAGGGGTGTCCGGTCGATCTGAACCAGCGCCAGGCTGACCAGCGCCAGGAAAACCAGGGGCAGGGCACGGCCACGACCGGCCCGGATCAGGGCAAGAATGATCCGGGTGGCCTGGCTCACAAGTCGATGGTCAGGCCGTCGTAGGCCGAGATGACTTCGAGTGCCGCGTTGCCGCCCCGGGTTATTTCTTCCAGGCGACGTGTTTCCGCCAGCAAGCGACTGAGCTGCTTGTCGTCATTGACCGGTTCGTGGTGAAAGAGGGCGAGCCGACGTGCTGCCGCCGCCTGGCACAGTTCGACACCGATCACGTTGCTTGAATGTCCCCAGTCCGATTTGACCGAGACGGCTTCTGCCAGTGAATACATGGCATCAAAAATCACCAGGTCGGCCTTGGCAAAGAAGTGGACGAAGGCTTCGTATTCAGCGATATCTTCGAGCTTGTGCTCCGAATCGGTCGAATAAACCACGCTGCGGTTGTCGCTTTCGAAACGGTAGCCGAATGACTTTCCGGCATGGAGTTGCTGTTTGGCGGTGACCTTCATCCCGGCAATTTCATAAGTCTGGCCGGGTGTCATGATGTCGAATTCGATGCTGGCGCCGGCTTGCGAGTAGTCGACCGGGAAGCAGGGCGTGCGCATCTGCAGGCGTATGGCTTCTTCGAGCTGATGATGGCAGCCATGAACGATGATCCGGTTGCCCGGAATATACATCGGTGCAAAAAACGGAAAGCCCATCAGGTGATCCCAGTGGAGATGGGACATGAAGATGTGATAGGTCTGCGGTTGGCTGACGCCGAACTGGGCGATCCTGGCATTGCCTAGCGGACGGGCGCCGCTGCCCATGTCGCAAATGACATGTTCCGTGCTGTTGCCGATAATTTCGACGCACGAGGAATTGCCGCCAAATGTACTGTTCGTGGCGAAAGGCAGTGTGTCTACGAAACTGGCCAATGCTGCCGGCGTCTTGAAATTCTTGCCGTTGGCGGCGGTGAGTGCAGCGATGATTTTTTCACGAATGTCGCGGCTTGACAGCGATACGGGCAAAGAGCCGCGCGTCCCCCAGAAAGTAACTTTTTTCATGAACCCATGACTTTGCAGGCCAGTTCGATGTTGGGATAGCAAGGCATGATCAGGTTGAAGCGGCTGATCGAGAAAACCTCCTGAACCAGGGGTTGCAGGCAGGCAATGGCGAAAACGCCCCCTTGTATCTTGGCGCGGCGCGACGCCAGCATCAGGGCGCGCAAGCCGGCGCTGCTGACATAGTCGACCGCCGAGAAATCAAGCAATACGCCGGGTTTGCCCGGCATGCATTGTTCGAGGAAGGGATCGAGCGATGTCGCGAACGTTTCGCTGCCAACGTGGTCAATACGGCCGCTGATGGCGAGGATCAATACACCGGATTGCTCGCGGGTTGGAAAAATCATTGTTTCTTGGAGATGTTGTGACTTGTCGTGTGATTATGCCATGCCCTGAGGGCTGGCGGGCTCGGGTAAAATAGCGCATGGATTCGACTCATTCTGTTTCACGCCCGCTGTTTGGCCATCGTAAATTCTGGGCCCAGCGTTTTGGCCCGGCCCCCTTTCTTCCCATGTCCCGCAAGGAAATGGATGCTTTAGGCTGGGATTCCTGCGACATTATTCTGGTGACCGGCGATGCCTACATCGATCACCCGAGTTTTGGCATGGCCCTGATTGGTCGCCTGCTTGAAGCGCAGGGATTTCGCGTCGGCATCGTTTGCCAGCCCGACTGGAATTCTGCGGTCGACTTCAAGAAGCTCGGCAAACCCAATCTGTTTTATGGAGTGACTGCCGGCAATATGGACTCGATGGTCAATCGCTACACGGCTGACCGCAAGATTCGCTCCGATGACGCCTATACCCCGAATGGTGAGCCGAACAAGCGGCCCGACCGGGCGGTGACCGTCTACGCCCAGCGTTGCCGCGAGGCTTTTCCCGGCTGCAATGTGATCGTCGGTTCGATCGAGGCCAGTTTGCGGCGTATTGCCCATTTTGACTATTGGTCCGACAAGGTTCGTCGTTCGGTGTTGCCGGACTCCAAGGCGGACATGCTTTTTTTCGGCAATGCCGAGCGAGCCATCGTCGAATTGGCGCATCGCCTGGCCAAGGGCGAGAAGATCGGCGACATCCGTGACCTGCGCGGGACTGCCTTCATGGTGCCGTCCGGCTGGCTGCCTTCCAGCGAGTGGGAGGCCATGGACTCAAGCTCGGTCGATACGCCGGGGCCGCTGATCAGTCATCCCGACCCGTATGCCATGGAAACCGGCCAGAACGGCACGTCGACCGCAGCGACAAAGCCTGGCGAGCAAGCCGTGCGTATTGTGTCGCGTGAAGAGCGTCTGGCGGGGCGTCGCGAGCGTCGGGCTCATACCGTGATCCGCCTGCCATCCTACGAGCAGGTCAAAGACGACCCGGTGCTCTATGCCCATGCCTCGCGCACCTTCCACCTTGAATCGAACCCCGGCAATGCGCGGGCCCTGGTCCAGGCGCATGGCGAGCGTGATGTCTGGCTGAATCAGCCGCCGATTCCGCTGACCACCGAAGAACTCGACGGTGTCTATGAATTGCCCTACGCCCGTCGGCCGCACCCGGCTTACGGTGAGGCGAAGATCCCGGCCTGGGAAATGATCCGCTTCTCGGTCAATATCATGCGCGGCTGTTTTGGCGGCTGTACTTTCTGTTCTATTACCGAGCACGAAGGGCGCATCATCCAGAGTCGGTCGGAGGATTCCGTCATCCGCGAAATAGAGGAAATGCGCGACAAAACGCCCGGTTTCACGGGGATTGTTTCCGACCTCGGCGGCCCGACGGCCAATATGTTCCACCTCAAATGCAAGGACGAAAAGATCGAGTCGGCCTGTCGCCGCTTGTCCTGTGTCTATCCGGATATTTGCGAGAACATGGGAACCGATCACAGCAAGCTGATTTCCCTGTATCGCAAGGCGCGAGCCCTGAAAGGCGTCAAGAAGGTGCTGATCGGCTCCGGGCTGCGTTACGACCTTGCTGTTCGTTCTCCCGAATACATCAAGGAACTGGTTACGCACCACGTTGGCGGCTATCTCAAGATTGCGCCGGAGCACACCGAAGAGCGCCCTTTGTCGAAAATGATGAAGCCGGGCATTGGCTCCTATGATCGCTTCAAGCAACTGTTCGATCGTTTTTCGCGCGAGGCGGGCAAGGAGCAGTACCTGATTCCGTATTTCATCGCGGCCCATCCGGGAACCGAGGATGAAGACATGCTCAATCTGGCGCTCTGGCTCAAGAAGAATAACTTCCGGCTCGATCAGGTACAGACTTTCATCCCGACGCCGATGGCAATGGCGACGACCATGTACCACAGCGAGCGCAATCCGCTGCGCAAGGTCAATCGTGCCAGCGAAATTGTCGGTACGGTACGCAATGGCCGTCAGCGCAAATTGCACAAGGCCTTCCTGCGTTACCACGACCCTGCCAACTGGCCGCTGTTGCGTGAGGCACTCAAGGAAATGGGGCGTGCCGACCTGATCGGCAACGGCAAGAAGCATCTGATTCCGGCCTGGCAGCCGGCCGGTACCGTGGGTAAGTGCGGCGGTGGCGCTGTCGCTTCGAGTGGTTTGCGCAAACCGACGCCGCCCAAACGCGGCGAGCCGCAGCGCCCCGGACGCCCGGCCCTGGCAGCAGCCCGTAACTTGCCGGCCCGCAAGCCAAAGGTGCGTTAATGGACACAATACTGCGGTCGACCGCAGTATTGTGTAAAAATCCGCCAGCGGTAATGATGTTGGGATTGTTTGAATTATTGAGAGCAGGATGATGGACAACAGCACGACAACCTACGAGAAAATTGGCGGCGATGCCGCCGTTGCACTGCTTTGCGACCGTTTTTACGAATTCATGGCCAGCGTGCCGCAATTCAGCGAATTGCGTTCCATGCACCCTGAAGACCTGCAAGGGTCGCGCGACAAGCTCTACATGTTCCTTTCCGGCTGGTTCGGTGGCCCTGATCTGTTTGTCGAAAAGTTCGGTCATCCCCGTCTGCGCGGTCGTCACATGCCTTTCGCCATCGGCGTCAAGGAGCGCGATCAGTGGGTTGCCTGCATGGTGCTGGCCATGGAGTCGGTTGGTATTGAAGAAGGTATTCGGGCCAAGCTGCTGGAAAACTTCTTCAACACTGCTGATTTCATGCGTAATAAAGAAGGATAAAAGCAGCTTGGGGATGTTGCGTTGCAGCATGGGGTGGTAGAATCTCGCCTTTGATTTTTCAGGCCTTCCCATGTCCGCTCGTCCGATTCGCAACATCGCCATCATTGCTCACGTTGACCACGGTAAGACTACCCTGGTTGACCAGCTTCTCCGTCAGTCCGGTACTTTTGCCGCTCACCAGCAGCTGGTCGAGTGCGTCATGGACTCCAACGACCTGGAAAAAGAGCGTGGTATCACGATTCTTTCCAAGAACACTGCGGTCGAGTACGAAGGTGTACACATCAACATCGTCGACACCCCGGGTCACGCGGACTTCGGTGGTGAAGTCGAGCGCGTGCTGGGCATGGTTGATGGCGTGGTCCTGCTGGTCGATGCCGCTGAAGGCCCGATGCCGCAAACCCGTTTCGTGACCAAGAAGGCGCTGGCCCTCGGTCTGCGTCCGATCGTGCTGGTTAACAAGGTTGACCGCGACGGTGCCGATCCGGACCAGGCAGTCAATCTGACTTTCGACCTGTTCGACAAGCTGGGTGCAACCGACGAGCAGCTCGATTTCCCGATTGTGTACGCTTCCGGCCTGAATGGTTGGGCTGCCATGGAACTCGACCAGCCGCGTGAAAACATGAAGCCGCTGTTCGATACCATCCTGCGCCATGTGCCGGCACCGGATACCGATATCGATGCACCGCTGCAGTTGCAGATTACCGCGCTCGATTACTCCTCCTACGTTGGTCGTATCGGCGTCGGCAAGATCAATCGCGGCAAGGTCAAGACCGGCCAGAACGTGCTGGTCATGTTCGGTACCGAAGAAGAAGCTGCCGAACACGAACGTACCCCGATCAAGGCCAAGATTGGCCAGGTCTTCGGCTACAAGGGTCTGAACAAGATCGAACTGGAAGAGGGCCACGCTGGCGATATCGTCCAGATCACCGGTATCGAAGATCTGGTGCTGGGTTGTACCGTGACCGATCCGGAACAGCCGGAATCCCTGCCGCTGCTCAAGATCGACGAGCCGACGCTGTCCATGCAGTTCATGGTTAACACCAGCCCGCTGGCCGGCACCGAAGGCAAGTTCGTTACCAGCCGCCAGATTCGCGATCGTCTGCACAAAGAACTGCTGACCAATATGGCGCTGCGCGTGCATGACACGGGCAACGGTGACGTCTTCGACGTTTCCGGCCGTGGCGAACTGCACCTCGGCATCCTGCTTGAAAACATGCGTCGTGAAGGCTATGAACTGGCCGTCGGTCGTCCGCGTGTCGTCAAGAAGACGATCAATGGCGTCGAGTGCGAACCGTATGAGCTGCTGACGGTTGACGTCGAAGAAGACACCCAGGGTGGCGTCATGGAAAGCCTGGGCATGCGCAAGGGCGACCTGACGGACATGGTGCCGGATGGCCGTGGTCGCGTCCGTATCGAATACCGTATCCCGGCCCGTGGTCTGATCGGCTTCCAGGGCGAGTTCATGAACTTGACCCGCGGTAACGGCCTGATGAGCCACGTGTTCGACGAATATGCGCCGATCAAGGACGGTAATGTTGCCGAGCGTCGCAATGGCGTGCTGATCTCCCAGGACAACGGCGAAGCCGTCGCCTACGCACTGTGGAAGCTGCAGGATCGCGGCCGCATGTTTGTCGTGCCGGGTGACAAGCTGTACGAAGGCATGATCATCGGTATCCACAGCCGTGAAAACGACCTCGTTGTTAACCCGATCAAGGGCAAGCAACTGACCAACGTTCGTGCCTCAGGTACTGACGAAGCTGTCCGCCTGGTGCCAGCTGTTCAGTTGAGCCTGGAAGCTGCTGTCGAGTTCATCGAGGAAGATGAACTGGTCGAGTTGACGCCGAAGTCGATTCGTCTGCGTAAGCGTTACCTGACCGAAATCGAACGCAAGCGTGCTGTGCGCGGTCTGTAAAAAGCAATGAAACTCTGCCAGCCCTGTCGTCACTGGGTAAGGCAACATGAAAAGGCGACCCGATGGGTCGCTTTTTTGTTGCTGCTGATTTTGTGTCTGCTGGCGTTGGGGACTACATTACCTGTCTTGCCTGCCCAACCGGGGGATTGTGGGTTGTATCGCTGAGTCTAGACGGCTTGGCTCATACTGCGGTCAACCAGGAATTTCTCGGCAAATTCATGGGCCGGCAGCGGGCGGCTAATCAGGTAGCCCTGAATGACATCGCATTCCAGTGCCTGCAAGTGGCGCTGCTGGGGCAGGGTTTCAACCCCTTCGGCAATCACCCTGAACGACAGGCTTTTAGCCATGGCGATGATGGCCCGAACGAGGGGCTCGCTGCCGATCGATCCGTCGTCAAGTATTAGGTTGTTGATGAAGGATCGATCGATCTTCAGGGTGCCGATCGGCAAGCGTTGAAGGTATGAGAGCGATGAATAGCCTGTGCCAAAATCGTCCAGCGCAATTGCAATCCCGGCGTTGCGTAGTTGGAGCAATTCCTCGATGCTGCCGCCATCGGCATCGAGCAGTACCGATTCGGTCACTTCGACTTCGAGTGCCGAGCAAGGCAGTCCGGCTTGTTCGAGCTTGCCGAGAATGAAGCGGGAGACGGAGGGGCGCCAGAACTGACGGGGTGAAAGATTGATCGCAATCGGCGGAATTTCTCCAAAGCGGTGGTGCCATTCGGCAATTTGCGCGATGGCCCGCTCGATGACCCATTCTCCGATGGGAATGATCAGCCCGCATTCCTCGGCGACTGGAATGAAGTGATCCGGCGGTATCTGGGCTTCACCATCGTGCCAGCGAATCAGTGCTTCGGCGCCAATCAGCTTGCCGCTGTGAGCATCAACCTGGGGCTGGAAATGCAGGTCGAGTTGCCCTTCGTGCAGGGCGCGGCGCAGCCTGGTTTCGAGTGACATCCGGAAAGTGACGCGTTGATTCATCATCGGCGTATGTGCCCGGATGGCATTACCGCCGGCAGCCTTGGCTTCGTACATGGCTGTATCGGCGTGGCGAAGCAGGCTTTCACCATCGCCGGCATCTTCGGGGAAGAGACTGATCCCGATGCTCGCGCTGGTGAAGAAATCATTCTCGCCGCCACTGAGTGGCGCTGTGATCAGCTCTTTGAGGAGAATGGCGGTGTCGACCGCGACATGCGCATCGGCAATCGGGTTGATCAGGACAATGAACTCGTCACCGCCTTGGCGATACAGCTCGCAACCTTCGGGCATTTCGCTGCGCAGGCGTTGAGCAACCAGTTGAAGTAATTGGTCGCCAGCACGGTGCCCGAGAGTGTCATTGATATTTTTAAAGCGATCGAGGTCGATGAACAGGACTGCCAGGCGATGATTTTTCGTTTTGGCGTGGCGAATGGCTTCCTGGAGTTGCTCGGCAAAAAGCAGGCGGTTGGGCAAACCGGTCAGCACATCGTGCTGGGCAAGAAACTCCATTTCTTCCTGGTGCTGTCGTCTTTCGGTGATGTCGGTAACCGAACCCACCATCTGGTATGCCTTGTCATGGCGGTCACGAACGGCAAGGCCGCGCGAGGCGATCCAGCGGTACAGGCCGCTGCTCGACATAACCCGGTACTCACAGTAGAAGTATTCGCTTTCACCTTTCAGGTGTCGAGCAACGGCAGCGTTGTAATTTGCGATATCGTCGGGGTGAACCAGTCTCAACCAGGCGTGGGTGTCGGGCAGGAAATCCTCCTGATAACCGAGAATCTCAAGCAGGCGTGTTCCGACGTGCAATTTTTTTGAGATCGGATTCCACTCCCAGAATCCGTCGTGAGCCGCCAGCATGGCCATGTTGTAAGCCCGCTGAATGGACTGGAAGTGCCGTTTTTCACTGTAGGCCAGCCAGCTTAGTCCGCCGAGCGTTGCCAGCATCAAGAGGCTGGCCGGCATGCCTGGCACAATGAAAATCGCTGCGAGGCTGGCGAGCGTTGCTGCAATCAGGGCGAGCGTTTGGGGACGGCGATTTCCTGGGCTACTTTGCAGCGATGATATCCAGCCGTGGCGTAAGCGTGGCATCAGCGGACCGGTTCCGTCAGCCGCCGGTCATGGACATGAAGCGGACGACTTGCGGGGAGTTCATTTGTTGCGAAAAATCGTGACCGTACGGCTTTATTCCCATGCTTTCAACAATTGCCTGGCGCAAGGCGTCATTGCTTTTCTCCGTGCGTAGCAGTGGCAGCAGCTGGCTGGCATCATTCTGCCCTAGGCAAGGATAAAGCTCTCCCTTGGCAGTGATCCTGACGCGATTGCAGGTGTCGCAGAAATTGTGGCTGTGCGGCGAAATGAAACCAATGCGCGACTCCGAACCTGCGACGCGCCAGTAGCGGGCCGGGCCACCGGAGGATTCGGTTGATGGAATGAGCGCAAAGCGCTCGCTCAGGATCTTTCGCGCCTCTTCGGATGAAATATAGGTGTTTTCCCGCCCATGAATGTCGCCGAGTGGCATTTCTTCGATGAATGAAATATCAAGTTCGTGGTCGATTGCAAATTGCACCAGATCATTGAACTCATCATCGTTGGTGCCGCGCATCATCACGGTATTGAGTTTTGTTCGCCGAAATCCCGCTGCCTGGGCTGCCTCAATGCCGCTGAGTACTTTGCTGATATCGCCAATCCGGGTGATTGCCTTGAAGCGATCGGCACGCAGTGTGTCCAAGCTGATGTTCAGGCGTTTGACCCCTGCGTTGCGGAGTGGTGTGGCAAAACGCTCCAGTTGGGAGCCATTGGTGGTCAGGACAAGATTTTCGAGGCCGGGCAGGGCGCCCAGTCTTTCGATCAGCCACATCGCATCCTTGCGAACCAGCGGCTCTCCTCCGGTCAATCGTACCTTGCTGACACCCAGTTCAACGAAAGTCGATGCAACGCGCAGGCATTCCTCCAGACTCATGACTTCATTGCGTGGCAGGAAGGTCATTTCTTCTGCCATGCAATACGTACAACGAAAATCGCAACGGTCTGTGATCGATAGCCGGATGTAGGTGATGTGCCGGCCGTACTTGTCCACCAGCGTTCCAGGCGCGTGTTTAAGCTCGCCAAAATTTACGGCTGGTTTGAATTCGGCCAATCCGGCAGGTGATGATTCCGGCCTCAGTGTTTCGTTGTGCATGGCTTGCGGTGGTTTGTTTAGCGGCCCAGAATGTCGGAGCCCGGCCAGTAGTGTCGGACTCTGGATTATCGATTTTCAAATGCCAACAGACAAGTGGAGACATCAAAAATGCAAAAGTTCATTTTTCCTCTAATGCTGGGCGCCAGCGGCTTGCTGGCCGGGTGTCACGGAGGGCTGGTCAGTAGTGCTCCGCTACGTGCCGAAGCTGTGTTGAACGCAACGCAGGGCAATGCCGTTTCGGGCGTTGTTTCGTTTACGCAGGCCGGGGACAAGGTTCGGGTTGTCGCTGAAGTGCAGGGGTTGTCGCCTGGGATGCATGGTTTCCATATTCACGACAAAGGTGATTGCAGCGCGCCGGACGGCACAAGCGCCGGTGGTCACTTCAATCCGGCCGGGCGTTCGCACGGCAATCCGGATCATGCGGAACACCATGCTGGAGATATGCCGCAACTTGTTGCTGGGGCGAATGGTACAGCTCGCCTGACGGCTTATCTCGATGGCGTGCTTATTGCCGAGGGGCCCTCCGGTATTGTCGGGCGGGGGGTTATTGTCCATGCGGCGCCGGATGATTTTAAAACTCAACCAACTGGAAACTCCGGTGCGCGCCAGGCTTGCGGGGTAGTGCTTGCCCGATAAGAACTGATTGGCATTGCCTTGATGCAATGTCAATGTCTTTTGTTTTGCAAATGAAAAAGGCCAGCACTTTCGTGCTGGCCTTTATAATACTGGCTCCCCGACCTGGGCTCGAACCAGGGACCTACGGATTAACAGTCCGGCGCTCTACCGACTGAGCTATCGAGGAACAGAAGGTGCGCATTATAGGGGTAAGATTGCTGCTCGTCAAATAATCTGATCGATTTAGAAGAATAAATACTGATTTATGGATCCCAAGCTTATCTATGTGAAAACGCCGACCGGCGATGAGGCGATCAGGCAAAGTGCCCATGTCGTCAAGCGCGAGCTCCGGATGGTCCTCGTTCAGGTTGATGGCAAGGTGACCGTTGAGCAGCTTGCGGCCAAGCTTGGCAATCGGGTCATGGTCGAGGGGGCTTTGGCTGATCTTGAGCAGCGCGGCCTGGTTGCACCATCGGAAAGTGCGGTGGCTGTCTGGGAGCACAGCCGGATGGAGGCTGACGGAACGCTGTCTGCATCATCCAGATTTTCGGGATTCGTCCCAAAATCGACGTTGTCTTATGAAACCAAGGAAAAATTTGACGCGAGGAGTCGTTTTTCCGTTCTGCGCGCGCCTGATGTCCAGATTCCACCGCCTCAGCTTGAGCCTGAGCCTCTTTCTGAATCACCGGTAAGGCACGGGCGATCCCTTGTTTTCCGGTTGCTGGCCGGCGTGGTTTTGCTCCTTGGGGGGCTGCTGGTTATCGTTCTGTTGTTTCCTTATGATCGCTTCAAGCCTGATTTGGAGGCAGCGGCAGGGCGCTGGTTGCAAGACAGGGTTGTTATTGAAAAAGTCGGGGTGGTGCTTTGGCCGCGGCCGCAATTGGTCCTGGGCGGCCTGACGATCGGAGGCGGTAATGATTTTTATATCCACGAAGCGCGCGTTGATTCTCCGGCATCCCTACTGCTTTCTGGCAAGCGGGTAATTCCAAGGGTTGAATTGTCCGAGGTCAAAGTCGGCGTTCACAAGCTTGCTGGTTTGCCGATGTTTGGTATCGCGGCCAATCCGGTGCCGGGTATTGGTCGAGTCAGAATTGAACGAATGCAGGTCAATGCACGCGACCTGTCAATCAGCGATCTTTCGGGGGATCTGCTTTTCAAATCAGACGGGCATCTTGAAAAGACGTCACTACAGACAGTTGACCGCAGCATTTCCCTGGAGGCTGTGCCAACAGTTCAGGGGATTGCCCTGAATATCGAAGGTGCGGTGCTGGCTATCCCCGGTACGCCGTTGAAATTCGAGTCATTGCAAGCCAAAGGACTGCTTCTGAAGGATCGATTGCTGATCCAAAGTATTGATGCCTTTTTGCTGGGCGGGACTTTCAAGGGAACCTGGCTGCTTGACTGGAGCAGTGATTTGGTCACCGCGGGGGATGGTGCTTTCCGCTTGCTCGATAGTCGGCGGGTTACAAACGCCTTTGCACCGTCATTGAAACTGGAGGGTGACTTCAGTGGGAATCTGGCCTTGCGTGGCCGAGGGAGCAATTGGGCTGAGCTGTTGGGGCATGTTGAAGCGACGCTTGATGTCGATATTTCCAGGGGCTTGCTGCACGGTGTCGATTTGGGTGAGGCTACGCGAAAAGGGCCTGGCTCGGTTGTGCGTGCCGGTGCGACAAAATTTGATCGATTTCTTGCTGTTCTGGCCGTGGCTCCGGGCCGAGTCTCGGCGCGCGACCTTCGACTTGAGTCCGGCATGATGACTGCTGCCGGGCAGTTTTCGGCCAAGGATCGGCAAGTTGATGCAGCATTGATGGTCACCCTGCAGACATCCGTGTCCACCTTGAGAATTCCGCTGCATGTTCAGGGGCAACTTCCTGAATTGAGTGTGGTGAACGGTAAATAAAAAAGGGCAGGACCGAAGTCCTGCCCTTGCTCAAACTCCTTCAGGAGTCTTGTGTTGCTTACTTGATCACTGCGGCAATGGCCTTGGCAACGTAATCGACATTCTTGGTGTTCAGCGCCGCCAGGCAGATCCGCCCGGTCGACACTGCGTAAATGCCGAATTCGTCTTTCATGCGCTCCACCTGGGCAGCCGTCAGGCCGGTGTAGGAGAACATGCCACGCTGCTTGATGACGAAGGAGAAGTCCTGGGCAACGCCCTGGGCCTTGATTGCTTCAACCAGACCGGTGCGCATGGCGCGGATGCGGTCACGCATGCCGCCAAGTTCGTCTTCCCACTGCTGGCGGAGTTCCGGTGAGGAAAGCACGGCAGCAACCAGGGCGCCACCGTGAATCGGCGGGTTGGAGTAGTTGGTGCGGATGACGCGCTTGACTTGCGACATGACGCGGCCGGCTTCGTCCTTGCCTGCGGTGATGATCGACAGTGCACCAACGCGTTCGCCGTAGAGCGAGAAGCTCTTCGAGAAGGAGCTGGAGACGAAGAACTGCAGGCCGGAGGCGGAGAAGGCGCGAACAGCGACAGCGTCGGCATCGATACCATCGGCAAAGCCCTGATAAGCCATGTCAAGGAACGGAACCAGGCCGCGTTCGCGACAGACATCAACCACTTCCTGCCATTGTGCATCAGACAGATCGGCGCCGGTCGGGTTGTGGCAGCAGGCGTGCAGGATGATGATCGAGCCGGCATCCAGGCTGTTCAGGCAAGCCTTCATGCCGGTGAAGTTCACGCCGCGCGTGGCAGCGTCGTAGTACGGATAGTTTTCAACAACGAAACCGGCCGATTCAAACAGGGCGCGGTGGTTTTCCCAGGACGGATCGCTGATGTAGACCTTGGCGTTCGGAGACAGGCGCTTCAGATAGTCAGCGCCGATTTTCAGGGCGCCGGTGCCGCCGAGAGCCTGGGCGGTGATGACCTGGCCGTTGGCGATCAGGGCGGAATCCTTGCCCAGCAGCAAATTCTGGACGGCCTGGTTGTAAGCCGGGGAACCTTCGATCGGCTGGTAGCCACGCGGCAGGGCTGATTTGACACGTGCGTCTTCGGCAGCCTTGACGGCAGCCAGCAGGGGAATCTTACCGTTGTCGTCGAAATAGACGCCAACACCGAGGTTGACCTTGGTGCTGCGGGTATCTGCGTTGAAAGACTCGTTCAGGCCGAGGATCGGATCACGCGGGGCCATTTCCACCGCAGCAAAGATCGAAGAGGACATAAAGACTCCATGGAATAATAGGCACATTGTTCGTGCAGCAACCTTGCTGCACGAGAAAAACCGTACAATTTTAGCATGATAGAAACCACAGCCAGCACACCGGTCGTCTGCCACGAAGGCAGCCCATATCGACTACACCAACCCTTTCCTCCGGCCGGTGATCAACCCGAAGCGATTCGCCTACTGGTCGAGGGAATCGATGACGGACTTTCTTTCCAGACCTTGCTTGGCGTGACCGGCTCGGGCAAGACTTACACGATGGCCAACGTCATCGCCAGAACCGGGCGGCCGGCGCTTGTCCTGGCCCCCAACAAGACGCTGGCGGCACAGTTGTATTCGGAGTTCAAGGAGTTCTTCCCTGAAAATGCCGTCGAGTATTTTGTTTCCTACTACGACTACTATCAGCCGGAAGCCTATGTACCGTCGCGCGATCTGTTCATCGAAAAAGACAGTTCGATCAACGACCATATCGAGCAGATGCGCCTTTCGGCGACGAAAAGCCTGATCGAACGGCGTGACGTGGTGATCGTTGCGACCGTCTCCTGCATTTACGGCATCGGCGATCGCGATGAATACCACAACATGATCCTGACCGTGCGTGTCGGTGATCGACTCGATCAGCGCGCCATCGTCAAGCGACTGACCGAGATGCAGTACGAGCGCAACGATGTCGATTTTCACCGCGGCACCTTCAGGGTGCGTGGCGACATCATCGATGTCTTCCCGGCCGAGCACGCCGAGCACGCCATTCGTATTTCCTTGTTCGATGATGAAATTGAAGGTCTGCAGTTTTTCGATCCGCTGACCGGTCATCTGCTCCACAAGGCGCTCCGCTTCACGGTTTTTCCAGCCTCGCACTATGTGACACCGCGCGATACGGTGGTGCGCGCCATCGAGGCGATCAAGAGCGAGTTGAGCCAACGCATTGATTATTTCACCCACAACAACAAGCTGGTTGAGGCGCAGCGTATCGAGCAACGTACCCGTTTCGATCTGGAATTGCTCGATCAGATCGGTTTTTGCAAGGGGATCGAAAACTACTCCCGTCATTTCTCCGGGCGCAAGGCCGGGGAGGCGCCGCCGACGCTGATCGATTACTTGCCTGCCGATGCGCTGATGTTCATCGACGAGTCGCATGTCAGCATCGGCCAGGTGGGCGGCATGTACAAGGGCGATCGGTCACGCAAGGAAAATCTGGTCGATTACGGCTTCCGCCTGCCGTCGGCGCTTGATAACCGGCCGTTGCAGTTCAACGAATTCGAGGCGCATCTACGCCAGACAGTTTTTGTCTCGGCAACGCCTTCCGAATACGAAAATGTTCATGCCGGGCAAGTGGTTGAGCAACTGGTCCGACCGACCGGGCTGATCGACCCGAACATCATGGTTCGACCTGCCTCGACGCAGGTCGACGATCTGTTGTCTGAGATCAAGCTGCGGGTCGATGCCGGGGAGCGCGTACTGGTCACGACGCTGACCAAGCGGATGTCCGAGGATCTGACCGACTTTCTGGCGGATAACGCAATTCGGGTGCGCTATCTGCATTCGGACATCGACACCGTTGAGCGTGTCGAAATCATCCGTGATTTGCGCCTTGGTGAATTTGACGTTCTGGTAGGGATCAATCTTCTGCGTGAAGGGCTGGACATTCCTGAAGTGTCACTGGTTGCCATTCTCGATGCCGACAAGGAAGGCTTCCTGCGTTCAGAGCGTTCATTGATTCAGACAATCGGTCGTGCGGCACGCCATATCAATGGCACAGCCATCCTCTATGCTGATACGATTACCAAATCCATGCAGCGAGCGATTGCCGAGACGGAACGGCGGCGCGAAAAGCAGGTCCGGTTCAATGCGGAACATGGCATTACGCCACGCGGTGTATCCAAGAAGATCAAGGACATCATCGACGGCGTGTACGATGCCGAGTCAGCCCAGACCGAGCTCAAGGCTGCGCAGCAACAGGCTGCCTACGAGGCAATGGATGAGAAAACGGTAGCCAGGGAGATCAAGCGCCTCGAAAAATTGATGCTCGAGTGTGCCAAGAACCTTGAATTCGAAAAAGCGGCGGCGGCCCGCGACGATTTGTTCCGGCTCAGGGAGCGGATATTCGGCGTAGTACCGCACGACCCTGACGGAGGATGAGACAAAATGACTTTTCGCGTTCTGCTCGTTTGCATGGGCAGCAAAGAAAAAGTCCAGTAAACGCAATGCTTTCCGGTGTTTTGTGTAGCGGTTTGGGTATCGATTTTGCCGTTTGCTACATATCCACCGTCTAGTTGCCAGCCAGGATAGTTACGGCAGGGCGCTGTCTGCTAAGAAATTGGCGTACTGCAAATCTTCGGCCTTGATGTGGTCCAGAATCCACCCCCGGATTGTCTGGACCATTTTTTCGTCTATTTCCTGGCCTGCCTCTATCCCGTCCCAAAGGGCCGCCACATCGTCAGCAATCGCCTTGTGTTCTGCAATGTGGTTGTCTAGGTGGGGGTAGTTCCACTGCCCGAGTAGCTGTTCCTCAAAGGCGAAATGGAAGCGCGTGTAATCCATTAGTGTGTTGAGTGCAGTAAACCCCGCGGCGAAGCCGTAAGAACTGCCGATGTAGTCCTGTAGATCATCCAGGCATTTAACCAATTGGGTGTGTTGTTGGTCGATTTCCTCGATACCCGTCAGCGGGACAACTACTTGTTCGGTCATTGCATTCACTCCGTAAGGGGACAAATTATAGCGGAGTGCGGCTATTACTTTTGTCAGTATTCCAATTGGATTTTAGGCCGGCGAAAATGCAGCCAATTCATAGGGAGTTGGAATGATGGGAAAAGAATGCAAGCGATGCGGTTATGTGCGCACCGCGGGGGATAATGCGCCGGAGTACGAATGCCCTAAGTGCGGCATCGTTTACGCAAAGGTTGAGGACGCGACGCGTAAAGAGCCCGAAATGCCGGAGGCTTGGCGTACCGAGGATGCCCCTCGCATGGTTGCGGATACCGACGTTTACCGCCCATCAAGTCCGGCTAGCGTTGTTGCCCCCGCGTCTGTTCGTATCGTGGATATCGACATGAAGTTTTGGTCGATGGTCTGGTTCATGGTCAAGTGGGCTATAGCGACCATTCCGGCCGTTATCATTTTGATCTTCGTTGGCTTCATGGTCTTTGGGTTTGTTGGCGGACTTAGTGGCTCCACGCATACCCCTAAGAGCTTCCCCAGGACGTACTAGTCGCCTGTTGTGGCAATCTATCGCCTGGGGGCGCAACGTCCTGGGATGGATTGCAAGTGGTGCGGGTTGTTTAAGGCAGTGTAAAAGTATGACGGAATGAATGGACATAGGACAATGTAATCCGATATCATGCGCGGCCTTTTGCAAGGAGGAGCAGTGTTTCGATGACTACCAATGTATATGACAAGGATCAGGCATGTCTTGCGTCTGATTCTAGGTGGTCGGCGATTTCCTCTTGCGGAAATTACATGCTTTTCACTGATGATGCATATTTTGACAAAATATGCGTGTCCGATGAAATGGGGGTTGCATTCGCTTTCACCGGCGATGCGGACCTAGTAGATCAATTTAAAACGTGGTTGGTGCTAGATGCCCCCAAAGGTGTGCCACACCCAGATATCCCCGAACGGGCTAGATTCACGTTCTTTACTGTGGATTTGTCCAACGGACTTGTGGAAGGTCTTCACTTTCCGGATGAGTTTCCCCCGTTGATTGTTGGTTCGGGGTCAAAACAGTGCGGAGATGATATTGATGCCTTGTTTGCCGGGAGTGGCTCAAGCTCAGCGCACCAGTGCTGGATGGCTTATCTAGACCCCATGCTTGCAATTCAAGCTGCAATGGATAATGATTCACGTACAGGAGGCAAGACTATCACTACTTGCCTTCGCAGCAGGACGCACAATTCAGAGACAGGGACGATTGAAGGCTTGCTTCAAGCCCTGCTAAAAGGAAATGTAATGGAAAAGATAGAGACTACTTACTCCAATCAGCGCCCGCTTAGCGAGGTTCGCAGCATTCCTGAAGTCGCTGAGTTGGTTCGTGGCATCTCGAACGGATCAGTTGTCGCCTCTGCACCTTTTCCGGGAATGGGTGAAGCTATTTTTTCCGCTCAGAAATTGCAAGAAACAAGCGCTTATCTAAATAAACTTCAAGCACGAGTGTTTAAAAAAAGCTGATTTGTTTTGAAATCTAAAAAGGCTCCCGAATAGAGGAGCTTTTTTATTGGGCTTTTCCATGATCCCATCGTTTTATTTTCAGATAATTTCTACCGCGGTCAGGTGTCCGTTACCCTGCCAAAAGTTGTCATAGGCATCCACGGACGACGCAAACACGGCGGCATTGACGGTTGGGCCGGATGCCAGAATGCGCCCCGAAGCATCTAGCACGGCCAGGGTTAGCGGGCGGCCATCCTTAGAGAGCAGGCTTAACCCTTCATCGACCTTGGCGCGGACGATTACGTTATCCATGGTGCGCCCCCTGGGTCTGGTAAATGCGGTCGGCGATGGCGCCGATTTCAGCGGTGCGCAGTGCATCCTCTAGTGCCGGTATGGTCGAGTAGCGCAGTCTGCAGTTTGCACCATGAATTGCGGCGTCCTGTTCGATTGCCGCGGCCAGGGTGGTGCGGGCTTCGGTTATTTTCTGGGTGTTTCCGATAATCATTTGTTTTCCTCCCGTGTTTTGGTTCGGAGCGGAGATTAAGGGGCGCCGGATATATCCGCCAAATAATAATTTTTCATATGACTTGGTAGAAATACCCGGTATTTATTCTTATCTAAACTCTTTTAGTAAAAACTAAATAGTTTGGCTTTTCCCGGAGTTGGCTAAACCCTGCAGCTTAAATAGGGTCAATAATTCGGGCGTGCCTTCCGCCGTACCCTCTGGATATGCGGTTTTCAGCCCTTCGGCGATGTAATCCGAAATCAGCGATAAATCGGGGAGGGTGACGCTGTGCGCTGTGTGGTTTAGTCGAATCTGATTTAGCGAACGGTAAATTCCCTCGATAATTATTTTTTCCGGCGTGTCTCCGGTCGTGAAGGTTTTTCGGTCGCGTTCGATGGTGTGCAGCATCCCATCAACCAAAAACAGGATGTGCGCCGCGGTGAATTTGGCCTTTTCCATGGTTAGTACGCCCTCCCGGAATCAGCTTCAAGCTGCCGGAGAATGCCCGTAAGCGCAGCGGCGTCCCTGGTTGTTGCCATGTTCACCGCCTGAGTCTTGCCGCCGATGGTGATGTGCACCGGCTGGGCCTTCGCCTCATTGCCCGCGTTTTTGATTGCCGCGGTCTGTACTTGGACGCCATCCACGCCCGAGTGATATCCGATTTTTGCGAGCGCCTGGGCCTGCAGATCGCTAACCGATGTGCCAAGGTCCACCGCCTTGCCGGTCTGCAGTTCAGAGCGCGCCAGTTCAAGCGCCTGCTCGATAGCCTGGTTGCTCGCCATGTTCGTCATGGCCGTCGCGTTGGAGGCGTTCCCGAGATTGCCGGTAAGCATGGTGGCCGAATTGCGCTGATACAGTTCGCCGTAATACTTCTGTGCGGCCCTGACTTCCTCAATCGTGGCGCCTTTCTTGTACATAAGGGCGGCTACATCCACGCTCTTGTCCGCCTGGTGGCCGCCGTCAAGGAAGCTGCCGGAGCTTTTCGGGTCGGAATATTTGTTGGCCTCGTACTTGTCCAAATCGCTCATTGCGGCAACGGCCTGGCCTGCCGCTTCGGCTACACCCTGCAGCGATGCTATGAGGACTTCGTGGCTCCCCACAGCATTGCGAGAGGCGCCAGCCGCGGTGTTGGTTACGGCGGCCAGATCGCGGGCGCGCTTCGCCAGTTCGGCGGAGATATCCGCTTCCACTTTCTTGACCTTGGCGGCGGCTTCCTGGGCCTTGAGTTCAGCTTCCTTGGCCGCCGTGAGTTGGCCGGAGGCTTGTAGTTCGGCACGCTTGGCGGCAACGGTCAGCATGGCCGCCTCGGCTTCGGCGCGCTTGGCCTGGGCCGTCAATTCGGCAAGTTTGATTTCGAGGCGCTTGATTTCGAGCAGTGCGGCGCTGGCCGCGTACTCGTCGCCACGCGCTCGGGCTACTTGATAAATGGTTTGCTGCTGCTGGATAGCCAGGCTAATGCCCGCCTGGTCGACCTTGAATTGCGACTGCTTGGCCGTCGCGTTTTGCTCTACCGCCTTGGTTTGGTCGTTCAGTGCGTCCCGGTAGAGGTATGCGGCTTCGCCGGCTGCGATTGCGGCGGCCTGTTCGTCGGCCAGGGTGGCGATACCCATTTCCCGCGATAGCTTGACGTTCTCAAGGGTCGCGGCGGTTGCCTCATAAGCTGTTTTGAGTTCGGTCACGCGGCCGGAGTTATCAGTAATCGCCGCGGCTTCGGTTGCCAGTTGTGCGGCGTGCTGTTGAGAGGCGAGGGCGGCGGCCGCTGCCTGGTCGGCTTCGGATTGCTTCGCGGTCGCACTGTCCTGGGCGGCCTGTATGGCTTTCAGCTTGGCCTCGCTTACCTTTTCTTCGGCTTTGGCAGCTTCGGACAAGGCGGCAACGTTACTTGCTGCCGTTTCGGATTCGATACGGCGGGCGGCGGCTACGGCCTGCAATGCGGCGGTGTTGGCCTTCGCAACGTTAAGCGCGGTTTCGCGCTTCTCGGTTTCAGTGCCGAACGCCTGCGCCAAGTCCAGGGCGGCTTTGCCTTCCGCTTCCTTGGCTGCTGCGTTTTTCTCTGCCAGCTTTGTCGACTGTTCGGCCGCCGTGGTCACTTTGCTATATGCATTGACCACGGCGAGCCATGAAACCGCCTGGCTATCTGCGCTCTTGCTGGCCTGCTGCCCACTGTCCGCAAGTTTGGCTTGAGCTACTGCCGTTTTGTCGGCGGCGCCGCGTGCTGCGTCCAGCTTCTTTTGGATATCGTCGCCTGCTTGGCTTACTGCTTCCTTCCAGCGATTGACCGAGTCAATCGGGTGTTTCCAATCAAACGATGCAATGGCGCCGAACGTGATACCGATTATTTTGCCGAGAAGATCGAAGGCGCCCGTAAGGCCGCGCACTGCAAAGCCAAGTTGAGTTAATGCCGCCACTAGGAAGGTAACGACGCCCGAATCACCGAGAAATTCCATGGTTTCGGTGATTGCGTTTTTCAGCCTTGCCCATGACGACGTAAGGCCGTCCACCTGGGTGTCGGTGCCGTACAGCTTTTGCAAACCCTCGGTCATTTTCGGGAGCAGGTCGCTGGCGAGTACCTGGCCGGTGCCGATCATCTGCACAAGCTCGTCCACTGTCACGCCTACCGCGTCCGCCGTTGCTTGCATGGCGCCGGGCAGTCGCTCGCCCAATTGTTGCCGCATTTCTTCCATGCTGACGACGCCCTTAGACATCATCTGTGAAACGGCCTGCAGTGCGCCCTCTGTTTCGGCTGACGACTTCCCGAGTTTCGACATTGCACCGGCTACGGCCTCAAAAATCGCCCGTGTTTGGGCGCCTTCCATGGTCGTGCCTTTGGCGGCGGCGGTCAGGCCGATATATGCCCGGCCGGCTTCCTGTACATCGATCCCCAGCCGGTTAGATGCGCTCTTGAGGTATTCGATTTCCTTGGCGGCGGCCGTGGCGCTGCCGGTCATCAATTCCAGGGTACGCCGGAGGGATTCGGCGCCCGTGTTGGCCTTGAGAAATTGATCCACGCCGAAAGCTGCGGCCAGGGGTGCCACCAAGCCGCGGATAGATCGCGCCATGCCGGAGAATGCGCCCTCGGTTTTCTTTCCCGCTTCCTGGGCCGAATCGGCGGTTTTAACCATGGCCGCTTTCAGGCGTTCGGCCTCGGCTACGGCGTCTGCTGTGGCTGCTTTCAGCCGGGAGAATTCCGGCGCGGTTGCTGCGACTGCTGCGCGGGCCGAATCGTATCCGGCCTTAGTGTCTCGCACCGCCTGGTTGAGTTTGGCAAGCTGGGCCGTCTGCTCTGCCGTTGCGGCTTTGGTGCCGCCGATAGCTGCCGTGTAGCTGGAAACCGCGGCGCGGGCCTCCAGGGCGCTTTGTTTGGCCGCCTGCAGGCCGATAGCCGCGTCCCGTGCTGTTTTGGCCTGCTGACCTTCCGCGGTGGTCGCTTCCTCAAGCCTTCGGGCCATCTGCTCGAATTCGGGGGAAGTGCCGCCGGCTGTTGTGCCTAATTTGCGAATTTCTGCCGCCAGGGCATTAACGCTTTCAGCACCTTGCGTCTGCGCGTTAAGGGTTAATGTTACGGTCCTGGAATTATTGCCAGCCATTTTTGGTACCTCAATTTAGGTTCAGGATTTCTTCTTCCGTGTAGAGGTTCCGATAGACCTCAATCCACAGCGTCCGGGTGTCGAAAAGCTCAGTGCACAAGCAACGGCAAACCGCTTCTCGCAGGTCGAATTCGGATATCTCGCCTGGGAATTCACGGGCCGCCATTGCAGCGAAGCGGCGGGAAAGGCTGATGATTTTTTGTTGCTCTTCCCGTGCTCGCTTTTTGAAGGTGGTTAGATCGTTGTTCATTGCTGCTAATCCGTTGGTTTTCGCGCCCTAGCTGCCGGCTAGCTGTAGGTAAGCGAGTTTCTGTCCGCCCATGCATGGACGAAATTGGAATCCCCGTTGGCGAACTTTTCAGTGACGCCCCCGGCCAGCAAAAACTCGATTCGCTTGATACGCCAAACGGGTTCGTGATCTTCGGCGCCTGGGTCGGCTTCGCCGTGATAGCAGATGGTTTCGCTAACCAAATCACCCTTGAGGATGTTTTGCAGGCTCGTATCACTCATTGCGACCGCCGTTGCTCGCCTTAATGGCGTTCAAAGTTTTCCGCCAAGCCGCGCATAACTTGACCTTCGGGAATTCCTGAATTTGCAGGTCCGAACATTGGACGGCCGCTTTTAGCGTTCTCGGGTCTTGCTGGTCGCGCATGTGTTCGGTTACACGGTCGGCGGCCTTCATAACCTTGGGGCTGGCGAGGGTGCGGGAAATGGTTTCCTGCAGGTCGGTTGCCTTAGTCATGGTGGCCCCCTTCGCTTTCAGTGATTTCCTCGACCTGCAGTGTGTCCGCCAGGTCTGTGAAACCTTCAAGGCGGAGTTCTGCGCGGATCGCCTTAACGCTGCGCGGCGCAGCACCAACCAAGTGCGCGATATCATGCACCGGCACCCCGCGGTTACTCAGGCGATAGATAATTCCAGCGCGCCGGAGTGCGGACAGGTCCACTTCCGGGACTTCCAGATATTCGCCACCAAAGGCGTCCACCAGCCGGTTGAAATCGTGTTCCCCGACCAGTTTTTTAAGCAGGTGCTCCGGTTTCGCCGTGGTCGGGATATAGACACGCTGCCCGGCCTTGCCGAAAAAGCCGCACATAGCCATGGTGCCGGGCAGGCCGATTACGTCACAAATGCGGCTGGCGGTCTTGAAGTTGGTTTTAATTGCCATCGCTGCCACCTCAAACCAGCTCGCACTCGATAGCGATATCCAACGGCACGCCGATGTATGCCGCCCCCGAAACGTCGGCCCGTTGCGGCTCGGTACCGATAACGGTCTGCTCTTCGAGTTCGATCGAATAACGCTCGCGCTTGAGGTCGGCGAGCTTGGCTTCCTTCTCACTCACGGGCATGCGTTCCGGTGCGCCTTCCATCTGGGAAACCTGGGCAACGGCTACCCCGACGATGTGGTCCACGCCCAGCGCGGCGAGGGCCAGGCCGATAGCGAAATCAGTCTTTCCGGCCGGTGTTTCGGGGGTAAGGTAGGTAAAGCTCCCGGAGGTCAGCGAGTCGACAGAGTTTTCGATCAATGCCGACATAGGGCGCGCCATGATTTCGAGGTGCTGCCGAAGTTCGGCTTCGAGTTCGTCGAGAGGCGGGCGGGTAGCGTTAACGCGTTTGATCTCAGCCGTCAGTTCGGAAACTTTGGCGCGGATTTTTTGAAGATTTTTCATGGTCGTTTCCCTGGGGTTAATTGAAATTGCCGTAGCGGATATTTCCGGTGGCGCGTTGATAGGCAAACAAGGCGCGCTCTTTCAGTGCCCTGGCGTCTTTTGCCTTCTCGAGTGCCTCGTTCTGGCGGGTTTTTGCTTCGGCTATTTGCGCGGAGTGGGCTTCAATCACAGCATCAAGGCCGGAGATCATGGTTTCGATCTGGGCGTTGAATACATCCGGGTAGACTTTCTCGGATACGCTGCCGCGGGGGATGGGGGTGGCGGCTAACTCCTTACGCCGATCCTGTAGTTTCTGCAGTGCCATCGAGGGGCCGAATACCTCGGTTTGATAAATCACTTCGGCGGCGGCTGTGAAGGTGCTGACGACGGATTCGAGGCGGAGCATTTTTGCCTCTGCAGTGATTTGCCAGTCACTCTTGCGGAATTTATCGATATTGCTCATTTCTAGGGCTCCTTGTTTTGAATGGATGCCCCTAATTTATTCGCAATATTCTCACCCCGATACCTAGCGCCATTTCCCTATTTGACCGTGGTCTGATAGGGAAATGGCGTAATGCAATGTGGTTATTCTGTCGCGGTTTCGTGCGCCCGTTTCATGTCTGAATAGAGCGTGTCGAGTATGTTTGTCACGATGTTTTCTACCGTTTCGACTTGATCTGACGACAGGCCGCATTTGCGTTCTAGGTTGTCGGGAAGGCTCAAAATCGCCTGTGCGCATGTCGCGTATGCGGTGGCCGTCGCGTTCTTGTAGGCGTCGCGCAGCATGTACTCGCCGGTACGGATATGTAGTTGCTGCTCTTTCAGCTTGGCGTCTGCCAGGTTCTTCCGGTCAGCGGGGGAGAGGGTCGCCGGGTCGAGGTCGGCGCCTCGCCGGGAGAACATAGCGCGCAGGGCGTCGCGTAGGGCGTAGGCGGGATATCCGCCTCGTCTGCTTGACGGTTGAATGCCGGCACGTTCGATTGTGCTGCGCACCGTGTCCCGGTCAATGTCCAGCAATTGAGACAAGCCGCGGATAGACATGGCCGGCAGTTCACTAAAGGTCGTTGAGTTGTTCATTTTTCGCTTTCAAATATGCAATATGGTTTATAAGGTGTGGTGGCTAGGGGGCCGCAAATTTCTTGGATTCATCGAGCGTCTATGGTCCCGCACGTACTTTTGCGGCTACAGGAGCCTCCGGTGTTTTTCAAGGGTTTGGTTTGTTGATCGCTGGCTCGCCGGTGCAGTGTTCGAGGGTCGCGCCCCCGCTGTCCGGTAACGCTGGTAACGCTGGTTACGCTATGGGGGAGAACTCCAAGCATGACTTTTAACGGTTTATCGTTTTGCTCTCGTCTAGAGTCAGCGTAACCAGCGTAACCAGCGTAACCAGCGTAACCAGCGTAACCAGCGTAACCGCACCAAGTCAGCGGTGGGCGTCCTCTTCCTGTTCGGCAATCCGCGTCTCTAGAACGTCGAGTGCGTCGTTCTCGCTTTCTGCCTTCCTCAACTCTTCGCGTAGCAAATCGTTATCAGCGCCTTGCCACTTCGCTTTATTGCGGACAATGGAAAGCCGAACGGGGTTAGCATCAACCTTTATCGGTTTGCCGAGTGCGACGATGCCGTACTGTTCCAGGGTCTTGCGGTGCGCCGACGTGAGGCAGCGCTTTGTGTCGTCCACCGCGTGCCGCTGTTCCAATACCGAGTAGAGGTCAGCCGCCGTAATCAGGTCGCTAGGCCAATACTTGACCAGCGCCTCACATTGCGCGGCCATCGGGGTTTGGCTCGCCTTCGTCGCTTGCTGCTTCGCCTCGTTGTTCGTTGCATGGGCGCCGGGGTTGAACGTCGATATGTCGCGTTCGCCTAGAAATTTGGCTACGGCCGCAATAAACAAAGGATTGTTGAGGGCCGCATAGAGCGTGCTGTAATAGGCGGGCGTTTTCGGCTGTCCCTCGGTGACAACAACCTCAATGCGCCGGTCGCCTTTTTCCATCGGAATCGCGCTCAAATGCTGGCTGAACATGAGCCAGCGACATGCGTTGTATTCGACAGATTGCCGGCCGTACTTCGGGTTAATCAGCCGTGATTCTTCGGTAATAATGCTTTTCAGCTTCTCGGCGTGCGCCCATTGGGTATCGCGTCCGCCTTCTCGTATCTCGTCGACAATCGCTATTACCTTGCGGGAAAGGCGGCCATTAAACCCCTTGTCGAACATTTCGACCAGATCGAGGTTTGGCGCCACTGAACCAGCCCACACCCGAGCGAGTACGGACGCAAGCCAGTTGCGACCCATGCCAAAATTCTTAGCGATATGCAGCCAAGCGGTGTGCGGCAGGATGCCGGGGGATTGTTCAATGTGGGCGAGCCAATCGAGAAAGCGGTCAGCATCCAGGCCGAACAAAAACCGGATGTGGTCGATAAACAAATTGACCCCGGCCGCCACCGGGTCGGGAACCGCAATAGAGCGGCTGTAGGGCCGCCACGAATTAACGGCGGGCCTGCCTTCGGGGTCGAGCAGGATAAGCGGGCCGCCTGCCTTGAACGTTCTGCAAACGGCTGTTTGCCGGCGGGGTGATTCCACCCACAAGCGGGCAACCGGGATTTCCTTGTCGGCTACTTTTTCCTTTCGCCCGCCGGCTAGTACCTTGTCAGGCTGGGGGAAGATTTCCTTTGATGCCGCATAGGTTGATTTCCAATCGCTTAGAGCCATGTCGTAATGCGGGTTGAAAATATCCGCTACCCGCGAACCGTCAGACAGAAAAACGTAGCGGTGCAGGGCGGTTTCAAGCGAGATAACTTCGGCGGTCGGGATCTTGTGTTCGCCCTCGCCGATTTGTTCGTTTTCCCTCCTTTGGTGTTCGCGGCGGGCGTTCTCCAATGCGTCGCGCCCTTCGGTGAACTTGGCCTTGTCGATTGCCTTCTGTGCCATGCGTTCGGCTTGCAGATTATTGCGCCGCATGATTTCGGCCTGCTCGTCCGCTTCTTCCGGTGTCGGTTCAGGCAGTTCCTCAAAGCCTTCGATAGACCAGCCGATTGCGTCCTTGAATTCGCCGTCCGTTCTGTTCATGCAGTGCGCGTGAAGGCATTTGTAGTGGCCTCTGTCAAATCCGCCGACCCCGGCAGGGTAGTAGCTGGTAGCGGTATCGCCGGTGTCGGTCGTATGGTCGTCGGCGAAAGGGCAGGTAATGTCCAGGCGCCCCGAGCGGTGATAGTCCAACACAAGGCCGCGGGCCTCTAGGTAGTCGACTAACGGGTCGTTCACGTCGTCCATGCTGCGAGGCTTAACCGGCGCGATACCTTTGCGAGCTTCTACGCTCGCCTCGGTCCCGAATTTCGCATTCAACAATGCCCACAAGTCCTCGAATTGCTGGTCAGACAATTGCGGGATATGGTCGGGCAAACCGCCGTCGAATTCATACCGCACGCCTGACGGATGGGTGCCGCAAACAACCGCCTGCTGCCTCCCTGCTAAGAATTCAATAACCCCGCCGGCCGTTTTGAAGCGGCGCTTGGTGAAATCACCCGGCATCTTGAACAGGACCAAAAACTTAGATGAATTCGACCGGCGGCGGATAGGTAACGCCACGCCTAAAAACTTGGCTATATCGATTTCAATATCAATGGCCTCGTCCAAATCCTCAACGTCAACGTCGATCGCACGGACGAGCCTGGTATTTAGGCAAATCCCTAGCCGGTCATCCTTGGACCATTTGGCAACATCGCGGGGCGTGGTGTGGTGTTCGGTCCACTTGGCGAAGCCGACCATATGGCCGTCGCGCCGGTAAGTGCTGGGCAGCTTGCCGGGCTGCTTAATGGTGCTTTCCGGTGCCGGTACGGCGGTCGGGTCTGACACGACCGGGAGTAGGTCGTCTATCAATCCAAGCGCGCCGAGCTTTTCCCATTCACCGGGAAGGGCGCCGTAGGGGGTGGGGTGAGATTGTCCTGAATAGGAAGCGGCGGCGGTAGCTGGTACCGTTGCATCATTCCGTTGGATTTCAATTTCTTCGGCCTCGCTTGCCGGCAAACTGCGAGGTCGAAGCCTTTTTTCGCCCGCGTTCATTGGACACCCCGACGATTGTAGCGACGTGGCACATAGGCGGCGCGGGCGGCCATTTGGTCGATCCAGGCGAGTGCGTCAGCCTTGCGGATATATCGACGGCGGCCAAGTAAAAAGAATTTGGGACCGTCCTTCTCGCGGACGAGTTCTTCCCCAGTGGCTTCCGGGATGCCAAGAATCCCGAGCCAAAATTCAGACCAAGAGAGGGCGGGTTTCGCCATCAAATCGACGGCTGAAGGTAGGGGGTGGTGTAGTGCGTCAGACATTATCGATATTCCTGATAATTGTCTGCCAAGTGGCTAATACGTTGGGCGCAATGGCAGACACATTAAAATGTCTGCCGGTCCTCTTCGCCACCACCGCCACACCGTTTCCGGGGGGTTTAACTGTTCAACATACCGCCGTCCGGCAGGGGTGCGGGCTTTTTGAACAGCGCTCGCTGTTGCGAGCGTCTCCACCTACCTACATTCGAGAACCGGGTCGGGAGGGCGCGTTGCCCGGTGGCGTTGAATAATGCAGTGCGAGAACTTTAGCAAATAAATTGCAGTTAATGTCGGTAGATATAGTTAAATATTTTCGGCCTGTGCATGCAATTAGCTCCCACTCCCGGCCAGGATGCGCTCAAGCTCGGTTGACCACTGTTCGGCGGCCGCGATGCGTTCGGCGGCGTAGTCGTGCCGGTTGTAGACAGCCATTACGCCTTGCATCCGATGATTTAGGCACTTCTCGATAACGTGCGGCGCAATACCAATCCCGGCGAGTCTGGTCGCAAAGGTACGGCGCAAGTCGTGGGGGGTAAATGGTTGTACCTTCTCGCGCTCGCACCAACGTTTTAGCTTTGACTGAATACTTGTCGGCGATGTGGTCCAGGGTTCTATCTGGCTGCTTGCAAGGGGGGTTAGGTGCACCCAATGCGGATCGCCGTTTTTGGTGCTATCGAGGTGCCACTTGTCCTGCTCTTGCGTTCCTTTTTGGGCCTCGCTTATCCGTAGTCCGGTCAGCAGCAAAAACCGCATTATCGTTTCGCCGGAATTCCAAACTGTCCGGATTTCGCTGTCGGATAGCGTCCGATCCCGCGTCTTCTCTTCGCCACCAACTACCCGGCTTGTCGTCCGAGCTAGCGGGTTGTTGTCCAGGGCGCCAATTTCACAAGCGTAGTCGAGTGCAAGTTTCCAGTTGCTCAGGCATCGATTGGCCGATACGGGAGCGGATTCGGCATATTCCTGCAGCTTGGATACCATGGCCGAAGTGGTGAGGCGGACTAACTGCGTGTGTCCAAGCCACTGCTTGCCCTTGGCAACGTAGGTTTGAATATTCGCTGTGACTTTGTAACGCGGCTCAATTCGCAGGTCGTACCACCTATCGAGCAATGCACCAAATGTCATCGCCTCCGGTATATCGTTACCGGACATTTCGAGGGCTTTTTGCCTTGCCTGTGCAAGCGCCATCGTCGGCCATTGACCCAAAGTGACTACGCGCCATGCACCACCTTTTCTCGTTCGGAATAACCACGATTTCCGTCCGCTGGTGTAGAGTTTGAGGTAGAGGCCCTGTGTAGCATCATCGCTTAGAAGTTCGTGCTTTTCGGGAGCCTTCAAGGCCCGCAGTGCAGTTTCGGTTAGTTTCATCTGACGGCAGATTTGTTGTGTAGCAGTCAGTGTATACCTAGCAGAGGATTTACCGAAATTAACCGGACTTTACTGATAATAACTATATGATTTTATGGAGTAGACATGACTTTTCGCGTTCTACTGGTCTGCATGGGCAATATCTGTCGCTCACCAACTGCTGAAGGGGTGTTGAGAAGTTTCATACGGACCAATAATCTGGGCGACAAGGTTGAGGTTGATTCTGCAGGAACGCATGGTTACCACGTAGGAGAGGCGCCAGACTCAAGAACCCAGCGTGCGGCCATGGTTCGCGGCTATAACCTATCGCAGTTGCGCGCCCGAAAAGTGGCACGGCAGGATCTGGATTATTTCGATCTGATTTTGGCGATGGACAAAAGCAATCTGGATAACCTGATGCGATTGGCGACCCCTGAGCAGCAAGGCAGGATCAAGCTGTTCATGGACTACTCAAAGAATTTCGACGATGAAGAGGTGCCTGATCCTTATTATGGCTTGGGCCATGGTTTTGATTTAGTGCTCGATATGGTCGAGGATGCTTCAAAAGGGCTGGTTGAGGAAATCAAGGCAACGTTGGGGCGCCGCTGATTTTTCAGAGTTGAGTAATAAAAAAGGGGCACCAGCTGGTGCCCCTTTTTGTTTCATGCATGGACCGCTTACTTGCCGGTTTCAACCATGACCAGTGCTTCTTCAGCCTGCTCAACAACAGCCTTCGGCTTGCGCGGGCGTCCCAGCTTGACTGGAGCTTCCGGTTGGGCAACGACGGCGGCCGATGTTGTTTGAACCATGACCAGACCACTGTCATTCAACGTCTTCTCAAGATCAACAGGCTGCGGTGCCGGCGTCGAAACAGGTGCGGCTGGCGTGATTTCAGGCTCGACAGGCACGTCGACCGTAGCAACCTGCGCCGGTACTTCAACTGGAGCTACAGCTTCGACCGGTGCTGTGATCTCAACCGGAGCAGCAGCTTGGATCACCGGAGCGATTTCAACTACCGGTTCGAATACCGGCGCCGGAGCGGCTTCAACTGCCGGTTCGACGGCGATAACGACGGCAGGGGCTGCCTCTACGGGTTGCGGTGCTGGTTCTGCTGCAGGAATGATGACAACAACCGGTTCCTGATTGATTGCGGGGGCAAATTCAGGGGAGGTTGCATCCAGAGCTTCCGGCTGAGACTGGGTACCTTCGGCTTCGTTGCGGCGTTCGCCACGTCCGCGGCCACCACGGCGACCGCGACGGCGGCTGCCTTGCTCTTCACCGCCGGATGACTCCGGAGCGGCAGTTGCAACGGGTGCGGAAACCTCGAGTGCAGCAACGTCGGCGTTCAGCTTGCTGATTTCGGCTGACTCGACTTGTACACGCTCCTTGCGTTCCTTGCGCTCGCCACGCGGACGACGCTCCTGGCGCGGTTCGGTATTGGCGGTCGGTGCGCTATCTTCACGCGGTGATTTCTCGGCCGAATTGCGCTCGTTGCGATTGCCACGTTCCTGACGTTCGCCACGTTCTTCGTCACGACGGTTGTTGCGACCGCCGCGGCGGCCGTCACGACCTTCGCCTCTTTCGCGACGACCTTCGCTGCGTCCGTCACGCCCCTTTTTCTGGGCGGGTTGCGGTGCCGGTGCAGGCTCTTCGGCTTTGGGTTCGCTACGGAACCAGGATGCAATGCGGGCCAAAAGACCCGGCTCCGACTTGTTGACCGGAGCAGCTTGTTCCTGTGTCTTTTCCGGGAGGTTCGGTGCCGGCTGTTCCGGTGCGATGCCCTTGATGACTGCTTCCTGGCGCGGCTTGGCGGTATCGTCCTTGCTGCTGCCAAGTTTGGTGACTTCTTCGACAGGTGCATCAACCATCCGGTAGGACGGTGCGCGCGCATCATCATTGTTCAGGTCATCATGGCGCAGACGGACAATGGTATGTGCCGGTGTTTCCAGATTGATGTTCGGAATCAGCAGGATCGTTACCTTGTGGCGCAATTCGATGGCCTGGATATCCGGGCGCTTTTCGTTGAGCAGGAAGGTGGCAACATCGACCGGAACCTGAACATTGACTGCTGCCGTGTTTTCCTTCATGGCTTCCTCTTCGAGGATGCGCAGGATGTGCAGTGCGGCAGATTCGGTAGAACGGATGTGACCGGTGCCGGTACAGCGCGGGCAGGAAATGTAGCTGGTTTCAGCCAGGGCCGGACGCAGACGCTGGCGTGACAGCTCCATCAGGCCAAAGCGGCTGATTTTGCCCATCTGGACGCGGGCGCGGTCGAAACGCAGCGCATCGCGTAGGCGATTTTCGACTTCACGCTGGTTCTTCTGGTTTTCCATGTCGATGAAGTCGATCACGATCAGGCCGCCCAGGTCGCGCAGGCGAAGCTGGCGGGCCAGTTCTTCAGCGGCTTCCAGATTGGTCTTGAAGGCGGTTTCTTCAATGTCGGCGCCCTTGGTGGCACGACCGGAGTTCACGTCGACAGCGACCAGTGCTTCGGTATGGTCAATGACGATGGCGCCGCCGGACGGCAGGTTGACCTGGCGCACGAAGGCGGTTTCGATCTGATGTTCGATCTGGAAACGCGAAAAGAGAGGGACATCGTCGCGATAGCGTTTGACGCGATTGACGTTGCCCGGCATGACGGTACCCATGAAGGCACGAGCCTGCTCGTAAACATCGTCGGTATCGATCAGGATTTCGCCGATTTCGGAATGGAAATAGTCGCGAATGGCGCGGATGACCAGGCTACCTTCGAGGTAGATCAGAAAGGCGCCATTTTGCTGTTTGGCGGCGCCTTCGATGGCGGTCCACAGCTGCAGCAGGTAGTTCAAGTCCCACTGCAGTTCTTCAGCCTGGCGGCCAATGGCTGCGGTGCGGGCGATCAGGCTCATGCCTTGCGGTACGGCGAGCTGATCCATGGTTTCACGCAGTTCAGCGCGCTCGTCACCGTCTACGCGGCGGGAAACACCGCCACCACGCGGATTGTTCGGCATCAGGACCAGATAGCGGCCAGCCAGGGAAACATAGGTGGTCAGGGCGGCGCCCTTGTTGCCACGTTCGTCCTTGTCGACCTGAACGATCAATTCCTGGCCTTCTTTCAGGGCCTCGTTGATCTTGGCGCGACCTACGTCGACGCCGGGCTGGAAATAAGAGCGGGAAATTTCCTTGAAAGGAAGGAAACCATGCCGGTCTGCACCATAGTCCACGAAGCAGGCTTCGAGAGATGGCTCGATACGGGTGATGACCCCTTTGTAGATATTGCTCTTGCGTTGCTCTTTGGCGGCTGACTCAATGTCGAGATCAATCAGTTTCTGACCATCGACAATGGCGACACGGAGTTCTTCAGCCTGTGTCGCATTGAAAAGCATGCGTTTCATTTATTGGGGCTCCAGCGCGCTTGGGGTCACGACAAGGAAGCGCCCGTTCAGGCAGCGACAGTTTCAGTTAGCGGATTGCGTCATAAAGTAAATGGCAAAAGGCGACGAAGAAAGTGCTGATCAACAAATGGCTGCGTGTTTTTTATTGAAATTCGCAACCTGATAATTCCTGCAACGGGCAATCCGTGCGTGCTTAAGGCGGGCTAATCCATTAACATCACTACTTTTGGTGAGTGAACTTAACCAGTCGTTTTGCGTTGGTCTGGCTTGTGCAAGTGGCGCAAGTGAGACTTCGGAGCCTGCCGCATGGCGGTCGCGCTTGTAGCGCGAGGCAAACGGTCTGACGGTTCAGGATCTCTTGCAAACCGAGACGCAAAACGTAGGCAGTATATTAGAAAATGAATGGTGCTGGGAACAATTCGGTTGCCTATGTGGTAATCAGTGAAGAAGAGCAGGGCCAGCGCCTTGACAACTTTTTGATACGACGCTGCAAAGGGGTGCCGAAGAGCCACCTTTATCGCATTTTGCGCAGCGGCGAAGTGCGGGTGAATAGCCGCCGGGTTGATGCAACTTATCGCCTGTGTACCGGCGACAATCTCCGTATTCCGCCCATGCGGATTGCCGAGCGTCCACAGAATGAAGTCGACGAAGCCGCCAAACAGCGTACCGATTTGCCGATCATCTACGAAGATGACGCAATGCTGATTATCGACAAGCCGGAGGGAATTGCTGTTCATGGCGGCAGCGGTGTCAGCTTTGGTGTGATCGAGGCGCTTCGCCGCCAACGTCCGCAAGCCAAGTTTCTTGAATTGGCGCACCGTCTCGATCGTGAAACATCGGGCATTCTTCTGGTCGGCAAGAAGAGGTTGGCGCTGACGGCGCTGCATGACATGTTCCGCGAGCACGGTGCCGGTGCCGACAAGCGCTACTTGGTATTGGTCAAGGGGCGCTGGATGAACAACACCCAGCACGTCAAGCTGCCTTTGTACAAATATCTGACCGAAGGCGGTGAGCGTCGCGTCATGGTGCGCGATGACGGCAAGGCGTCGCACACGGTTTTCCGCCTGCTGGCTCGCTGGCCGGGCGTGAGCTTGATTGAGGCTCAGTTGAAGACTGGCCGGACACACCAGATTCGCGTCCATTTGTCGCATCTGGGATTTCCCATTCTCGGCGACGAGAAGTATGGTGATTTTTCACTCAACAAAGTGCTCAAGCGCGATGGATTGAAACGCATGGCGCTTCACGCTTGGCGCATGGCATTCAAGCATCCGTTAACCGGTGATCCGCTCGAATCGTTTGCGCCCATGCCGGATGGCATTCGCAGCTATATTGCTGCGGTCGACGCGCAAAACGTGAGGGAATTCACGGCGGACAATTACGAGCAGATTCTTTCTCGGCAGAATTCGAATTCATGAAATACCAACTTGTTGTTTTTGACTGGGATGGCACATTGCTTGATTCCGCAGGGGCTATCGTCAATGCGATTCAGGCCTCGTGTCGCGACCTTGGCCTGGAAGAGCCAAGCGATGCGCAGGCGCGGCATGTGATCGGCCTCGGGCTGGCGGATGCCATGCGGCACGCCGTGCCAAGCCTGCCGCCTGAGCGGATTCACGAAATGGTTGAGCGCTATCGCTTCCATTATCTTTCCGCCGATCATCAACTGGTGCTATTTCCCGGCGTTTGCGAAATGCTTGCTCGCCTGCAGGTCGCGGGACACGTGCTGGCGGTTGCGACAGGTAAAAGTCGCCTCGGACTGAATCGTGCCTTCGAGCATTCGGGCTTGGGAGCATTGTTCCAGGCGTCGCGCTGCGCCGATGAGTGTCACTCGAAACCGCATCCGCAAATGCTTGAGGAGTTGATGGCCGAATTTGGCGTTGCGAGCGAGTCGACCGTGATGATCGGTGATACCTCGCATGATCTGCTAATGGCAAAAAATGCAGGCGTCGACGGCCTGGCTGTGACTTATGGCGCCCATCCGCTGGTGCATTTGCAGGAGTGCCAACCCAAAGCTTGTTTGCACGATGTTCGGGAACTCGATCAGTGGCTGAAAACTTACGGCTGATCTGCGATGGCTCGGCGGTGATCGAGTCGGGCAAAGGCGTTCGCTTTTCTGTCGAGCGTTACGGCCGAACCGTGCCGGCCTTCGTGATTCGCTACCGGGGAGGCGTCTTTGCTTATTTCAATGAATGTGCGCACGTTCCGGCGCAGCTGGATTGGCAGCCCGGTGAGTTCTTTGATGATTCCAAGCTATACTTGATCTGCTCGATACATGGCGCGCTTTATGCTCCTGAAACCGGGCGCTGCCTGGGTGGACGCTGTCAGGGTAGGGGTTTGAAACCCTTGGTGGTCTGCGAAATTAACGGGCAGGTTTTTTTGGATCAAGAAACGATAAATGGATAATTCCCAACTCCCCGGCAATACCCCCACATGGGAGCGTCAGACGCTCGAAAAACTCGCCTTTGCTGCGCTCGATGAGCAAAAAGCCAAGCGTCGCTGGGGGATTTTTTTTAAAGCTCTGGGCTTTGCCTATTTGCTGGTTGTGCTTTTTGCAGTTGTTGATTGGGGATCCGGCGCTCAGCACGAGGAGCGCCATACCGCACTGATCAATCTGTCGGGCGTCATCGAATCAAAAGGCGAGGCTACGGCCGAAAACCTGATTGCCGCCTTGCATGCCGCCTACGAAGAAAAGAATGTGGCCGGCGTCATTCTTCGCATCAACAGCCCCGGCGGAAGCCCGGTGCAGGCCGGGATGATCAACGACGAAATTCGTCGTTTGCGGGCCAAGTATCCGGATAAGCCGATCTACGCGGTGATCGAGGATATGTGTGCCTCGGGTGGCTATTACGTGGCTGTCGCGGCAGATTCGATCTACGTCAACAAAGCAAGCATCGTCGGCTCGATCGGTGTGCTGATGGATGGTTTCGGCTTTAATGGCGTGATGGATAAATTTGGTGTCGAGCGTCGTTTGCTGACTGCCGGTGAGAACAAGGGGTTCCTTGATCCATTCTCGCCGCAGGTTGAGAAGCACAAGCAACATGCTCAGTCCTTGCTTAACGATATTCACGCGCAGTTCATCGATGTCGTCAAGACCGGGCGCGGCAAGCGTCTCAAGGAGTCTCCGGATATGTTCTCCGGTTTGATGTGGACCGGCGCACAGAGTATCCAGCTGGGTCTGGCCGATCAGTTTGGTAGCGTCGATTCCGTGGCGCGCGATGTCATCAAGGCGGAAAAAGTCCTCGATTATTCGGTCAAGGACAATATCGCCGAGCGTTTTGCCAAGCGTCTTGGGGCTGGCGCGGTCAACGGCTTATGGAAAGGCATTTCCGAAAGCGCACAGGATGCACGCTTTCGTTAAGGCTTCAGGCTAGCATCAGAAAAACAGTTGGACGCCGCTCGATTTCGGGCGGCGTTTGTTTTTTCCACTGGGCAATTGTTCGTGTCAGGACTGACTCGCTCGGCAGTGTCAGGTCGGTGGCAACGGTAAGGCGGGTTGCCGGCTGGCAGGTTTGCAGGATTGCATCGAACATCGCCCGGTTGCGGTAGGGTGTTTCGATAAACAACTGAGTCTGCTGACGCTTTCGGGATTCGCTTTCAAGGTCGCGCAGCGCCTTGCTGCGGTCGACTTCCTTGGTGGGCAGATATCCCTGGAAGGCAAAACGCTGGCCGTTAAGGCCAGAGGCCATCAATGCCAGGAGTAGCGACGATGGGCCAATCAGTGGAACAACGCGGATTCCTTCTTTCTGGGCGAGGGCTACGAGATTTGCCCCCGGATCGGCGACAGCCGGGCAGCCAGCTTCGGAAAGCAGACCTACATCGAGCCCGAGGCGCAGCGGGGCAAGCAGGCGATCAAGGGCATCAGATTTGGTGTGCTCGTTGAGTTCTTCAAGTTGCAACTCCTGGAGCGCCTTGTTCGTCCCGGCTGCTTTGAGAAAAGCGCGGGCGGTTTTTGCCTGCTCAACGACAAAATATTCGAGCGGGCGAATGGTATCCAGAACATTGGCTGGCAAAGAGTGCTCCGGCGCTGTTGGGCCGAGCGGTACCGGAATGAGATATAGCGTGCCGGGCATTACAGGATGGCCACGTTTTGTTGGCGCAGCAGGTCGCAGAGGGCGATCAGGGGTAGGCCAACCAATGCATTCGGATCGTCACCCTGCATGCTTTTGAGTAATGCGATCCCCAGTCCTTCGGATTTTGCCGAGCCGGCGCAGTTATAGGCAGGCTCGCGGCGCAGGTAGTTGTCGATTTCGTTGTCGCTGAGTTCACGAAAGCTGACCAGTGTCGAAACACCGCGCACTTCGGCTTGATCGGTGCGAGCGTTGTACAGGCAAAGGCCGGTAAAGAAATTGACGGTTTTTCCCGAGAGTGCACGCAACTGTTCAACGGCGCGCTCGTGCGTGCCGGGTTTTCCATAGATTTTGCCGTCGACCGTGGCAACCTGGTCGCTGCCAATAATCAGTGCGCCAGGATGGTTTGCGGCGGCAGCCCGTGCCTTGGCTTCGGACAGGCGCAGGGCAAGCGCCTGTGGAGCCTCGTCGGGAAGGGGGGTTTCGTCGGTCTGGGGGTTGGCGACGGTGAATGGCAGGCCAAGTCGCTCCAGAAGTTCGCGGCGATATGGGGAGGTTGAGGCGAGAATAAGTGGCTGGGTCATGAAAGTTTAGTTACAACAATGTGTTGCGCCGACTTCTTGAAGCAGCACTTTGTTTTGACTTGGAAAGCCAAAAATAATATCATCTCGCGTTTAAGTCGTAACGGTTCGAGATTGAAAAGAATTACTGACGCTTTTGTCTTTGCCCGGGATGGTCGAGTTCTCAAGGGAACGCTACCTGTCTCGAGCTTTGAACGCTTGGAAGATTTGCTGGTTGAAACGACTGGTGATCTGGAATTCCAGCTTCATGGCTACAAGGCCGAGCACGGAAAGTACATGCTGCACTTGGAAGTGAGCGGGATTCTCCCGCTGGCATGCCAGCGCTGCCTGCAGGCAATTCCATTTGAGCTTGATGTCGATAGTCTGCTGGAGCTGATCCCGGAAGGCGCCGACATGTCGCAAGACGAACTGGAAGACGACACCCGTGATTTCCTGCCGGTGGCAGGCGAACTTGATGTGGTCGAATTGGTAGAGGATGAAATTCTTCTGACGCTGCCGTTCGCACCGAGGCATGAAAAATGTGGTTTGCCTGGTGCAGCCGATGCTGGTGAGCGGATTAACCCGTTTGCCACGCTGGCTGGGCTTAAAGGCAAGCCGAACTGATTTTATTGGAGTATCAACATGGCCGTTCAACAGAACAAAAAATCCCCTTCCAAGCGTGGCATGCACCGCGCACACGACTTCCTGGTTGCCCCGCCGCTGGCTGTTGAGCCGACGACCGGCGAAACGCACCTGCGCCACCATATTTCCCCCAACGGTTTCTACCGTGGCAAGAAGGTCCTGAAGGCCAAGGGCGAGTAATCGTTCATTGAAGGGCAGGCGACTCTGATGGGTCGCCTGCCTTTTATTTTGCCATGACATCCCGCATCGCTATTGATTGCATGGGGGGAGACCACGGTCCGTCAGTGACGGTACCTGCGGCTACCCAATTTCTGGCACAGCATCCGGCAGCTCATCTGATCCTCGTTGGTCAGGAGGACGTTTTGCGTCCATTGCTTGGTGTTGATGCCGAAAATCCGCGTCTGCGCATCGTTCACGCCTCCGAAGTAGTGGAGATGGACGAATCGCCCGCGCTCGCCATGCGCAACAAAAAAGACTCGTCCATGCGTGTCGCCGTCAATCTCGTCAAGTCCGGCGAGGCGGACGCCTGCGTTTCTGCGGGCAATACTGGCGCACTGATGGCGATTTCACGCTTTGTTCTCAAAATGCTGCCAGGCATTGAGCGCCCTGCAATTTGCGCGCCTCTGCCGACGGTTAACGGCCATACCCACATGCTTGACCTGGGGGCCAACGTTGACTGCGGCCCCGAGCACTTGCTTCAGTTCGGCATCATGGGGGCCATGCTGGTTGCTGCCATGGAGCAGAAGGACCGGCCAAGCGTCGGCATCCTCAATATTGGCACCGAGGAAATCAAGGGCAACGAGGTCGTCAAGGCGGCGGCTGAACTGCTCCGCGCCTCCGATCTGAACTTCATTGGCAATGTTGAGGGTGATGGCATCTACAAGGGTGAAGCAGATGTCATTGTCTGTGACGGCTTTGTGGGTAACGTGGCACTTAAAACATCGGAAGGCCTGGCGCAGATGCTGGCGTCTTCCTTGCGCAGCGAATTCAAGCGCAACTGGCTGACCAAATTTGCCGCACTGATCGCCATATCCGTGTTGAATAATTTCAAACGCCGTTTCGATCATCGTCGTTATAACGGTGCGATCCTGCTTGGTTTGAAGGGCATTTCCGTCAAAAGTCATGGTTCGGCTGACGTTCTGTCATTCGGCAATGCGATTGGCCGGGCGTACGACGCTGCAGAGAACCGTGTCCTGGAGCGAATCGCCGGTCGTATCGCCGAGATGACCAGCGCTGCACCGGCTGAAGCCGGAGAGAGTATCTGAATGTTTGCACGATTGATCGGTACTGGTAGCTACCTGCCCGGTGAGCCTGTCAGCAACAACGACCTCGCAGCACGTGGCATCGATACGAACGATGAATGGATTGTGACGCGGACCGGTATTCGCAGTCGTCACCTGGCCACGCCGGGTGCAACCTCGAGTGAATTGGGTCTTATTGCTGCACAACGTGCGCTCGAAATGGCGGGCGTATCAGCCGGCGATCTTGATCTGATTATCGTTGCCACATCGACGCCGGACTTTATTTTCCCGAGCACCGCCTGTTTGATTCAGGGCAACCTGGGTAACAAGGGGGCTGCGGCATTCGATGTCCAGGCTGTTTGTGCCGGCTTCACCTACGCGCTCGGCATTGCTGAAAAATTCATTTGTTCCGGCAGTCACAAGCGGGCGCTTGTGATCGGTGCAGAAGTTTTTTCGCGTATTCTCGACTGGAATGATCGCGGCACCTGCGTGCTTTTTGGCGATGGTGCGGGTGCGGTTGTTCTTGAAGCCTCCGAAGAAACCGGCATTCTTGCAACTGCAATGCATGCCGATGGCAGCCAGAACGGAATTCTCAACGTGCCAGGCCAGATTTGTGGCGGGCAAGTGACTGGCGATCCTTTCCTGCGCATGGACGGGCAGGCTGTCTTCAAGTTTGCCGTGCGCGTTCTGGCTGATATTGCCGAAGAAGTCTGTCTTGCTGCGAATTGCGCAACGAACGATGTCGATTGGTTGATTCCGCATCAAGCCAATATCCGCATCATCGAAGCGACCGGCAAGCGCCTGGGAATTGATCGCAGCAAAGTGATTGTCAGCGTCGACCGCCACGGCAATACCTCGGCTGCTTCGGTGCCGCTAGCTCTCGATGAAGCTGTGCGCGATGGCCGCATCCAGCGCGGCCAGAAAGTTTTGCTTGAAGGCGTCGGTGGCGGCTTCACCTGGGGCGCAGCCCTGCTTGAATTCTGATACAGGAGACCGAAGAATGTCTTTTGCTTTCGTTTTTCCCGGCCAAGGCTCACAAAGTGTTGGCATGATGGCCGCCTACGGCGATGCAGCCGTTGTCCGCGCCACTTTTGACGAAGCCTCGGCGGCATTGGGCGATGATCTGTGGGCCATGGTTGCCGAAGGTCCGGCTGAAATCCTCACCCAAACCGTTAATACGCAGCCAGTCATGTTGACCGTAGCAATCGCTGCATGGCGCTTGTGGCTGGAAAAAGGCGGCCGCCAACCTGCTGTTCTCGCCGGACATAGCCTGGGCGAATACTCCGCACTGGTTGCTGCTGGCGTGATTGAGTTCAAGGATGCTGTGCCGCTGGTGCGTCTGCGCGCCGCCGCAATGCAGGAAGCCGTTCCGGTGGGTACCGGTGCAATGGCCGCAGTACTGGGGCTTGATAATGCCGGTATCGTCGCAGCCTGCGTTGAGGCAGCACAGGGCGAGGTTGTCGAACCAGTTAACTTCAACGCCAATGGTCAGACCGTAATTGCCGGCCACAAGGCGGCAGTCGAACGCGCCATGGAGGCCTGCAAAGCCCGTGGGGCAAAAATGGCCAAGGCATTGCCGGTTTCTGCCCCGTTCCATTCTTCGCTGATTCGTCCTGCCGCCGACAAGCTGGCCGCACGTCTGGCTGAATTGACACTGAACGCACCGAATATTCCGGTAATCAACAACGTTGATGTTGCCATCGAAAACGATCCAGCCTGCATCAAGGATGCCCTGATTCGCCAGGCTTACAACCCTGTTCGCTGGGTGGAAACCATTCAGGCCATGGCTGCGCTGGGCGTGACCACCGTCGCCGAATGCGGTCCGGGCAAAGTTCTTGCTGGCCTAACCAAGCGCTGTGCCGACGGGGTAAGTGGCGTCGCACTGGCTGATGCCGCCTCGATCGAAGCAAATCTTGGGCTGGAATAATCATGTTGAACGATAAAATTGCACTGGTTACCGGTGCCACCCGCGGTATCGGGCGTGCCATTGCACTCGAACTGGGAAAGCAGGGCGCAACTGTCGTTGGTACTGCAACCAGTGCCGATGGCGCAGAAAAAATTTCTGCCTATCTGGCTGAAGCAGGTATCAAGGGCAAGGGTATTGCACTCGATGTCTGCGATGTACCGCAGACTGATGCGGCACTGGCTGATATTTCCAAGGAATTTGGCGCGATCGGGATTTTGGTCAATAACGCCGGAATTACTCGTGACAATCTGACCATGCGCATGGGTGACGATGAGTGGGATGCCGTCATCGATACCAACCTGAAAGCGGTATTCCGGCTTTCGCGCGGTGTCATGCGCGGCATGATGAAAGCCCGTTTTGGCCGTATTGTTAATATTACTTCCGTGGTGGGCTACTCCGGCAATGCCGGGCAGGCCAACTATTGCGCCGCCAAGGCTGGCGTCGCTGGCATGTCCCGTTCGCTGGCACGTGAACTGGGTAGCCGCAACATCACGGTCAACTGCGTTGCGCCGGGCTTTATTGCAACCGACATGACGCATGCACTCGATGACAAGCAGAAGGAAGCCATGCTGGCTTCCATTCCGCTTGGCCGTGCTGGCACACCGGAGGATATCGCCGGTGCCGTCAGTTTCCTCGTATCCCCGGCAGCTGCCTATGTCACCGGCACGACAGTGCATGTGAATGGCGGCATGTTCATGGATTAATTCCCCGAAGCCCCGGCTTTTGGTAAACTTATAACGTTTTTTTTCGTACCCCTCAGGGGAAGGAGCTTTTCTAATGGATAACATCGTAGAGCGCGTCAAGAAGATCGTCGCCGAACAACTGGGCGTGAACGAAGCGGACATCAAGAACGAGTCCTCCTTCGTGGACGATCTGGGCGCGGATTCCCTGGACACCGTTGAACTGGTCATGGCACTGGAAGAGGAATTCGAGACCGAAATTCCGGACGACCAGGCTGAAAAGATCACGACGGTTCAACAGGCTGTCGATTTCATCCTCGCCAACAAGAAGTAATCCAATTCTGGTTGAACCAGGCAAGGCCGGCCCCCATGGCCGGCCTTGCTACATTTGCTTTCGGAGTGCACCTTGGCGCGTCGCAGAGTCGTAGTCACCGGTCTGGGCATTGTCAGTCCGGTCGGAAATACCGTCGAAGAAGCTTGGCAGAATATTCTGGCAGGTCGTTCCGGTATTGCCCCCATCACCAAGTTCGATACATCCACCTTCCCGGTTCAGTTTGGCGGTGAGGTCAAGAACTTTGATATCACCCAATACATTTCTGCCAAGGATGCGCGGCGAATGGATGATTTCATCCATTTCGGCCTGGCTGCCGGCATGCAGGCTGTACGTGATGCAGGTCTGGACAAGGAAAACGTTGTCGATCTGGAACGCGTCGGTGTAGCCATTGGTTCGGGCATCGGCGGTTTGCCGCTGATCGAGCAAACCAAGGAAGAGTACACAGCCGGTGGTGTCCGCAAGGTATCGCCGTTCTTTGTGCCTGGCTCGATCATCAACATGATTTCCGGCAATCTGTCGATCGAATACGGGTTCAAGGGGCCGAATATCGCCCTGGTTTCCGCTTGTACTACAGGAACACATTCAATCGGTGATGCTGCACGTATCATCGAATACGGTGATGCCGACGTGATGGTGGCCGGCGGTGCTGAATCAACCGTTTCGCCGCTCGGCATGGGCGGTTTCTGTGCCGCTCGCGCCTTGTCGACGCGCAACGATGATCCCAGCACGGCTAGTCGTCCGTGGGACAAGGATCGCGATGGCTTTGTGCTGGGTGAAGGAGCCGGTGTTCTTGTTCTTGAAGAGTACGAACACGCCAAGGCCCGCGGCGCCAAGATCTATGCCGAACTGGTTGGCTACGGCATGAGTGCCGATGCTTATCACATCACCGCACCGAACATGGACGGCCCACGTCGTTCCATGGTCAATGCACTGAAGAATGCCGGTATTGCTCCATCCGATGTTCAGTACCTGAATGCCCATGGTACGTCGACGCCTTTGGGCGACAAGAACGAGTCGGATGCAGTCAAGGCTGCCTTTGGTGATGCTGCCTACAAGCTGGTGGTCAATTCGACGAAGTCGATGACTGGTCACTTGCTGGGTGGTGCGGGCGGTATCGAGTCGCTGTTTACCGTGCTGGCACTACATAACCAGATTTCCCCACCGACAATCAATATCTTTAATCAGGATCCGGAGTGCGATCTTGATTACTGTGCCAATACGGCACGACCAATGAATATTGAATATGCGCTGAAGAACAACTTCGGCTTTGGTGGGACCAACGGATCGCTGGTTTTCAAGCGTATCTAAAAGCGGTTTCCGAAAGGAATAGAACGGTGCAGCTTCCGATCACCATCGGGCTGCACCGTTCTCGTTTTATCGGTATCGCGCTCCAATTTACTGCTGTGCTGGCAGGTATCACGGTCTTTTTGATGCCCGTGGACCTGGCATTTCGTCTGGCTGGATTGGCAGTGATCGGCGCATTGGGCATCACCGCATGGCGTTGCTACAAAACACCGATACCGTGCATTCGCCTTGAACATAACGGCGATATAAACCTGCTTTCGGTGTCAGAGGCAGAGGCTGTCACCATGCAATTATTGCCCGGCGCTATTGTCCATCCGTGGCTGACGGTATTTCGTTTGAAATCCGGGCAAACCGGAGCGATCGTGATGATTGCCACGGTCGACAGCCTTGATAAGCAAAATTTTCGCCGCCTGCGCACTTTTTTGCGCTGGCGGGCTTCGTTCAATGCCCCGAGCGACGATGCTTGAGAACGGTGTTTTTTGCTTTTGACAGCATTTCCGGGTAGTCGCGCGAGAAGTGCAGGCCGCGGCTTTCCTTGCGTTGCATGGCGCAGCGGACAATCAAATCAGCCGTTACCACCAGGTTGCGCAACTCGATCAGGTCGTGACTGACCCGGAAGTTGGCATAAAACTCGTCAATTTCACGTTTTAACAAGCCAATACGGTGTTTGGCACGCTTCAGGCGCTTGGTTGTCCGGACAATCCCGACGTAATCCCACATGAAACGACGCAATTCGTCCCAGTTGTGTGAAATGACGACTTCTTCGTCGGCATCCGTGACCCGGCTCTCGTCCCATTGGGGAAGTGCAGGGGCATCCATGGTTTTACTTGCCAGAATGTCGTTGACCGCAGCTTCGGCAAAAACGAGGCATTCAAGCAGGGAGTTCGAGGCCAGGCGATTCGCTCCATGCAAGCCGGTGCACGATGCTTCGCCGGCGACATACAGGCCGGCAACATCGGTACGGCCATGCAGGTCGCTGACGATGCCGCCGCAGGTGTAGTGCGCGGCAGGAACGACAGGAATCGGTTGGCTGGTGATGTCGATACCGAGTTCGAGGCAACGGGCGTGAATGTTTGGAAAATGGGTGCGAATGAACTCTTCGCCTTTGTGTGAAATGTCGAGGAAAACGCAATCGAGGCCGCGTTTTTTCATTTCAAAATCGATGGCTCGCGCCACGATGTCACGCGGTGCCAGTTCGGCGCGTTCGTCATGGTCGAGCATGAAACGAGTGCCGTCAGGCAGGCGAAGCAGACCGCCTTCACCGCGTACAGCCTCCGAGATCAGGAATGATTTGGCTTGCGGGTGATACAGGCAGGTGGGATGGAACTGGATGAATTCCATGTTCGAAACGCGGCATCCGGCACGGTAGGCCATGGCAATGCCATCCCCCGTCGAAGTATCCGGATTGGTCGTATAGAGATAAACCTTGCCGGCGCCGCCCGTGGCAAGCAGTGTATTGTTCGCGCCGATCGTGATCACATCGCCGCTGCGGCTATCTAGTATATAGGCACCAAAGCACCGATTTTCGCCCGTGCCGAGTTTGTCGCCGGTGATCAGGTCGATGGCAATGTGGCTTTCAAGAATAGTGATGTTTGGGTTGGCGCGGACTTTTTTAGTCAGCGTGTCCTGCACGGCAAAACCAGTAGCATCCGCGACGTGAATGACCCGACGTGCGCTATGGCCGCCTTCGCGGGTCAGGTGGTAGCCGGCGGCATCCTTGGTGAAGGGAACGCCCTGTTCGATCAGCCAATCGATTGCACGACGACCGTTTTCAACGACAAAGCGGGTTGCCGGCTCATCGTTGAGCCAGGCACCGGCGATTTGTGTGTCAAGGATGTGTGCTTCGATTGAGTCCTGGCTGTCGAGGACCGCGGCAATGCCGCCCTGGGCCCAGCCGGATGCAGAGTCTTCGAGACTCCGTTTGCTGACAAGAACCACGCGGCAATGCTTTGCCAGGCGAAGAGCGGCTGACTGACCGGCAAGGCCACTGCCAATGATAAGGACATCAAAATTCTGCACGGCTGTTCTTTGGTGGGTTTATTTCGCGCGAAATATAGCACGCAGCCAACGATTCATCCCGTTACATAAAGTCACAATTAAGGATAATTACCTATCGGCAGCCATAAAACGCCTGCGCTATACTGCGCTCCATAAACATACCAATGATTTCCCCGGGAAACACGAGAGCCATGACTGAGCGCGAGGTCGATCAAAAACTGGTCGAGAAGGCGCAAGGCGGAGATAAGCACGCCTTCGACCTGTTGGTTAGCAAATATCAGCGAAAGCTGGGGCGTTTGCTGTCGCGCTTTATTCGCGATCCGGCCGAGGTGGAGGACGTCTCCCAAGAGGCTTTCATCAAGGCTTACCGTGCCTTGCCCTCCTTCCGGGGGGACAGTGCTTTCTATACCTGGCTCTACCGGATCGGTATCAATACCGCAAAAAACTATCTGGTATCACAAGGCCGGCGTGCGCCGACCAGTACCGAGTTCGATAGCGAGGAGGCCGAAACTTTCGAGGATGCGGGCCTGTTGCGTGATATCAACACGCCGGAAAGCCTTTTACTGTCGAAACAAATCGGTCAGACAGTCAATGCCGCCATGGATGCCTTGCCCGATGAGTTGCGCCAGGCCATCGTTCTGCGCGAAATCGACGGCATGTCCTACGATGAGATTGCCGAGATCATGGATTGTCCGATAGGTACTGTTCGCTCCCGCATTTTCCGGGCACGCGAAGCTGTGGCTGCCAAATTGCGGCCCTTGCTCGATATTGCGCCGGATCGTCGCTGGTGAGCGCGCCGACCGAGTCGAGTACCGTCCGGGCGGTTGTTCGGGCGCTGGATGCAACGCAGGCCGTTGTTGAGGTTGAGTCCGGCGGTTGTGGTCGCTGCCATGAAGAAGGGGGCTGTGGCGGCCAGAATCTGACACAGATGTTTTGTGCCGGTCCCAAAACCTATCGTGTCGATAACGCAATCGGGGCTTCCGTTGGTGATCGGGTCACCGTTGCCATTGCACCGGGCAGTGTGCGTCGAGTGGCCAATCTGGCTTATGGCGTGCCGTTGACCGCGACAATCGCCGGCGCCGCATTCGGCGCTCAATATGGCGATGTCGGCTCGATGCTCGGCGCAGTTTCCGCATTGCTGCTCGCGGTGCTGTACGTTCGTTTTCGTTCGCGGGACGGCGCTGGAAATTACGCGGCTCGTCCCCATATTATTTCCCGTTCCTAGTTGATCAGGAGGTAACTGCCCATGAAACGTTTCATGGTTTTGATTTCCCTTTGTCTGTTCTTTTCTCTGGCCAGCGCACAGTCTCGCGGTTTGCCGGATTTTTCCGAACTGGCTGAGAAGCAGGGGCCAGCAGTCGTCAATATCAGTACGACACAAGTGGCGCGTAATGCTCAGGCAACGCCTTTCCCGTTCGATGAAAGCGACCCGGCCTTCGAGTTTTTCAAGCGATTCATCCCACGCGCTCCCGGTGGGAATGCGCCTCGGGAGTTTGAGAACAAGTCGCTCGGTTCCGGTTTCGTGATCAGTGCCGACGGGCACATCCTGACCAATGCTCACGTTGTCGATGGCGCGGATGAGGTCACCGTTCGCCTGACGGACAAGCGTGAATTCAAAGCCAAAATCATTGGTGCCGACAAACGGACGGATGTGGCGTTGATCAAGATTGAGGCCAGCAATCTGCCTGTCGTCAAGTTGGCCGACCCGGCGCAATTGAAGGTTGGCGAGTGGGTGGTGGCGATCGGTTCCCCTTTTGGTTTCGATAACTCGGTGACGGCCGGGATTGTTTCGGCCAAGGGGCGCTCGCTGCCGCAAGAGAATTACGTGCCGTTTATCCAGACTGACGTGGCCATCAATCCGGGTAACTCTGGTGGCCCCTTGTTCAACATGCGTGGCGAAGTGGTAGGCATCAATTCGCAGATATATAGCCGCAGCGGCGGTTATATGGGTGTTTCGTTTGCTATTCCGATCGATGTGGCGATGGATGTCCAGCATCAATTGCGCGCCTCGGGCAAGGTCAGTCGCGGTCGACTGGGGGTTGTGATCCAGGAAGTCAGCAAGGAGCTGGCTGACTCGCTCGGCTTGAGCAAGCCGATGGGGGCTGTGGTCAATGCCGTCGAAAAAGGCGGGCCGGCAGACAAGGCCGGCTTGGAGGCGGGCGATGTCATTCTCCGTTTCGAGGGCAAGGTAATCGGCAATTCAGCCGATCTGCCACGCATGGTCGGTGCAACGCGGCCGGGTACGCGTTCGGTGCTTCAAGTCTGGCGCAAGGGCGCAACACGCGACATTCCGGTCGTTGTCGGTGAAATGGCTGACGAGAAACAAGCGGCCAGTCGACCGCAGCGTGGCATCAAGCCAGCAGAACAGGCGGCGAATCGACTTGGTCTGGTGGTCAGCGAACTAACGCCTGAACAAAAGCGCGAGTTGAAACTCCAGTCAGGCTTGCTTATCGAGGATATTCGTGGTGCCGGAGCACGTTCTGAACTTCGGGCGGGGGACATCATCGTTGCGCTGATCAGCAAGGGAGCAACCACGGAGGCCCGCACCGTTGAGCAATTCAACAAGTTGCTTGCCCAGTTTGAGAAGGGTAGCAACGTAACGTTGCTGATTCGGCGCGGTGAAATGCAGACTTTTGTAACCATAAAGGGCTTGAATGGCAATTGAACTCAAATTGTTGAGTCGCAGCTACTGCCATCTCTGTCATGACATGGAAGTGGCCCTGGCCCCGATCGCCGCTGAATTCGCGGCGACGGTGCTCGTTATCGATGTCGATGCGTATCCTGAACTGGAAGCTCGCTACGATGAACTGGTGCCTGTGTTGCTGCATGGCGAGGTTGAACTCTGCCATTACTTCCTGGACGCCCCTAAAGTCCGTGAATATTTGACCAAAATCCGCTAAAATTCAGGGTCTTCTGAACAGGGAAGGGCGCCGTGAAAGCGCCCTTTTTTACTAGCATCAATGGATCTAATTAGAAACTTTTCGATCATCGCGCATATCGACCATGGCAAGTCGACGCTGGCAGATCGCATCATCCACCTTTGTGGTGGCCTTTCCGATCGCGAAATGGAAGCGCAGGTGCTTGACTCGATGGATATCGAGCGCGAGCGCGGCATTACCATCAAGGCCCAGACTGCCGCCCTGAAATACAAGGCGCGGGATGGCAAGGTCTATAACCTCAATTTGATTGATACGCCGGGACACGTCGACTTCTCGTACGAAGTTTCCCGTTCGCTGTCAGCCTGCGAGGGAGCGCTGCTTGTTGTCGATGCTTCTCAAGGCGTTGAGGCGCAGACAGTCGCCAACTGCTACACGGCGCTCGATCTTGATGTCGAGGTCGTGCCGGTACTGAACAAGATCGATTTGCCATCGGCCGATCCGGACAATGCCCGTCAGGAAATCGAGGATGTGATCGGGATCGATGCAACCGATGCGGTGCTTTGCTCAGCCAAGACCGGTCTCGGTGTGGCCGACATCCTTGAGTCCGTGATTGCCCGTGTGCCGCCGCCCAAGGGCGATCGTAGCGCGCCACTCAAGGCCTTGATCATCGACTCGTGGTTCGACAACTACGTCGGCGTGGTCATGCTGGTACGCGTGGTCGAAGGCGAAATGAAGCCGAAAGACAAGCTGTTCTTCATGGCCACAGAGGCGATTCAGTTGTGCGAACAGGTTGGCGTTTTTGCCCCCAAATCCGAGCAGCGTCCCTCATTGCGTGCGGGCGAGGTTGGTTTCGTCATTTCCGGCATCAAGGAACTGAAAGCCGCCAAGGTCGGTGACACGATTACCACGGTCGACCGCAAGGCGAGCGAAGCTTTGCCCGGTTTCAAGGAAATCAAGCCGCAGGTGTTTGCCGGCTTGTATCCGGTTGAATCGAACCAGTACGACTCACTGCGCGAATCGCTTGAAAAGCTCAAGCTGAATGATGCCTCCCTGCAATATGAGCCGGAAGTGTCACAAGCGCTCGGTTTTGGTTTCCGTTGTGGCTTCCTCGGTTTGCTGCACATGGAAATCGTCCAGGAACGTCTTGAGCGCGAGTTTGACCAGGATCTGATCACGACGGCCCCAACTGTCGTCTATGAAGTTGTTTTGCGTGACGGCACCGTGGTCCAGGTGGAAAATCCGGCCAAGCTGCCGGAAATCACCAAGACGGAAGAGGTCCGCGAGCCGATCATCACGGCGACCATCTTCGTTCCGCAGGATTACCTCGGCAACGTCATCACGCTGTGCAATCAGAAGCGTGGCAATCAGGTCGACATGCATTACCACGGCCGCCAGGTCAAACTGGTCTATGAAATGCCGATGGCCGAAGTGGTGATGGATTTCTTCGACAAGCTGAAGTCCTGCTCCAAAGGCTACGCCTCGCTCGACTACGACTTCAAGGAATATCGTGCGGCCGATGTGGTCAAGCTCGATATCCTGATCAACAGCGAGAAGGTTGATGCCCTGTCGCTCATCGTGCACCGCTCCAATGCGACGTATCGCGGACGTGAGCTGGCTTCCAAGATGCGCGAGCTGATTCCCCGCCAGATGTATGACGTGGCTATCCAGGCAGCGATTGGTTCGCACATCATCTCGCGTGAAAACGTCAAGGCAATGCGCAAGGACGTGCTGGCCAAGTGTTATGGCGGCGACATCAGCCGGAAGAAAAAGCTGCTTGAGAAGCAAAAGGCCGGCAAGAAACGGATGAAGCAGGTGGGTAGTGTTGAAATCCCGCAGGAAGCCTTCCTTGCCGTTTTGCGCGTCGATAACTAAGAAACCGAACGATGAACTTTGCGCTGATTCTTTTTGTCCTGCTGTTGATCACGGGTGCACTTTACGCGGTCGACGTCCTCAAATGCCGTAAATTGCGGGCTCGCAATGCACCGGAACCGCTCTGGGTGGAGTGGGGCGCCAGCTTCTTTCCGGTCATCCTGATCGTTTTCGTGCTGCGTTCCTTTTTGTTCGAACCGTTCAAGATCCCCTCCGGTTCGATGATCCCGACCTTGCTGGTGGGTGATTTCATCCTTGTGAACAAATTCACCTACGGCATCCGCCTGCCGGTGATCAACAAGAAAATCATCAGCATCAACGATCCGCAGCGCGGCGATGTGATGGTTTTCCGCTACCCGGAAGATCCTTCGCTGGATTACATCAAGCGTGTTGTCGGCTTGCCTGGCGATACGATTGCCTACCAGAACAAGCGACTGACGATTAACGGTCAGGCGGTCGACGCAAGCAAACAGGCCGATTTCGAGCATAAGGAACGCCTTTATTTCTCCGATCAGTTCAGCGAGAAACTTGGCGAGGTCGAACACCGTTTCCTGAACGACAAGGATGCACCGGCTTTCATCCCTGACCCGGCACATTTTCCTCATCGTGAAAACTGTACCTACAATGCCGCAGGCGTTGTTTGCAAAGTTCCGGCAGGCCATTACTTCATGATGGGCGACAATCGTGACAACAGCCGGGACAGCCGTGCCTGGGGTTTCGTGCCAGAAGAAAATATCGTTGGCAGAGCGTTCTTTATCTGGTTGAATTTAAGTGATCTGAGCCGTATCGGTTCATTCCGCTGAGAGTGAATATGAAAAAACAACGTGGCGTTGCGCTTTCCGGTTTGCTGTTCTGGAGCATTGTTCTGGTGCTTGTGGCTGTTCTGGGGATGAAGGTTGCTCCGACCTACATCGAGTACGCCAAGACGCTCAAGGATACGAAGGCTGTCGTTGCACAAGTAGCGCCGGATGCCAGCGTGACCGATGTGCGCAAGGCTTTTGACAAATATGCCGAGATCGATCATCTGGCCATGCCGTCAAGCCAACTCGAAATATTCAAGGATGGCGGCAAGATCGTGATCGAATTTGCCTATGAAAAACGTATTCCTCTCTTTGCGAACGTCAGCCTGCTGATCGACTACAAGGGAACGACCGCTGGAAACTAAGGCATGAGCGCCGTTGCATTGGCCCAGGCCATCGGTCACCGATTTGCCGACCCGAGCTTGCTCAAGACGGCACTGACGCATCGTAGTTTCGGCTCGCCGAATAACGAGCGACTTGAGTTTCTCGGTGATGGCTTGCTGAATTGCGTGGTTGCCGCCGCCTTATACAGGCGTTTTCCTGCGATGCCGGAAGGCGATTTGTCACGTCAGCGAGCCAATCTTGTCCGGCAAGATGCGCTGCATGGCCTGGCCCTCAAGCTCAAGGTCGGCGAATATCTTCGTCTGGGCGAGGGGGAGCTCAAAAGCGGTGGCGCCCAACGTCCATCGATTCTGGCCGATGCTCTGGAAGCCCTGTTCGGTGCGATTTATCTCGATGCCGGTTTCGAAGCGGTCGATGCGGTGATCAATCGCCTCTATCAGCCCCTGTTCGAGGCGCTGACGCCCGGCGAGGTCAAGAAGGACGCCAAGACCTGTCTGCAGGAATGGCTTCAGGGGCGCAAGAAAGCTCTTCCCAAATATCACTTGCTTGAAGCGACGGGCGCTGCGCACGAACAGCGTTTCGAAGTTGCCTGCGAAATCGAAAATCCGCCCTTGCGTACGATCGGTCACGGCACCAGTCGCCGTATCGCTGAGCAAGTTGCCGCTGACAACGCACTGAAAGTACTCAAGGCATGAAAAAAATGCACTCCGGCTATATCGCCATCGTCGGTCGCCCGAATGTCGGGAAGTCGACCCTTCTGAATCGCCTGGTGGGCGAAAAAATCAGCATCACCTCGCGCAAGGCGCAAACTACCCGCCACCGCGTCACCGGCATCGTGACAAACGACGATGCCCAGTTTGTCTTCGTCGATACACCGGGCTTCCAGACCAAGTTCTCGAATGCGCTGAATCGCACGATGAACCGTGGTGTGACGCAAACTTTGGCGGACGTCGATGTCGTTCTCTTCGTGGTTGAAGCTGGTCGTTTCGACGACAAGGACAAAGCGGTCATTCGCCTGTTGCCGAAAGACCGGCCGGTCATCCTGGTGATCAACAAGACCGACCAGATCAAGGATCGGACCGAGTTGTATCCCTTCGTTGCCATGGTTTCGGCCGAATACGATTTCGCGGCAGTCGTGCCGGTCAGTGCTGCCAAGGGCCGTCAGACCGACGATTTGCTGGCCGCCGCACGCAAGCATCTGCCAAATGAAGGCTTGATGTTCCCCGAGGATGAACTGACCGACAAGAGCGAACGTTTTCTGGCTTCGGAATACATTCGCGAAAAAGTTTTCCGTCTGCTCGGCGATGAGTTGCCGTATGCCACTGCCGTCGAAATCGAGAAATTCGAGACCGAAGGCAACCTGCGTCGAATCTTCGCCGCCATCGTTGTCGACCGCGAAGGCCACAAGGCCATCGTTATCGGCAAGGGCGGCGAGTCGCTCAAGCGTATCGCCAGCGAAGCCCGCCAGGACATGGAGCGCTTGTTCGACGGCAAGGTTTACCTTGAAATCTGGGTCAAGGTGAAATCCGGCTGGAACGACGACGAACGCTTGCTCAAGAGTCTCGGTTACGAATGAACCTGCGCGGCAAAGTCGACGGCCAGCCGGCCTACGTCTTGCACACCTACCCGTTTCGGGAAACCAGTCTCATCGTTGAAGTGTTTTCCCGCGACTTCGGGCGGATGTCGCTGCTGGCCCGTGGTGCCCGCCGCCCGCGCGCCGCGATTCGCGGGCTGCTGATGGCTTTTCAGCCGATTGAAGTAGCTTGGGCCGGCAAGGGCGAAGTCCTGACGCTGATGAAGGCCGAATGGCAGGGCGGCTTGCCGCTACTGGCCGGCGAAGCCCTGTTTTGCGGCTATTACCTCAATGAATTGCTGATGCACCTGTTGCCCCGTGAAGATGCCCATGAGCATCTTTTCGAGCGCTATGGCGACATGCTCGCTCGCCTTGCGGCCGATCCGACCGGCAAAGTACGCGAAGCCAACCTGCGCAGTTTTGAAAAGGCCTTGCTGCAGGAACTGGGTTATGGCCTGACCCTGAATCACGATAGCGAAGGCCAGGCGATTGTGCCTGATGCTTTCTACAGCTACCGGATGGAGCAAGGGCCTGTGCGCATGGCGCACGATGAGGCTGCGGCACAAATTGTTGGCGGCCAAACCTTGCTCGATCTTGAAGCAGAGGATTTTTCCAATCCGCGTTCGCGCAGCGAGGCAAAAATGCTGATGCGCAGCCTGATGGCCTATTACCTGGCCGGTATCGAACTCGAAACACGAAAGATATTCAAGGAGTTACAGGAACTATGATCGAACTTGGCGTCAATATCGACCACGTTGCCACGCTGCGTCAGGCACGCATGACCTACGAGCCGGACCCGGTTTGGGCGGCCGTCGAGGCTCATCTCGGCGGAGCCGACGGGATTACCGTGCATCTGCGTGAAGACCGCCGTCACATCCAGGATGACGACGTCCGCCGCCTGCGCGATACGACGCAGATCAAGCTTAATTTCGAAATGGCGGCAACGGATGAAATGGTTGGCATTGCCTGTGGCTTGAAGCCGGAAATGGCCATGCTGGTCCCGGAAGGACGGCATGAGGTGACGACCGAAGGTGGTCTCGATGTGCTCGCCCAGGAGGCGCGCCTGAAAGGCGTGATCGGGCGCATGGCCGATACGGGTATCGTGACCAGCGTCTTCATCGATGCCGAAGAGGCCCAGATCGAGGCTGCCGCCCGGATTGGTGCCCGTGTCTGCGAAATCCATACTGGCCCCTACGCCCACGCTTTTCATGCGCATGGGCGCGATGCCGAAGCGCCGGCCGTGCTGGCCGAGCTGGAAAAAATCCGTCAGGCCGGTATTGCCATCCGGCAACTCGGCATGCGCTTCAACGCCGGGCATGCACTGAATTTCTACAACGTTCAGCCGGTCGCCCGACTGGAAGGTATTCGCGAACTGCACATTGGTCATTCCATCGTCAGCCGCTCGGTTTTCGTCGGCCTGCGCGAAGCGGTTCGTGAAATGAAACAACTGATGCGCGAAGCGGCGCAGCGCGGCGAATGATTTACGGCATCGGCACCGATATCGTTGCCATTGCCCGCCTGCAAGGCATGTGGGACCGGCACGGCGAGAAGGCGCTGGACAGACTGCTGGCGCCCGATGAACGGGCTGATTTCGAGCGAGCTGCCGACAAGGGGCGTTTTCTCGCCAAACGCTTTGCGGCCAAGGAAGCCTTCAGCAAGGCACTCGGCACCGGTGTGCGTCCGCCAGCCGTTTTACCTGCCATTGCCGTCGGGCATGACGAACTCGGCAAGCCGACGCTGGTTTTTCACGGTCAACTGGCTGAAATGATCAAAAACAAGCAACTCAAGGCCCACCTATCGATCAGCGATGAAGCGGATTACGCCATCGCCCATGTCATTCTGGAGCACGCATGAAGCATATTCCGCTCGGTCCGCTGATGATCGATATTGACGGCCACGCATTGACCGATCTGGATCGCGAGCGACTCTGTCATCCGCTGGTCGGCGGCATCATCCTGTTTTCGCGCAATTATGCCGATCGTGAGCAGTTGACCGCGCTCACCCGAGAAATTCATGCGCTGCGCCAACCCAAACTGCTGATCGCCGTCGATCATGAAGGGGGCAGGGTGCAGCGCTTCCGCGAAGGTTTTACCCGCCTGCCGTCGATGCGGACATTGGGCCAGCTTTACGACCGTGATCCCGAAGCCGGCCTGTCTGCGACGCGCGATGTCGGCTTTGTGCTGGCCGCTGAATTGCGTGCCTGCGGTGTCGATTACTCATTCACCCCGGTGCTCGATCTCGATTACGGCCCTTCGCGAGTTATCGGCGACCGTGCCTTCCACCGTGATCCAGTTGTAATCATTGCCCTGGCAAGCGCCTTGGGTGAGGGCTTGAAGCTGGGTGGTATGGGTACTTGCGGCAAGCATTATCCGGGGCATGGTTACGTCATTCCGGATTCGCATGTCGAGTTGCCGATCGATGATCGTCCGCTGGATGCGATGCAGGATGATCTCTTGCCGTACCGCCATTTGCCGCTTGATGCAGTCATGGCGGCGCACGTTATTTATGAATGTTTTGATTGCAATACTGCTGTTTTTTCAAATAGATGGATAGATTATCTAAGAAATAACATTAAATTTAATGGCGTCGTCTTTACCGACGATTTATCAATGGCCGGGGCTGGCGTGGTGGGGGACATGCTGGCTCGCGTGCAAACAGCGTATGGCGCCGGTTGCGACATGTTGCTGGTCTGCAATTCACCGGACTCGGTTGCGCTGGTCCTTGAAAACTGGCATCCGGAAATTGACCCGGTACGCCGGCAACGGGTCGAGCGACTGGCGGCCAATGCCGGGCAGGACATCGCGTTCCCACCAGATCGTCTGCTCGCTGCGCAGACGGTTGCCAGCGCATTGTTTGCCGCTCAGGGCTGAGTCAGGGTCGCGCTTGGCGCGGCTCAAACCACTGGCAGATCATTCCGGAGTTTTCCAGCACGTCGCGACTGGGCTGGCGACGGCTGCGGAAACCCAGCGCCTGACAGGCATAAGGAAAATGGGTGTCGTAGGTGATCAGATGGTGGCGGCAACGCATGCAGTTGGGCGCCTGTGCCGGAGAGTCGGTATTCATTACGTTCAGCAAATAAAAACCCGCCGGAGCTAACGCTGCGGCGGGTCAAGTGATCAATCAGCGATCAAACCAGCCCAAGGCTTTCATCAACGCCCAGATGCACGTTCATGGCCTGGACTGCAGCGCCCGAGGCGCCTTTACCCAGGTTGTCGAGGCGGGCAATGATCAGCATGCGCTCTTCGTTGCCGAATACGGCGATATCGACCCGGTTGGTGTCGTTATTCGCTTCGACGTTGTAGAAACCGCCTTCGGTCGTGGCTTCCAGATCGACCGGCAGGACGCGGATGAAGGCTTCGCCGGCGTAGTAGTCGGCAATGATCTTCTGGACATCGGTCGGCGTGACCTTGCGGGTGAATTGCTTCGGGTGCAGGTAGGCAGTGACGGCCAGACCCTTGTAGAACGGCCCGACGATGGGCTGGAAGATCGGTTCCACGGTCAACCCGGTGTAGGCGCACATTTCCGGCAGATGCTTGTGGCTCAATGCCAGGGCGTAAGAGCGCGGTGCCTTCAGTTGTGTCGCGCTGGCACTGGCCGCCTCGTAGTCGGCGATCATCTTCTTGCCGCCACCGGAATAGCCGGTGATGGAATTGGCCGCAATTTGCGTGTCGACCGGGAGAAGGCCAGCCGCGACCAGCGGCTTGAGCGCCAGGATGAAGGCCGAGGCATGGCAACCCGGATTGGCGATACGCTTGCTGCGGCGAATTTTCTCGCGCTGATCCTTGGCAACTTCGGGCAGGCCGAACGTCCACTCCGGATTGATCCGGTGCGCCGTCGATGCATCGATAACGCAAGTGTTCGGGTTGTCGACCAGGGCGACCGATTCCTTGGCAGCGTCGTCCGGCAGACAGAGGAAGGTGATGTCGGATTCGTTGATCAGGCGTTTGCGCTCGGCGACATCCTTGCGCTTGTCGGCATCAATCTTGAGCAGCGTGATATCGGCACGCTTGGCGAGATATTCGTTGATCTGCAGGCCGGTCGTGCCTTCCTGTCCATCGACAAAGACTTTATAGGTCATCTTGAATCCGAGAGTCTGGTGTTGTTCGAAAGCGGAATTCTGGCAGAAAAACAGGTCAGTTTGGTGACAGCCGACAATTCAGCCAAGTAAAAAAGAATCGGGCAGCCGAAGCTGCCCGATCGCACTGCCGAAAACCGCTGGATTACTTGACGCGGTTCTTGTATTCGTCGGTACGGGTGTCGATTTCGATCTTGTCGCCGATCGAAACGAAAGCCGGGACCGGCAGTTCGAAACCGGTAGCCAGTTTGGCCGGCTTCATGACCTTGCCGGAGGTGTCGCCCTTGACGGCCGGTTCGGTGTAGACCACTTCGCGAACGACGCTGTTCGGCAGTTCGACGGAAATTGCCTTGCCGTTGTAGAAAACGACTTCGCAGGCCAGGCCGTCTTCCAGGTACTTCAGCGCATCGACCATGTTTTCGGCTTCGACTTCGAACTGCTCGTAGTCGGCGTCCATGAAAACGTACATCGGGTCGGCGAAGTAGGAGTAGGTCACTTCCTTCTTGTCGAGCTGAACAACTTCGAACTTGTCGTCAGCCTTGTAAACAGCTTCGGAAGCTGCTGCGGTCAACAGGTTCTTGAGCTTCATTTTGACGACCGCAGCGTTGCGGCCGGACTTGTTGTACTCGGTCTTTTGGACGACGAGCGGGTCGGCGCCGACCATGATGACGTTGCCGGAGCGGAGTTCCATTGCGGTTTTCATACTGAGATTCCCGAAAGCTGAAAAAAGAAAAACGTTAAATTATACCTTGGGGCGGCAGAAATTGACGAGTGCGGTCGCCAGATCCGGGCTTTTTGCCAGCCCTGCCGCCCAATCCAGGGTGTGGGCTTCGATTTCAGCCTGATTGGCGAGAAAGTCAGCCCAGGCTGAAGCAAGTCCCTGGCCGGTATTCCAGGCGCTAAAAATTGTCTTGAGACTGGATCGAAGATCGGGCTGCAAGGCCTCGGTGTAGCGTTGGACGAAAGCCTCCAGCTTGATCAGGTGCGCCTCGTCTTCCTGCTCGTAAATCTGCCAGACAAACGGTTTGCCGGCCCACTGGGCGCGCAGGAAAGAGTCTTCGCCGCGCACGAAATTGATATCGCAGCGCCAGAGCAGCCGGTCATATTCATCCAGAGGCAAGAACGGAATTGGCTCGACCGACAGCTGCCCCAATCGCCACGGGCCGCTGCCGCCGAGGTGTGCCGTCACTGCAGCCAGGGGTTTGCCGGGCGAAACATGGCAGCGAATCGGCCGCGCCGAACCGGCCATTAGATCGATCAGCTCGGCAACAGGTGCACTGTCGTAGCAAAACAAGCTGATTTCAAGCGGCTCATCCGCTGTCTTTTTTGCGGCTGTCGCGGCGCATGCGGCGAGTAATCCTTTTTCGCGCAACAGCCCGCCTGTCGCAGCAGTAAATCCGGGAAAGAAAAAATGTTTGACCAGCGGCAGGGAAGGGTGGGGAGAGGCCATGCCGTGACAACCGTCAGCCCAGCTTTCTGCTGTCAGGTATTCAAGATTGATCCAGCGCGGCTTCGGCGTCGCCCCAGCCATTGCTTCGATATAAGCAGCCGGTAGTTCGCAGGCAAACGCTTCGATAATGACCCCGGCAACGCGGTCGACCGCGAAATCTGCCGTCCATTGGCAAATTTCGACACCGGCGATGTTTTGCGCCGGGAGCTCGGTATCCAGCATCGGGCAAAGCGGCTTCAGACTGTTCAGGTCATCGACCCACAGGCGGATCGCCAGATGATGTTCGGCCGCCAGTTGCCGGGCAAGGCGCCAGCACACGCCGATGTCGCCGAAGTTGTCGATGACCCGGCAAAAGATGTCCCAATGAGGCTTCATGGGGCGCCATGCTAACATTCCGGCCATGCCTGAGTTCAAAGATCCCCGAGACTGCACCGCCTGCCCAAGGCTGGCCGAGCACCTTGCCAATATCCGCCGACGTGACCCTGAGTGGCACGCACTTCCCGTTCCCGCCTTCGGCTCGCTCGATGCCCGCTTGCTCGTTGTCGGCCTCGGGCCGGGTGAAAAAGGCGCCAATCGCACCGGCCGGCCATTCACTGGCGACGTGGCAGGTGAGCTGCTTTATCCGGCTTTGCATCGCTTTGGCTACGCCAGTGCAGGCGAGCCACTGGGCAAGGATATGTGGGCCAATCCGGCCATGAGCCTGACCGATTGCCGAATTACCAATGCGGTGCGCTGCCTGCCGCCGGCCAACAAGCCGACAACGGCGGAAATTCGCCAGTGCAATAGCCATCTCAAGGCAGAGTTGGCCGCCATGCCCAACCTGAAAGTGATCATCGTGCTGGGCGCCATTGCCCATCAGGCGCTGCTCTGGACCTACGGCCTGAAGGTCAAGGATTACCCCTTCGGTCACAACGTCACCCACACCTTGCCGGATGGCCGCCGTCTGGTGGCCAGTTACCATTGCAGTGGTTACAACTGGCGGACCGGACGCTTGACGCGCGAAAGCTTCGAGGGCGTTTTTGCCGATATCAAGGCTTTTCTCGGCTAGCCCTATCGCTCCATGAGTTTCGATGCAAAGGCCTTCCTGGCCACCCTGACGGAATTGCCCGGCGTCTACCGCATGCTCAATGCGGAAGGCACGGTACTTTACGTCGGCAAGGCCAAGAATCTCAAGAAGCGGGTGACTTCGTATTTTCGCGAGAATCTGCCGAGCCTGCGGATCGCGCACATGGTCAGCCAGATCGACCATATCGAAACAACTGCAACGCGTACCGAAGCCGAAGCGCTGCTGCTTGAAAACAACCTGATCAAGTCACTGGCGCCGCGTTACAACATCCTGTTTCGCGACGACAAGTCCTACCCCTATATCGTTCTGACGCGTGACGAATACCCTCGGCTGGGTTTTTACCGGGGCAACCCGGATCGCAAGGCGGATTACTTCGGGCCATATCCTTCTTCATGGGCAGTGCGCGACAGCATTCACCTGCTGCAGAAAATGTTCCGGCTGCGCACTTGTGAAGACACGGTATTCGCCAATCGCTCGCGCCCCTGTCTGCTCTATCAAATCAAACGGTGCAGCGGTCCTTGTGTGGCGCATGTTTCACCCGAGGATTACGCCGGCGACGTCCAGATGGCAGCAATGTTCCTGCTTGGCAAACAACAGGAAGTCACCAAACGCCTCAATGCGGCGATGGAGGAAGCTTCGGCCCGGCTGGCTTTTGAACTGGCAGCGATCTATCGCGACCAGATCCAGTCCTTGCACCAGGTCCAGGAAAAGCAGTTCATCTCCAGCAGCAAGGGCGAGGACGTTGACATCATCGTCGCCCTGAAGGAAGCCGGGCAGTTGTGCGTCAACCTGGCGATGGTCCGTGGTGGGCGACATCTCGGTGACCGGCCGCTGTTTCCCAGCAATGCGGGGGAATCGTCGGCCGCCGATGCCGCAACGGCCTTCATTCACCAGCACTATGCCGCGCATCCGGCACCGGCCCGCTTGCTGGTATCTCCGTTGCCAGAGGATGAAGAGCGCGCTGAAACAGAAAGCACCATGGCAGAACTGGCTGGTCGGCCAGTGCCCATTCAGGAAGGTCGCTCCGTACTGCATCGTGCCTGGGTGGATATGGCCAAGCAAAATGCCCAGCTGGCAATTCTGGCGCGTAACCAGGCAACGGCCCAGCAAGAGCAACGGCTTGCCGCGCTCCAGGATGCCCTGGGTCTGCCAGAGGCGATTGTCCGTATCGAGTGTTTCGATATCAGCCACACGCAAGGTGAGGCAACGATGGCGTCGTGCGTTGTTTATCACGGTAACGGGATGAAAAAAGCCGATTACCGTCGTTTCAATATTCGCGATATCACGCCCGGCGATGACTACGCCGCCATGCGACAAGCTGTTTTTCGCCGCTACGACGCAGTCGCCAATGGTGATGGCGTGGCTCCCGACCTGATCTTGATCGACGGCGGCAAAGGGCAGGTGGCTTCCGCACATGCTGCTCTGGCGGATCTCGGTTTGGCCCACTTGCCGATGATAGGCGTGGCCAAGGGGGAAGGGCGCAAGGCCGGGCTTGAGACCCTGATTTTTCCTGACCAGCGCGAGCCGCTACAATTGCCCCCGGACCACCCTGCGCTGCACCTGATTCAGGAAGTTCGCGACGAAGCCCATCGCTTTGCCATTACGGGCATGCGGGCTCAGCGCAGCAAGGCACGCAAGACGTCGACGCTGGAAAGCTTGCCGGGGATTGGTCCGGCTCGCAGAAAAGCACTGGTTGCCCGCTTCGGCGGCCTGCCGGGCGTGCTGGCGGCGAGCATGGATCAATTGGAAGAAGTGCCTGGCATCAGTCGGGAATTGGCCGAAAAAATTTATATAGCGCTACACTGAACGCATGCCCCTGAATTTACCCATCCTGCTGACATGGCTGCGTATCCTTGCGATACCGCTGCTGATCGCCGTCTATTACATGCCCGAGCCATGGGCCACGCTCAGCGAGCGGGATGTGGCGGCAACACTGATTTTCATGGCAGCGGCGCTGACTGACTGGGCAGATGGTTACCTGGCGCGCAAACTGAATCAGACCTCGGCTTTCGGTGCCTTTCTTGACCCGGTTGCCGACAAGTTGATGGTTGCCGCAGCGCTGATCATCCTTGTTCAGCTTGGGCGAACAGACGCCATCGTTGCGACAATCATCATCGGCCGCGAAATCACCATTTCTGCACTGCGTGAATGGATGGCCAAGATAGGTGCAGCCAAGAGCGTTGCCGTTTCGATGCTCGGCAAGATCAAGACCGCCGCACAAATGCTGGCGATTCCGCTCTTGCTTTACTACGTCCCCCTGTTCGGCGTGGATGTGAAGCAATTGGGTAACTGGTTGATGTGGATCGCAGCATTGCTGACTCTGTGGTCGATGGGATATTACATGCGCATGGCCTGGCCCGAGATTGCCCGCCGTAGTGGAGAAAAATAGCAAGACGCTGTTGACATCGCGCGCCCTTGGCCTATAATGCGCGCTCTGTTTGACGCGGCAGTAGCTCAGTTGGTAGAGCGATACCTTGCCAAGGTATAGGTCGAGAGTTCGAGACTCTTCTGCCGCTCCAGTTTCACCGGGAAAGCTCGGCTTTTCCAAAGCAGTAAAAGTAGTGCGAAGGCGCGATAGCAAAGCGGTTATGCACCGGATTGCAAATCCGTGTAGGTCGGTTCGACTCCGGCTCGCGCCTCCAAAAAGATGCGGCAGTAGCTCAGTTGGTAGAGCGATACCTTGCCAAGGTATAGGTCGAGAGTTCGAGACTCTTCTGCCGCTCCAAAAATTCAGTAGCATGAATTTTGGTGCAATAAAGTTGTACCGAAAGAATATGCGGCAGTAGCTCAGTTGGTAGAGCGATACCTTGCCAAGGTATAGGTCGAGAGTTCGAGACTCTTCTGCCGCTCCAAATATAGAAAAAGGGAAAGCACGCATGCTTTCCCTTTTTCATATCCCGGCACCGATCGATATAATCGGCCAGCCAGCCCGGATGGTGAAATCGGTAGACACAAGAGACTTAAAATCTCTCGGCTTATGGCTGTGCGGGTTCGATTCCCGCTCCGGGCACCAATCAAGCGTTTAACGTGATCCAAGCAAGTCCAGAAAACCCGCCTAAGTGCGGGTTTTTTATTGGATTTTTGTTTTTCTGAGTGTAGTATCGTCCAACACCATCCGGGCATTGATGGGGGTAACCATGGGGGTAGGTGGGCAAATCCTGAGTTCTGTTACCCCCAAACACCTCGGATTGACACCGATTCAGGGATGGAGTTACCCCAATGCCTTTGACCGATACAGCGATCCGCACCGCCAAGCCGACCGAAAAGCCCTACAAGCTCACCGACGAGAAGGGCCTCTTCCTGTTGATCAATCCGAATGGGGCCAAATGGTGGCGATTGAAGTTCAGGGTTGATGGGAAAGAAAAGCTGCTCTCATTCGGCACTTATCCCGATGTCGGATTGAAGGACGCACGAAACAAGCGAGACGAAGCCCGTAAGCTGCTGGCTGCAGGCGTTGATCCGGCTGAGAATCGAAAAGCACAGAAAGCAGCCAGGCAAGAGCTAAACGCCAACAGCTTTGAAGTTATAGCCAGGGAGTGGCTTGAAGGGCAGAAGTCTCTAGTCACCTCCGGGCAGTACGATAAGACCTTGGCTCGCCTGCAGAATGATGTTTTCCCGTGGCTTGGTGCAAAGCCTGTCACCGAAATTTCCGCTCCAGATGTGTTGTCGGTCATTCGTCGCATCGATGCGCGAGGCGCTCGCTATACCGCCCATCGATGCCGGGGGCAGATTAGTCAGGTAATGCGCTACGCGATAGCGACAGGCAGGGCAGAGCGTGACCCATGCCCTGACTTGAAAGGTGCTATTCCATCAGCAGTCTCGGGAAATTTCGCCAGCATCACCGATCCTCGCGAGGTTGGCGACATGCTCCGCTCGTTTGAAGCATTCAGAGGCACGTTTGTGGTCAAGTGCGCCCTGGAGATTGCGCCGAGGGTATTTGTTCGGCCCGGTGAGTTGCGAAAAGCCGAATGGGAAATGTTTGACTTGGATAAAGCTGAATGGCGCTACTTCGTCACAAAAACCAAGACAGAACACTTGGTGCCGCTCGCGTCACAAGTTGTAGTAACCCTACGAGAGCTTCATGCTTTGACAGGACACGGACGCCACGTTTTCCCCGGACGTGACCCCCAGAAGCCAATGAGCGAGGCCGCAGTCAATGCAGCGTTACGCCGCATGGGGTACGACACCAAGACCGAAATAACCGGGCACGGCTTCAGGGCTATGGCTCGGACGATCCTTCACGAAGAACTGCATGTAAAGCCGGAAGTGATTGAACATCAGTTGGCCCACAAAGTGCCTGACGCTAACGGCACAGCTTACAACCGAACCAAGTTCCTCAAGGAGCGCAAAGCGATGATGCAGCTATGGGCGGACTATCTGGATAAGCTCAAAGCGGGCACAGATGTCGTCTCTTTACACGCTAGTGCAGCATAGAGCGACCTCCAGGCGCTGATGATGCGTCAGCGTCTTAAATGCAAAACCCGCCACAGTGGGCGGGGGCAAGGGTGTTTTTCTTAGGGCTTACTGCTTCTTATGAATAGATTCATATCCGCTTCACACTCAAGCTCTTGCAGCGTCAAAACAAACTCAAGTTGAGATGCAATCGAATATAAAAGCCGATGAATATTTTTGTCATCGATAAAAGCTCCTGATGCATCAACCGGGTTGTGATTGGAGTCGTTAGCAATTAGGCTGGCAATCCCTTCAACAGTAGTTTTGAGATTGGAAACACTCCCTTTTGCTTCGTCACAAGCAATCATCGAAATGTTTTTCAATTCATCATCGCTCAGCTTGTCTTGTGCTTTTTTAAACAAGTTGAAGATCATGTCACGTACACGATAGTCGCTCATTTCTTCACCTCGCGAGCAACAGCTTTTTCGATCATTTTGCGACCTTTTATAAGCAGCATATCAATGCCGTGCAGCGCTTCGCCGAGCATCTCTGAGTTGATCTGAATACTTCCGCCATTCTGGTTCAAGCACAGATTGGATAGCGTTGAAATGATGCCTTCTGCGCACTGGATGCACATCAGGCCATCTTCGTGCTTGCTGGTGTTGATTTCTACGGAGCGGATCATTGCGTCACTCCAATGTTTGAGAGTTTTCCAGCCATGCGCTGGATGGATTCAACGAGGGCAGGAATGCTGCTGGTTGATGCTTCTCCTGCTTCCAGGCGAAGACATTGCGTTGCGGCACACCTGGCTGCTTGGCATGCGCCAGGGGTGGTGTTAGCCATGATTCACCTCTGCGCCAATGAATGAAGCAAGATGCTTGCCCAGAAAGACGAACGGCTTCCCATCGGGGGCCGGTGCTTGATGTGCTGCGTTATTATTGACAGTAGCCATACTGATTACTCCTTTAGTCAGTTTCGGTTAGAGCGCCCCTTGGATTGCAGTCCTCGGGGCGTTTGCGTTTGTGAGGTAGAAGGCGGTGCCTATCGGCGTGAAGAACACAGACTTGGTAAAGGTGCTGCAAGTAACAGATTTCCCTTTTCCGGAAGACCGGCTCCTTGGTGATGCCGTCAAGGCAATGGGGCTGTTAGGTAACGGAGTAATTGGAATTACCCTTGGTTACGGGATTTTGATCCGCGAAGGTCACTATTCCGAAAGATTGCTGGCCCATGAATGTAGGCACATCTACCAGTTTGAACAGGCAGGTTCGCTCGATTCATTCCTTATGGCGTATGTTCGAGGTGTCAATAAGTATGGATAAAGTCCTTTGATATACTTCTGAAACTGGTGGAACGTTCGGTAAATCAGCTTCCGCGTGAGTCTCTTCGGAGGGAATAGCTGGCTTGATCCAGCATCTGCTGTCCCTCCCGCCAGCCACCATGATCTATAATACTTTTGCTCTGGCTCGGAGTCATCGTGGTTGTCGCACCGGCATAGGCGACGATTCAGCAAGCGAGTTAGCACCGGATGCAACAGTGGGAACGGACGCCCCACTCCAGAGTACCTAGTCGCAGTGGTTTGATTTTTTTCTATGAGGCCCCGTTAGGTTGCTGCAAAGCGGCGGGGTTGCTTAACTGCCCGGATGTAACGGCATTCGTGAAGGCAGTGGCCAAGTATCGTAGCGCCCCGCCTCATAGCGACAGTGCTCTGGTCGACGGATTGCAAGTTAATCCTAGCCGGTTACCAATTTTGGTTACCACCCAATCGGTGAAATCAGATTGAACGTTGTGATCACTTGGCGATGCCGTATGACCTATTGGTTTTAGTGGGCAGTAATGGCTAAGCTGTCCAGTGGGCGTATCAACTGCTTTTCACTCCGTTTTTTTGTGCGCATTATTGTTCGTATTTTGCTGGTTTTTCTCGACAGCCTGCGGAGACTCCGCTTGCAAGAACATTTCCCTGTCTCCGTCGAATACTACCAATTCCGTTATCGGCCCGAATGTTCGTGGAAACACTTGCGGTTTGCTCCACTTCGGGTCGTCCATTGAAGGCACTAGGTTTTTCTTGGTGGTGGTCATGAAATTCCCTGTGTTTTGTCGCCTCCCGTTAGGAGCTAGACTGGCGTTAAATGAGGGAGATTTATAGCCTAATCGGCTAGGTAATCGGACATTTAATCGGCTAAGAAACGGGAGTAGCTGAGGTCAATAGGTGTTCTTGCTAAGTACAGTAATCTGCACATAAATCTGTACAGGATTTCATTGCCTAGCCCTTAGTTTTCCCGATGGGAAAATGGCCAATAAGGTCCCTAACAAAGCGCCATTGCTACGTTGCGTATGAATAGATGGTGCCAGATGCCAGCAGATTGAAGTCCTATTTTACTTCGTTGGCGGTACTGGAATATCTGTGGTGTAGTACGGCCCTGTTTCCTTGAACATCTCCGTTACTTGATCCATGAACAACTGAGCTTCCGGCGTCATCTCTTGACCAACCTTCGGCCACGCTCCTTGAGGACGCTGGAAGATAATTAAAGGCTTCTGCTTGTGATTGGCATCCATGATAAAACGCCTATTCTGGTCTTGAGCCCGATCAAGAAGATTGATCGGTAGGTAAGGCGAATTTAACAAATTTGTCCGAAACGGTTTACAAAAATGCTGATGTCTTGACTATTGTTTAGTGAGTACTTTCGAGTTTTACTGTCATAAGTGATTCGCATCGATAGCGTGTCTTGCCCTCGAATTACTCCGAGAGCAACGAAATTGGCAATCTGGCTATTCGGCATGATGACATAGTCACATCTAAACTCTTTGCGCAAAACGAAGACGTAAAAAGTTTGGCTTGAATGATTGGCATCGAAAGATTTACGTCGAATGCCAAACTGAAAAATTCCATCTTTAGGATTGGCTGTCTTTACTTGCAAGTGAAAATACTTGTCTTTTTCGTTCGCGGCAACGATGTCAATCCCCTTGTCGACGGACATCAATGACACATTAAATCCGCGGAAAAGAAGTTCCGACATGACTGCATATTCGCCACCTTTGCCTATAAATCCAGTGTCCTCTACCGCGCTCGGTTCAGGAATCGATGGTTCGATAGTGGTTGGTCGAGTGCGCTTTAGCCGATAAACGCCTCGTTTAAAGCCACCCGCTTTGTTTTTTACTTTGGCGAAGGGCGTTGTAGTGCGCTTAACACTTAACGAAAGTGCGGAGGATAGTTTGCTGGCAAGACTATCCAATGAGATGCCTTGAATTAATGCACCTTCAAGTGCTTTTTTTGCAATCTCATCGACATGCAGTTCAGTATTTGCGGTCTCAAGAATTATTTTTGCAATGTCTAGATTGTTCATCCCGCCTCCTGTTTGTCATCTACAGAAATAATGCCTTGAGATGTTGAGTCAAACAATCGCTTACAAAAGTCATAGATTCCTTCTGGCGGTGGTGTAAAGCGCCCTCGGTACAAAGTCAGGTTGGCGCGTTTTACATTCATTGAGCTAAGTTACACAGCCAGTTACACCCCAAGGTTACCCCGAGGTAACACTAAGGTCGCACTAACATCAGACTATGGTGAAGCGATGCAGGCTATAACCTTTGGCTGATTTCCAGCCTCACATAATTTCAGTAACCTTCGGCCTCACAAATCGAGGGGGAGGCTAAAAATGCGTTCATTACTGGTTGCTGCGGCAGTGCTAACTGTCACCGGGTGTGCAAATGTACCGATGGGGGATCCGGCTAGAAGTGCTGAGATTAAAAAATTCGAACCCAAATCCGAACTGGCCCAAATCTACGTTTGCCGGAACAGCAGGACGATGGGCATGGGGATTCGTCCCGACGTCGAGCTTGATGGGAAGCAAGTAGCCATCATTCCTCGTAGCACCTACCTCTATCAGGAGGTTAAGCCAGGAACACACACCCTAGTTGTGAAGACTCTAGAGCACGATTCGAAGATGCCATTCACGATTGCCGCAGGAGAACAGAAGTTCTTCCAGACTTGGATCTCCCTAGGAGTCCTATCGGGGTGGGGAATCATTGATGAGATTGACCCAAAGGCGGGAAAAGAGTGCGTTACCGCTGGTGAGCTACTCGAGACAGCGCAACGGTAGCAGCAACTGACGAGCCTGCATTTTTGCCATCATGCGGTCGCCTTCGACCGTAATCCCGCTTTGAAAAACTCAGGAATCGACCTGGCTCCTAATTGGTCTGCTGACCATCGCCTTGCTGCCATTGCCACAGCGCCAACTGAACAACTTGGCGAAATGATGGAGAGATGGCTATGAGATTGTGAGATTGCGAGAAATAAAAACCAGCGGCGTGCTGACATCAAGATTGGGCAGAGAAGGGGCAACGCCGTTCACGCGGGGGTAACTTTGGGGGTATATCGAAAAGTTATAAATTGAAGATGACTCTGCTGCAATAGTTTTCGCGGTTTGTTTTATTCCCGATCCGGCACCACTTGATTTGTCGATACGCCAAAAAGCCGCATCAATGCGTGTTTTTTTCCGTCGGAGCATCGGCATGCACTCCCCATTTTTACGCACAGCATCATTCCAACCTTACTTCAATGCCAGCCAATGCAGCACCCAAGTGCTTGTTGCGACGGCAAGTTATTCATTCCGCTTGCCCTCTATGACCTTTGGACAATTGCTGAATGGGTAAGTGTCCGCAGAGAATCTCCCCTCTCTCTTTTCTCCTCGCGAGCAAGCCCCATGAACAAGTTGATGAAATTCGTAATTGCTTTCCTGGCAACCCTGTCGATGACCTGCGCTTGGTCTGGCGAGCAAGATTCCAGCAAACGATACCAGGCTGTATATGTCGCCAAGGTGGCCATTGAGGCGGATATGGATAGAAATAGCCCGGATGAAGTCAAGTATTACGAAGACCTGGAAACAGAGGCAACTGCAAATCTGGCCAAATGGTTCAAGGGTGAGGGCTACACGGTTGCGGAAGCGCCCGATTCCAATAACGAGCGACTGTTAATCATCAACACCAAAGCACTTTTCAATGCAGGCAATCGTGCATTGCGATGGATTGGTGGGATCGGTGGCGCCGGCAAGGCTAGCGCAGACGTGACAATCGATGCAGTGGAGTCCGCGTCCGGAAAATTGATCACCTCGAAGAACGCCAAGGGCTCTTTGCGGATGGGTGGGTTTGGCGGTAGCGCCCCTGGCATGCTGATGGGAGCGATTGATTCGGCGTGGAATGAAGTCATTGCCGAAGTGTCCGCACAAAAATAATTCGCTGCAAATCCGGGGGAGCCACACCAAACCCCGGTGGGCGAGGTTCAATGTGTTTTGTTTTCGGGCAGATAGCGTCGGGTCAAGGCGGTCAAACGGCCGTCTTTTTTTGCCTGCAGCAATGCACCGTTGAGTTGGGCAACGATTTGGGGACTGGTTTCAAGGCTGATACCAAACCAGTACTCTGAGCTGTCATCAACCAGGATGGCAGGCTCCAGTTCATCGACATTCATGTTGTTTTGCTTGGCGTTGTACATCGCCGCCCAATCGAGCGACAGCAAAAGATCGAAGCGACCGGCCTTGAACTTGCGCATGTTTTTATCGTCATCAATCGCCAGATCGAGTTCCTTGCCGACCTGAAAACCTCGCTTGAGCAAGGTTTTTACTGCGGCTGACTCCTGAACGGCGCCGATCTGAAAGCGTTTTGCATCTTCGATATAGGCCAGCGAGATGTCAGTTCTCCGGCTTGATTTGTAGAGGTAAATACGCCTTTTGCTGATCGGCCCGACCCACTGAAAGAGGGATTCGCGCTCGGGGGTCCGAACCAGTGAGTAAAGTATGGTGTTTTTTTGCTGCTGGGCCATTTGATAGGCACGGGCCCAGGGCAGGATATTTTTGTGCAGGGTCAGGCCGCAGTCTTTCGCCAGCATGTCGAGCAGCTCGCTGGAGAAACCGACAATTTTGCCGTTCTGCTCGTAATTGAGTGGGGGCAAAGGCTCCGTCAAGGCGTTCAACTCTACGGCTGCCAGCTGGCTTGCAGGAGCAAGGCCGACGAGCGAGGTGAGCAAAACAACGAAAAGCCGATGCCTGAGATTCATGGAATTCCGACGGGTGATGTTCTTGCGAGTATAAAACAGCGACGAGTCGGTTTTATGACCAAACGGCATGTTGACCGCAGCAAGCCTAGCTACCAGGCTTGCTAGCGCATCAAAGGGACGCGGAGAGAGTGATGATTTTCCCCAGTTGCTTGAGTGCGCTGTCGATTTCACGGGTGAACGGGGCACCGCAATTGAGGCGAATGTAGCCATCAAAGCGGTTCGAATTGGAAAACATCAGCCCTGGCGCAATGAAAATGCCCTCGGCCAATGCGGCATCGAATATGCGCTTCGACGAACAGCCGGCAGGTAATTCAACCCACAGCGCCAGTCCGCCGGCCGGTTCGGTCAGGCGCGTGCCTTCCGGAAAATAGGCGGCAATCGCTTCAGCGCTCCGTTCGCGTTGCGACTTGAGGTTGCTGCGCAGGTGGCGCAGGTGGCGATCGTAGGCGCTGGATGCCATGAATTCGGCAGCAACCAGTTGAGCCAGTTCTTCATTATTCCGGCTTTGTACGTATTTGAGCATTTCTACCCGGGAGTGCCAGCGGCCGGCGTTCATCCAGCCCAGCCTCATTCCCGGGGCAAGAATTTTGTGCAGCGAGGCGCAATGAATGACATTTCCGTTGCGATCCCAACTCTTCAGTGCGCGCTGCGGGATATCGCCATTGGTCAGTGCACTGTAGGTGTCGTCCTCGATCAGGGCGATATCCTGTGCGGCGCAGAATTCGACCAGTCTTGCCTTGTTGGCATCCGGCATGATGCTGCCGAGAGGGTTTTGCAGGACAGGGACCACAACCATGGCACTAATGCGCTCGTGAGTCCGGGCCGCCAGTTCAAGCGCCTCCAGTGAAATGCCGCTGTGCGGACTGGTCGGAATCTCCAGCGCCCGCAAACCGAGTGTCTCGAGGACCTGCAGCAAGCCATAAAAAGTGGGCGATTCCACCGCGACGATATCGCCGGGCTGGGTCACGGCGCGCAATGCCAGGTTGAGCGCTTCGATACAGCCCTGGGTAACCACGATTTCTTCCGGCGCAAGCACCATGCCGTTCATCATCGCCCGCTTGGCCAGAACGGTGCGGAATGCCGCGTTGCCGTTTGCCGGGGCCGGTTTGACCAATAGATCCGGATTCAGGCGCAAGGCACGTGTCGCGGCATTTTTCAGGGCTTCGCCAGGGTACAGCGACGGGGCGCTACGGGCGCTGGAGAAATTAACCTTGACCGGGTACTGGCGGCCACGGGCCACGAAATCGGAGACCCGCGCATGAATGCCGACATATTGGGCCGGATCAAGCGGTTGACCGTGGCGAGGTTCCTCAAGCGCTGGCGCACTGAGGCGACGGGGTTGGCGGACGAAATTTCCCGACCGCGGCCGAGCCTCAAGCCAGCCATCGCTTTCAAGTTGCCGACAGGTTTGCAGCGCAGTGGACAGGCTGATCTCGTGTCGCGCCATGAGTACCCGAATCGACGGGAAACGATCTCCCTGACGCAATGTGCCGGTTTCGATGGCTTCCTGGTAGTGCTGTGCCAGACGGCGATAAATCGGTAGCTTGTCCATGCCTGATCATCCCTTGGCGACAAATCGTGGAACAGATATAGATGGGAGTTTATTGAACCATAGCAGTTGCAAAAATTCATATCTGCTTCGGTTCAGACACATGTTTTCTGTCGCTGTTTTGCAGCAGTCGGGCTGGCTACGATGTGTCATCTCCCGGTGATCGGGATAGCGACAAGGAGTGGCAACATGGGTGACCAGCAGATGATGAAAATCGAACTTGCAGCAGGCGAGTCCAGGCAGATCCTGGTCGAAGGCGGCAGCACCTTGCTATTGCTGAGCGGCTGCGCTGAAGTGCGCAGCCCATTTTGCTGGCTGGCAGAAAATATCCATCAGGCACAGACGCAACTGGATGCAGAAAACAGTGTGCCGGTCGAGCAGGGCGGCTGGATCGAACTGACGGGCCGGACCGCCGCGCAGTTTGTCATCCTCCCGCCCGACACGCAGCCCTTGTGGTCGTCACTGCTGCGTAGCCTGGAGAAAATGCTCGCAAACAGGCGGTTGACCGCAGCAAAGTAATTGAACGCCACGATGCCTGGCAACCGGGCGACACAATCGTCCGGTTGCTCAGCGCCGTGGGAAATGGTCCGGGCGCTCATCCTTCTTTTCAGCTCGTGGCGGAAGCGGCGGTGCCTGCATGCCCACCAGCATGGTCAGAAGCAGCAGGACAACCATCGAAATCGCGCCGCCAAGCATGAATCCGGACAGCATCAGGAGTGCCGGAACGATGGCGATACCGCACATCAGGAATTCAACGGCATCCTCGATACCGTGGTAACCGATTTTTTTGAGCAGTTCGCTGAACATGACTGGCTCCTTGTATCCGGATCGTTGAAAAATCCCCTCGTTCATTTTTTATAGCAGGCTCCCGGAAAAGCGACAGGCAGTTTTTCCCGGGGAAATATCGGAGTGATTTGAAGCCCCCACAACAGTCATGTTTATTCCGATTCGGATCAAGGAAATGATCTGCGCCGCTCGGCACAATCCTTCCTGAATGCCAATCCGGCATGCCCTTCAAAGGAACCATGATGCAACCCATCCACGCCTGCAACCACACCACCCCGGAAGCGCTTTATCCGTTCGACGCTCGAGGTATCGCCAAGCGCTTTCGTCACGCCGCCATCTTCGGTGCACTCGATGCGCTGATGCCGGGCGAGACGATGCGCTTCTGCAATGACCACGATCCCTTGCCGCTGCTTGCCCAATTGCAACAACGTTACGGCGCACGCCTGAGCATCGAGTACAAGCAGCGCGAACCGGGTGCCATCGTGATCGATTTTGCCGTTGTCGCCTGAACACCCGGCAACTGATCTTTGCTCTCCGGCGGGCGGCCCTCCGCCGCCCGACCCCGGGCAATGTTACTGTGCACGCCTTGACGACTTGAGCCGGTAAAACCGACCGGCAACGCTTACCCCACCGTGAACAGACTCCTTGCCCTTGCTGGCTTGTCGCTTCTTGCCTTGCTCGGCAGTGCCGTGTGCACACTGGCCGGCTGGGGAACGCCACTGGCGGTGGCTCACTTGGCTTTCGCCATCGGTATCGTCCCGCTGATTTTCGCTGCGATGAGCCATTTTGTGCCCGTGCTGACCCGTACGGGCGACCCCAGTCGCTGGATAATTCGCCTGCCATTCCTCGCCCAGATCGTTGGTGGCGTGGCTGTGCTTTCGATGCAGGGCTGGTTGCCGCGCAGCCTGCTTTATCTGGCCGCCACGGTCGACCTCGCGCTGGCCGCCATTTTGCTCAACTGGATTGCCGGGCGGGCGAGAGCAACCCTGGGGTCACCTCATCCCGGCTGGCGCTGGTATGGCGCCGCTCTCGGCTGCCTGATGCTGGCCTTGCTGGCCGCTATCCTTATCGGATTCTTTCCTGCCTACTGGCGAGCCTTGCGTCTTTTTCACCTGCATCTCAACACCATTGGCCTGGTCGGTCTGGCGGCACTGGGAACGCTGCCGGTCCTGCTGCCAACGGCACTCGGCAAGCCCGACCCCGAAGCCGCCGGCTGGTTGCGGCGGCGGCTCTGGCTGGTGGCCGGCGGTGCGCTGGTCATTGGTTCCGGCACCGCAATCCTGTGGCCTTTTGCCGTCCCTGGCGCAGCGCTGTTGCTGGTCGCCGCTCTCGGCCTGATCGGCCAGTGGGCCAGACGTTTCGGCCTGCGCGAAATGCTGGCCGACGGTGTTGCTGCATCACTGCTCGCCGCGGTCTGCGGGTTATTGCTGACCCTTGCTGCCGGCGTCGCCCACGGTGCCGGTTTGCTTGAGGGGCGGCCCAGCCTTTATGCCTGGGGGGCAGGCTTCCTGTTGCCGTTGATCACCGGGGCGCTCAGCCAATTGCTGCCCGTCTGGCGCTGGCCCGGCCCGATGTTGCCGGCCCGGCCGATCATGCGCCAGAAACTGGCCGCGAGTGGCGCCTGGCGGGGAGGCTTGTTCATCCTCTCGGCGATTGCGCTTCTGGCCAATCAGGATGCGTTGGCCGGGGTATTTTTGATGGCTGGCGTACTGCTCTTTGCATTTGGCCTGCTGCAAGCTATGCGCGTCTCGCGGTCGACGCGGTAAAATCACCGTTTTTCGCTTTTCAGGTTTTCGCCATGCGCTATCTTTCGACTCGCGGTCACGCCGCGCCCCAGGCTTTCTGCGACATCCTCCTCGGCGGTCTGGCGCCGGATGGCGGCCTTTATCTGCCGGAAAGCTATCCGCAGATCAGCCGTACCGAACTGGACGCCTGGCGCAAGCTGTCTTACGCCGATCTGGCCTACGAAATCCTCGCCAAATTCATCACCGACATTCCGGCCGCCGATCTGAAGGCGCTGGTTGCCAAGACCTACACGGCCGATGTCTATCGCCATACCCGCAACGGCGGCAACGCAGCCGAAATCACGCCGCTGACCAAGCTGGAAGAGGGGCTCTACACGCAGGAACTGTCGAATGGCCCGACGCTGGCCTTCAAGGACATGGCCATGCAACTGCTCGGCAACCTGTTCGAGTACGTGCTCGACAAGCGCGGTGAGGCGATCAACATCCTCGGCGCGACCTCCGGCGATACTGGCTCGGCCGCCGAGTACGCCATGCGCGGCAAGCACAACGTCAAGGTCTTCATGCTCTCGCCGGATGGCAAGATGAGCGCCTTCCAGCGTGCCCAGATGTATTCGCTGCAGGACGCCAACATCTTCAACATCGCCGTCACCGGCATGTTCGACGATGCGCAGGACATCGTGAAGGCCGTCTCCAACGACGCCGAGTTCAAGGCCAAATACAAGATCGGCGCAGTCAATTCGATCAACTGGGCCCGCGTCGCGGCGCAGATCGTCTATTACTTCCAGGGCTACTTCCTGGCTACCAAATCGAACGACGAGCAGGTTGCCTTCACCGTGCCGTCCGGTAACTTTGGCAACATCTGCGCCGGGCACATCGCCCGCCAGATGGGACTGCCGATCAAGCAACTGGTGCTCGCCACCAACGAAAACGACGTGCTCGACGAGTTCTTCCGCACCGGCGTCTATCGTCCGCGCACCTCGCTTGAAACCAGCGTGACCTCCAGTCCGTCGATGGACATCTCCAAGGCCTCCAATTTCGAACGCTTTGTGTTCGATCTGGTCGGCCGCGACCCGGCGGTTGTCAAGGCACTGTGGGCCAAGGTCGACAAGGGCGAGGCTTTCGACCTGTCTGCCACGGTCTACTGGAAAAACATGCCCGAATTCGGTTTTGTCTCCGGCAAGAGCACGCATGTCGACCGGATCAATACCATCCGTTTCGCACAGGGTCGCTACAACGTCATGCTCGACACCCACACGGCCGATGGCCTGAAGGTGGCGCTGGAGCATCGCCAGCCGGGGCTCCCGATGATCGTGCTGGAAACGGCTCAACCGGCCAAGTTCGAGGAAACCATTCGCGAGGCACTGGGTACCGAGCCGGTTCGTCCGGCGGAGTTGGCCGGGATCGAGAATCTGTCCCAGCACGTCGTGGTCATGGCGCCCGATGTCGAAGCGATCAAGCGCTTCCTGGTCGAACGCGTTTAAGCAATTGGAAGAAGGGGCTGCGGCCCCTTTTTTTATACGCGGTAATCCGAAGCGGCCAGCCGCTGCAGGCGGGCAAGAACTTCCGAGAACTCGCCTTCGATCGAAATGGCCTGATCGAAGAATCGGTGTGTTTCATCCAGTGCCTCCTTGAGCAAGTCCTCTACATAGCTTTCCTGACTTTCGGTCAGGCCAAGCGTCACGATGGTCCGGCTCAGGCCTTCGATCATTTCGACCATTTGGTGCTGGCCATTGCTGCGATTGTCGCGCGACTTGTCATTGATTCGCGCCAACGCACCACGCAACTCAGCCAGCACGCCTTCGATGCCCAGTTTCTGCAAGTCGCGTTCCTTGCTGGCATCCAGTCCGCCAATCCTGATATCCGCACTTTCCGCCAGGACAGCCAGGTTATCGCGCAAACGTCCGACTTTTTCCGGGTTGTCGGTGGGCAAGTTCTGCACGAGTAATGAAACATGCGCGTAATTGAGCACCGCCCGCGAGCCGAACTCAAAAATGCGACCGATATCCTTCAGCGTATCGAGCACGGAGGATTGCAAAGGCGACATTTCTCCCTCGGTCGAGAGAACAAGCAGCTCATTGCAACCGCGAATCTGGACGGCTCCTTTGAGCCCCCAAGCCTTCATGGCCTGAATCAGCTGTCGCCCGATGCAGTCATAGCTGTGCCCACTGGCGGATTCTCGCAGGAACTCAATGACTACCCCCAGATCGCTCATGCCGGTCATTGCGGCAAAGGCTATCTTTTGTGCGTTTGAAGACTGATCGGCCAGTTGGCGCAGGCGATCGCCCTGATCGATGACCCCTTTGATCTTGTGCTTCAGCTCATGCACGGCAATCGGTTTGGTCACGAAGTCATCACCGCCGGCCTCGTAGGCGGCAACACGCTCGGGCGCCGTGTCGTGCGCCGAGACAAAAATGACCGGGATGTTGCCGCTTCCCGGCCGAGCGCGGAAGGCACGGCAGGTGTCGTAACCGTTGATGTCCGGCATCTCGATATCGAGCAGTAAAACATCGAACTGCTCATGACAAGCCAGGAACTCCTCACCGCCGGAAAATTCCGTGACTTCGTAATCGGTGCAGAGCAGGCGACTCAGGATGACACGTTGCGGCGTGTTGTCTTCAATAATCGCAATCCGGTGTTTGCTGTTCATCGCCTCTCCTTTTTGTTCGAAAATATTAGCACAAATGTAATTTTTGATAAATCAAACCTGTGTTTTATCAGGACTATTCCTTATGCCATGCAACAGTCGATTGACTAAGGTCAATAGTGACATGACTAAAGTGATATTTACTTGCTACCTCGATTTAAAGGATTGCCGGACTGATAACCGGCAAAGAATCAAAGGGGAACAAAAGTGCCTATTACATGGGATAGCAGACTGGATACCGGGATTGAAGTCATCGATGCCCAGCACAAGAGAATCGTCGGTTACATCAACGATCTGGAAATCGCCAAGCAGAAGGGCGACCGGCATCTGGTGACGGAAGTGATCGAGCAGTTGATTGATTACACCCAGTCGCACTTCGGTTTTGAGGAAGCCATGCTGGAAGAGGCTGGCTACAAGTTTTTGAAGCCGCACAAGAAAGTGCATGAACTGTTCATCAAGCGCATTACCGAATTCACCATGCGGGCAGCCAAGGGTGAAGATATTGCCGATGAATTGCACAGCATGCTGGCGAAATGGCTGCTCAACCACATTGCCAACGAAGACCGGGATTACGCCGTACTCGTCAAGCAGATGGTGAATGCAGAACCGGTTGCGGCTGCGCCGCAGGCACCGGTACAAAGCAGCAAGCCCGGCATCATTTCAGGGCTGCTCGGGCGCTTTTTCCGCTAGAACCCGGAGAATTCCGGGCCGCCCGGCCTGTACGAGGCTGGCGGCCTTGGGGCCGCAGAGAAACTGCAGGCCGGGAAGGGTTCAGTCAATAAAGCGCATCGAGAGATCGAGCGCCTTGACATCCTTGGTCAAGGCACCGACCGAGATACGGTCGACGCCGGTTTCGGCAATGGAACGAATGGTTTCCAGCGTGACGTTGCCGGAAGCTTCGAGCACCGCACGGCCGGTATTGATCCGGGCCGCTTCGCGCATCATGCCGAGTGAGAAATTATCGAGCAGGATCATCGTGGCCCCGGCATCAAGGGCAGTTTCCAGTTCGCGGATCGATTCGACCTCGATCTGGATGAACTTACAGCGCGAACCGGCGCGTTCGGCCGCCAGTCGGGCTTCGGTCAGCGCACCGACAATGCTGCCGGCGGCGTGAATATGGTTTTCCTTGATCAGGATTGCATCCCACAGGGCAAGCCGATGGTTGCCGCCGCCACCGGCACGAACGGCGTATTTCTGGGCGATACGCAAACCCGGCAGGGTCTTGCGGGTATCGACAACCTGGGCCTTGGTGCCTTCGATCGCATCGGCGTAAATCCGGGCCTTGGAAGCAACCGCCGAGAGTAGTTGAAGGAAATTCAGGGCAGTACGTTCTGCCGAAAGCAGGGCGCGGGCATTGGCGCTGATCTGGCAAAGAACGTGGTTGGCGGCAATCCGGTCACCATCGGCAGCACACCAGACGACAGTCGCATTCGGATCAAGCTTGAGAATGGCCTGATCGAACCAGGCCGTGCCGCACAAAACGCCTGGCTCGCGGGAAACCACGGTGGCCTGGGCAATGCGCCGGGCGGGAACCAGTTCGGCGGTAATGTCGCCGGCACCGATATCCTCAAGCAGGGCGGCATCGACGTTGCGGGTAATTTCAGAGGCGAGCGGGAAATCAAATTCGATGGACATGGAAGCGTTGAGTCGGCATGCTGGGAGCGGAATTGTACCGTTTGAGGAGCCTGCATGTCCGAGATGATCGGTGTTTTTCATGTCAGCATCGGCGTGCTTGTTGCGCTGATTCTGGCCATCCTGCTCAGCTACTGGTATCTGCGCGACATCACCCAGAAGCGTCATACCGTTCTGCGCAACTTCCCGGTCATCGGCCATCTGCGGTTCTTTTTCGAGAGTCTGGGCGAGTATTTCCGGCAATATTTCTTTCTCGGCGACCGTGAGGAAATGCCCTTCAACCGGGCGACACGGGCCTGGGTCTATCGTCTGGCCAAGAACGAAGGCGGCATTCTCGGCTTCGGCTCGACTTACGACATCAATCAATCCGGGGCACTGATTTTCGTCAATGCCGCTTTCCCTGTGCTGGAAGCCGACCATCAACCGACACCTCCGGTACTGATTGGTGACGGCTGGTGCGACAAGCCGTTTTCAGCCCGCTCGCGGATCAACATCAGCGGCATGAGCTATGGCGCGATTTCCCGTCCGGCCGTCCAGGCCCTGTCGCGCGGTGCGGCCATGGCCGGCTGTTACATGGATACGGGCGAGGGCGGCCTGAGCCCTTACCACCTTGAAGGTGGCTGCGATGTGATTTTTCAGATTGGCACGGCCAAGTATGGGGTGCGCGACAGCCAGGGCAAGCTCGACCCGACCAAGCTGCGTGAAATGGCGGCGCACGAAACGGTACGTGCCTTTGAAATCAAGCTTTCGCAAGGTGCCAAGCCGGGCAAAGGCGGCGTCTTGCCGGCAGCCAAGGTTACCGAAGAAATTGCCCGGATCCGCGGCATTGCCTTCGGCGTCGATTCGATTTCGCCGAATCGTCACCCGGAAACCGGGAACATGGATGAATTGCTCGATATGGTGGTCCAGGTGCGTGAAATCACCGGCAAGCCGGTCGGTATCAAAACTGCGATTGGCGGCTGGCAATTCATGCATGAGCTGATCGAAGCAGTTCGTCGACGCGGCCTCTACTGTGCGCCGGACTTCCTGACCATCGACGGCGGCGAAGGCGGTTCAGGGGCTGCGCCGCAAGCACTGGCCGATCACATGGCGCTGTCGATCAACGAAGCCTTGCCCCGTGTCGTCGATGCGCTGATCGAAAGCGGTTTGCGCGACCGGATCAAGGTGATTGCGTCCGGCAAGCTGATCACCCCGGCCAAGGTGGCCTGGGCGCTGGCCTGTGGCGCCGATTTGGTCAATACGGCGCGCGGTTACATGTTTTCGCTCGGCTGCATCCAGGCCCTGCGTTGCCACCAGAACAGTTGTCCGACCGGCATCACGACACACGACCCGCGCCTGCAGCGTGGCCTGGTGGTCGAGGACAAGGCCGAACGGGTGGCCGGTTATACACGCAACATGAACAAGGAAATCGAAATGATCGCCCACGCCTGCGGCCTGAAGCATGCCGGGGAGTTCAAGCGGGAGCACGTACGCATGGTCCAGCCCAACGGCCAGAGCATTTCACTCAATATGCTCTACCCGTACCCACCCATTCGTTGAACAACTGGCGGGCCGGCGCTATCGTTTCGCCGGCCGTCATGCCGATCGGGCCACAGCCCTGGGCCAGCAAACGGTCGGCTGCAGCACCGTGCAGGTGCACCCCGGCCAGCAAGGCTTCGAGCGCCGGCCACCCCTGAGCGAGCAGGGCCACGATCAGCCCGGTCAGCACATCGCCCATGCCGGCGGTGGCCATGCCCGGATTGCCGGTGGAATTGATCCAGAAACGCCCGTCGACCGCAGCAATCACCGTACCGCAGCCTTTCAGCGCCACGTGGCAGCGATAACGTTCGGCCAGACCACACGCTGCATCAAGGCGGGCAGCCTGCACCGCTTCGGTTGAACAGGCCAGCAGACGGGCGGCTTCGGCGGGATGCGGGGTCAGGATTGCCGGGTTGGAACGGCTGGCCAGCGCAACCTGCAGATTGCCTTCGCGGGCGATCAGGTTGAGGGCGTCGGCATCGAGGACCAGCGGTTGATCGAGGCTGATCGCCGCCTCCAGCAATTCGCCAGCCTGCAACGACATGCCCAGACCGGGGCCACAGGCGAGGGCGGCCAGTTCGGTGAGCAACAGGTCCTTGCCCGTACGCAGCATCAATTCCGGCTGCTGGAGATCGCAGGCGGGCGCCGTGCTGTCGAGCAGGCCGAGATAGACGCGTCCGGCCCCGAGCTTGAGCGCCGCACGTCCGCTCAATAAAGCTGCGCCGACCATCGAATGGGCGCCACCGAGTATCCCGGCGCTGCCAAAACTGCCTTTGTGACTGTCTTTCCGGCGTGGCTTCAGACAGCCGGCGAAGTGCATCCGGGCCAGTTGCCAGGCGGTCGGCGGGAAATTGATCGACGGATCGATGCCGATATTCGCCACCCGGACTTCCCCGCAATGATCCGGCCCTGCTGCGGTCAACAAGCCCGGTTTGCCCGAAATGAAGGTGATCGTGTGCGTGGCCTCGATGGCCGGTTCGAAGACCTGGCCGGTATCGGCATTCAGCCCGGAGGGGCAGTCGAGTGCCAGCAAGGGGCAGTTGTCGCGCCGCTGCAGGCGATTCGCCGACTCGATCAGTGCCGCATGTCTGCCGCTCGGTGGCCGGCTCAGGCCGATGCCGAACAAGCCATCGACGATCAGTCCCCAGTGCTGTTGTTCGGGGATTTGTTCAAGCAATGTGCCGCCGGCCGAACTAAAGCGTTGAAAAGCGGCAGCGGCATCGTCCGGCAGACTACTGACTTGCCCCGAAAAAACCAGATACACGGTCAAGAAACGCTGACGCAACAGTCGCGCTACTTCAAAGGCGTCGCCACCATTGTTGCCCGGACCGGCCAGCACCAGCACCGGTAGTCCATCATCGCTGACCAACTCGATTGCCCAGGCGGCAGCGGCTATACCGGCTCGTTGCATCAGCGGTTCATCGCGATGGCGGGATTCGATTTGACGCAAGGTACTGCTCAGGTAAAGGGCTGTATTCATGGATTTCATTCTAGCCGAAATGAATCGGCAGGATTTTGCGCCGCCCCTATTTCACCGCTTCATCACAGCCCTGGCCGCCGTCGGGGCGAGGCCCGGCCAGCACCTTCCACGCGTAAGCCAGATAGAGCATCCAGCAGCCCAGCCAGCTCACGCCGGCCAGCAGGATGAGCAAGGGATAGGCCGCGGAAAAAGCCGGCAGACCAGCGCTGCCACGCATCAGCGCCGCGCTGAGCAGCAAGCCGGCTGAAATCAACAGCCAGCGGCGCTGATCCAGCCCGTGCCCGCTGTGCAGGCGGCCGGCAACAGCCATCACGATGAGTATCGAGAGGCTGAGCGCACCGGCCAAAAGCAGGTGATGACCGGCGCTGATCAGGTTGTGGCCGCTGAGCAGGCCGAGTCCTATCGTGGCGTAGCCAAGCGCCATGCAGCCGTAGACCAGATAGGGAATCAGCACCCAGCGTTGCAACAGGGCACGGCCGACGTGCCAGTCGTTGAGCAGGTTGAATATGCCGGCCGCAGCGGCCAGCGCCAGCCAGCCGCTGGCATGGCTGCCGGGGAGCAGAAATTCGGCAAGGCTGTAGGCGGCAATGCTGAAAATGACCAGGTTGCGGCGTGGCGGACGGGCCAGATAAGGCGCCGCCATGCCGCCCTGGGCATCGAGTACGTCATTGACCAGGCGCATCGAGATACGTGACAGCGCGACGACGATCAGGATCATCATCAAGCCGACGCTCAGCCGCAACCAGGCCATCGCGTCAGCCTGACGGAAAAGAGCGACATAGAAGCCGCCATGCACGACGATCAAGCCAAGCAAGGCGTGGAAAAAGGCAAGGTGGCGGCGATTCGGGTCGCGCCACAGCGGGCCGCTCAAGCGGATGGTCAGCAGGATAAGGAAGCTCAGGTCGAGGATCGCTGCCGGCATCACGCCGATCCAGCCGGCCAGCAGATAGGCCAGGCGGCCGCCGAACCACAGCGCGAGCAGTTGGCGAACGGTGTTCGGGCGGACCGGTGCCGTCCCGGTAAACTCGATGATGGCGGTGAGCAGGAAGCCGGCAATCGATGCGCCGGCAAAACCGAAGATCAGTTCGTGGGCATGCCAGACGACGGGGCCGCCCGGCAAGTCGGGCTGTGGCAAAAGGCCACCCAAAATGCCCAGCCAGTAGCTCATGGCAAGCAAGGCGGAGAGCACGGTGAGCAGGAAGAACGGGCGGAACGGACAGCACCAGAGGGCGGCCAGCGGGGCGGGTTCGCCGCCTGCCACGGTCAACCGGGGAAAACGGGCAAAATTGAATTTCATTTTCGCGCCACCAGGGCAAAGGCAGCACGGACATCCGGCCACTGGATGAACTCGGCGGTATGGGCGAAGACCCAGCTTTCATCACGCTCGGTGACCGGCGTTTCAAGGCGGTGTTCGGCCACGATGGCCCCCGGCGAGCCGGTCATGATCAAGATGCGGTCGGCCAGGCGGATCGCTTCCATCAGGTCGTGGGTAATCATCAATACAGCGCTGGCATGCGCCGCGCGCTCCCTGGCCAGTAGATCGTAGAGCTCGCTTTTGAGGCCGATGTCGAGTGCCGAAAAAGCCTCGTCAAGCAGCAGCAGATCGGGCTGGACAGCAAAGGCCCTGGCCAGGGCCGCCCGGCTTTGCATGCCGCCGGAAAGCGCACCGGGAAATTTATCGAGATCATCTTCGTCCAGCCCCATGCTCAAGGCCAGTTGCCGCGCCCGGCTTGTTCGCTCGGGTCGTGCGATGCCTTGGGCCTTGAGGCCGAGGGCGATGTTTTCCAGCGTCCGTTTCCAGGGCAGCAGGCGCGGTTGCTGAAACATCATCGCCGGCCGAGAAAAACCGTTGTCGATCCGGCCTTCCCAGGGCGCCAGCAGGCCGGCGGCCAGGTTGAGCAAGGTCGTCTTGCCACAGCCGGACGGGCCGACCAGGGCGACGGCTTCGCCGGCATGAACGGTCAGGTTGATGTTGTCGAGGACGCGCTGGTAGCCGAAGCGATGATTCAGCGCCGAAATGCTTAATTGCTTGATGATGCCAACTCCCGCCACGACTCGACCTTGCGCTTGACCGGTTCGAGCAACAGATATTCGATGGCCAGCAAGGTGCCGACCAGCGCCACGATCCAGGCCATCGACGCCGCCGTGTCGAGATGGCTGCGCGATACGGCAAGCGCCGCACCGATACCGTCCTCGGTCGACAGCAATTCGGCCATCACGACAATCTTCCACGACATGCCGAGCGCCGCGATCCAGGCCGGGAAAAGGTAGGAAACAACGTGCGGCAGATAAATGTCGGTTAGCTTCATCCAGGTCGACAGCCCGAACATCCGGGCCAGTTCCTTCAACTGGCCGTCCAGCGTGCGCGTGCCTTGCATCGCACCGACAAAGATGATCGGGAAGCAGGCGATGAAAACGGTGAAGATCGGCGTGCCGTCGCCCGCCCCGAACCAGAGCAGCGCCAGGATCAGCCAGGCGATCGGCGGCATCCCGACCAGCACGGTGATGATCGGGCGCGACATCATCGATGCCGTCATCGAAACCCCGGCAGCGAGCCCGAGCAGGCTGCCGACCACGACCGAAAGCCCGAAACCGGCCAGCGCCCGGCGGGCCGTGATGCCGATTTCAGTCCACGCGCGGCCATCGTTCAACAAGCCACCCAGCGTGCTCAAGGCTTCGAGCGGGGTTGGCAGGATCAGCGGGCCGAAGGCTTCCGCGGTCAACGTCCAGACCGCCATGAAAATGCACAGGCTGGCCAACGAACCCCAGCCGCTCCACAGATAGTGGCCGGTGGCGGCCAGCCACTCGCCGATAACGTTGCGCCCGGATTGACTCATCGGGCGTAGAAAGCGTCATCCGGCATTTTGCCGCCGACCAGGGCCGGGTTCCTGGCATGCAATTGGCCGAGGAAAAACTCGAGTTCCGGCCTGGCTTGCGCCGTCGTCACATGACGCGTCTGGCTAACGGCCATGGCATCGGCTACCGCTTCCGGACTGAGCAGGTCAATCCGTTTGGCGACCATTTCACCGCATTTGAGTGCATTTTTCTGGCACCAGAGCAGCGACTGTTCGTAAGCCGCCATGATCTTCGCCTGCAGCGCTTCGTCTTTCAGGGCTTTGCCGATGACCGCAATGCCGGCTTGCGGAATGCGGGTTTCACGCTTGAACAGGCGGCCCCATTCCTGTTGCAGGTCGACGCTGCGATGCAACTCGGGAGCAATCAGGCTGACCGGGAAGGATTGGGTCTTGCGCAGCGCCATCGATACGGCCGGCTCGGCCAGCAAGGCATGGTCGACCCGCCGACTGACCAGCAATTGCATGGCATCGAGCGGCGAACCGACATAACGCAGCTTGAAATCTTTCTTGGCGTCGAGTCCCTGTTTCTCGGCGATCAATTCAAAAACGATGTCCGGCATGTCGGCCCGGAAAGGCATGGCGATTTCCTTGCCCTTGAAATCGCTCAGCGTTTTTGCCGTCTTGTCACGCGAGACCATCCACAAAACACCCCAGGTCGAGATGTTGAGCAACTTGAGCCCGACGCCGCGGTTATACAGATTGGCAGCGACATTGCTTGGCATCGCCACGAAATCTGCCTTGCCGCCGAGCACCAGCACACGCAACTGATCCGGATCTTTCCAGGTCTGGAATTCGACATGGTCGGCAATGTCTTTCAAGGCACCGCTGTCGATCATGTGGATCAGCGGCGTCGAGACCGCTGCCGGCGGGCCTGACAGAACCAGCCGGGGCAAGCGCTCGGCCTGGGCCGGTGTCAGGCCAAGCCAACCGAGAAGGGCGAGGGCGGTAAAGCGGGCAAAGCAGGATTTCACGGGGCAGGGTCTCGAAAAGGATTAAAAACTACCGCGCCAGGCAAGCTGGACACTACGGCCGGGCGCCTTGATTTCAGCACCGGAAACACCTTCGGTCAGGTGCTCATGGTAAATCTTGTCAGCCAGGTTCCTGACCGCAAAACGCAGGCTCTGGTTTTTGGCAAATTGCCAGCTGGCGCCCAGATCGGCGGTGACGAAACCGGCCGTCGCGTTTTCGGCGCCACGCGTGAATTGCGTCGCCACCCGGTCCTGGCGGTCGACCAAACGCAGCGTGAAGTCGGCCTTCACGCCAGGCATGACGCGCCCCATCCAGCCGAGCGACACCTCATCGGCCGGCATCTGGAACAGGGGTTCGTTGAGATCGTCGTTTTCGCCGCGAATACGCGAGTAGCCGGCACTCAGCCACTGGCCGGCGACAAACTGCCAGCGAGCGTGCGCTTCGATACCGTAGAGCGTGGCGCTGCCGAGATTGACCGTTTTTTTGCAGTTGCCGGCATTCGGCGCACCGCAAGCAGCTGTGGCGGCTGCACCGCTCAGAATCTGGCCGGTCATGTAGTTGTCGATCTGGTTGTAAAAGGCCGAAATGCCATAGTCGACCGTGGCATTCGCTCCTTTGATGCCAATCTCGAACTGATCGGCCTTTTCGGCCTCGACTTCAGGGCTGCCGGCATAGAAATAGCCATCGCCGCGCAAGCCGGACTCGTAACGTTCACGCATCCCCGGCGCCCGGAAGGCACGAGCGTAGTTGGCGTAGGGGCGGAACAGCGGGGCGACTTCGTAAATGGCGCCAAGGCTGCCGGAAACAGCGCTGTCCGAGCCGTCGAGACCGGTCGTCCGGGCGCCGTTGCCCATGCTGGCGGCCTCGCTCTTGACCGTGTCGTAGCGCAATCCGGCCAGCAGGTTGAGCCGGCCGAAGCGCATGTCGTCCTGGACGTAAAAGCTGAGCGCCTTGATTCTGGCGTCCTGGAAAGGATTGTTGGCATTCAGCGTGGTGAAGGGCGCCGCGCTGACCATCTTGCGATCCGGATTGCCGCTCATTTCCCAGGCATTGACGCCGAAGGACAGCAGATGCTGCGGATGAACCAGCCAGTCGGCCTTGGCATCGAAACCGTTGGTTTCGAAAGTGACCCGGTTGGTGACGATGTCGCGATTCAGATTGTTGGCCCAGGAATTGATGTTGCGCTCCATTTCCTGCCGATAGACGCGGAGATCCAGATTGACCGGCGCTTCGCCTGTGCCCCGGCGGTTGTAGCCGATCTCAAGCAGGCGGCGCTCCTGTTCCGGCGAATGCACGGTGGTGCTGCCGACCAGCGGGCTGGCATGCGGCTTGGTCGAACCGGCGTACCAGACGTCTTCATCCTTGTGCATTTGGGCTGAAATGCGCAATTGCTGCTGGGCATCGATCCTGAAGCGGTACTGGCCGATCAAGGCGTCCGAGTCATAGCCGGTGCGGGCGACCGTACCCTCCGGCGATTTGTAATCATCGATCCTGGCCAGCGAAGCGCCGAGCATCAACGCATGATCAGCGGCGCTGGCGTTGAGCACGGCCGTACCGCGCATGCCCTTACTGGCGCTGTCGAAACTGGCGCCGGTTTCCAGTCCGAAACCGGGAACAAACCGGGCTTGCGGCAACAGAACGTTGATCGCACCGCCAATCGCACCGGTGCCGTAGAGGACCGAAGCGCCCCCCTTGATCACCTCAACCCGTTCAGCCAGGCCAAGCGTCATGAATGAAGCAATCGCGCCGGCCGGCTGGGCCGAATTGAAGCGCATGCCATCGACCAGCAATACGGTGCTTTCCTTGCCAAGGCCGCGAATCACCGGATTCTGCCCCTGGGCGCTGTCGTTCGAAACGGCGATACCGGGCTCGCCGCGCAAGGCATCGCCGACATTCGCGGCACCGCGCCGGGCAATGTCCTCACGGTCGAGCGTGGTGGTCGATAGCGGCGTATCGAGATCGTTGGCGGCATAACCCTTGGCGGTGACATTGACGGCAGAAAGTGTGCTTTCCTGGGCGTTGACCGCGGAAAAGGCAACAAGCAGGGCAATCGTGACGGTACTAAGACGAGGCAAGTCCATGAACAACTCCAGTGAATGCGGCTGGCTGGCGTAGGCTGGCTTGCCTGATCGTTAATCAGAAAACGCTAACATTTTACCAAATGAGAATGATTGTTAATTTGATTGATGTCATTTTTGTCGTACAAAGTAAAACGCCCGGAGCGACTGATCGCATCCGGGCGCGCTGAGCTGGCTGGCTTCAGAAATCGGCGCGTAACGTCACATACAGATTGCGACCCAGCTCGGCATAGCCGAAATTGGCTGATTTTTCGGCCAGCCGGACATCGGTCAGGTTGTTGACGCCGGCCCGGAGGCTGAACGTCTGGTCGAAACGCTTGCCGACACTGGCATTCCACAAGGCGTAGGCGGGCAGGTCGCCGGCACTGCTGCTTTGATCGCCATAGTATTCGACCCCGCCGCGACTGCTCCAGCCTTGGCCGATGGTCCAATCGACGGTTGAAGCCAACGAAATTCTAGGCCGGTCGTTCAATGCCTTGCCGGTTGTTTCATCCTGGGTATCGAGCAGGGTCAGGTTGGTGTTCCACAGCAAATTGCTGCTGACATTCCAGCTAAAGCCGGTTTCCAGACCGTTGATCGTTGCCTTGTCGACGTTGTCGTAAAGATAGGTGCGGCGAATGCCGACCGTCTTGATCAGGCGATAGGTAATCAGGTCGTCAACCTTGGTGTGGAACAAGGTGGCCCGCAGATTCAGCGGGCCGCGCTTCCAGTCGGCGCTGATTTCGAGCGAGTCGGATTTCTCGGGCTGGATGTTGCCGTTGCCCAGGAAAGTATGCGGCCCTTCGGCACCGATATAGCTGGGCGAAATCTGCTTCAGCGTCGGCGCCTTGAAGGCGTGGCCGTAGCCCCCCTTGATGACCAGTTCCGGGCTGGCTTCCCAGACCAGGTAGGCGCGCGGGCTGGCTTCCGAGCCGAACAGTTCGTGTTCGTCACCACGTACACCGGCGGTCAGCATCACGCTGCTGCCGAGTGCGATTTCATCCTGGATGAACAGTGCCTTGTGCGTTGCGCTGTCCTTGCCGCCGATCAGGCCGCTATTTTTCAGAGATTCCGTCCGGTGTTCGCCGCCAATCGTGATGATCTGGCCACCCAGCTTGATCGCGGCAAAGGCATCGACAACCTCGTCGCTCATGTTTTGCGGCCGGGTTGCGCTGACGCCATTGGTTCGCGTATTGGTCACGTCGATTTCGCTGCGATAGGCCCGGACCTGGCTGCGCCAGGCACCGAACTCGCCTTTCCAGGCCACGCTGGCTTGGGATTTTTCGATGTCGTAGCGATTCTCGTAAGCTTTACCGGCACTGCTCACATCATCGTAAGTGCGCACCTCGTCGCCCTTGCTCCACTGGACATCGACACTTTGCGACTCAGTCAACTTGAGGGTACCGCCCAGACCGGCAGTCCGTGTCTTGCGTCCCTCGATTTCGGAATAGCGCCGGTCGTCCTTGTTGGCGACGGCAGCACGTTGGGTGCTCTCGCCATTGACGCGCAGCGTCACTCGTTCGCCGACCGGGCCGGCGGCAAAAACCGAGCCCTGGGTTGCCTGGCCGCCATCGTTGTCGGCCAGGGCCGACCCTGAGAGCATCAACGAGCCGATCCATTTGTCCTTGGGTTGGCGGGTGATCAGATTGATCACCCCGCCGAGCGCCTCTGAACCATACAGGGTAGACATCGGGCCGCGAATGATTTCAACCCGTTCGATGGCTGAAACCGGCAGCCAGCCGTACTGGTAGTCGGAATGGCCAACGACATCGTCGGAGGGAGCAATGCGGCGCCCGTCGATCAGCGTCAGCGTGTGTTTTCCTTCCAGCCCGCGTAACGCCAGCGTCTTGCGACCGCCGACCTGGCGTGGCGAAAGCGTGATGCCGGGGCTGCCGCGTACGGCATCGAGCAAATCGGTGGCGTTGCGCTCTTCAAGCTCTTCACGGCTGATCACGCTGATTGATGCCGGTGCCGTGCGGGTTTCGTGTTCGGACAAGGTGGCGCTGACCACGGTTTGTTTCAGCGTTGTTTCTTCGGTCAAGCCATCCTGCGCGAAGCCGCCAAGCGCGCTGAGGATGGCAAGCGTGCAGACGCGCAGTTTGAAGCGGGGATGAGTGGGGTACATGAAGCCTCCTGAAATCATGGAAATAGGCTGGCTTCCTGCACTTCAGGTGGCTGGCAAAGCGGTCTGGGCCGATGGTTACTTGGTCAGAATCAGCTTGTCCAGGCGAGTGATTCGCAAACTGTAGCGTTCGCCGCCATGCATGATGCTGATCTCCTGGTGATTGCCGAACAGGCTCTGGCTGCTGATTCTGTGGCCATCGCTCCGGCTTGCCAGCGGGCTGACCGGAAGATTGTCCTGCGAGTGACGCAAGTGTCGGTTGAACGGCGTTTTGACGGTTTGTTTCTGGTGTTGCATGGGATGGCTCATCCTTACATTCGGGTGGCGTAATACTCGACGATGCGCTGCAAGTCGATCGGGAAGGGGGCTGACGTACCATCCGGCAGATGGCTGAGACGGGCGGTCAGTGTCGTGCTGTCGAGTGCGATCCATTCCGGGCGTTCAAGCGCCGGGCTTTCGAGGGCACTGCGGATGGCGGTGAGTTTGCCGCCTTGCTCGGTCGGGCCGAAGGCGTCGCCGACGCGGATGCGGATCGATGGAATGGTGACGCGCCGGCCATTGAGGGCGAAGTGACCGTGGCTGACCAGTTGCCGGGCCGCCGGGATGGTGGGTGCGAAACCGGCCCGAAACACGAGGTTGTCGAGGCGACGTTCGAGCAGTTCGACCAGCTTGTCGCCGGTCGCACCGCGGTCCTTTTTAGCATCGAGCACGACGCGGCGTAGTTGACGCTCGGAAAGTCCGTAGTTGTAGCGCAACTTTTGCTTTTCCATCAGTTGCAAACCAAATTCGGACTTGCGGCTGCTCAGCTTGCGTGCGCCATGCTGGCCGGGAGGCTGCGGTCGATCCTGCATCGTTTTACGACTCAGGCCGGGCAGATCGACGCCCAGAGCGCGCAAAACCTTGAGACGGGGGCCGGTGTAACGGGACATATTTTTTCTTTCAGTTAATTTGACGGTCTGCTGCGGTCAACGGGCCAAAAATGACAAAACCCGCGGCGGATGACGCCGAGAAACAGGGACTGATGCGGAAAGCGGTTGGGTCGCGGCTGATCGCCGGCATTCAGCAAACAGGTCGGTGTTATCCATGAGGCACTCCAGACGTTTTGACAAAAACTGGCTGGCTGGCCGGATACCCGGATGGCTGGCTGAATCGGGAAGGGAAAGCGTCGGTCCGGATCAAGGAATGACGCTTTCGATCTAAATAAGAATTATTATCAATAAAGCGATTCGGGTCAAGCAATATGACCCATCAGGCTGTTTGTTTCTGCCGGTCGGCAGGCTTGATCAGGCAGCCACGCCGGATGAAGCGATCCTGGAAAAGGAAGCCCTGCACCAGATCAAATCCCATTTGTCGGGCCATCGCCAGGTGATCCTCGGTTTCTATCCCTTCAAGCACCGTCGTCAGCCCGAGATCGGCCGCCTGGGCCAGTGCCCAGGTCAGGATGGTGCGCTGCTTGGCCGACATTTCGCCGACCAGCCACGAGCGGTCGAATTTCAGGAAGGCGGCGTGCATCAGTGCGGCATAGGAAACCAGGCCGCGTGACGAAGCCAGGTCGTCGATCGCCAGGCGAATCTTTTCCTGGTCGAGCTGGCGCATCATGCGCTCGGAAAGATCGACGTCCTGTAAATGCAGGTTCTCGATCACTTCGACCACCAGCCGGCTGCGTTGCTGCCGCAAAACGGGCAGGAAAACGTTTTCACCATCCTCGGCTTCACCCACGGCATAACTGTCCGGATCGAGGTTGACGAAGAGCAAGCCATGCTGCGGTGCCTCGGCCAGTTGCAGGCGTTTCATTTCCAGTTCGGCATGCAGCAGGAGCAGGGGATTGGCGTGCAGGGCCTCGAATACATGGTCAGGCGGCAAAGTGCGGCCGGTCGTGTCGATGAAACGGGCCAGTGCTTCATGGCACTGCGCATCGCCGGTACGGGTCGACACCAGCGGCTGGTACTCGACGCCGAAGCGGCGACTGTTCAGACACTCAAGAATGCGATGCGGATGAATTTTGGGTTGCGGCACATTGGCTTTCAGAGGTTCATGGAATAACAGCACTAATTGGCCGGTACGCCCTCGGGGACGTAGACCATCGAGCCATCCTTCATTTTGTAGGCGACGCCGGCCTTTTCGCCGTCGCCGCTACCGATGTTGCCGTTGGCCTTGTATTTCTCGATCTTTTCGCCCTTCTTGATCATCACTTCCATGCTCGGCTTGCCGGGATCGGTGATCACGGTGACGTCCTGCTTGTTGAAGGGATTGATCAGCGGGTTCTGGGCGACAGTGATGAGCAGCGCGGCGATGATGACGAGGAAGATGTCGATCAGGTTGACCACCGACAGGATCGGGTCCTCGGTTTCCGGTTCGTGCAACAGTTTCAGGCTCATGCTGCGGCTCCGCGCAAACTCTCGATTTCCAGCATTTCCTCGGCCAGCCAGCGGCGGCGCACATTGACCACCCAGTAGGTGATCGAGGCTGCGATCAAGGCCAGGATGACGGCCGAGAAAGCGATGGTCAGGTTTTCCGATACCTGGGCCAGGTTGCCGTCGGATAGCGATTTCAGCGCCGGCCCCATCGGGATCATCGTCGCCACCAGGCCAAGCATCGGCGTCACCCGGCTGGCGATGCGCGGGTTCTCCAGCGCCTTGTGGGCGAGCAGGTCGAGCTGGTCTGCGGTCAACGCCGGATTTTGGCGAAAATCGCTGACCAGCGGCCGGCCCAGGCCTTTTTTCCGATACATCGCGAGCAGCAGGAATTCGCCCAGCACCCAGAAGGCGTAAAGGAAAAGGCCGGCAATCAGGGCCAGGGTGGGCAGCAGGAACAGCTGCGAAATCTGGTACATCGACAGTTCTACGAGATTGGACATAAGGACTCCGTGAAAAAATGGGGTGGATATGAAGTGGCTTACCATTTGCCTTCCAGCGAAACCATCAAGGTTCGTTGGCCGCGTTCGGTGGTATTCAGTTGCCAGCAGTCGGTCGCATAACGGGCATCGGCCACCCGGCGGTTATCGGCGCGCAGCAGGTTCTGGGCCTCAAGGCGCAGGTTGAGTTGCGCCGTGACGCGGCGAACGGCATAGAGATCGAGCAAGGTACGGGCTTGTTGCCGACTGTTCAGTTCATCGGCCACGGCGCTGCGGGTCGGACCGAATTGATTGAGCTGGAAGCCGGCCGTTGCCTGCAGGAAGGGCAGGCTTTGATCGAAGCCGAGGGTCAGCTGGTAACGCGGCAGGTCGCGCACATCGCGCCGGATACCCAGGCGCTCATCATCCACCCGGCCTTGCGGCAGGGTCAGGTGGCTACGCAGCGTGCTGCCCTTGAAGCCGAAAGCGTCGCCCTTAAGCTTGCTGTCGATCTCCAGCCCGTAGTGTTCTGCCGTTCCTTCGTTATAGGGGCGATCGACCCAGCGTCCGGCTTCCTGCTGCGTGCGCCGTTCGATGAAATTTTCGGTGCGCCGCAAGTAGATGTTGGCCCCGACGCTGCCGGCATCGTTCGGCAACTGCTGGTCAAGCGCCGCCTCCCAGTTGATATTGCGTTCGGCGACAAGATTCGGGTTACCGGCTCGGTCGGCTTCAAGCGGGCTGTTGTAGCCGCTGCCTTGCACGGTCAACCCGGAAATTTCATCCAGTTTCGGGGCTTTGATGCCGGCCCCGAGCGAGGTCCGGAAAATCAGGCCAGGCGTCAGTTCAAGTCGGGCAGCCAGCGAAGGCGCGACTTGTCCGGCATTCTGGCTGCGTCCATCGGTTTCAAGCCGGATCGTTTCGCCGCGCAAACCGCCGGTCAGCGTCAGTGACTGGGTCGCAGACCATTCGTGCTGCAGCCAGGCCGTCCATTGCCGGGCTTCAGCCTGATGCTGGCTGTGGTAGTTGCTCGTACCGTTCACCGCCTGCCGCTCCTCGCGGCGCAGCCAGCCTTGTTCCAGACCGAGCGAGAACAGGCCTTCGCCGATGTTGCGATCAAGCCGGATGGCTGAAGAGAACTCGTTTTCATCACGCGCCAATGCTTCGCGGGCGGCGCTGCTGCTTCCGCCGGCATCCGTCCAGCGACGGTCGGTATCGCTGCGGCGCTGGCTGTCCATCACCGCTGCGCGCGCCGAGAGTTTGCCGGCGGCCAGCCGGGTTTCGCCTTCGGCCCGCAAACGGGCAATGGTCAAGCGACTGTTTTCATCTTCCCGGCGACCACCATCGGCTATTAGTCCGCTGCCGCTGGCCGGGCTGCTGTAAGCCTGGCGGGTAAGGGTCGTCCGTCGCTCGCCCTGGTTGTGATAAAGGCTGGGCCACAGGGTCAGGCTGTGGCTTGCTTCGCGCCAGCTGAGGCGTGGCGAGAGGATCAGTTCGTCGAGTTGATAGTTGCCTTGTTCGCGCTCTTCCTGCCACAACGTCCGGTTTCCCGCGGTCGACACCTGGCGGGCGCTCTTTTTGTCGAGCGGCATGCCGTGATGATTGACGGTCACCGGAAAAATCCATGAGAACGTCTTGTCGCCGCCGCCCAGGCTGGCAGTCAATTGCGTGTTGGTTTCATCGCCGCGCTGGCCGACGGCCAGCTTGATATTGGCCGAGTCTTGCGGACGCGCTTTGCGCAGAACCAGATTGACCGTTAGCGGGGCCGAGCCGCCATGTTCGGCCGAGGCGCCGCGCAGGATTTCGATGCGCTCCAGCTCACCCGATGGCAAGCGGCCGACCGTGGTCAGCGCGTAGCGGGCATTGGCCGAGGGGCGTTCGCCATCGACCAGGAACTGCACCGCATCGCGCCCCATGCCGCGCGCGTTGGCGGTCGGGCCGCCATCGCCGTTGTGTGCCCCGGCTTCGATGCCCGGCAGCTTGCGAATCACCTCGCCGACGGTCAACCCGCCCAAAGCCTCGATTTCTGTCTTGTCGAGCACGGTTTTCTGGGTCACTGCGGCACGCCGCTCTTCATCGCCATCACTGCGCGCACCAACAGTCACCTCGCGGAGGGTCGGTGCAACTTCGGCCAGTGCCAGCGACGGCAGCAACAATCCGGCCAATAGTCGATGCGCCATCTGCTTGATCATCGATGACTCCGATTCTGGCGGCGCAAGGCCGACAAGCCGCCACCGCAAGTCGCCAGCAACAGAAGCGACGAACCGAGCAAGGCCAGTACGGCCGGCGGTGCCGGTGGTGGCGTGTTTTCGACTTTTTCCAGCCGCATGCCCTGGATCGGTGGCGGTTTCGGCGCAGCCGGCGGCGGGACCAGATCGGCGGCGCGCTGCGACTGGGTCGGCGAGGGCGCTGACGGCAGTGAGGCAGCCAGTCCGAAGCCGGGCGCAACGAATTTTTCGAAGGCGGCGTTGCTGCTCTGTACATCGTGGCGCTTGGCCAGTTCGCGATAACGTTCCTTGAGTTCGGCCACCGTCTTGGCGTCGGCCTGCCAGTAACCCTGGCGAGCCATTTCCAGCATTTTTTCCATGCTCTGGGCCAGCGCGTGCGGGTTGTTCTGCTCGAACCACTGCTTCAGGCCGAGCTTGTGCTTGTCGCGGACGTAGACATCGACGAACTCCTGCCACTGATCGTCGCGAACGATTTCACGCGACACTGTGGTCCACCCGGTGAAGTTGTTGACCGAGTCGAGCACCTGCAGCGTGCCGGAATAGCCCTCATCCATCAGCCCCTTGATGTAGCCGGGGTGGAAGTTGCGGGTGGCCAGTTCCTTGGCGAGGAACTGGGCGGCACCCTCGACCTTGCCCGAGCCGCTGCCACGCAGGTTGGAGATGTAGAGTTCCGGCGCCTTGCCGTCGAGCTGGCGAACCGCGGCGCCGATGCCGCCGAGGTACTGGAATGGATCGTCGGTGGTCAGCATGCCGTAGAGGTTGGAAGTGCGCGACAGAACGGCGCCTTCGGTGCCTTTCAGGTGCTCGGCGTAGAGATTGACCTGGCCGCCCTTGCCGTCGCTGCCGGCAATGCCTTTGCTGCCCCAGGTCGATTCGTCGGTGCCGTAGGCGAACTGCATTTTCGACAGGTAGAGGTTGGCCAGCTTGCGGTCGCCTTCGGCCTTGTTCTTCCAAGTGTCGGTGGCCAGTGCCGCATCATCCAGGCCGGTGCCGTAACGGCCCGATTCGGAGGAGAAGATGCGCGTTTCCGAGGCTTTTTTCGCCGCCGCTTCCGGGACGCCTTGCTTGACCAGGCGAGCCGCAATGGCACGGCTGTTGGCGTACATCGGGTTGTCGGCTTCTTCGGCCCGGGCGGCCAGTTCGACCGCCTTGGCCAGTTGCTTCATGGCGTTCGGAAAATGGTCGCGGTAGAGGCCGGTGGCCGAGAGCACGACATCGACCCGTGGCCGCTGCAATTGTTCGCGCGGCACCAGCTTGACGTCGATCACCCGGCCGCCGCTATCCCACACCGGTTCGACGCCCATCGCCCACAAGGCTTGCGCTTCGAGCAGCCCCTGGTGACGCATGGTTTCGACCGACCACAACGAGAAGGCGAGCTTCTTCGGCGCTTTTCCGGCTTTCGCCCGGTGCGCGGCGATCAGCGCTTCGGCGGCGTCCTTGCCGGCGGCCCAGGCCTGTTCGGTCGGCACGCGCGACGGGTCGAAGCCGTACAGGTTGCGCCCGGTCGGCAGTGCATCCGGGTTCTTCATCGGATCACCGCCGTAAGAAGTCGGCCGATGCTGGCCGGCCAGCGCCGAAAGCAGGCCATCCATTTCGCCGGCCGCACCGAGATCGGCATACCAGCGCCGGCCTTGGGCCAGTTGCCCGGCCAGCTTGGCATCGGCCGGCACCTTGCCGTCGGTCAGGTAGCTGGCGAGCAGTTTCCACGGGGCCGATTCGGCCAGTTTCTGGTAGTCACCGACGAATGTTTCGTCGAGATCGTCCTCCTTGACCCCGGCGGCCCGCGCAGCGGCTTCCCAGTAGGGCTTGCCGAGCATCAGCAGGACGGTGCCGAGGCGATGCTTTTCGAGCGGCGGCGTGCCGAAAGTGTGCAGGCCGAGCGGCTGGGCGGTTTGCGCCAGCTCGTGCAGATGGTCGTGCAGTTCGTTGATGAAAAGCGGGAATTCGCGTTCGATGCGCTCGTCACTCCAGCCCATGTCCTTGCCGATGCGTTCGGTTTTGACCTGTTTTTTCAGGTCGACTGCGATCTTTCCCTTGACCGAGCCATCGTCCTGGGCCAGCCAGGCGTGCAGCAGGTCGTGGATTTTGGTCAGCACATCGTGCAGTCCGGCCGGCGCGAAGGGCGGCGTCTGGTGGCTGACGGTGACAGCCCGGCCGCGACGCTTGGTCTGCAGCGCTTCGCCGATGTTGTCGACAATGTAGGGATAAACGACGGGCACATCTCCGACGGCAAGCATCGGGTAGTCGGACATCGACAGGCCGCGCTCCTTGCCGGGCAGCCACTCCTGCGAGCCGTGCGTGCCGTAATGGACGATGGCGTCGGCCTTGAACCCGGCCCGCGCCCACAGGTACTGGGCCATGTAGAAATGCGACGGGGCGGCCTTGGTCGAGTGGTAGAGCGCTTTTTCCTTTTCTTCCCAGCGCTCGCCGCGCGGGGCCTGCGGCGTGAAGATGATTTTGCCGGCGGCAAAGCGCGGGATGACGAACACCGCTTCGCCGCGGTCGACGATGACCATGGCCGATTTTTCGGGTGCTCCCCAGCGTTCGTTCAATTCGTTGCGCACAGCCGGCGGCAGTCCATCCAGCCAGGCGCGGTAGGTCTTGACCGGCAGGCGCTCGGCCAGCCCGTCATTGAGCAAAGACTGCAGTTCGCCATCGCGGTAGTAGGGGGCGAGCAGGCGCTGCAGGTTGTTGATCAGCACGGTTTCTTCGTCGGCGCGCGTGTCGTAGCCGGCAGCCTGCAGCCTTTTCAAGGTAGCAACGGCGCTGCGGGTGACGTTGAGGTAGGAGGCCGACAGGTTCTTTTCGCCCGGTGGGTAGTTCCAGTAGAACACGGCCACTTTCTTGTCGGCGTTGTTCAGACGCTGCAGACGAACCAGATTCAACGCCTTGTTGGTCACGGCGGCAGTCTGTTCGGCGATGACATGGGTTTCGCCATCCGGCTTGCGCGTCGTATTGGTCACCACGGCATCGATAATCCCGGCGTATTCGCCCTGGGCCAGGTAAAAAGGCACGTCGATCAGCGGCAAGCCTTGCGGATCTACCCGCCAGGCAGCTTCGTCGCCCTTGCGGTAGGCCAGCGCCTGGATCACCGGGATGCCGAGCTTGGCCAACTCGCTGCGCCGGCCTTCCGGGTCAAGCACGATCTGGGTGTTGATCACCGCATCGGCCACCACTTTGCCGCCCACCGTCAGCATCGCTTCGTGCGGACCGAGAACCCCGGCGTAGTAGGGGAGTGCGATGGCGCCACCGGCCTCGATGCGGCGAATCATGTCGTCGATGAATGCCGTCTGCTCGGCACCGATGTAGATCTGGTGGAAAGCGATGGCGACCGTCGGCGGGCGTTTTTCAAGGTCGATGCCTTTCCAGCGGAAATACTCGGCAGGCGTGGCAAAAACGGTATTCGGTGCTTTCGGGTGGTAGACCGCAGCATCCGGAAAGATGAAGGGCGGTGCGATAGCGTCCAGAGGCTGGCCGCGTCGGTGCGCCGCCAGGGTTTTGAAAAACCCTTCAAAATTGTGTTTCCCGCCATTGGTGTAATAGGCATGCAGGCGGTCAGCGACCGCCTTGGGAAAACCTTCTGCCAGCGGTCCGTTGTCGCGCATCCAGATATGCGGCGCCTTGAGTCCGGGCAGCACCTTGGCCAGTTTGCCTTTGACAGCATCCTGCATGTGACTGCGCGCGGCATCGAAAAGCACGATATCGTGGCCCTTGAACAAGGTATCGATCTGCTCGACGGGCAATCGTTCGGCAAAATGCGCTTCGACCTTGAAACCATGTGCCGCACCGATTTCGGCAACCATCCTGAATTTGGCAGGGGGTACCGGAGAGGTGGTGATGATGAGAATGGACTCAGCCGACGCCCACTGGGCAAACAGCAGGGTCGCAACGAGCAAAATGCGGCTTAACAAAGACATGCGTTTCCTGGCGGGCAATCGGTTGAATCAGTGGAAGACGGCCAGCTGGTCGCCGGTATCGGGGGAAAGATCATCGGCGATGGCGAAATGAAGCTGTGTCCATTCCTGTTCGAGATGTCGCCCCAGTTGTTTCAGCGACGGGGCAATCTCGCTATCCGGATAGCGTTGCAAGCGAGCCAGCTGACGACGTATGTCGAGCGCCTGTTGCGGACAACCGAGGCATGAGAATTCGGTCATTTGCGACAGCAGGGCGCCGATCAAGGCATCGGCTTCGGGTTTTTTTGCAGACATGGAAATTCCAAAAAAGACGCTGGCAACCTTGACGATCGGGCTGCCAGCGCAAAGCGGACTGGTTGAGTAATGGGCTGCCGGCTAGAACTGATATTTCAGGCTGACCGAAGCATTGCGTCCCGGCTGGCTGAAGGCATCGATCTGGGCATACGTCGGCGACTGATTGCGGACATCGGCCCACAGGAAATATTTGCGATCGAACAGGTTGAAGATGCCGCCGTTCAGCGTGAGGTTCTGGCTGATCTGGTAGTAAGCCGTCAGGTCGAGAATCGCAAAACCACCAGTGTTGTAGCTCGTGCTGGTGTCCGGATTGCGTTTTTTGCGCTCGACTGCGGTCAACATCAACTGCGAACCGTATTGCTGGCCGTTGTCATAGCGCAAGCCAAGAACGACCTTGTCCGGATCAATCGTTGCCAATGGCGTTTTTACACCGTTCTGCCGGGCATCACCGATGGTGTGGGCATAACTGGCCGAAGCGCTCCAGTCACGATGAAACGCCCAGTCGCCGCGAAATTCGTAGCCGCTGATTTCGACGTTGCTCAGGTTGATGGTCTTGTAAACATCCGGCGTCGGGGCTGCGTTCGATTCGACCAGCACGTTGCTCGCAATGAAATTCTTGTACTCGCCGCGGAAGGCGCTGGCGCTATACCGTACCGACTGGCTCCTGCCGCGTATCCCGATTTCAACCGAATCGCTGGTTTCCGGCTTGAGTTCAGGATTGCCAATCGAAGTATAAGGATCGGCGGCCGTCAGATTGGTGACGCCGCCATTGACCTGAGTCGGCGTCGGTGCGCGGAAACCGTGTGCGTACTGGGCGAACAGGTTGGCCATCGGGTCGAGCTTCCAGATCACGCCGAATTTCGGTGAAACCTCGCGCCCATCGAGCTTGGCCGGTTCGGTCGTGTTATTGACGCGGTACAGGCTGTCGGCCTTGGGCGTCATCTTGAAGCTGTCAAAACGTACACCGGGAATCAGGCTGAATGGACCGATGCCGATTTCATCCTGGACAAAGGCGCCGAGCAGGCTGTAGTCGGTATCCGGGAAGCTCTTGTTTTTGACGAAGGCTGCCCCGGCGCTGTTGTAGCCATCCTTGAGCGAGGTGACCTCGGTTGTGCTGGCATCAATGCCGTAGATGATCCGGTGGCTGATGTATTCACCGAAATTGCTTTCCAGTTGCAGGCTGCCGCCAATCACCTCTTCGCCATACCGGGTGTCGCGCCAGCGCGAAGTCCCCCATGAACTGGAGGTGCTCTTGCCTTCCAGGCCCCATTGGCGGTTTTCCGATTGCTGGTTGTACAAGGCGGCCGTCATCCGCTGGAATAGCGGATTGTCGATATTGTTGTAGTCGTAGTCGAGCTTGAACAGGCGACGCGTAATATCCTCGCGCAAAGCCACTTGATTCAGCCCGGCGGCCGCATAGGCATCGCCGAGAAAGCTGAGCGCAGTCGTATCGACCTGACGATCGAGGTTTTCAGCTGTCAGCTTGATTCTGTGATTCCTGTTCGGCTTGATGACGACTTTGCCGAGCACGTAATTCGACTGCGTATCCTGCGGGTTCGGTACCGTCCGTGTCACGTTACTGGCGTGGTTGTCGCCCTTGTTGTCCGTCTCATGGCCACGCCGCAAGCTGGCCAGCAACATGGCTTCGACTGTTTCATCGGCATAGGCGAACGAGGGAACGGTGGTCCAGCTGTTGTCGACCGTGGAATAGCCGAGTTTGAGTGCTGCCTGCGAAGACTTGCCCAGCGTCAGCAGATCGCCGGGATCCTTGGTCAGGAAAGAAACGGCACCAGCCAGCCCATCGCTGCCAAACTGGGTTGATGAAGGGCCGCGCAGGATCTCAACCCGTTTGTAAGCTTCAATATCGATATAGTCGCCGCGCCCGGCTGCATAAGGACCGCTGGCATAACTGGCCGGCAGGCGGACGCCATCGACTTGCAGCAGGACCTGATTACCCTCAAGCCCACGAATATTGATCCCTTCGTTACCGCTCCGGCCAGTAGCACGGAACACGCCGGAAGCCCGATTCGGTTCCGAGCGCACCGACACACCGGATTCATAACGCAGCATGTCCTTGATGTCGGCCGCTTGCTCCTGCTCGATACGCTTGTCTGAAATACTGGTGATGGTGTTGGCCACATCGTGCACATCCTGCTCGGTGCGCGTTGCCGAAACAACGATATCTGCCAGTTGCAGTGCGTTTGGCCGGTCATTCCTGGCTGTTGCGAGCTCCGTTTCGGCAAAGGCATTCGGTATCAGGCCGGCACAAATCAGGCTGACAGCAACGGAAAGATGGCGACGCGAGTGAGCATGCGGCGCAACGACGGTATGACCCATGAAAATCCCCAGAGTAATCAGATCTGGCGAGCTGCCTGGGTAGGTACCGTGGGTGGCTGGCTAATGAAAATCGGACAAAATCATCTGCGCTGCGCTGATCACAAGCAGATAACGAGAATCATTATCAATTGAAGAGATGGTTTTGTCAATCGACACACGCACGGTCCGGACTATGGAAACAGCCGAAAAGCCTGCTTGATCGTTGCGCAATGAATCTGGACTGTGTCCTCGATACGCCGTGCATAACCGCCAGCCATGGCAACAGCCACCGCGACCTGATGCTGTCGGCAATGTTCGAAAACGCGCCGGTCGCGTTCGGCCAGGCCATCGAAGCTGAGACTCAGGCGGCCGAAACGGTCGTCGTGATAAGGATCGGCGCCAGCCAGATAAATGACCAGATCCGGGCGCGACAAATCGAACGCCAGGTCAAGGCCATCGGCCAGGCGCAACAAATAAGCCTGGTCGGTGCAAGCATCGGGCAGTTCGATATCAAGGTCGCTGATTTCCTTGGTGAACGGGAAATTGTGCGCCCCATGCATCGAGAAAGTGAAAATGCTGTCATCGCCAGCCAGGATGCTGGCCGTGCCATTCCCCTGATGAACATCGCAATCGATGATCAGCACCCGTCTGGCACGCCCTTCGGCCTGCATGGCTCGCGCCGCCACTGCCGCATCGTTGAAAACGCAAAAACCTTCGCCGCGATTGCGGAAGGCATGATGCGTGCCGCCGGCCAGGTTGGCGGCTGCGCCATCGTCAAGTGCGGCACGGCAGGCTGCCAGCGTCGCTCCGGCCGAGCGGCGGGAGCGTTCAACCATGGCCGCACTCCACGGAAAGCCGATGGCTTTTTGCTCCGATTCGCTCAGTTGACCGCGGCAAACACGCCGGATGTACTCAAGATCATGCGCCCGGGCCAACGCTTCATCGCTGGCCGCTGCCGGCAGGTGAAAATCGGTTTCGGCAAACAGGCCGCTGTCGAGCAGGGCAGCGCGCAAGCGGGAATATTTCTCCATCGGAAAGCGATGGCCGTCCGGTAGCGGGAGAACAAAAATATCGGTGTAGAACAGTTTCATGGCTGAACGCTGTCATTCAGCGCAAAGCAAACCGCACGGGCCTGCTTTGCGCCATCGGTCGCAGCGACCGCTCAGTTCAGCGCGGCCGACATCTTGCGCCGGAATTCACGGATCAGATCGTCGTATTGATCGCTGCCGCCGAGTGCTTCGAACAATTGCAGTACTGCCTTGCGACCGGCACCTTCGTCGAAGCTGCGGTCGCGGATGACCACTTCGAGCGCCGCTTCGAGCGCCTCGCGGAAACGGCTTTGTGCGGCATAGGCGCGCGATAGTTCGAGACGGGCAGCATGATCGGCCGGGTTGGCCGCCAGTCGGGCTTCGATCTCGGCCGTATCGGCGGCACCAGCGGTCAGCGCGAGGCGCGCTCGCAGGGCGTTGGCCCGATCGACTTCCTGGCTGTATTCGCCGCCGAGCAGTTCGCCGGCTTCGTCGTTGCGGCCAAGATGCATCAGGACTTCGACGGCATCGAGCTGGATCGCCTGATCTTCCGGTTTGGCACGGCTGGCTTCGATCAGCTTGGCCAATGCTTCTTCGAACTGGCCGTTGGCACAGAGTTCTGCCGCTTCCTCGCGCGGGTTGCTGCCGGCGACCGGCGGCAGGGCAAAGCGGTCGAGAAAGGCGCGAATCTGGCCTTCCGGCAAAGCGCCGGTAAACTCATCGACCAGTTGCCCCTGGAACAGGACCTTGACTGTCGGAATGCTGCGCACGCCGAAGTGCTGGGCCAGTTCGGGCGATTCATCGGCATTGACCTTGGCCAGCAGGAAACGACCGGCATATTCCTCGGCCAGCTTTTCCAGCAAGGGTTTCAAGGTCTTGCACGGTTCGCACCATGGCGCCCAGAAATCGACGACAACCGGCACTTCCTGCGCCAGCGCGAGAACCTTGCTTTCGAATTCTTCGAGGGAAACGTCAAAGTGGAATTGGGACATGGTTTGAGCCTGTAAAAGTTAAAGTCGGGCAAATGCCAGTGCCGGGCCGGGCAGGCCAGACGAGGCAATCTGAAAGCTGGACGCATTGCCAGTCGCCAGTTGGCGGCACAGCAAGGCGGGAAAATTGGGGCTGTCGGCCAGTGTTTCCGGCAACGGCGGGCTATCTATCTGGAGGCGGCAGAGCGAGTTTTCAAGGGGTTCGCGGCTGAGCAGCAGCCATTCACCGGCCGCGACATCGGCCAGCGCATCGAGGTGGGCGACCAGTACCTGTGCGTAGCGCCCTTCGGTCAGCCAGTGGTCGGCGAGCGCCAGCAGCATCGCCCAGTGAGCGCCGCCGGCTTCGGCCAGCGGAAAATGAGTCGCCGACACCAAGCCCGGCAGGAAAGGCTGGATTTGTGCCGCCGCAATCGCCGGCTGGGTCGCCAGGAAATCGTAAGGCAGCGGTTCGGCCGTACCGTGACAGACTTCCTTGAGCAAGGCCTGCGTTTCCAGCCGGGGGCCGTGGCTGGATTGCCAGAGCAGGGCGGTCGGCTGTTTGCGTCGTTCCGGTGGAATGCAGGCCAGCGCCCCGAGCAATGCCAGCTGGGTCAGTCCGGCAGCCCGGCGCAAGGGCTTGCCGAGCACGGCGCGCACCACCGCAGGTAGATCTTTCGGCGCATAAGACTGGCTGCATGCTGCGTTCAGGTAGTTCATGCTTGACGCTCGATGATCATCGTTGCCAGACCGCCGCCGAAACCGACTAGATTGAGCATGGCCCGCTCGACATAGGCATTGTTGCGGTCGACCATCAATTGCAGGCCGATTTCGGGGTCGGTTTGCGAGAAACCGGGTGTTGCCGGGATTTTCTCACCATCGAGACAAGCCATCAGCGTCGCCAGTTCGGCAATGCCGCTGGCGCCCAGCGTGTGGCCGAAAGACGGTTTGAAGGAAATCAGCGGCGGCACGGCATTGCCGAAAATCCGGCGCAGGGCATTGGCTTCGGCCAGATCGGTGCCGGGCGAACCGGCGGCCTGGAGTTTGAGCAGCTCGATATCGGCCGGTTTCATTTCTGCCTCGTTCAGGCAGTCGACCGCAAGACGGGCAATCGGGCCGCCATCCGGGTCCGGCCCCGTCGTCGAATAGGCGTCGATACCGGTACGCAGGCCGGCGATGCGCCAGCGCCCCGGCGCGGCAGAAAGCCAGATGGCCGAGACGGCCTCGCCCAGCACCAGACCATCGCGTTGCGGCGCAAACGGCATGCAACTGCGACGGGCCAGCAGTTCCATTGCGGCAAAGCCGGCCAGCGTGCTGTCGTTGGCCAACTCAATGCCGAGCACGATGGCCTCGTCGATCCAGCCGCCAGCGATCAGGCTGCGGGCCGCATCGATGGCCGAAAATCCCGAAATGCAGGCGTTGGAAATACTGCTGCACGGCCCGCTCAGCCCGGCCCAGTCAGCAATCTGCCGACTGAACGAGGCGCTGGCCGGCGGCATGTCCAGTTGCCCGGCCCTGGCCTGCTGCTCGAAATGGCCGATCTGGTAGGACGAAGAGGCAATGAACAAGGGCGTTTCCGGTGCCAACGGCCCAAGCTGCGCAACAACCCGGCGCACGGCCTGCTCGGCCCGTGTCATCCAGTCCGCGTCATCGAGCGGCAGGGCAAAGAAAGGAAAGCTGCGCTCCCCCAGCAGGCGCATCTGCGAAGTGCATTCGCCATCCCACAGCGCCTGGGCAACAGCTTGCGGGGTTGTCCCCCGGGCGCAAAGCAGGGCGCTGCCGGTAATCAGAACGGGACGCTTCATGCCCGGCTGGCGAGCCAGGCGTCGAGGTGCTCGGCCATGTTGCCGACGCTCGACAGAATGCGCCGCGTTTCCTTGCTGTCCGGCAGGCGCAGGCCGTATTTTTTCTTGATCGCCATCGAAACCTGCAGGGCATCGAGCGAATCGAGCTGCAGCGCGGCTTCCGGCCCGAACAGCAGTTCGTCGTCACCGATGCTGGCCGGATCGCAATCCTTGTCGCAGGCTTCGACGATCAGTTCCTTGAGTTCAAGACAGAGGGCAGCGTTCATGATTGGGCAGTTCGGGTACGGTGATTGAGCCACATGGCAGCGAGCAGCGACAGGGCGGCGAAAGTGAGCAGGCGGGCGAGGCTGGGCCACAGATCCCCCAGGCTGCCATGCCGCAGCATCACGATATGGAAACCTTCCAGCCCCCAGGCCATCGGCGAAAAGCCTGCCAGGGTCTGCATTGCCGCCGGCATGATAAATTTGGGCACCATGATGCCGCCGATCGCACCCATCAGGATGTTGCCGACGCCGCCGACAATGGTCGCCTGTTCCGAGGTCCGGGCCAGGCTGGCGACGAGCAGCGCCCAGGCCACGGCGGCCAGGCTGACGGCGGCCGAAACAATCCACCAGTTGAAAAGCAGCGGCAGCTTGCCCGGCATGTCGAGCGCTTCGCTGCCGAAGAGCGGCACGAGATAAATGCCGATCAGCACCATGAGCAGCGCCTGCAGCTGATTGACGATGAAAAATGGCAGCAACTTGCCGGCGAGCAGCAGATGGAACGGCACGCCCATGGCGCGCAGGCGTTGCAGCGTGCCTTGCTGGCGCTCAATGATGAAAATCGACGAAACCGGGATGACAACGAAGAACATCGCAAAGATCAGCCAGGCCGGCACATTCTGCTGGACCGACGAGGGAATGCCGGGATTCGCGTCGCTGCGCACGGCTTCGCTGCGGATTTCATCCGGCCAGTCTTTCTCACCATCGCTGCCAGGGGCGACCGGCAGACCGAAAAGCTTGCCGGCCTTGCGCGTCAGTTCGTCGGCCCGCAAGGCGCCGAGGGCGGCCATCACCTGATTGCGAAAAGCCAGTTGCAGCGCCGGACTGAGCGTCGGGTCAAGCAGCAACTGCAACGGTTCGCTGGCTTGCCCGTCGGCCCCGGAAGGAGTCAGCAGGCGTTCGCCGAAGCCCTTGGGTAGCACCAGCGCCAGCGTCTGGCGACCTTGCAGGATGCCCTGGCGAGCGGCATCGGGGCTGTCTTCCAGCGGCAGCCGGCGGAAAGCGGCGGTCTTGTCGAGACGCTTAATCAGCGCACCCGAATGCGGGCTATGGTCGAGGTCGACCACGACATAGGCCGCATCGATCGTCACGCCCGGCGAAAAGGCATCGCGTAGCGCCATGGTCATGACCAGGATGAACACGGTCGGCATGATGAACAGGGCAAGCAGGCCGTGCCGGTCACGCAGCAGCGCGATGGTTTCCTTGAGCCAGAGAGCGAGCAGGCGAGGTGACATCGTTCAGTCGCGCAGCGAACGTTGCGTCAGGCGCATGAAGACCTGTTCCAGATCATGATGACCCAGGTTGAGCTGACGGACCTCGACGCCGGCTGCAGCCAGTTCATCGAGCAAACGCGGCAAGGCTGCGGTCGACGCCAGTTTGAGGCGATATTCGCCGCTGCGCCCGGCAAGCACGGGGTAACGCTCGGCCAATCCGGCTGGAAAAGCACCATCCAGCGTCAGTTCAAGCACCGGTTCAGGGGAACACAGCAGCGCATCCAGCCCGCCTTCGATCAGCACCTGGCCGTGGTCGATGATGGCGATTTTCTGGCAGATGGCCTCGACCTCTTCCATGTAGTGACTGGTATAGATCACCGTGGTGCCGGCAGCGGGCAGGGCGGCAATGGATTCAAGCAGGAAGCTGCGCGATTGTGGATCAACACCGACGGTCGGTTCATCGAGCAGCAGCAGGCGTGGCTTGCCGAGCAGGCCGATGGCCAGGTTGAGACGCCGGCGCAAACCGCCGGAAAGCTGTTCGGCCCGTTGATCGACCACCTGTTCGAGCCGGGCGAAATCAATCGCGGCGGTACATTCGGCCGCCAGCTCGGCATGCTTCAGACCAAGTACACCGGCAAAGAATCGCAGGTTTTCGGCCACCGTCAGCATCGGGTAAAACGCGTAATCCTGCGGCACCAGGGCAATGCTGCGCGGCTGTGCTGCCCGGATATCGGAGAGCGCCTGGCCATCGAAGACGATACGACCTTGTGTCGCGGTCAACAGCCCGGCGAGCAAGGAAATCAGCGTGGTCTTGCCGGCACCGTTCGGGCCGAGCAAGCCGTAGATGCCAGCCGATGGAATGCTCAGCGAGACATCCTGCAGCGCCGCTTGTGCAGCATTGCGGTAACGGTATGAAACACCGTCGATCTGCAGCATCAGGCGGCGCGACGCAGATCGCGGAAGAAGGCTTGTTCGCGCCCGGCAATCCGGCGCAACTTGTCGGCCAGCGCCGCCGGAACGAGCGGCTCGCGGTCGCGGATCATGCGTGCTGTGGAGAGCGCAAATTCGCGCCACTCATCGCCGATATCGATCAGTTGTTCAGAAAGCTCGTCAAGCTGCGGTCGACCGAGCAAATCGGCTGATTCCTGCAGGAACGAAGCGTAAATGAAGCGGAAACCGCCACCGCCGGTGCCGATTTCTTCCTGCATGCGGACAACCTGGCCGATGAACATCTTGCTGGCAGCCGGATCGGTATTTTTCTCCAGCCGCTCGATGGCATTGGCCAGTCGATGGATGCCGCGCACGCCAATGATCGGCAGCGGCGTATCGAGCATGATGCGCGTTGTTTTCTTGATCGCAGCCGGCAAGACCTTGTGCCAGTCAGGCTCGACCGGTTTGCCGACCGGGTAATAAATGAGGCCTTTCGGGGCCAGTACGCCCTTGGCGAAGCGGGCCCGCTGCAGCGCATCAGCCGGGCAGGTCACGGTGGTTTCAACGACCGGATCGGACAACAGGTAATCGCCGCTCGCTGCATCACGGCCAAAGGCCAGCACATTGTGGGCATTGAAATGGAAACGCAGGTCTTCCGGCATGTAAGGCAGCCAGAAAACCGAGGTCTGCATCCCGACCAGCTGGCCGTCGTCGAGCAACTCATCGAGCCGACGGGCGCCGGCTTGCGGCGTCCGGAAAGTTTCAAAGCGCATTTTCAGGCCGAGCGGCTTTTGCAGGCCCTTGATGATGAATTTCGGCGGCATGCGGTAGGCAACCAGCGGCAGGCCGTTGATCTTGACGAAAGGCAGGTAGGCGAAGGAGAGCGCCGACGACAGGCCGAAAGCCATCGCTTCCGACATCGGCAAGCCCTGATGGCGCAACATGGCGGACATGACGCCGCTTTCGCAGTGTGAAGCCTGGCTGTGCTGGAAGGTCATCAATCGATCTTTTTCAGTTGTTCGAGGCTCAGCCCCATGGCTTCGCCGTAGCGGCCGAGCAAGCGGTCCGACAAACCGGCGAAAACGGCCGGCCGGAAATGCCGGCGAATCCGCCATTGCCAGATGCCGCTGACCTGCGACAGCAGGGGCACATCCATACGAACCTTGTGCATGTGGTATTCGAGCGGCGAAGTCAGGCCGGCGGCAACGCGCTGGCGAGCCTCCTCGGCCAGACGATTGAGGTCTGCAACAGCCTGCAGGGTGACGATTTCCTCAACTTCCCAGCCGGCCGACTGGACAATGTGCAGTTTGCCATCGGCGCCGCGGGCGTAAAGTGCCTTGCGGTGACCGCCGAGCGTCACATTGCCTTCCTGGGGAACTTCGTTATCCAGCATGGTCGACCGCCGTCAGGTACATCAGCGAACCGGTGAAGCGGCCACTTTCGGGGATGAAACAAAGCAGGCGATCACCATTCGTGAGGCGGCCGCTGCGCAACAGTTCGTCGATCATGATGAAAATCGAGGCCGACCCGGTATTGCCCTTGCTCTGCAGATTGGTAAACCATTTTTCCTGCGGCACAGCGAAACCCAGCGCCTGCATGCAGTCCGCCATCGGCTGGCGGAAATATTCGGAAGACATGTGCGGCAAGAACCAGTCGACCGCAGCAGGCGTCAATCTGCGACTGAGCGTGACTTTTTCGAGCATTTTCCCGATCGTCTGATAAGCGACGTTGTCATTCAGCAGGCGAACATCCTGCTTGACCGAAAAAATCGACCGTCCGGCCCATTCAGCCGACGGAAAAGCCTGCCAGCCCTTGAGCGAACCATCCGCCAGCTTCTCACCGCCGGCGTACATGCAAACATCCATCTGGCCGGCTTGCGACAGGATGTCGATCCATTCGATGCGCAGCGACAAGCCGCTGGCCGCCGGTTGATTGCGCAAGTTGAAGGCAGCCGCACCGTCGGACAGCATCCAGCGCAGAAAGTCCTTTTCAAAGGCAATTTCAGGATTCGTTTCGAGCTCGGCAATCCGATGTTCCAGTTCCGCCTCGAAATTGCGAGCATGCAGACCGGCCGAGGCCAACTCGGAGCCGGTGGCAACCGCATTTTGAGCATCGCCGGCAAGCACGGCGAGATAGGCATATTTGAGCGCCGTCAGGCCGGAAACGCAGATGCCTGCGGTCGACACGACTTCGCAGGCCGAAATGCCCAATTCGCCATGCACCATCACGCCATGATTGGGCATCAACTGGTCCGGCCTTGAAGTACCGGTCGCCAGGCAATCGATCGGCCCGATGTCGCCCAGCCGACGCACCGCTTCCGCCGTCAGCGCCGCATTGGTATGTGTCGCCTGGCCGGTGGCCGGGTCAATGGCGTAGTAACGCTGGCGGATACCGTTATTGCGCAGAACGATACGCCGGGCACGCGAGGGCTTGCCGCCGACCATGCCGAGAATGTTTTCGATTTCATCATTGCCGACCGGTGCATTGGGCAGAAATGTCGAAGTGCCGGTGATATAAACCTTGCCGCTATTGTTCATATTTTTGCAAGTTATGGTCCTGCGAACCCGATGGGCGCTCCAGTTCGGCGCGTAGCCGTGCCAGTCGCGGTTTGAGCAGGGGAGAAAGCAGCCATTGTAACAACAGGCTTGTTGGAACGACGGTTAACACCATGGCAATCAGATAAATCGCAAAAACTAGCAGGAGCGGGCGACGGCGCCACTGGCCACGCTGCCCGAAACAACGAATCAGTTTGGACCAGACGCGAAAAGCGCGCATGCCGGCACGCTCGCTGATCGCCAGTCGTGGATTGACGCTGCAGGCGCGCAAGCCGGTGAGCATGGCTTGCCCCGATTTTTCGCCATCCTGCGTCAGCGCATCACCCAGGGCGCGGCCAAAACGGCTGGCGCCGCGAATTGCCTCCGGCGCGACGCCGGCAGGCGGCAAGCCAAGAAAACGATCGCGCTTGCCGGTCAGCACCCAGCGCGGTGTCGTGATGAAAGTTGCCAGAGCAGGCCCCTGGTCGGTAAAAGCGATATGGTCACGCAGTTGCCCGCCCGCTTCAGCGATCAGGCGCTGCATTGTTTGCTGGGCAGAAAGCCACATGTTGCGACAGGCGACAACGGTGACTACAGGCTTGCCGGCAATCAGACAGCGACCTTCCGGGCTGCGCAGAAAGGCCGTCATCGGCAATCCCGGTGAAAGAAACCACACCTGGTAGGCCAGAATGATCAAATCGAAATCGGCATCCGCCGGGATGCCGAGCGGTTCGAGCGGCGGCGCATCAAGCTGGACCGACTCGGGAAAGACATCGACAAAATCGACCAGCGACCACGGAAAAGGGAAGGCTGCCTGCGGCACCAGCGTTTCCAGATGCACCCGATGTCCCGCCGCCCGCAAGGGCCCGATCATCTGTTCGGTAATCGCCGAAAGTTGCCCGGTTTGCGAAAAATTGACGACGAGAATGTTTTTCAATGGCGTGTCTGGTGGCTGGCTAACCCGGAATTTTAGCAAAGAGTAAAGGACTTACGGTGTACGCATAAATGGCATCGGGAATATCGATTTGTGTCGACGGGCTTGGGGGTTTTCACCCTTTTCGGCTATCATTCGGCTTTCCCGCAGCCTGTCTTTCCATGACCAAATTTGTTTTCGTTACGGGTGGTGTCGTGTCCTCTCTGGGCAAAGGCATCGCCGCCGCGTCGCTCGGGGCCATTCTGGAATCCCGCGGCATTAAAGTTACCCACCTCAAGCTCGACCCCTACATCAACGTCGACCCCGGCACGATGAGCCCCTTCCAGCATGGCGAAGTATTCGTCACGGAAGACGGCGCCGAAACCGACCTTGATCTTGGTCACTATGAGCGCTTCACCAGCGCCAAGATGGCCAAGCGCAACAACTTCACGACCGGCCAGATTTACGACACCGTGCTCAAGAAAGAGCGCCGTGGCGAGTATCTCGGCAAGACCGTGCAGGTCATTCCGCACATTACCGACGAGATCAAGTTCAAGATCAAGGCCGGCGCCGAAGGTGCCGATGTGGCCATCGTCGAAGTCGGCGGTACGGTTGGCGATATCGAATCGCTGCCCTTCCTCGAAGCCATCCGCCAGATGGGCATCGAAGAAGGCCGCAACAACGTCTGCTACATGCACCTCACGTTGCTGCCCTACATCCCGACCGCCGGCGAGCTGAAGACCAAACCGACCCAGCACTCCGTCAAGGAACTGCGCGAAATCGGTATCCAGCCGGACATCCTGTTGTGCCGCGCCGACCGCTCGATCCCGGTTGAAGAGCGCCGCAAGATTGCGCTGTTCTGTAACGTCATGCCGGAAGCCGTCATCGAGTGTCTCGATGCCGATTCGATCTACAAGATCCCGGGCATGCTGCACGAGCAAATGCTCGACGAGATCGTCTGCCACAAGCTGAACATCCTGGCCAAGGCAGCCGATCTGACCGTCTGGGAAAACCTGATCATTTCGCTGGAGCACCCGCTGCACCAGGTCAAGATCGCCTTCGTCGGCAAGTATGTCGACCTGACCGAGTCGTACAAATCGCTGATCGAAGCGATCAAGCATGCCGGCATCCATACGCGCAGCCAGGTCAATATCGTTTATCTTGATTCCGAAGATATCGAAAAGAACGGCACCGGCGTGCTCGAAGATCTCGACGCCATTCTGGTCCCGGGCGGCTTTGGTCGTCGCGGCACGGAAGGCAAGATTGCCGCCATTCGCTATGCCCGCGAAAACAAGGTGCCTTACCTTGGCATCTGCCTCGGCATGCAGCTGGCCGTGGTCGAGTTTGCCCGCGACGTGGCCGGCATGGCCGAAGCGCATTCGACCGAATTCGTCCAGGACACGCCGTACCCGGTGATCGGCCTGATCACCGAATGGCATGACGCTTCCGGCAAGGTTGAAAAGCGCAGCGAAGATTCCGATATCGGCGGCACGATGCGTCTCGGCGGTCAGGTCTGCAAACTGGCCGAAGGTTCGCTGGCTCGCCAGATCTACGGCGCAGCAGAAATCACCGAGCGCCATCGTCATCGCTACGAAGTTAACAACACGCTGCTTGCCCAGCTCGAAGCCAAGGGCCTGATCGTTGCCGGTCGCGCCCCGGGCACCGACCTGTGTGAAATGGTCGAACTGCCGGCCGACGTGCATCCGTGGTTCGTGGCTTGCCAGTTCCATCCGGAATTCACCTCCAATCCACGTCAGGGTCACCCGCTGTTCACGTCTTACGTCAAGGCAGCACTGACCAATCAGCAGGTCAAAGGCAAATGAAACTATGCGGTTTCGAGGCTGGTCTTGACCAGCCTTTTTTCCTGATCGCCGGTCCTTGCACGGCCGAATCCGAACAACTCTGCCTCGATGTGGCCGGCCACATGAAGGAAGTTTGCGGTCGACTCGGTATTCCGTACATTTTCAAGGCGTCCTACGACAAGGCCAACCGCAGTTCGGGTAAATCGGTGCGCGGCCTCGGTCTTGAAGAAGGCTTGCGGATTTTTTCGGAAGTGCAGCGCCAGATCGGTGTACCGGTACTGACCGACGTGCACACCATTGAAGACATTCCGGCTGTGGCCAGTGTCGTCGATGTACTGCAGACCCCCGCATTCCTCTGCCGCCAGACCGATTTCATCCACGCCGTGGCAACTTGTGGCAAGCCGGTGAATATCAAAAAGGGGCAGTTCCTTGCGCCGGGCGACATGAAAAACGTCGTCGACAAGGCACGCGAAGTCAATAATGGCACAGACAACATCATGGTCTGCGAGCGCGGCGCTTCCTTCGGTTACAACAATCTTGTTTCCGACATGCGCAGCCTGGCGATCATGCGCGAAACCGGTTGCCCGGTTGTCTTCGATGCCACCCACTCGGTCCAGTTGCCGGGCGGGCAGGGCACGACCTCCGGCGGTCAGCGTGAGTTCGTTCCTGTTCTGGCGCGCGCCGCCGTTGCGGTCGGCATTTCCGGCCTGTTCATGGAAACCCACCCCTGTCCTGAAAAGGCTTGGTCGGATGGCCCGAACAGCTGGCCGCTAGCCCGCATGGAAAGCCTGCTGGCAACCCTGGTCGCGCTCGACAAGGCCGTCAAATCGGCTGGCTTTGAAGAACTGAAATGAGTCAAAAAGGCTACCTGATCGCCGAAGCCAAGGTCACCGACCTGGCTGCCTACGATATTTACAAAGGCTTGGCGCAGGCTGCCATTGCGCATTACGGCGGGCAATATCTGGTACGCGGCGGCAATTCCGAAGTTCTTGAAGGCAAATGGACGCCGCCGCAACGCATGGTCATCGTCGAATTCGAATCCATCGAACAAGCCCGACGCTTTTACCACTCGACTGAATATCAGGCGGCACGCAAGGCGCGCGAAACTGCCGCCGAAATGAATATGCTGGTTATTGCCGGCGTTGATAATCTGGTTTAATTAATCCTTTCAACCTTTTGATAACAAGGAAGAAATATGAGTTCCATCGTTGATGTTGTAGCACGGGAAATTCTTGACTCCCGCGGCAATCCCACCGTTGAAGCTGATGTGCTGCTCGAAAGCGGCGTCATGGGCCGCGCCGCAGTTCCGTCCGGCGCCTCGACCGGCACCCGCGAAGCCATCGAACTGCGTGATGGCGATGCCAGCCGCTACCTCGGCAAGGGCGTGATGCAGGCTGTTGAAAACATCAACACCGAAATCTCTGAAGCCATCATCGGCCTCGACGCTCAGGAACAAGCCTTCATCGACCAGACGATGATCGACCTCGACGGCACCGACAACAAGTCCCGCCTCGGCGCCAACGCCATCCTGGCCGTCTCCATGGCCGTCGCCAAGGCTGCTGCCGAAGAATCCGGCATGCCGCTTTACCGCTACTTCGGCGGCATGGCCCCGATGCAGATGCCGGTCCCGATGATGAACATCATCAACGGCGGCGAACATGCCAACAACAGCCTGGACATCCAGGAATTCATGGTCATGCCGGTCGGTGCCGCGAACATTCGCGAAGCCATCCGTTGCGGCGCTGAAATTTTCCACGCACTGAAGAAACTGCTTAACAAGAAGGGCCACTCGACCGCCGTCGGCGACGAAGGCGGCTTCGCCCCGAACCTCGGCAGCCATGCCGAAGCCCTGCAGATCATCATGGAAGCCATCGAAATGGCCGGTTATGTACCGGGCCAGGACGTGCTGCTGGCGCTCGATTGCGCTGCTTCCGAGTTCTACAAGGACGGCAAGTACAAGCTGGCTGGCGAAGGTCTGGAACTGACTTCTGCCCAGTTCGTCGACTACCTGGCCAACCTGGCTGACCAGTTCCCGATCGTTTCCATCGAAGACGGCATGTCCGAAGCTGACTGGGATGGCTGGAAGCTGCTGACTGACCGCCTTGGCGACAAGGTGCAGATCGTTGGCGACGACATCTTCGTCACCAACACCCGCATCTTCAAGGAAGGCATCAAGAAGGGCATCGGCAACTCGATCCTGATCAAGATCAACCAGATCGGCACCCTGTCGGAAACCTTCGCTGCGGTCGAAATGGCCAAGCGCGCCGGGTACACCGCAGTTATCTCGCATCGTTCGGGTGAAACCGAAGACAGCACCATTGCCGACATCGCTGTTGGCCTGAATGCTGGTCAGATCAAGACCGGTTCGCTGTCGCGCTCAGACCGTATCGCCAAGTACAACCAGCTCATCCGCATCGAGGAAGATCTGGGCGATACCGCCTCCTACCCGGGTCGCGAAACCTTCTACAACCTGCGCTAAACGCAGATGCGCTGGCTGACGGTCGGCCTCCTCGCAGCCATCGGCCTGCTCCAGTACCCCCTGTGGGTGGGTAAGGGCGGCTGGCTGAAGGTATGGGAGTACGACCGTCAATTGCAGCAGCAGAAGGATGTCACCAAAAAGCAGGAAATCAGGAACGCGGGCCTCGACGCCGAAGTCCGCGACTTGAAACAGGGCTACGAAGCCATCGAAGAGCGTGCGCGCTTCGAATTGGGCATGATCAAACAGGACGAAAGCTTCGTCCAAATTCCGGAAAAAGTTCCCGGAAAATAGCCGGAATTTTACGGTCGACCGCAGTAGTCACCGGGTTTTCACTCCGCTAGAATCGCTCTCAGCAGTCCCCCACGCAGAGCGCTTCAGGAGAACATCATGCTGCTCAAGGTTGGAGAAAAAGCACCCGCATTTGCCTTGCCGGATGCCGACATGGCGACTGTCGACCTGGCCGATTACCAGGGCAAAAAACTGATCGTTCTATTCTTCTACCCCAAGGATGGAACACCTTGCTGCACCAAGGAAGTGACCGATTTTTCCGACCATGAAAACGATTTCACGGCGCAAGACTGCGTCCTGTTCGGGATCAGCCGCGATGATTGCCTGAAACACGCCGAGTTTCGTGACAAGGAAGGCATCGGACTTGAATTGCTGTCAGATGCGGAGGGGGTCGTTTGCAAGCAATACGGCGTCTGGCAAGCCAGGGAAGTCGACGGGCATCGCAAGTACGGCATTCTTCGCTCGACCTTCATCATCGACCGCCACGGCACGATCCGCCACGCGCTGTACAACGTCAATTACAAGGGTCACGCACTGGAAGTGCTGCAACTGGTCAAGGCACTATCGCGGGAAGACGGCACCTGAACGACAATCGCGGCCGGATACAACCGCCAAAAAAAATGCCGGCACACTGCCGGCATGGCGTGAAACAAAAACAGGTTCAGCAGATTTCGTCATTCACATTTTTGCCCATGTTGAAAATCATGAACGTGGCAAAACACACGATGAAGGCTGCAAAACCAGCGCCTACCCAGGAAAATTCATCCATTTGATACCCTCTGTTGGTTGGTTGATATTCGAGTTTTGAGGGCGATTAGACAAAGCCTTTTCCAGTAGTTCCCGAAATATTGCAAACCGGCAAAGCCGCGTGTGCTGAGGTACAATTTCGCCCGGTCTGGCGTGATTGGCCAGCTCCTCTACAACGTCACAATATGAGTCACGCACTGGACGTGTTGTGCCTCGTCAAGGAATTGAACTCATGAATATGCAGGTTGCCAAGAATAGCGTTATTACGCTCGATTACCACGTTACCGATCCCGATGGCGAGGTCGTCGATGAAGGCCGCGAGCCGCTCGTATACCTGCATGGCGGTTACGACGATATTTTTCCGCTGATCGAAGAAGCCCTGCAAGGCAAGAAAGTCGGCGAAACGATCAAGGTCAAGCTTCAGCCGGATGAAGCTTTCGGGGACTACGACGCCGAACTCGTGCAAATCGAGCCGCGCAAGGATTTCCCGAAGGAACTGCAGGTTGGCATGCAGTTTGAAGGCGGCCCCGAAGAGGGCAGCGACGAGGATTTCGTCATCTACCGTGTCACCGACATCGCTGATGACAAGGTTGTGCTAGATGGCAATCACCCACTGGCCGGCATGGCACTGGTTTTCACCTGCACGGTCACGGCCGTTCGCCCGGCCAGCGCAGAAGAAATCGAACACGGTCACGTCCATGATCCGGACGATGACGAGGAAACCTGTCACTGAGCCCTGGCTGGCCAGCGATAATTTTCAAAACGGAAAAGCGCCGGGGAGTCGGTATCGATGACCCCGCGCGTCCAGCCCATCTGCGGATAACCGAAAGTTTCAACGCGGGTAAACCGTTCGATGGGCTTTCCATTGCCATCCCGCAGGGGATGATCGATGCGACTGATGTGCGTGTCACCATGCACAGCAACAACCTGACCGGGGAAATGCAGCATTTCGTCGTTCAAGGTGGTCAGAAAATCCTTGTACGCCAGGTGGGTCAGGTTTTGTGAAAAGTGTCTGAAACCTGGATTGGCCTGAAACATCAGCACAATACCCGCCAGTTGCTCACGTCTGGCTAGGGCAAAACCATCCTTGATCCACTGCAGCACGACCGGATTGCGGGCGAGGAATTCCGGCTTCGCTTCCTGCGTCAAACCGAAGTTGTTGTTGCTGCCCGGCACATTCAATGTCACGAACAAGACCGGACCAAGCCGGAAACGAGTGTGCTCGACATATTTTCCGGCCTGTTTTTCCAGCGCCACTTTCTTCTGGCCGAGCGAATACCCATCCTTCCAGAACAGGCGACGCAAGGCATCCAGTCGCTCAAGTGGGTCGTAGGCGCCGTTTGAAGGGCGGTCGCAATCGGTCCATTCGTTGTCGCCAGGCACAAAAACAAATGGTACTTTGGAGGCGTTGAACAGGCGGTAACGATCGTCGAACAAACTGTCGTCGCAGCGATCCTTGCCGTGCTTGATGTCGCCGATGTGAGCAATGAAATCAAGGTGCGTATCGGCCATCGCTTCGATCATGCGGGGCAGTTCGCGACGCTCGTAATCAGAGTAGGGAACATCGCCGATCAGGCCGAAACGCCAGGTTTCAGCCTCGACACCCGTGGCCAGCAAAACCAGCATGAACAGCCATCTGCTCATGGCCGCAACATGGCTTTCAGGGCGTACAGGGCATCGAGCGCTTCGCGCGGGGTCAGGCTATCCGGATCGATGCCAGCCAATTGATCGAGTGCCGGATGCGGCTCGGCCTCCGGCGGCTCCGGATCGCTCAGCGTAAACAGATCGGGCTGCAGTGGATCGATTGCCGCACGTTGTTCGAACTCACGCAATTGTTTGCGGGCCGCGCGCACAACGGTGTTCGGAATGCCGGCCAGTGCCGCAACCTGGATACCGTAACTTTGGTTGGCCGGGCCTTCCTCAACCGAATGCATGAAGACGATACGGTCATTGTGCTCGACCGCGTCGAGGTGCACATTGGCCAGTTCGCTGTATTCATGCGACAGGCGGGTCAATTCGAAATAGTGGGTGGCAAACAGCGTCAGGCATCGGTTCTTGTCGATCAGGTGACGCAAGATGGCAAAGGCCAGCGACATACCGTCAAAGGTCGAGGTGCCGCGACCGATTTCATCCATCAGGACCAGGCTGTTGGCCGTGGCGTGATGCAGGATGGCCGCCGCTTCGGTCATTTCGACCATGAAGGTTGAACGGCCTGAGGCCAGGTCGTCCGAGGCACCAATCCGGGTGAAGATACGGTCCAGCGGGCCGAGTACGCAACGCTCGGCCGGTACATAGCTGCCAATATGGGCGAGCAGGGCAATCAAGGCCGTTTGCCGCATATAGGTTGATTTACCGCCCATGTTCGGGCCGGTGATCAGCAACAGGCGACGATTTTCGGCCAATCTGCAGTCATTGGCGATGAAGGTTTCGGCACTGTTGGCCATTTCGCCTTCAACAACCGGATGACGGCCGCCTGTCACGGTCAACCCGATTTCATCGCTGAATTCCGGTCGGCTCCAGTTGCGCTTGAGCGCCGTATCGGCAAAACCGGCCAACAGATCGAGCTGCGCCACGGCACGGGCGATGGTCTGGAGAACGGGAACAACCGGCAGCAACTCGCTGAGAATGGCTTCGTAAAGAAGTTTTTCACGGGCCAGCGAACGCTCCTGGGCCGACAGCGCCTTATCCTCGAAAGCCTTCAACTCCGGGGTAATGTAGCGCTCGGCATTTTTCAGCGTCTGGCGACGGCGATAATCCTCGGGAATCTTGTCCGTATTGGCGTGGGTGACTTCGATATAGAAGCCATGCACCTTGTTGAATTCGACCTTGAGGCTGGAAATGCCGGTGCGCTCGCGTTCGCGAATTTCCATATCGACCAGGAAGGCACCGCAGTTGTCATTCAGCGAGCGCAGTTCATCGAGATCGGCATCGTAGCCCGGCGCAATGATGCCGCCATCACGCACCTGGGCGGCAGGTTCGGCGGCGATCGAGCGAATCAGCAGATCAAGCGCAGCGGCCGGCGTCTGCAGGGCTTCAAGCAATTGACCGAGCAGCGGGGAAATTGCTCCATTGAGTGGCTGGCGCAGCGGGTCGAGCCGCAGAAGCGATTCACGCAAGCTGGCCAGGTCGCGTGGCCGGGCATTGCGCAACGCAATCCGGCCGGCGATGCGCTCGATATCGGCGATGCCGCGCAACTCGCGGCGCACCTCGCCAGCCATCCGGCCGTAGTCTTCGAGCAGCGACTCGACGGCGCCGTGGCGGGCCGCAGGAATGCCGCGTTCGCGCAGCGGATGGTGCAGGGTGTGGCGGAGCAGGCGTGAGCCCATGCTGGTCACGCAATTGTCGAGCAGCGAACAGAGGGTCGGCGAAGGCTGCCCGCGCAGCGTTTCGGTCAATTCAAGATTGCGCCGCGTCGCCAGATCGAGGCCGAGGTAAGCGCCTTCGAGTTCCACGGTCAACGCGCGCAAATGCGGCAAACTACCGGTCTGCGTTGCTTGGGCGTACTGCAGCAGGGCGCCCGCGGCAGCAATCGCCGGGCGCAAGCCTTCAGCACCGAAACCGGCCAGCGAGGCAACCTTGAATTGCTCGCAGAGCAAGCGTTTGGCTGAGTCGTACTCAAAATACCAGTCGGGCTGGCGCGTACGGGCGGCATCGATTGAAAAATCGGGCGTCCAGGTTTCTGGATACAGAATTTCGGCCGGGCGGATACGTTCCAGCGTTGCCGCGATCTGGTCGCTCGGCACTTCGGTCAGGATGAATTCGCCGCTCGCCAGGTTGAGCCGCGCCAGGCCTGCCGTGTTGCGCGTCGTGGTCAGCGCGAGCAGCCAGATATCGCGCTTGTCGTCGATCAGCGCCGCATCGGTCAGCGTCCCCGGCGTGACAATGCGGCTGACGGCACGTTCGACCGGGCCTTTGCTCGTCGCCGGATCACCAACCTGCTCACAAATAACAACCGACTCTCCGAGCTTGACCAGCCGCGCCAGGTAAGGCTCAAGCGAATGAAAGGGCACCCCGGCCATCTTGATCGGCACACCAGCCGTTTGGCCGCGAGTCGTCAGCGTAATATCGAGCAGCCGCGCCGCTTTCTCCGCATCCTCGAAAAACAGCTCGTAAAAATCGCCCATCCGATAAAACAGAATAGTCGTCGGATGCTGGGCTTTCAGCGCCAGGTATTGGCGCATCATTGGAGTGTGCTTGGATAGATCGGGCGCTTCTTTGCTCATTACTCGGTGCTTTGCGTGATACGGCAGGGGCGCAATTGTCCCATCAACCGCAGGATTCAGGGAAGGCGCAGCTCAATCAACTGCGGTCCGCCAGACTGGAAAGCGGCCCGCAGCGATTGGCCAAAGGCATCGATGCTTTCTACCGCGTGGTAGCCCAGGGAAAAAGTCTGTGCCGCATGGCGGAAACTGATTTGCTGGGGCGTTCGCCAACCGGTTTCGAACTCAGCGAGCGCAGCTTGCGGCAGATAATCGAAAATGCCGCCACCTGCGTTGTTGACCGCGACAACGACAGCATTTCGACCCTGCAGCAAAGCCAGTCCGCCCAGATCGTGCTGGCAAGTCAGATCGCCAAGCAGCGCAACGACACGACCATGAATTGCGGCAATCCCCGCGGCCGTCGAGATATTGCCGTCAATACCGCTCGCCCCGCGATTGCCGTAGAAGCACAAGGCCTTGTCGGCACCGCCGGAATTGCTGTCCAACTGACGAATGGCCAGTGAGTTGCCGACGAATACGGCGCAATCATCCGGCAATTCGGCGATCAAGGCAGCAATGTGCGGTGCAGCCTGATCTGCCTCGGCCTGCCTTTCGGCAGCGACGAATGCTTCTCGCCAGGCGGGGGCAGCCGCTGCGGGCACCGCTGCCAGCAGAGCCCGGCAAGCCGCTGCCGGATCGGCGCGCAGCAGATGCGTCAGACGATGCGCCGGATCGCTCCAGCCAGGTGTCGGCTCGATCCAGGCATGCGTGCCTAAAAGCGAAGCAAGGTATTGTTGCAGATGACGGGTGACCGGCGTGGCGCCAAAACGCAGCACCCATTCGGGTCGACAGCGCCTGGCCAATACCGGGTCAGCCAGCCAGCGGTTGTAGCGAACACACAAGCGGGAACGGTCATGCGTTCCGAAACGCAGATTGGACAAAGGCTCTGCCAGAATCGGGCAATCCAGTTGACCGGCCAGCGCGGTCAACGCCTCGGCATAGCCGGAATCGAATGGTGACTCACCTGCGACGATCAGCCCGGGACGCCCGGAAATGGTCCTGGCCAGGTCGGCGATCGCCTGCGGCTCCGGCGCCATGACGGGCTGGCTGGTATGGATGCGCGGCAAATCCGGAGCATCCGGCAGCGGCTCGCTCGGCAACAAGGGTTCGCGGAATGGCTGGTTGAGGTGGACAGGGCCGGGGCGGGGCCAGCTTGCCTGTTCGCACATCTGGGCCGCCAGCCGGTGCAGCCAGCCAGGATCAAAGCCGGCATCAGGCGCACCGAGCAAATGTGCAGCACGAACATAAGGTGAAAACATCGCACTCTGATTGACGGTCTGATTGGCGCCGCATTGCTGGAGCTCGGGTGGACGATCGGCCGACAGCAAAATCAGTGGAACCCCGGACTGACTGGCCTCGATCACGGCCGGCAACCAATTGGCCGGCGCCGTTCCCGATGTCGCCAGCAACAAAACCGGCTGTCGGCTGGCTTTGGCTTGGCCAAGCGCGAAAAATGCCGCACAACGCTCGTCGACCGCGACATCGCAGATCAGACCGGGCTGGCGCAGCATGGCCAGCGCCAGCGGTGTCGAACGCGAACCAGGCGAAATCACCGCACGCGCCACACCGGCCGCAACAAAACCGCTGACCAAAGCCTGCGACCATCGATAGTTGAGATTGCCGATCGTGCTCATTTATTTCTTTCCCTGCTACCCCAAAAAGATCATTCTGCAATGCGAGCAGGCCTTCCCGTTCGCAAAGACCGTGCTATGATGCGCCCCGTTCGCAGTGCAGGGGTTTCCCGGCACGCAACATGGAGTGGTAGTTCAGTTGGTTAGAATACCGGCCTGTCACGCCGGGGGTCGCGGGTTCGAGTCCCGTCCACTCCGCCAACAACATCATCAAAGCCCTGAGCAATCAGGGCTTTTTTGTTTTCAGCAATTTATTTCGCGGCGCCAGCCAGTTGCAGGATGGCATTGGCCAATACGGCCGGATCTTCAGCCCCCACGATGACGTGCTGATCTTCCAGAATAAAGGTTGGCACCATGCGCACGCCCATCGCTCGAATTTCCTGCGCATCGGCCAGAACGAGTGCGGCATCTGCGGTCGACGTCAGATAAGCGGCAACTTCCGCGGCCGGATAACCGCACTCAGCCGCAATATTGACCAGTACCGCGCCACCCCCCACTTGCTCGCCGCGCTGGAACTGGGCAACAAACAGGCGCTCGATCAAGGCATCGGCACTGCCGTGTTGCTGCGCCCAGTAAAGCAATCGATGCGCCTGAAAAGTATTGGCACGCAGGCTGATTTTCTCGAAAGCATAGTCGATGCCGTAGGCCCGTCCAGCCTCACGAACACGCTCGAACAAAGCTTCCACAGCAGCCGGCCCACCGAATTTCTGCTCAAGAAAAGGCAGGTAAGGCTCACCTTCCGGCGGCGTATCTGGGTTCAGGAAAAAAGGGCGCCAGCAGGTGCTGTATTCAAAATTGGGCAGCTCCCGACGTACCAGTTCAATCGCCGTTTCAAGCCGGCGCTTGCCGATGAAGCACCAGGGACAAACGATGTCGGCAACAATGTCGATATTCAGCATGGGATTCCGGAGTAATTGATGGAAGGGCGCTTCAACGCGCTCTGGCCTGGCCAAAAGCCGGCAAGGTGATGTGGAAGCGCATGGCTAGCAAGCGCAACGCCAGAACCAGCGCCATGGCCATCCAGGTTGCCGCGACAGGCGACATTCCGATGGCTTGCAAACCAATCAGCGCCAGGGCGCCGAACCATGCGGCCGAAGCATAAAGCTCGCCCTTGAGGAAGATGCTGGGCACGTCGTTGCACAGGATATCGCGCAGAACCCCGCCCAACACGCCGGTGATGACCCCCATCAGACTGGCGACCAACCAGGGGGTGTGCCATTGCAAGGCAACCTGGGTACCGACGATGGCGAAAAGCGCGAGGCCGATGGCGTCGGGAATCAAGAACAGCCGTGGGGCAATATCGAAGGCGCGGGCAATGAAAAAACTGAGCAATCCGGTGATCAGCGCAGCGACCAGGTAAGTCTGGTCGACGACCCAAAAAACATTCCGGTCGAGCAGCAAATCACGAATCGTACCGCCACCCAGCGCGGTCGCAACACCGACCAGCAAGGCGCCAATCAGGTCCATTTCCTTGCGCCTTGAATCGAGCACTCCGGTCAACGCATTGACGGCAACAGCCGCCATGCCGACCCAGTAGAGCAGGGCATCAACGCTCACTTTAGTTTTTTTGCTCTTTCAGGAAACGCTCTTTTTCGCGCGTCCAGTCTTTTTCCTGCTCGTCCTGGCGCTTGTCGTGCTGCTTCTTGCCCTTGGCCAGGCCAACCTCGAGCTTGATCCGGCCGCGTGAGTAGTGCAGGTCAAGCGGCACCAGGGCAAAGCCGGCCCGCTCGACCTTGCCGATCAATTTGTTGATTTCGGCGGCATGCAGCAGCAGCTTGCGAGTCCGGGTCGGGTCCGGATTGACATGCGTCGACGCTGTAGGAAGGGGGGTGATGTGCATGCCAATCAGGAAAATTTCGCCATTCTTGATGATGACGTAGGATTCCTTGATGTTCATCCGGCCAGCACGAATCGCCTTGACCTCCCATCCCTGGAGGGCAATACCCGCCTCGTACTTCTCTTCAATGAAGTATTCGTGAAAGGCTTTTTTGTTGGCCGTAATGCTCATGCTGCCGGTGTTCCATTAAAATCGTGAATTCTACAGGATACAGGAACGTGGCTGCCGCATGGCTCTGGTCGAAAAAACAGTACTCATCGAGCAATCCGCCGAGCGCATGTTTGCGCTGGTCGATGCCTGCGAAGACTATCCGGCTTTTCTGCCCTGGTGCAGCAAGACCGAAGTCAAGTTTCGCGATGCGCTGAAAACGGTAGCGACGCTGCACATCAACTACCACGCGGTCAAATCCTCGTTTACGACGGAAAACGACAAGGATCAGCCGAAGCTGATGAAAATTCGTCTGGTCGATGGTCCTTTCCGTCGCCTGGAGGGGGCATGGCACTTCAAGGCACTGGCCGACAATGCCTGCAAGATCGAATTCCAACTGCACTACGAGTTTTCCAGCAAATTATTCGAAAAAGTCATTGGCCCGGTGTTCAGCCATATTGCCAATACTTTTGTTGACGCCTTCGTGCGTCGTGCCGCCCAAGTTTATGGAGCCAGCCATGGCTGAAATGATCAATATCGAAGTGTGCTATGCGCAACTCGAAAAACAGGCCCTGGTCAGTGTCAAATTGCCGCTTGGCGCCACACTGCAGCAAGCCCTCGAATCTTCCGGTCTACTTGAAAAACACCCCGAAATCGACCTGAAGAAAAACAAGTTCGGCATCTGGAACAAGCTGTCGAAAACCGACGCCGTACTGCGCGACCGGGATCGTGTCGAAATTTACCGCCCCTTGATCGCCGACCCGAAAGAAGTGCGCAAACAGCGTGCAGCCGAAGGCAAGGTCATGAAAAAAGGCGCCGGTGATACCGACGCCTCCGAGACCTGATCAATATCGGCGGATAGTTCGCTATCGGCAAGCCTCGGTGACGAAACGACGGGCGCGCTCCATTTCCTGTTCGCGCTGGCTGTTGTCCATCAACTGGCTTTCACCCTTTTCGTTCAACTGCGCCATCGGCTGACCATTCTGCAAGGCAGTCAGCGTTCTTCTGGCCCGCTCGCAATTTTCCTGATTCTCGGCGCGAGCCGCTTGATCCTTGGCGTCCTTGTCGGCCTTTTCCTTGGCGTCCTGCTGACGCTTCTTGAATTCAAGATTCAAATCGGCAATCGACTTTTGCTGCGGAGGCGGGGCGGCCTTCACCGCTTCGCCGGCTTTTTCAGTCGCTGGCGTGGGTGTTGGTGCCGGATTTCCAGTTGAGCGCGAGGTTTTGGCAGAGCCGGGGCCCGGTGTGTCGGAAATGATCGTTCTGCCGTTGGCATCCTTCCACTGGTAAGTCTGGGCTTGCACGCACAAGCTTGCTGCGGTCGACGTCATGGCGAAAGCAATAATCAAGAGTCTTTTCATGGGCTATCCGGGTTTTTGCAGGTTTTCTGTATAATACGATTTTGTGACCTTGGATTAAAGGCCATGCGCATTCTGCAAAAAGCCCTTACTTTTGACGACGTCCTGCTCGTCCCCGCACATTCTCAGATTCTGCCACGCGATGTCAGCCTGGCCACACGTCTGACCCGCAACATCACCCTGAACCTGCCGCTGCTGTCCGCCGCCATGGATACCGTGACGGAAGGTCGCCTGGCCATTGCCCTGGCTCAGGAAGGCGGTATCGGCATCATCCACAAGAACCTTTCTGCCAAGGCCCAGGCGGCCGAAGTAGCCAAGGTCAAGCGCTTTGAATCCGGCATCCTGCGCGACCCGATTACCGTGTCGCCGCTGATGACGGTGCGCGATGTGATCGAAATCACTCGTCAGCACAAGATCTCCGGCCTGCCGGTCATCGACAAGGCCGGCAAGGTGGTCGGCATCGTGACCAACCGCGACCTGCGCTTCGAAACCAATCTCGACCAGCAAGTCCGGATGATCATGACGCCGCGCAAGCGCCTGGTGACGGTCAACGAAGAAGCCAGCGTCGAAGACGCCAAGGAACTGATCCGCAAGCATCGCCTGGAACGTGTGCTGGTCATCGATGACCAGTACCACCTGCGCGGCCTGATCACTGTCAAGGACATTCTCAAGTCCACCGAACACCCGCTGGCCAATAAGGATGCGACGGGTCGCTTGCGTGCCGGTGCAGCAGTCGGCGTTGGCGCCGGTACCGAAGAGCGTGTCGAAGCGCTGGCTGAAGCTGGCGTTGACGTGATCGTTGTCGATACCGCACACGGCCACTCGCAGGGCGTGCTCGACCGTGTTCAGTGGGTCAAGAAAAACTTCCCGCAGATCGAAGTGATCGGCGGCAACATCGCCACGGCCGATGCAGCACGTGCACTGGTTGACATGGGCGCCGACGGCGTCAAGGTCGGCATCGGTCCCGGCTCGATCTGCACGACGCGTATCGTCGCCGGTGTCGGCGTACCGCAGATCACCGCCATCCAGAACGTTTCCGAAGCCCTCAAGGGTACCGGCGTGCCGATGATCGCCGACGGCGGCATTCGCTACTCCGGCGACATCGCCAAGGCGATTGCTGCCGGTGCCGACACGGTCATGCTCGGCGGTCTGTTCGCCGGTACCGAGGAAGCGCCGGGCGAGGTTGAACTATTCCAGGGCCGCTCCTACAAGTCCTACCGCGGCATGGGTTCGCTGGGTGCGATGCAGGCCGGTTCGTCGGATCGTTATTTCCAGGAAAACACCAATAACGTCGACAAATTCGTGCCGGAAGGTATCGAAGGTCGCGTGCCCTACAAGGGTTCGGTGCTCGCCGTCATCCACCAGCTGGTCGGCGGTCTGCGCTCCTCGATGGGCTACCTCGGCAGCCCGACGATTGCCCACATGCACGACAACGCCTGTTTTGTCGAAATCACTTCGGCTGGCATCCGCGAATCTCACGTTCACGACGTGCAGATCACCAAAGAAGCACCGAACTACCACCTCGACTGATTAATTCCGTGTCCCAGAGGGCGGCTCCGAGCCGCCCTTGTTCTTTCAAGGTTCTGAAATGGCTCACCAGAAAATCCTCATTCTCGACTTCGGCTCACAAGTCACCCAATTGATCGCCCGTCGCGTGCGCGAAGCCAAGGTGTTCTGCGAAATTCATCCGTACGATGTTTCCGAAGAGTTCATCCGCAGCTATGGCGCACAGGGCATCATCCTGTCCGGCGGCCCGAGCTCGGTGACAGAAGGCGATACGCCGCGCGCACCGGAAGTTGTGTTCAACCTGGGCGTGCCGGTACTCGGCATCTGCTACGGCATGCAGACCATGGCGCAGCAACTGGGCGGCAAGGTGATGACCGCTGAAGCAGCCGGCAAGGCACGCGAGTTTGGTTATTCGGAAGTCCGTGCCCACGGCCATACCGCGCTGTTGAAGGATATCGCTGACTTTACGACGGCCGAAGGCCACGGCATGCTCAAAGTCTGGATGAGTCACGGTGATTCGGTCATGGAACTGCCCGCCGGTTTCAAGACCATGGCTTCGACGCCATCCTGCCCGATCGCCGGCATGGCCGACGAGAGCCGCAAGTTCTACGCCGTCCAGTTCCACCCGGAAGTCACGCACACCGTGCAGGGCCGCGCCATTCTCGAAAGTTTCGTGCATGGCATCTGCGGTTGCGGCACCGACTGGGTCATGGGCGACTACATCGCCGAAGCGGTGGCCGCGATCCGCGCCCAGGTCGGTAGCGACGACGTCATCCTCGGCCTGTCCGGTGGTGTCGATTCCTCCGTTGCCGCCGCGCTCATCCACCGCGCCATCGGCGACCAGCTGACCTGCGTCTTCGTCGATCACGGCCTGCTGCGCCTGAACGAAGGCGACATGGTCATGGACATGTTCGCGCGCAACCTTGGTGTCAAAGTAATTCGCGTTGACGCGGTCGACGCCTTCATGGGCAAGCTTTCCGGCGTTTCCGATCCGGAACAGAAGCGCAAGATCATCGGCAAGGAGTTCGTCGAGGTCTTCCAGGCTGAATCGAAAAAACTGGTTTCCGCCAAATGGCTGGCCCAGGGCACGATCTACCCGGACGTGATCGAATCGGCCGGCAAGGGCAAAAAGGGCGCCCATACCATCAAGAGCCACCACAATGTCGGCGGCCTGCCGGAAGACATGCACCTCAAGCTGCTCGAGCCGCTGCGCGAACTGTTCAAGGATGAAGTGCGCGAACTCGGCGTCGCGCTCGGCCTGCCGCGCGAGATGGTCTATCGCCATCCTTTCCCCGGTCCGGGCCTGGGTGTGCGCATCCTCGGCGAAGTGACGCTGAAGGCGGCACACCTGCTGCAGCGTGCCGATGCGATCTTCATCGACGAACTGCGCGCGACGGTTGCCACCGAACGCGATGTCGCGGCCGGTGCCTGCACCGAAGCCGACATCGGCAAGACCTGGTACGACCTGACCAGCCAGGCTTTTGCCGTTTTCCTGCCGGTCAAGAGCGTCGGCGTGATGGGCGATGGCCGTACCTACGAGAACGTCGTCGCGCTGCGTGCCGTGGTGACCAGCGATTTCATGACTGCGCACTGGGCGCACCTGCCGTATGAACTGCTCGGCAAGGTGTCGAACCGCATCATCAACGAAGTGCGCGGCCTCAACCGCGTCGTGTACGACGTTTCGGGCAAGCCGCCAGCCACCATCGAGTGGGAATGAGCGAAGCGTTCGAGCCTTTCTTCGAGACGGACGTCGCCGAGCCGGTCAACGGTCTCGGCGACGAGTATTTCATGCGCGAGGCGATTTCGCTGGCGCGTGCGGCTGAATGCCTGGGCGAAGTGCCGGTTGGCGCCGTCGTCGTGCGTGATGGCGTAATCGTCGGGCGCGGCTTCAATTCGCCGATTGGTGAAAGCGACCCGACGGCACACGCCGAAATCGCCGCCTTGCGCGATGCAGCACGCGCGCTCGGCAATTACCGCCTGCCCGGTTGCGAGCTTTACGTAACGCTGGAGCCTTGCGCGATGTGCGCCGGCGCCATCATGCACGCCCGCATCAGCCGCGTCATCTACGGCGCGCGCGACGCCAAGACCGGCGTACATGGCAGCGTCGTCGACCTGTTCGGCGTCGAGCGCCTGAATCATCACGCGACGGTCGAAGGTGGGGTTCTGGCAACCGAGTGCAGCAGCATGCTGTCGCAGTTTTTCGCCGGTCGACGCAAGAAAAACGCATGAAACTGCTGGTTTCCGTCGCCCGTCAGCACATGAGCGTCTTTGATGAACATGGCGAATTGATCCGCGAGTATTCGATTTCAACGGCCAAGGCCGGCGTTGGAGAAGTGTCGGGCAGTTACCAGACGCCGCGCGGTCAACATCTGATTCGAGCCAAAATCGGAGCAGGACAGGTAGCCAATACCGTTTTTGTGCGCCGACGCCCGACGGGTGAAATCTGGACCCCGGAACTCTCCGAAGCCTTTCCCGGACGCGACTGGATACTGACCCGAATCCTCTGGCTATCCGGCTGCGAACCTGGCCGCAACCGTTGCGGCAACGTCGATACCATGCGGCGTTACGTCTACATTCACGGTAGCCCTGATAGTGCAGAAATGGGCATCCCCGGATCGCATGGTTGTATTCGCATGCGTAATGTCGATATTGTCGAGTTGTTCGACCTGGTGCCGTGCTACACGCTTGTCGAAATAACAGAAGACTGAAGTACCTGCCCGTTGGGGCCGAAACTACGCTCACTCAAGCGTAAAGAACCATCGATTTTTTGCTGAAGCACGGTCGACGCCCGCGTTCCATAATTTTCCGACTGAACGAATATCGATGAGAGCAGGCGCTCCCAGGCCAGTGGCACCCCCGTATTCGGCAGGCGCGCATCATCGACCTGTTCCCGATCGGCCAACAAATCAAAAAATCGGGTTTCGTCCGGCAAATAGGGCAAGGCATCGGCAAATGCTTGGCGTGCCTTGACCAACTTCGGCCACGGAGTGTCGAGCAAATGGTTGGAAACCCCGTAGATTCCCGGTAACAACCGTTGGGCCTGGGCGTGGCGGTTTGAGCAGTAATACAGGCTATGGCCGTCCGAGACGAAGAGATTGAAGCCCGAAAATTCGCTCATGTCGAGTTGGGCAATATAGTGCTCGGCCGAAATGTCGGACTGCAGAAATAAACGCGTCAGTTCGCCTCTCGAACGCCGCCCCTTGCTCACTCCCGGCTCGCGCACATTGGTCACTGCCGCAAAACGCCCGGACTCAGTCACGCCCAGCCAGGTACCGCCTGCCTCAAGATCCAGGCCGCCAATCACCTGCGGCGTATCCGGCCAACGCGCCGCAAAGGCTGTTGGCCGGGCATAAAACTCGTCGCGATTGGCTGCAACGAGTAGCGGAAACTCGGCATGTGCCTGCCAACCCAGAACAATCAGGCACATATTGGGCCGTTTTTACGGGTTGACCGCGACGGCCTTCACCTCGGGCCCCGTCAAGGCCCCCAGGCGAACATTACCGGCGTAATTCGATTGCACAACGCCCAGCCCCTCATAACCACCAGTCGGGGAGGGGGCTGCAGTCATCACCATGCCGCAAGACTGATCGGGATTGTCCGGCGAGTGCAGCACATCGCCCGCGCTTAAGGCAACCGGGCTGCTCAGGCGATACAGATGGCGCTTGACCTTGCCCAGATATTGGGTCCGGGCAACGATCTCCTGCCCTGGGTAACAGCCCTTGTGAAAACTGACTCCGCCGATTTTTTCGAAATCGGCCATTTGAGGAACAAATTCTTCCTTGGTGGCCAAGGTAACCAGCGGATAGCCGGCCTGGATATCCAGCCAGCGCCAGGCTGGAATGCCTGCCGGTCGAGCCTTGGCTGAGAGTTTTGCCCACAGCGCAGCCGCAGCTGAATCAGGTGCTGCCACAAGGAAACGCTGGGTATCGAGACGAATCACAGTGACACCATCGGTCTGCAAGCTGGTCATGGCTGCATCCGGACAAGGCAGCGCGGCATCTGCCAGCAGTTCGGCAGCAAGAGGGCCGGCCAGGCCAAGCAGAATCGTGCTGTCGGTCAACGAGGCCAATTTGACCTTGGAACGGAGAATGAACATCTGCAGGCGCTTTTGCGCGGCTTCCTGCAAATCGGCTGAAATGGCCAATTGATAGCGCTCTCCATCGCGCCAGGCCAGAAAGCTCGCCTGCATGCGGCCTTTGGCCGTACACCAGCCGCTGTGCTGAACCTGGCCCGCACCGAGATGGTTGATGTCGCTCGTGAACTGGCTGTGCAGGAAGGACTTGGCATCCTCACCGGAAACATCGAGCTGCCCAAGATGGGTGAGCGGAACAAGAATGGTTTGTCCGTCTGCGGCCTGAAGCTCTCCGACGGCATCGCCAAAGCTCAGAAGAATAGGGGAGGACTCAGTGTCGAAAACGCCTGCGGCGGTTTCCAGAAAGCTGCGCCAGGTGGGGTTCATGGGGGCTCCAGTGGGGGTTTGGGATATTATATCGCCCGATTAAGGTGCTCGTTCTACACGGGCAAGACCAGCCTGCTGCAAACGAGTTCCCGTGCGACAACTATTTAGATCATTTTTGCTGCTTTTATTGCTGCTGGGCGCCCTGACCGGGGCTGGCTGGTGGTGGTCAAACCAAGCGCTGAGCCTGCGCTCATCGCCGCTCGATTTCCGTATTACCCCCGGCAGCAGCCTGCGTTCGGCAATCGGTCAGATGCACGAAGCCGGAGTCAGCGTCGAACCAACGCTGCTCGCCCTGCTGGCCCGGATCAACAAGCAGGAAACCGGCATCAAGGCTGGCAGCTACTCGATCAGCCAAGGCATAACGCCGATCCAATTACTCGGTAAACTGACACGCGGCGAGGTAACACAAGGCGAACTGACATTGGTTGAGGGCTGGACCTTCAAGCAGTGGCGCACCCGCCTCGACAAGCACCCGGACCTCGATCACCAGACGCGTGGCCTGACTGAAAGCCAGATCATTGAACGCCTCGGCTTGACAACCACCCAACTCGAAGGCCGGCTGTTTCCCGATACTTATTTGTTCGACAAGCAATCCAGCGACCTGGAACTGATCGCCCGGGCAGCCCGGGCAATGCAACGCAAGCTTGATAGCGAATGGGCTGGGCGGACCTCTGGATTGCCTTACAAAAATGCCGACGAGGCACTCGTCATGGCCTCGATCGTCGAAAAGGAAACGGGCCGGGAAGCAGATCGCTCACTGGTCGCGGCGGTATTCGTCAATCGCCTGCGCAAGGGAATCTTGCTGCAAACAGACCCGACCGTCATCTACGGCATCGGCGAAGCGTTTGATGGCAATCTGCGCAAGCGCGATCTGCAAACGGATACACCGTACAATACCTACACGCGCGCCGGCTTGCCGCCTTCACCCATAGCCATGCCAGGCCTTGCTTCACTGCATGCAGCGCTGCATCCGGCGGCAAGCGACGCTGTTTACTTTGTTGCTCGCGGCGACGGCAGCAGCGAATTTTCACGGACGCTCGACGAACACAATCGGGCCGTCAATAAATATCAGAGAGGTGGGAAGTGAAAGGTAAATTCATCACTTTCGAAGGCATCGATGGTGCCGGCAAAAGCAGTCATGTTGAATGGCTGGCCGACTGGCTGCGCACCCAAGGGAAAACGGTTCATGTCACCCGCGAGCCCGGCGGTACCGAACTCGGCGAAAAGCTGCGCACATTGCTGCTCAACGACCCGATGCACCTCGAAACAGAAACGCTATTAATGTTCGCCGCACGTCGCGAACATCTTGCACGCCTGATCGAACCTGCACTCGCGCGCGGCGAGTGGGTTGTCTGCGACCGTTTCAGCGATGCCACGTATGCCTACCAGGGCGGCGGCAGAGGACTGGATCGTGCCAAATTCCTGGCGCTGGAACACTGGGTTCACGAACATGTGCAACCTGACCTGACCTTGCTGTTCGATCTGCCGCTCGATGTTGCACGTGAACGCATTGCCCGGGCAAGTCGGGTACTCGATCGTTTCGAGCAGGAACGCGCCGATTTTCACGAACGAGTCCGCCAGGCCTATCTCGAGAGGGCCAGCACAAACCCGCTCAGGATTCGCACCATTGACGCCAGCCACAGCCTTGAAGAAATTAAAGTAAAAATTGAGAAAACAGTTCTAGAAGCCTGTTTATGAACATATTAAAACTTCACGAACAAGTCTGGAGCGATCTTCAGGGCAGGCGTCAAAAGCTTCCCCATGCACTACTCCTTGTCGGTCAAAAAGGGATCGGCAAATTTGAACTCGCCAAGCTGTTTGCTGCCAGCCTGCTTTGCGAACAACCGCAGCACACAGGTATTCCGTGTGGCGCCTGTCTCGCGTGCAACTGGTACAGCCAAGGCAACCATCCTGATTTTCGCCTGCTGCAACCCGAAGCGCTCTCGGCGGACCTGGAAGCGGAAGAGGGTAAAAAGAAACCCAGCCAGCAGATCACCATCGACCAGGTTCGGGGCCTTGATGACTTCCTGATTGTCGGCACCCATCGGGCCGGATTGCGTATTGTCGTGGTCAACCCGACAGAAGCAATGAATCGAAACACCGCAAACGCACTTCTCAAAACACTCGAAGAACCTGCGCCAAATACATTGTTTTTATTGGTTTCAAGCGAACCGCTTCGCTTGTTACCAACCATCAGGAGCCGATGCCAGACAATGCCGGTCGCCCTTCCATCAAGCAAGGTTGCGGCACAAGTACTGGCCGACGATGGCATTCCCGATGCAGCGCGCTGGCTGGCCCTGGCAGGAGGTTCGCCCAGCCTGGCAATTGAACTGGCAACATCAGGGCAAGGGGCATGGTTGGAACTGCTGGTCAAACGACTGTCCGCAGGTCGCCATGCTGATCCGTTGGCCATGGCGGCCGAACTGGAAAAAGCAGTCAAGGACAGCAAGGGCAAGCTGCTACTCAAAACCGTAGTTGAAGCACTGCAAAAGTGGCTGATCGATTTGAACCTGGCCAAAAACGGCATGCCGACTCGATATTTTCTACCTCAGCAGGCCACAATGACCGGCTTGGCTGATATGATTCCTGCTGTGCGTTTATTACATTGTTACCGCCACATGATTTCACGCCGCCAGGAAGCCGAGCAGCCGCTGAACGCGCGTCTTTTTCTGGAAGGTATCTTTCTTGACTATCGAGCCCTGTTTGCCAATTGATCAACGATGAGTGAAGTTAAATCCGCTCCGCAACGTCCGAGCGTTCTCTCGCTGAACATCAACTCGAAGTCTGCGCTCTACGCTGCCTACATGCCCCATTTGCGCTGCGGCGGGATTTTCATTCCAACAACGCGCGGTTACAACATTGGTGACGAAGTTTTCATGCTGCTTTCGCTGATGGACGACCCGGCCAAACTGCCGATCGCCGGCACCGTCATCTGGATCACACCGGCAGGCGCCCAAAATGGGCGAGCACAGGGCATCGGCGTGCACTTCAATAATGACGAAAGCGGACAAGAAGCTCGCCGCAAAATTGAAGGCCTGCTCGGCGGCGTCATGCAGTCTGCCCGTCCGACGCACACGCTGTAAACGACCCCGATGCTGGTCGACTCCCACTGTCATCTCGATTTTCCCGACCTGGCCAGCCAAGTGTCGGACATCCTGCAGCGTATGCAGGAAAATGCGGTCGGTTGCGCGGTCTGCATTGGCGTCAATCTTGAGGACTTTCCAAAGGTTCTCGCCCTGGCTGAAGCACATCATCAGTTGTACGCCACGGTTGGCGTCCATCCGGAATACACGGATGTCGAAGAACCCACCGAAGCAGGATTGCTCAAGCTGGCGGCACACCCCAAAGTGATCGGAATCGGTGAAACGGGGCTGGATTACTACTGGCAAAAAGACAAACCGGAATGGCAGCGCGAACGTTTCCGTACGCACATCAGGGCTGCGAAGACCTGCGGCAAACCCCTGATCATCCATACCCGTGAGTCTGCCGCCGACACGCTGCGCCTGATGCGGGAGGAGGGGGCCGATACGGTCGGCGGGGTCATGCATTGCTTTACCGAAAACTGGGATATCGCCCGCGACGCCCTGGATCTCGGATTTCATCTTTCATTTTCCGGGATCGTCACCTTCAAGAACGCCAACATCGTCAAGGAAGTGGCCCAAAAATGCCCCCTTGACCGCATTCTGGTCGAAACCGATTCGCCTTATCTGGCGCCGGCTCCGTATCGCGGCAAGCAAAATCAGCCGGCCTACGTTCGCCACGTGGCAGAAGAAATAGCCCGCTTGCGTTCCATTTCTTCCGAAGCCGTCACCGAAGCAACCAGCAACAATTTCTTTACGCTGTTCAAACATGCCAGCCGGCCGTGGGAATCATGAAAAAACGACTGTTGACCGTAGTATTTGCCGCTTGTTTTCCACTCATCGCCAGTGCCGGCACCTATGATGACCTGATCAGTTCAGCCAAGCTGGGCGACACCAGGGATATCGCCGCACTCGTCAACAAAGGCGCTTCGGTAGACACCACGGATATCGACGGGAACACGCTGCTCATGCTTGCCGCCCGGGATGGTCATAACGAATTGGTCGATTTTCTGATCAAGCAACGCGCCAAGGTCAATGCACGCAATGCTGCCGGTGATACCGCATTGCGCCTGGCAGCCTTTCGTGGACACCTGAAAGCGGCAGAGTTGCTGATTGCCGGCGGCGCGAACGTTAATATGCCGGGCTGGACACCGCTAGCCTACGCAGCTTTCAACGGCCAAACCGAGGTTGCCCGCCTGCTCATCAAGTCCGGCGCCAACATCAATGCCGCCAGCGAAAACGGAACAACGCCGTTGATTGCTGCTGCACGTGGTGGGCATATTGAAATCGTCAAACTCCTCCTGGCCAACAATGCCGAACCCAACAAAACCGTTGAGTCAGGGGAAACGGCGATCGATTTCGCGCTGAAAACCCAAAATACGGATATCGCTGAACTGCTGAGAGGAGTAGGGGGGCATTCCGGGCGCAGCGTAACTATTCAGGTCAAATAAGCAGATCTGTATCTTCAGCGCGTTGCTTTTTTCACCGCGCCATCGCAGCTATTGGCCAGCCGCTCGTATTCTTCCGGCGTATCTATCAGCGCCTGTGCAGCATCGACTCGCTTGATCTCACGTTGGACATAGGGCACCCAACGCTCCTCCAACTCCTGTTGCAGACGCGTTCGTGCCAAGCCAACCGGACCGCGCCAAACATCACCCGTCGCAAACCGGCGGGTAAGCATCTCGCCGACATCCTTCTCAATAGCGGCAATATGGCTTTGGTAGGCCTTCACATGGCGTAATTCATGTTCATAAATTTCCTTGTAGGCACAACTACCTTCGGGAAACTCACGCGCCACATAGACTGTCATGGGGCTGAATCCATAGGTCAGCGTAATTTGCGGGCTGATGCATTCCCAGCGCCCGCTTTGGTCGACATATCCCGGTGTCTGGCTTGAAAACTGAACACTGGCATTGCCACGAGTCAGCCCCAACACAAGACTGCCAGGCTTCATCGATCCCGCGCCAATATTGGTCAATGACCGGTAGCCATACTGGAAATTGAGCGATATTTTTTCTTCAAGACGTTTGATCACGACCGCCGGAGCCGGCAGTTTTTCACACTCATCAGCCAGCAATCCGGCTGGAGAAAATCCGATCGTGACAACAGCTATCCGAACCCATAATCCGGCAAGCGCAAGTAAGCGGATCAAGCGCAGCAGACCATTCAGCATGCGGCATTTCCTGCGTGCAGATCAGCGAGCGTATTGCCTCGGCAATACGAATGGCCTTTGACCCAGCGGAACTCCGCACGACTCAACACCATCTCGATAATCGACAGAGAAAACTCGGCAGGCAGCGCATCCAAGTTTTGAACGCCGTTGGTTTTTGCTTGTTTCAAGGCGTTGACCGCATCAAGGTTATCGCTGAACACCGTCAGCGGACTTTCCGGGCAATGGATCTCGGCCTGAAGCAAGCCGAACAGGACGGCATGCAACTCCAAGGTACTGCTTCCAAGAGCTGGAACCGTGCGAGTTTCGATAATTGGCTCAGCCTCCGGGCTGGAGAACAGTACGGCAGCCAGACCGCCGTGCCGTTGATGACTGGCATCGGTAAAAACAAGCAACTGTCCAGCGTAGAGATGAGCAATACGCTGCGGTAACGGGCCAGCCGACTGATAAATGACGCGTATTTTCTTCTTCGGTTTTCTGCGCGACATTTCAGCCGGATGAAGGTGGATCACAAGATGCCCGAATCTTAAACTGACTTCTTGTTTTGCCGCGTGCAAATCCTTTGGAAGCTTGTCTTTATAACTTCGTATAATTTGTATTATGTAAAATTATTAAAACAAAAAGAAATCAAATTCGATCTTTGATTTCCTCTTGAGCACACCAGTTTGCCATCCGGTCTATTTCGGAAAATACATTTTTGTCTTATCCAGCTTGTAGGACCACGGCAGATTGGTGTTCTTCCAGCCGTTGACCGTACGGCGGTTGGCGGATGGGCCTTCTTTGCCCATGTCGCCTTCAAATCCTTCGGCAATGCTGTAAACCGACGAGAAGCCGCTCATGGCCAACAAGTCAGATGCTTTGGCACTCCGATCACCGGAACGGCAGATCAGAATGATGCGCGATTGTTTGTTGAGTCCTTTATCTGTCAGACGACGTTCAACCTCTTTGGGAAAATCGACATTCGGTTCGAGCACATAAATATTCCGCTTGTCATCCCATTCACCCATGATTTCCTGATGCTCGACGTAAGGAACCAAGGCATCAACGGCGCTCGGCATACCAACATACATGGCTTCTGCACGCGTGCGTATATCCAGAAAAAGCGTGTTTTTTCCTTCCTTCTGAACCATTTCATAGGCTTGCTGCGGTGTCAGGTAAAGCCCCTGTCGGGATTGTTTGACGGTCGGCAGATTGGCCCAGTCGCTTGCGCCCTGCTTCCATTCCTGGGCGTGGGAAACCGTGGCCAGACAAGCCAGCGAAAGAATACAAAGCGTACGTTTCATGAATGTCCCTGAAGATTAAAAGGCTGAGGCGACATGCTAAACAGATGCCACCAGCAGCCGGTTGACTCAGATCAATCGCCCCATCAGACCATTCCCGGATTGTTCACGACGCCTTTAAGTGACGGTAGATTCAAGTGCACTGGCTTGACGGTCTTGATGTCACGAAGATAGGTCGCCACCACATCCCAGATTGGTTCACCAGAATTTTTGGCCTCTTCCGAGACAGGTGCCCAGCCGGCAACTTTATAGATTTTGGCCGGATCTACCGGTTGACCGCGCAACATCATGTTCTGGATTCTGCTGCCCATTTTCCCGGTTGGATCACAGGTATATTGCAGGCCGCCCACGCGAACCATGTCACCGCCCTGCTGGTAATAAGGATCGGGGTTGAACAAGTTGTCGCAAACATCTTCAAGCACGGTCTTGATCATCGCCCCGCTCATGTTGGTGACGGTTGTCCACGGGTAGGTAATTGCCGTCTGGTCCAGGACATGCTCCATCAGGATCGGTTGTCCCGGCAATAATGAGGTTCCCCAGCGAAAACCGGGAGAGAAGGCAATTTCAGCATCTTTTACCTTCATCAGCGCATCAAGAATCAGCTGGTCGAAAGTGCCGTTGAAATTCCCCCGGCGATACAAAGTGCCTTCGGTAATCGCCAGTTTCTCACCCAGTTTAGAAAGATAAGGCGCCCTCGCCTTGTCGATCAGCGCCTGCATTTCCTTGTCCGCTGGCAGCAGATTGGCGAAGACGGGCAGCAATTTGTAACGGAAATCAGCAATTTTTCCGTTTTTGACATCGAAATCGAGCACACCAAGGTACTTCCCATTGGAGCCGGCATTGGTCACCAGCGTCTGGCCGCCGGGGTTCTTCACGACGACTGGCGCCGGCATGCCATCATGGGTGTGGCCGCCCATGATGGCGTCGATGCCGCGCACGCGCGAAGCCATCTTCAAATCGACGTCCATGCCGTTATGCGATAACACGACAACAACCTGGGCTCCGGCAGCACGAGCGGCATCAACCGTTTTCTGCATGTTATCTTCCTGGATGCCGAAGCTCCAATTGGGCGTCTGCCAGCGCGGATTGGCGATCGGTGTATAGGGAAAAGCCTGGCCGATGATTGCCACCGGCACGCCGTTCATGTTCTTCATCACGAATGGCTTGAAAACCGGATCTCCAAAATCAGTCGTTTTGACGTTCTGGGCAACGATATCAATTTGACCGGCGAAATCCTTTTCCTCGATTTCCTTGACCCGCTCCTCGCCATAGGTCGATTCCCAGTGCAGGGTCATCACGTTGACGCCCAACGCCTTGCAGGCATCGACCATGTCCTGGGCATTCGACCACAGGGCGGTGCCGGAACCTTGCCAGGTGTCACCACCATCAAGCAGCAGCGACCCAGGCCGGGTTGCCTTCATGCGCTTGACCAAGGTGGCGAGATGCGCAAAGCCGCCGACCTTGCCATAGGTCTGGGCGGCTTTTTCGAAATTCAGATAAGTGTAGGCATGCGCCTCGATGCTGTTCGGTTTAAAGCCGAAGTGCTTGAGCAAATGGTCCCCAACCAGATGCGGCACTTTGCCGAACTGATCGCCAAAGCCGAGATTGACGTTCGGCTCACGGAAATAGATCGGCAATAGCTGGGCGTGGCAGTCGGTAATGTGCAGCAGGCTGACGTTGCCAAATTTGGGCAGGTCGTACAACTTGGCCGCGCCCTTCTCGGCCAGGGCGAAATCACTGTGCAGGCTCATGCCACCGGCCGCAGCGACGGCCATGACCTGCAGGAACTCCCGACGATTCATGCTCATTTTCTTATCCTTGAAAAACGCCCGGCCGAAGTACCGGCCAGGCTAACGACACAAGTCTCAGTCTTTATTGACCGGCGATTCCGGATCAACCAGGAAAGCCACGAGGTGAGTGATCTGCTCCGGTGTCAGCCAGCTGTGCAGGCCGAAACGGGGCATGTTGGTACAAGCCGTGAACGAGTTCGAGTTGTATATTTTGTCGTAGGCGTATTTGACGATTTCGTCGGAGGTGCCGCGCAGTTTGCTGAAATGGTGCAGGCTCGGGCCTATCGTCCCGTAGGCCACTTCTTTCTTGGCCAACGCATGGCAAGCGTAGCAATTCCCGCCTCGCACACGGTCAGCAGGATCAGGCTGGATAAAACCAATGTGCCCGCCGGTACCGACGGCTGCCAGCTTTTCGCCCTCTTTCCAGTCGCCAATCAACTTGCCATCGACCGGGTAGCGAATTGTGGCTTTGTTGAGTTTCTCAAGCTTCTCGCCGATTTTTCGAGGCGGATTATCGCGATACTCACCACAGGTTTTCATCGTTTCATCCTGCACCAGGCGCGTCATCCAGTATTTTGGATTGTCGGCCCGGAACGAACCCAGGAACATCCGCTCAGCCTCCCCGGCATGCTTGCCCCCAGGAGCATCCGCTGGACTGCCAGCAAAAACGGGGGTGACTGCTGCGGTCAACAAGGAAAAAATGGCAATTTTCAATTTCATGGTCATCTCCCTTTTCAACGCTTGATGCCCGGCGTTTCCATGACCGTGCCAGTCGCCGTTTTTTGCAGATAGGTTTCCAGGGCGATGACCGAATCAGCCAGATAATTGGGCTCCGGCCAGCGAGCCTGACGCATGCAGTCGATCAGCCGACGCTGCATGGTCCACACCGCCCCCTGGGAGACGCGATAGGATGGCCATGTCTTCATTGCCGTGCCGGCGCCTTCCTGGGTGGTCAGGTTGCCGAGTTCCTGCAATCGAATACGCTTGCCTTCCTGACCATGGCAGATTGCGCAGGAAAAATCCTGCGGCCCGGCGCGACGGTAAAAAATATACTCGCCCATCTTGGCCATCTTTGCTTCAGCGGGATGCATGGCAGGGGCATTGATCGGCTTGCCATTCGATTTTGCCCCGATGAAAGTCACTAGCGCCTCGATATCCGACTCAGTCCCCGGCTTTGAATACCAGTTTCTTGTCACCTCCTCCTGCTTGAATCCTTGCAAGGTGACCATGCAATGCACCAGACGGGATTCGACGTCCATCACCTTGTTGGTATCCTTGAAATACTTGGGCAACTGGGCATAAGCACCATCCAGCTTGCCTGGACCAAGGCCCATGTCGCATTGTTCGAGCGAAGCATTCCTTGGCCCGCGCTTTTCGGACCACAAGCCCTCGCCTTTCACTTCGAGCAAATCAGCCGGATTGCCATCGGCCAGCGCTTCACGATATTTGGCCAGTTCATCGGCAACTCTGTCCTGGGCCATCAGCGGCCCCGAAAAACAGGCAGAAAGTGCCACTCCAACCGAATAAGCAAGTAATCGACGGATCATTTTCACTCCTCCGTGGGGATAAAACGGGCAGCTACGGTCTACGCCGTTTAGCTGCCATTTTTGCTGCAATCAGTTGATCGCTGCCTCATCTGTCCGGCTATCGCCCTTGTTGTCCTTCCAGGAAACAACAATCTTGTCGCCCTTGGCGCCGCCCTTGAACTTGAATGCCATGTACGGATTTTTGGATACGGATGGGCCAAACTCACTGGACAGCACGACCTTGTCGTTATGCTTGGCCGTCAGTTCGGTAATGAACCAGGCCGGCACAATGGCCCCGGCGGCATCCTTGCGCTGGCCGGTTTCCATTTCGTGGCTGATCAGTACCTTGACTTCGGTCACGCCATCCTTGTTGGCGGCGCGGATTTTCATTGGATTTGCCATATCGATCTCCTAAATTTTTAAATGTCGTTACCGATCAGCCGCCGCAGCCGCCCAGGGTGACCTTGATTTCCTTGGTCGCCATGAAGAACTTGCCATCCGATTTGACCAGGGCATAGATGTTCGACGTCTGGCCCATCTTGACGCGGGTCTGGACATTGGCTTCGGTGCCTTCCGGCAGATTGAAGCTGGCGGCCAGCGCATTCGGGTTCTTTTCGATCAGGATGGCAACCATGGTCACGTTGGGCAGCGTGGACGCCACGCCAACCGGTACGACAGCACCGTTTTCGGCAATATCCGGGCCGGTCACCTGGACATCCTTGCTATCGGCCGGCGCACCGGCACCCAGCGCCTTCAGCGTATCGGCCATGCTCTTGGCGTCAAAAGCCGCCTTGTTCCAGTCAGCCAGAGCCATGCCCGGAGTGATGATGCCTGCGGCGGCGAGAATGCTCATCAGGGCAGCGCCCGAACCAGCCTTCAATACATTGCGACGTTGCTTGTTCATAACTTCTCCTCTCAGAAATTGATTTACTTCGCGCCGGACAGAATCCACTTGACCAGTGTCTTCAAGTCCTCATCCTTCAGGTGCCCATTCGGCGGCATCGGGACCGCCCCCCAGACGCCCTGCCCGCCAGCCTTGACCTTGGCCACCAGGCGATCCTCTGCATCGGGCTGGTCCTTGTAGCGGGCCAGCACTTCGTTGTAGCCAGGACCAACGATCTTGTTATTGACGCCATGGCAGGCCATGCAGCCGTTCTTGGTCGCTATTTCCATCGCCGGATTGGCCGCCGGTTTGGTTGTCGCTGCCGGCGAACCAAGCGTGCGGGTGCCACGCACCGGGCCGAAGGAGCGGTATTGATCGGCCAGTTCGCCGTGGGCTGTGCGGGCATAATCCGGCAAGGTGGAACCGATCAGCACGTCGCTCTTGCAGTTCTTCATGCAGGCCGTGTTCTTGACGTCCGGCGTGCCGCCGTTGCCGATACCGCCTTTTTGGGCCGAAGCACCCGGCCACATGCCGTGGTCGGTCGTCATGCCGTTACGGTTGGGCAGCAGCTTTTGCACATCGCCCATATTCTTGTCGGACAACTCGAAATCGCCGGGGACGATTTCCTGCAAATTCAGCAAGTAAGCCAGGATGGCGTAGACATCGTCCGGTTTCAGCGACTTCGGTGCCGTCCAGGGCATGGCGCGCTGGATATAGTCGAAAACGGTTGAAATGGTAGCCACCTTGGTAAACGTCGTACGCTGCGGCAACTCACCGGAAGACAGCCCCTTGACCCGGCCGGTCTTGATATCGTCCTTGGTCGTGCCGCCGGCCAGCGGCGTGAATACCTCGTTCGACTCACCGAACGAACCATGGCACGAAGCACATTTTTCTTCGAAAACCTCCTGGCCGCGCTCGACATTACCCTTGCCCTTCGGCAAGCCCTTGAAGTCTGGGCGTACGTCGATGTCCCAAGCCTTGACTTCAGCCGGCGTCGCCTGGCGCCCGACTCCCTTGAAGTTATCGAAAGGCAATGCTGCGGTCGACACCCCGAAAATGGCTAAAACGAGAACCGATTTAGAGAACCTGGACATTGGTGACCTCCCCGCTTTCAATGACTTTCCAGGACTGGATGGCGTTGTTGTGATAAATCGACTTGGTCCCGCGTACCTTGCGAAGCTGGCCATAACTCGGCTGGACATAGCCGGTTTCATCGATTGCCCGCGACTGCAAGATCGCCGGTTTACCATCCCACACCCAGTTGATGTTGAAGCGGGTCAGCGCCTTGTTTTGCACCGGACCTTCGATCCGTGCGGTCTGCCAGTTGATGCCGCCATCGAAAGAAACATCAACCTGCTTGATGCGACCGCGGCCCGACCAGGCCAGACCGGTGACGTTGTAGAACCCCTTGTCGAGCAGCGTCTGACCGCCCGATGGCGAGGTAATCACCGACTTGGCTTCCTGGATGGAACTGTACTGACGATGCAGGCCATTCGGCTGCAGGTCGATGTAATGCACAGCTTCATCCTTGGTCGCATACGGCTTGTCACCGACTTCGATGCGACGCAGCCATTTGACCCAGGAAACCCCCTGAACGCCAGGCACGATGAGGCGCAGCGGATAACCGTTTTCCGGCCGCAGCATTTCACCATTCTGACCATAAGCAACGAAAACCTCACCGGACTCGACCATTTCCATCGGAATGGTCCGCGTCATCGACGAGCCATCGGCGCCTTCGGCCAGCACATAGCGGGCTTTCTTGTAATCGACGCCACAGTCTTCGAGCAGCAGTTTGAGCGGCACCCCGGTAAACTCTGAACAGGACAGCATGCCATGGGTGTATTGCACGGTCGGAACGGCAACATTGCCCCACTCCAACCCGGTATTCGCGCCGCATTCGATAAAGTGAATGCGCGATACCGAAGGCAGGCGCATCAGTTCATCCATCGTGTAAACCTTGGGCTTTTTCAGCAGCGAATCATCAGAACCATTGATCATCAGGCGATGCCGGGCCGGATCGACATCCTGCCAGCCCTGGTGATGGCGCTCAAAATGCAGTCCAGACGGTGTAATGATGCCAAACAGCCCTTGTAGCGGTGCAAATGAAACCGAAGCACCGCCCACTCGTGCCAATCCGGGAGACTCACGACGCAGAAGCTGGCTTTCAAATTTCGACGGCATGCCATAAGGATTGGTTGCTACCGGTTTGCCAAGAGTCGTGGACCATTCCGGCAGCTCCAGGATATTGCGATCCCCTTCGCTGGCCGCACGCGCCGCCAGCGGCATGGCCAGGGTTGCCCCTGCAGCCATAAAACTTTTGCGCAGAAAATCACGTCGCCCCGCAGCCACAGCCTTGACCTGCGCCTCCGACAGAAAGTTTTCCGGGGCATGCTTCAGGCGCCCAGGTTGTTTCACTATATCGACCATAGAGTTGATCCCCCTCCGTTTATTGAATTTGAATTACCGCTTGTTGCGGCTGCTCAATCCCATCTGTTCGCCCAGGTCCCGACTTGCCACCGTGATGCTGACCGTCCGGCAAATATCAACAAAATTTGGATCGATCACGCGGTACAGAACTGAACTTCCTTCCCGCCGCCGTTCAACCACGCCGGCGCGATAAAGAATGTTCAGGTGGCGAGAAATGTTGGCTTGCGTCAGACCGATTTTTTCAACGACTTCGTGAACCGGCCGCTCCTCCATGCAAAGACAGGAAAGGATGCGCAGACGCGTCGGATCGGCCAGCAATCCAAAGTAATGCGCCACCTGTTCGTAGACCTGAAGAGCTTCGTCCATGCCGTTTTTTTGATTTAGATTAACAATCAATGTATAACTGCATACTTATATAGTCAACTACTAATATGTTGCGATGTAGCATGCAATTTGGGCTAAAGGGCTTTACCCTTGAGCCTGTGCTGATCCAGAAAAACAAAAATCGGCTATAAACCCTGTCACCATCACTCAGAGGAGATGTCTCGATGAAACTGCTATCTACCGCCGCTGCGGTGTGCCTGATTGCCACAAGTAGCGTGGCATACGCTGCTGATCCCAACCTTGGTCGCAATCTGGCTGCCACCTGTGCAAATTGTCATGGCACCAACGGCAACGCAGTCAAGGGCGCCGGACTGGATTCTCTGGCCGGCATCCCCAAAGACAAGACTCTCCAGAAACTGGCTGATTTCAAGAATGGCGACAAACCCGCATCGATCATGCACCAGATTTCCAAGGGTTACACCGACGAGCAACTGGACCTGATTGCCACCTATTTCGCCGCACAAAAATAAGGGGAGAACAAAATGATGCTGATGAAACGACGTGATTTCCTGAAAATGGGGGCAGCAGCCAGCGCGATGGCCTCGATGTACGGCTGCGGCGCCATGGGTGGCAAGGCAAACGGTCATGTAGTCGTGGTAGGTGGGGGCTATGGCGGTGCAACTGTCGCCAAGTATCTGCGCATGTGGAGCGAGGGCGGCGTGCACGTCACGCTGATCGAACGTAATCCGACGTTTATTTCATGCCCGATTTCCAATCTGGTCATCGGTGGCACAAAAACGATGGAAGACATCACCGTCAGTTACGAAAACCTCAAAAGCAAATGGGGCGTACGTGTCGTCCAGGATGAGGTTCTCGCGGTCGACGCGGCAAAACGCACGGTTTCGCTCAAATCCGGCGCCTCCCTGAATTACGATCGCCTCGTACTCTCACCGGGGGTCGATTTCATGTGTGATGAAATCCCCGGCCTCAAAGGCGCGGATGCTCAAGCCCAAATTCTGCATGCCTGGAAAGCTGGCCCGCAGACAGTTGCCCTGCGCAAACAGCTGGAATCGATGAAAGATGGCGGCACCTACGCCATCTCCATTCCCAAAGCACCCTACCGTTGCCCGCCCGGCCCCTACGAGCGCGCTTGCCTGGTTGCCGATTATTTCAAAAAGAACAAACCCAAATCAAAGGTTGTCATTCTTGACGCCAATGAGGACGTCATGTCCAAAAAGGCCCTGTTCACCAAGGCCTGGGGCGATCTCTACAAAGGCATGATCGAGTATCGCAACAACAGTGAGGTGAAAGACGTTGAAGTGGCCAGCAACACCGCAATCCTTGAATTCGACAAGTTCAAGGCGGATGTGCTGAACGTCATCCCACCGCACCGTGCTGGCGATATCGCCCACAAATCAGGCATCAAGCTGATCAACAATCGCTGGGTCGATATCAACTGGCTGAGCATGGAGTCCACCAGTACGCCAGGAATTCATGTCCTGGGTGATGCCATCTTCCCTGCCCCAACGATGCCGAAATCCGGCCACATGGCAAATCAACACGGCAAGCTGGCTGCTGCAGCCATCCTTAACCTGATGGCCGGGTTGGAACCTAATCCGGCCCCCGTGGTGATGAATACCTGCTACAGCTTCGTCGATGCCAAAAACGTGATTCACGTTGCATCCGTGCACCAGTACGACGCTGCGACCAAGACCGTGCAACCAGTCAAGGGAGCCGGTGGAGTCTCTGCGGCACGCAACGAACTGGAAGGCAAGGTTGCCATGGGTTGGGCAAAAAATATCTGGGCTGACATGCTGACCTGAACGCGGGTCGCAGCCATTGAAAAAGGCCGCAAATGCGGCCTTTTTTGTCGACTGTCTTGAATCTCAATCCAGCGTTGCGATGTACTCGGCAACAGCATGCGTTTCGAGTTCCGAGAGTTTGGATGCAATGGTGTGCATCACCGCATTGTCGTTGGTGCGTTCCCGCTTGTTGAACTGCTTCAACTGGTCTTCGATGTAACGTGGGTGCTGCCCAGCCAGGCGTGGCAACAGCGGCGTACCGTAGCCCTTGGCACCATGGCAACTGGCGCAGGAAGGCAGACCGGAAAACTGGTTGCCGCGGGTAAAGATGAATTTTCCGACGGCAAGCAATTCGGCATCCTTACCTTGCCTGGGCTTGGCTGTCTTGCCTTCAAAAAAAGCACCGAGTGACTTCATTTCCTCCGGCGTCAGTTCGTCAGCCTGCGGCTTCATCGTGTCGCTCTTGCGCTTGCCGGACTTGAAGTCGCCCAATTGCTTCGCAATGTACTCGGAGTGCTGTCCGGCCAGTCTCGGGAAAACCGCGCTGGCAGACTCACCTTCGAGTCCGTGACAAAGAAAACAGCGCCCGGAAACGATCTCCGTAGCCCTTGCCTGGTCCGCCTTTGCATCAGCAAAAACAGGGGCATTCAGTACGGAGAGCAAGGCCCCTGCACATAACAGAAGAGTTTTTTTATTTCCCATGCAGCCACCCCATTGATTAAATATTAGTTGTTTATTATTAAATAATAATTCGCTTACACTTAGCTTTCAATCGAATACGGAAAAAGCTTCCGCTACCAGCAAAAATACCATTCAGACAATCAAGTACGAATTTTACGCTGCGATTGCCAGGAGACATTGATGAACCGCCGTCGTTTTCTTCAAAGTACAGCTGCTTTTTCAACCCTCTCAACGATTGAATTCACGCCTTGGCAAACAATCAGTGCATTTGCCAGGGAGGTTGATGATTTTGTCCGCGGTCCGGTCGTGAAAGACCATCCGCTCGTGCAAGTCTCGAAACATGTCTGGATGATCCACTCACCCGATGGTTTCCCTACCCCGGAAAACCAGGGGATGATGTGCAACATCACTTTTGTGAATACCGCCAAAGGGTTGATCGTCGTGGACTCCGGGGCCTCGGTACAAATCGGCGAGATGGCCATCAGGCAAGCTCGGCAGGCCTTCAAGAAGCCTGTCGTGGCAATCATCAACACCCATTACCACGGCGATCATTGGCTCGGCAATCACGCTTACGTTGAAACTTACGGTGAAAGCCTCCCGATCTACGCCCATCCAGGAACAATCAAGGCGGTACAAGGGGTTCAAGGCAACATGTGGCGAACTTTGATGGAGCAATGGACGAACCAGGCCACCTTGGGTACACGCGTGGTGCCACCAACTCATCCTCTGGAACATGGCAGCGAATTGAAATACGGTGACGTAACGCTGCGCATGCATCACTTCGGAACCGTGCACACCCCCTATGATCTGTGTGTCGAGGTGCTGGAGGACAAACTGGTACTGGTGGGTGATGTCGCAATGGACCGGCGAATTGCCAACATGGACGATGGCTCTTATCTCGGTACGCTGAAAGCCTACGAAGGACTGGAAAAGACAGGCGCCAATCTCTGGCTTCCCGGGCATGGAAAAGCCAGCGCCCAGGTTCTGCAATGGAATCGCGAATTATTCGAGGGCATTTATCGTCCGTGCGAGCAAGCCATCAAGGATGGCCTGGGACTTGAAGAAGCCAAGAAACTGGTTCTCAAGGATTCGCGTGTTGCCAGCCGCTCGCTCGACACCAAAGGTTTTGACAGCAACATCGGAAAATATGTGAGCCTGGCCTACCTTGAAGCAGAAGCTGCCGGATTTTGACCCTTCCCTTATTCATCCTCAAAGAGAAAACACATGCGATTGATAACCTTGCTGATCGCCTTGATGACCACCTTCGGCGCACAGGCCGAAACCCCGAAACTACAGGCTGCCAAACTACTTCATGACAAATCCTGTACCAGTTGCCACATCCGCATGTATGGTCAGGATGGCAGCAAGATGTACACCCGTGACGGTCGTCTGCTCTCCAATAAACTGGAGATACAACAACGGGTTGCTTCATGCAATGCCACGGTCAACGCCGGCTGGTTCCCGGAAGAGGAAGAAAGCGTCGCAGACTGGTTAAACAAGCACTACTACCGGTTCGACAACTGAAATGCTGCAAAAGCCCTGCAAGCCTCGGCACTTCCTGATCTGTTCTTTGTTGTTCTGTTGCCTGACAGCCGGCCTCTGCTCGGCTTTTGCGCAGGTAACTCAAATCGACAAAGCACATGATCTGCAAAGTGAATCTCGCCTTGCCTACCAAAAAAGAGGGCCACTCATCATTCTGTTCAGTCGCCAGGACTGCAAGTTTTGCGAGATTGTCAGGCGAGATCACTTGAAACCACTGTTGCAGGACCCCCGTTATAAAAACAGGATTGTCATCCGGCAAATAGACCAGGGCAGCGGGATGCCACTGACGGATTTCAACGGTCGATCATCGACTCACGCCACATTTACCCGCCAGGAAAAAATAGGTTTTGTCCCGGTGGTGGCTTTTTATGGCCCCGGTGGCGAGCCGCTTGCTACACCGATCGTCGGATTGCGTTTGCCCGATTTTTATCAAGGCTATCTTGAAGATGCGATCGACAAATCAGCAGACATGCTTGGCGCCATCAGTCGGGATCTGTCCCGAAGCCGCTGAACAACAGCGCTTTTACCCTCCAAAAGCCCGAACGAGCTTCATCGTCTTCCTCAATTCATCGTAGTCGCTATCGTTGCTTGGCAAAAAACCATTGCGGTCAATGTATTCCAAGGCTGCTCCTTTCATCGAAAAAAGGGTAGACCGCAATGCCTTGACGACCTCGCGATCCAGCTCCCCCCGTGCAACCCAGGCCTGGGTTGGCGATGGAAAGCGGACGAGTTCGCGCAATCCCTTGTCGACCGCATATTTTTGAAAGGTTCGCTCATTGGTTGCACCAGCATCGAACGCACCCGCTGCAACGGCAAAAACCACTTTGTCGTGACGCCCCAAATAATCATGGGAGGCCAGATCACGAATGGTCAAGCCCGCCTTGACCAGTTCGGCCTGAGGTAAATAACGCCCAGTCGTTGATGTTGGATCGCCAAAAGCAAATTTTTTGCCTCGCAAATCGGCAATCGAATGAATGTTTGAAGTATTCGACACAACGATGACACCAGAAAACGCTTTGTCTCCGCCATGGCCTTCGCATGCCAACAAGATCAGTTTTGGCGCTTTCTGTTTTGCCAGGACGTAATTGACCGGCCCCAGACGGGAAAAATCAACCTCGCCCAGATGCAGGGCCTGAATCGCCTCATCGTACGTCGGGTAAATCCGTACTTCGACCTTCGCAGTCACGCCCCTCTCCCGCAAGCCACGCTCGACCTCCTTCTGGAACGGCTCCATTTTGCGCAACTCCTCCGACGGACGCTCCGTAGCGTAGCTGGCAAAACGCAGCACAAATTCAGCTGCAGTTGCAGGCACTGCCGTCAGGCAAAAAAGTAAGGCCAGGACTGCATCAATTCGTCGGAAAGCCTGGGTGATCATGCTTCGACCAGCATGATGGGCCGTGATGAAACCGGATCGTCGTAGAAAAATATCGGCGGCACAGCTTGGAAAATGCCGGACTGTTGCAGTGCGAGATAAAGCGTAGAAGCCTGCTTGAGAAGCTTGTAATCCCAATTACCCTGCATTGTTTTTTCGACCTTGAAGGATAGTTCCGACTCCAGTAACTTGCTGCTGTTGTGTTGCCAGCGATTAACCAGCATCCAGGAGGTCAGATCCGCACCGCCCCACGCTGTACGCATGTCATCAAAGACAAACTCATCCCAATGGGAAACTTCTTCGAGTTTGGTTTGTGGCGAGGCTATCTGAGCAAGTGCTGGAAAATAATCGGCAAAGAACCCCATTTTTTTGACGTTCGTCTGACGTCCTTTAAGAAACAGCGAGCCGGATGCACAGTATTTCAGGTTGCTGAAATGCAGATCCTGCTCAAGCTTGAATTTTGTCGCGTGCTTTTTGTATTGGGCAGCCGCCACAAGGTTCGGAAAGCAGGCGGAATGCTTGGGCTTGTCGAATAACAGCTCAGGGACAAATTGATGTTGCTTGCACTTGAGCTTGGTCTGTTGGTCAGTCGCTTCAATGGCCAGCGTCAGATTCTGCTGCTTAAATGCTTTCCCTGCCGTATCGAAACGGATACCCTCGCGCAGCCAGGAAGTTTCATTGAACGCCAGGGTGGTTTCCCCTCCCCTCGCCAGGCGAAGTACACACTCGGCAATCACCTGAGTCACCCGCATGAATATTTCACGATCCGTCACACCGGGAACACCCTCTGTCCCAGACCACAGAACCTTCAATTGAAATTCTTTACTTTCCTGCAAAGCAAGCTTGTCGGCCATGAGCAACTCGATTTGATAAATGCATAAGTGCTTCCACGTTAGACAAACAGGCTGGCATGGTCAAGATCGATTTATGAAATCGTCAAATGAAAGACACCGTCGTTTGAACATCGACAGCACCGACTTGGCGGTCGATCGGATGCACGCTCTTTTGCACTGGATGGTGAACGGCAATCCATTGGAAGCCAGTCAAACGCGGCCCCTTGCATGAAAGCTGCCAAGCCCTGGTTTCTCTACTTGATCGAATGTGTCGATGGCAGTATCTACACGGGAATTACCGTTGATATTGCTGCACGGTACGCTGCGCATGCACAAGGAAAAGGGGCTCGCTATACACGTGCGCACCCGCCGCTCAGACTCCTCGGCTACGAATCACACCCGGACCGCTCATCCGCATCGAAAGCGGAATACCGGATCAAGAAACTCTCGGCGACAGAGAAGCGTAAATACGCAGATCGACTGACGTTGCCAGCCGATTGATTTTCCCTTCTACGGGAAGTTGACCGCAGCAAAGCCTGTGCGGCTCAGTTCAAGTCCTCATCCTTGACGGTCGGCAAGCGAAGCACCGGAATTCCCTCATCACGCAAAGCTTCGCACTCATCCTCGGTAGCCTGACCGCGAATTGCACGTTCAGGAGCTTCGTTGTAATGGATTTTTCGCGCCTCTTCAGCAAAAGCCGTCCCGACATTCTCGCTCTCGGCAGCCATGGCTTGAACAAGTTGCTGATACAAGGCCATGGCCTGCGCACCGGCAGGCATCATCGCGGAGCTTGGCGCACTCTTGGGCGAAGAAACAGGTGCTTCGACCGGCGTGGAACGATGCGTCGCTATTGCAACAGCCGATGGCAGGCGGCGTACATCGTGGCTATCGCAGCAAGGACAGGTCACCAGTCGGCGATTTTGTTGCGAAACAAAATCATCGGCACTTTGAAACCACCCCTCGAAACGATGGTCGTTGGAACAGCTCAAATCGTAAATAATCATGTGGTCGGCAGTTAAATCGGGAGTTCAGGCGCTCTCCGGGGCAAACATCATGCACCGCAAAGGCCCCCACCTTCAGGCGGGGGGCGCGATCATAGCACTCATGCTCCGAGATTCAGCTGGGCAGCGCAAAGCCCTTCAATTTCCGGTACATGTCGACCGCATACGAATCGGTCATGCCGGCCACAAAATCGGCAACTTGCAGCAGACGGACATACGGGTCTGCATCCGGCTCGCCACCGTGCCCCAGGAACTGGGCCGGCAGGAGTTTAAGAAGCATTCGTTCGCGCGTGGTAAATCGGGCATGCCCGGCCTTCGCCTCTACCGCATTGCTGAACAAGCCAAGCAAGGCACCCAGCACTTCAAAACCAGCCGTTTCAATTTCCAGCGCAGGTCGCGCGGTATAAATGGTTTCCTTGGCCAGCTTCAGCACGGCCTGAAGCGGAATGGCGATCGGGGATTGCTCAAGCAATTCATCATCAAACCGACCATTCAGGATAGCCTCCTCATTTTCAAGGAACACAGCGGCCGCACTGTCGAGCAAGCGACCAATCGCCTTGGCACGCAAATACTCAAGCCTTTCTTTCGGGTCATGCAAGCGATCCATCCGGCCACCGCTGACCGAGTTACCTGCCAGATCGGCCAGCAAGCACTCGGCATCGCGATAAGGCACGAAACCAAGCTTGGCAGCATCCTCAAGATCGACAATCAGGTAACAGGTATCGTCAGCCACTTCGACAAGGAAAGCCAGGGGATGGCGCCGCCAGGCTTGTCCTGGAATTCGCTCAACCAGCCCCGTCGACCGCGCAACGCCTTCAAAAGCAGCCGCATCCTGTTGGAAAAAGCCGAATTTCTTGCTGCTTTTCCCATCCAGCGATGTTTCAAGATGTGATGGCCGTGGATATTTGGTAAATGTCGCCAGAACCGCACTCGTCAACTGCAACCCCGGGTTCGCCGGGTTCTGAAGACGGGTCACGATCCGGAACCCCTGCGCATTACCTTCATAAAGCTCGAAATCAGCGCGCTGGGCAGGCGTAAAAGGATGGCGCTCAAGCAACCCGGAGGTTCGAAACCACTCGCGGATGGCGTCTTCGCCGGCATGGCCAAAAGGCGGATTACCAATATCGTGCGCCAGACAAGCGGCGGCAACAATCGCCCCGAAGTCGCCTGATTCGACATGCTGCAGGCCATGCCGGGCGATGATCTCGCGACCAACCACAGCCCCCAGCGAACGCCCGACACAACTGGCTTCAAGGCTGTGCGTCAGCCGGGTCCGGACATAATCGCTCTTGGACAGCGGAAAAACCTGCGTCTTGTCCTTCATGCGCCGGAAGGCCGAGGTAAAGACGATGCGATCATAATCCTGCTGAAACGGGGTACGCTCAGGCGTTCCAGGTGCTTTTCCAGCCCCTGGACGATCAGCAGACAAAAGTTTTTCCCAGATTTTTCTTTGGCTCATGAGCGCCAGTTTACCTGAGCTTCAGGCTGCTTCGATCACCGCTCTGACATGATCCGGAATCGGCGCCGATTTGCCGGTTTGCGTATCCATCCAGACGACCTTGGCAGCCCCTTCGGCATACAGGGTTTCATTGCCTTCGAGTCGCATCTCGACATAAGTCTGGACGCTGGATCGCCCCGGTACGCCAACAAAGGTACGAACCTCGACCATGCCCGGATAATTCAGCGGCACAAGGAAGGTACAGCTGGCATTGATAATGACTGGCCCCAACCCACCTGGACGTACTTCGACCTTCAAATCTTCCAGCCACTCGACCCGGGCTTGCTCCATGTAACGAAAATAGACCGTGTTGTTAACGTGCCCGTAAGCATCCATGTCGCCCCAGCGAATTGGCATTTTCGTGACGTGAATAAGTTTCTTGCTGTGTTCCATATCCTTGATAATTCGAAGGGGTTGATCTAAGTTATTCCATACTGTACCGTATTGTTTACAACGTCACAATATAAAACCAAGGAGACATCATGGAACGCGAAGCCATGGAATTTGACGCCGTCGTCGTTGGCGGCGGCCCGGCCGGGCTGGCCTCGGCCATTCGACTCAAACAGCTTGCCGCCGAAAAAGGACAGGAAATTTCGGTCTGCCTGATCGAGAAAGGCGCAGAAATTGGCGCCCACATTCTCTCCGGCGCTGTCATGGATCCCCGGGCACTGACCGAACTATTTCCCAACTGGAAAGAAGATGGTGCGCCCCTCAATGCCCCCGTCAGCGAAGACCGTTTCTTCATTCTTTCAGAAACAGGCTCAACCAAGGTTCCGAACAGTCTATTGCCCAAATGTTTCCACAACGAAGGCAATTACGTCATTTCACTGGGCAACGTCTGTCGGTGGCTAGGCGAGCAGGCAGAAGCACTGGGTGTCGAAATCTATCCGGGGTTTGCCGGTTCGGAAGTCCTGTTCAACGATGATGGCTCGGTCAAGGGCGTGGCGACAGGCGACATGGGCCGTTTGCACGATGGCTCCGAAGGCCCCAATTTTCAGATGGGTATGGAGCTCCACGGCAAATACACCTTTTTTGCCGAAGGCTGCCGCGGCCACCTGGGTAAACAACTCGAAGAAAAATTCAATCTGCGCGATGGCGTAGATCCACAAACCTACGGCATCGGTCTCAAAGAACTCTGGGAAATCAAGCCCGAGCAACACCAACTCGGCCTGGTCGTCCATAGCGGAGGCTGGCCGATGCAGCCTGATACCTACGGTGGCGGTTTTCTTTATCACCTTGAAGGCAACCAGGTTGCCGTGGGCTTTGTCGTCGGCCTGGGCTACAGCAATCCGCATCTTTCACCCTACGAAGAATTCCAGCGCTTCAAGACACACCCTGAGATCCGCAAGTTTCTTGAGGGAGGCAAACGCGTCGCCTATGGCGCACGGGCGCTTACCGCTGGTGGCATCCAGTCTCTGCCCAAGCTTGCCTTCCCGGGCGGCGTCCTGGTTGGCGATGATGCAGGCTTCCTCAATGCAGCACGCATCAAGGGCTCGCACTGCGCCATCAAGTCCGGCATGCTCGCAGCCGAAGCCTGCTTCGAAGCGCTGAGCACCGAGCGGCAACACGATGAACTGGCGGCCTATCCAAGCGCCTTCAAGAACAGCTGGCTGCACGAAGAATTGCATCAGGCCCGCAATTTCAAGCCATGGATGAGCAAGGGCCTGAAACTGGGTTCAATCATGTTCGGCATCGACCAATTGATTCTCGGCGGCAAGGCACCATGGACGCTGCGCAACACGACACCTGATCACGCCAAACTCAAGCCAGCGTCTGAATGCGAGCCGATCAGCTATCCGAAACCGGATGGCGTACTGACCTTCGATCGCCTGTCCTCGGTTTTCCTGTCGAGCACGAATCACGAGGAAGACCAGCCTTGCCACTTGCAGCTCAAGGATGCCAGTGTGCCGATTAGCATTAACCTGGCGCGCTATGACGCCCCGGAACAGCGTTTCTGTCCGGCAGGCGTTTATGAAATCCTGCGTGACGAGTCGGGTAACAACGCGCGATTGCAGATTAATGCCCAAAATTGTGTGCATTGCAAAACCTGCGACATCAAGGATCCGACACAAAATATTAACTGGGTGGTGCCACAAGGTGGCGAAGGACCAACCTATCCGAACATGTGATGCTTTATAATCCTGAGGCTAAACCCCTTAGGGAGAACAATATATGGGCTTTCTCGCCGACAAAAAAATTCTGATCACCGGTCTGCTTTCCAAGCACTCCATTGCCTACGGCATTGCCAAGGCCTGCCATCGTGAAGGCGCTCAACTTGCCTTCACGTACCAGAACGAGCGTTTTGAAGACCGCATCAAAAAATTTGCTGCCGAATTCGGTAGCGACATCACCATTCCGGTCGACGTCAGCAGCGATGAGCAGATCAACAATCTGTTCACCGAACTGGCCAAACGCTGGGATGGTCTGGATGGCCTGGTTCACTCCATCGCCTACGCACCGACTGAAGCCATTGAAGGTGACTTCCTTGAGGGCATCACACGTGACGCCTTCCGTATCGCCCACGAAATTTCTTCGTACAGCTATCCGGCCTTGGTCAAGGCAGCACGTCCGATGATGCAAGGTCGCAAGAGCGCCGCGCTGGCCCTCTCCTACCTTGGCGCCGAACGCACCATGCCGAACTACAACACCATGGGTCTGGCCAAGGCCAGCCTGGAAGCTGCAACACGCTACCTGGCTTTCTGCCTCGGCCCTGAAGGCATTCGTGCCAACGCCATTTCGGCCGGCCCGATCAAGACCCTGGCTGCCTCCGGCATTGGTAACTTTGGTAAGCTGCTGGCTTACAACTCCCACAATGCCCCGTTGCGCCGCAACGTGACCATCGAGGAAGTTGGCAACGCCGCCGCCTTCATGCTGTCCGATCTGGCCAGCGGTGTTACCGGTGAAATCATGTACGTCGATGGCGGCATGAATACGGTTGCCCTCGGCAACGCCGACCCCTTGCCCGCCTAAGCTTTCGATACCGAGAGATTTCGCGGTCTACGCGAAAAAGCCGACCAAAACAACGGGTCGGCTTTTTTTCATCCTGCTTTTCTGTCACTCAGAACTGTGGAACATGACGTACAACCAAGAGTACCCCGCCCAGCAAGAGCAGAAAGTTCAACACTAGCCCGAGCCCCTCGCGCGATAGCCGAAGGTCGATGTGTCGACCGAGAACACCACCAAGTAATGCGGCCGGCAACATCAGCAGCGCCATCAGGAAGAGCTTGCCGTTTAGCAATCCGCCCACAGCGCAAAGCCCCAGACGCCAGGCGGTTGATAACCCGATCATCACCGCCTGAGTCGCACGAAATGCCGAACGACTTTCCAGCTTGCTTTGCAGATAACTGGCATAGATAAAACCGCCACTGCCAAAAGCACCACCCAGGAGGCCGCCAAAAATACCGTGCTGAATGGCATGCATTGCCCTGACAGGACGCTGAACAGGTTTCCAGCTCAACAGAAGATTGCGCACACCGTAGCCAATCACAAAACAGCCCAGCAACACGCCCATGATCGCTGCAGGAAGCATGGCCAGGATACTCACACCCAGCACCTGCCCGATCAGCATTCCCGGCACCAGAAGATAAAGTTCGGAGATTGCAACCTCTCGCCGCGAATTCCACGCACGAACAATTGAACCTCCGCAATCAAGCAATGCGAGCAAGGGAATCACGCTGGCCACCGGCATTATTTGCGCCAATGGCGGACTGGCCAGCAATGCTGAGCCAAAGCCGACCAGCGTAAATAAGGTATAGGCGACGATAACGGCAAGCCCAGCCAGTCCAATGGCAAGCAGCGGGTCAACATCAGGATTGATGGGTAAAAATGGCATGTCACGATCTCATCGAAGTAAGGCGATGATTGTGATTTGGCGTAAGCTATACAACAAATATCAAATTAATTAACTTACCATACATAAAAAGCATGCCAAGCCAACGCCAGATTCGCTACTTCCTGACTGTCGCCGAACTCGGCAGTTTCACGTCAGCCGCAAACACCCTATTTGTTGCCCAGCCGGCACTCAGCCGCCAAATTGCCCTGCTTGAAGAAACTGTCGGCTTCCTGCTCTTCAAGCGAGAACCGCGTGGTGTCAGCCTGACGCCCTCCGGCGCCCTGCTTTACGAACGCTTTTCCAGTCTCGAAAAAACCATCGCCTCAGCCATAGAAGAAGGCAAGCAACTCGACCAGGGACAATCCGGTGTTCTGCGTCTCCTTCACTCAAGCTCAATCCCCATGGATTCATTACTCCCGATAATTCACCAATTTACCGGGGAAGCAGCACAAGCACGAATCGATCTGGATCGAATTTCATCCGAGTTGCAAATCAGCGAAATTGCGCAGGGCAAAGCCGATGCCGGTGTGATTCGCTTACCGGTGCTACGGCGTGATCCCGATGTCCGAATCATTCCATTGCCACCTGAACGCCTCTGGGTTGCGGTGCCTGAAAACCATCAGTTGGCCGGAAGTGAAACCACGACCTTGCAGCAGCTCGCTGATTTTCGCTTTGTATCAGCCGTCCACCGCGAACGTGGAGGCTTGGCGCGGCGAGTCACCGATCTCTGCCTGGCCCGCGGATTTGTTCCGCAGCTAGCCGCCGTTATTTCAAGAAAAACCTCGATGCTTGCATTGGTTGCGGCAGGCTTTGGGATTGCGGTCATCCCCGAAGGAATAGCACGCCAAAAAATCCCCGGCCTGACCTGTATTCAACTCACCGACGAAGATGCTGATGCGGCCAGCGCCCTGGTGACCGCCCGCACGCCAACTCCCCTGGCACAACGCTTCATCGATCTCGCCCTAAATTACTGGAAACCGGAAACAAAATAAAAACGGGCCACCCGGGCCCGTTTATCCAGAGCACAGCCCTCAATCAGGCAAGCGCATTCAATGCAGCGGCGTAATCCGGCTCACTCTTGATTTCACCGACCAGCTCGCTGTGCAAAACATGGTTGTTTTCATCGAGAACAACGACGGCACGCGCAGCCAGGCCAGCTAACGGCCCGGTTGCGATTGCTACGCCGTAGGCTTGTAAAAAATCGGCGCCGCGCATGGTTGACAGCGTCTGGACATTGGCCAACCCCTCGGCACCACAAAACCGGCTCTGGGCAAATGGCAGATCGGCAGAAATACAAAGGACGACAGTATTCGCCAGATTGCTGGCCGACTGGTTGAATTTCCGCACCGACGTTGCACAGGTCGGCGTGTCAACACTCGGAAAAATATTCAGTATTTTGCGTTTGCCGGCCAGGGCAGCCAGGCTCAGATCCGACAAATCCTTGGCAACAAGAGAGAAAGCTGGAGCCTGCTCACCCTTTGCAGGAAAAGAGCCGGTCACTTCAATCGGATTGCCGCCAAGCGTTACGGTATTTGACATCAGGATTCCTTTATCTCGGTTGAAAAACATGATCGCCGGTTTCAGACCGGGGTGCGCACAATAAATTCCAGAGATTACCAATCAAGGCAAAAAAAACGGGCCAAAGGCCCGTTTCTGTAGAGTGTTTGCTCTTATTTCTCTTTTGCTTCCAGTACGGACTGGTTGATTTCAACCTTGTAGCGAGTCCGCAATGCGGCAAGAAACACCTGAACATCTTCCTGCGAATGAAGATTGTCGAGCTGACGTACCAGCGCCTGCTTGCGTGCCTCATCGAGCTTGTCGCCGGCATCCAGCTTGGTCAGCTTGTACAAGGCATAACCCACACCCGGCAAATCAACGCCGGTATAAGCCGGCAGCTTGCTGGTATCAATCTTGAAAATAGCGGGCGCAGCAACCGGCGGAACAAGTCGTGCATCCATGCGCGAAACCGATTTCGCAGCCCCCCAGCTCAGCTTGTCCTCGCCCTTCTTCAGCGCAGCAAGACGCTCCTCGCCATCCTTGCGTGCCAGAGTCTGAGCCTCCTGACGCTTGAGCAAGCTCTCGATATTGCTCTTGACGCTATCGAAAGGTTGCAGGGCAGAGGGTTTGTAATCAACGATACGTGCGGCAACAAGCGTATTGGCTGCCGTTTCGACAGTTTCCGTATTGCGCTTGTTTTTCACTGAATCATCGGAGAACAAAGCGGCCAGCAATTTTTCATTACCGAGCGGGCCATTGGCCGGGTTGGCCTGGCGACCAATCCAGTCGGATTGCTTGATGCTTAGCTTGAATTTCTCGGCAACCGGTTTCAGGCTGTCCGACTGCTCATAAACCGTATTGCTGAATGCTTCGGCCGCTTCGGCGAACTTCCGCGAGGCTGCCGTTTTCTTCAATTCACCTTCGATCTCGGCGCGAACATCGGCCAGCGGTTTTTCCTTGGCGGCGTGAATACCGGTCACCTTGATGATGTGAAAGCCAAAATCGGACTCAACCACACCGGAAATATCGCCTTCTTTCTGGCTGAAAGCGGCATCCTCAAAAGGCTTGACCATCATGCCACGCCCGAAAAATCCGAGATCGCCGCCCTTGCTGGCAGAACCCGGATCATCCGAGTTCTTTTTGGCCAGATCAGCGAATGCGGCAGGGTTTTTCTGGATTTCCTTGAGCAGTTCTTCAGCCTTGGACTTGGCCTTGTCTTTACCGTGTTTGTCGCTTGCCAACAGGATATGGCTGGCACGACGCTCTTCGGCCTGCAGGAAACGATCCTTGTGGCCATCGTACCAAGCCTTGATTTCGGCATCCGTCACAACAAGCTGGCTGCCAATCGTATCCATCGACAGGACAACGAATTCGGCCTTGGCTTGTTCCGGCATCTGGAACTGACGTGCATTCTCGTCATAGAACTTCTTGACGGCATCGTCGCTCAGTTTGACCTTGGACAGATAGGCATCCAGGGCAAAACGATATTCCATGACTTCACGCTTTTCCGTCTGCAAAGCCAGAATGCGATCCGTAAGGCTGTGCGGCCTCACACCGGACTGGGCAACAGCCCCGGCCAGTTGTTGCAGCGTCAGGTCCTGGCGCAACTGGGCCTCGAAACTGGCCGGCGTCATCCCCTGTCCGCGCAAGACGGCTTCATAGCGTTCGCTCGAAAACTTGCCATCGACCTTGAAGGCATCGATTCCGCCGACCGTGCGGCGAATGGCCTCGTCGCTGACGAACATGCGCTTTTTATTGGCTTCCAGCATCAGCAGGCGCTGATCCACCAGATCATCGATAATGGCTTTGCGAGCCTGCGGGTTGTCGAGCATCTTGGGATCGACCTGCCCGCCCATTTGGGCACGCAGACGCTCTTGCTGATCGCGCAGGGCTTGCTGGAAATGCTGCTGGGTAATCGCGCTATCGCCAACCTTGGCAACATCGTCCCCTGCGCCAACACTGCGCACATAGGATTCGACGCCAAAAAAGGCAAATGGCAGCGTAATCAGAGCCAGAAATATCTGGACGATCTTCTTGTTATTCCGGACTGCGTCAAACATGAGAGGAAAAACCCTTCGGATACGATTTAGGAAGCGAACACCTGTCGGCCTGCAACTGACAATGCCGGCCAGTCTTAGCCAAACGCCAATGATACCGTAGTTTCCACCGGCTCAATTTGATGTAATCAAGGCTTTGTCATCAAGGCACCCAGACGACGAACCGCATCGTCGATTTCAGGGGTATGCGGGTTGCCGCAATTGAGCCGCAAACAGTTGCGATACATGCCGCTGGCCGAGAACAGCTCCCCCGGCACGTAGACCAGATTGTCCCGGATCGCCCGTTCGTACACTTCGCTGGTGTCGATCTCCTCAGGCAATTCGACCCACAGCACAAAAGCCCCCTGCGGCTGTGAAATCCGCGTTTCTGCCGGAAAATAGCGACTGACTGCCGCGCGCATGCTCTCCACCTGCCGCTCATAAATACGCCGCAAATTACGCAAATGACGTTCGTAAGAACCTGATTCAAGATACTCGGCCAGCACGTTCTGGGTAATCGGGTTGGTTCCGCCGCTGGTAATTGCCTTTTGCAGGGCAATCGCCGCTCGATAACGTCCGGCGGCAACGAAACCGATACGCAAGGCAGGTGAAAGACATTTGGAGAATGACGAGCAAAGCATCACGTTGCCAGTCTTGTCGAATGCCTTGATCGGCCAGGGACGCTGCTTGCCAAAATACAGGTCACCATAAATATCGTCCTCGATCACCGCAATGCCGCGTGCCGCGGTCAACGTTGCCAATTGACGCTTTTTCTCGTCGGGCATCATGCTGCCCAGCGGATTGCTGGCATTCGGCACCAGCAGGCAAGCTGCAATCTGCCCATTGCGTGAGGCCATGTCGAGCGCTTCAACCGACATGCCATCGCGCGGATCGGTCGGAATTTCCAATGCCTTCAAGCCCAAGGTTTCGATCAGTTGCAGCATCAGGTAATAAGCCGGTGATTCGACGGCGACCGTATCGCCCGGCTTGGTAACTGCGCGCAAGCACAAGCCAAGCGCCTCGGTACACGAATTGGTAATGACGATTTCCTCGGCCGCCAGCGGCCCGCCCCAGGCCAGCGAGCGGCGAACCAGCTGGCGGACCAGCGCCGGCTCGTTCATGTTGAAATGGCTTCCGCCTTCAAGCAATTTGGGGTGGCGCCGCGCCACTCCGGCATAAAGTCGCTGCAATGCGGCCACCGGCAATAGCTCGGCAGCCGGCAAAGCGGCTGAAAACGGCGTCATGCCGGGCTTCATCGCGTCGTTCAAGACGCTGACCAGACGTTGCGAGACATCGACCGGTACCGCCTCGTCCGGCGTGGCGCGGGGCAATGGCTCAGAACGAAGCACCATCGATCGACGTACGAAATACCCCGACTGCGGCCGAGCCTCGACCAATCCGCGATCTTCAAGCTGCCGGAATGCCTGTACCACGGTCGACACCGAAAGACGGCGCTCTTTGGCAAGACAGCGCACCGAAGGCAAGCGCTCCCCCTGGCGCAGCACGCCGCCAGCGATCATGCCACCCAGTTCGGCGGCGAGTTTTTCGTAAAGCAAAGGTTCGGTATTCAGCATGAGCAATACAGTTGTCGTGATCGAAGGCCAGCACAGTTATCAAAATCAAACACTGTATTGGTCACAATTTCAGTTTATTGGAACTGTATCACTCAACAGCAGGGAACTACACTTTCCGTCACGGTCAACACGGAGAAAACCATGAAAATCAATTTCTGCTCAGGCGAACTTTATCTCGCCGACAACAAACCAATACGCCTTGAAGAGGCCCGTGGCCTGACCATCCTGTGCACTGCCGGCATTATCTGGATAACCGTCGATGGTGAAGCCGGAGACACTTTCCTGCGCCCCAGTCAAAAGCACACCATCGCAGCGAACGGCCTGGCACTGATTGAAAGCATCGGCGACGGAAAAATAATGATCGCGCCTCCCCGTAAATTCACTTGGCCCAGATGGATTGCCGCCAGCTTTGACCGTCGTGGCGAAACAGCCCGACCGGTCAGCCTCCAACTATCCAGAAGCTGAAAGACAGGACTGATCGATGAAAATCCGCCAATTTCAGGTAGACGCCTTCGCCTGCCGTCGTTTTGAAGGCAACCCGGCTGCGGTCTGCCCACTCGACAGCTGGCTCGACGATAGCTTGATGCAGGCCATCGCCGCAGAAAACAACCTTTCGGAAACGGCTTTCTTTGTACCGACCGGTGATCGTTTTGCCCTGCGCTGGTTTACCCCGCTCGCCGAGGTCGATCTTTGCGGCCACGCAACGCTGGCTGCCGCCCATGTGCTGTTCGAACACCTCGGTTACGACAAACCGGCCATCACTTTTGAAACACGCAGCGGGCGACTCGGTGTCGAACGGAAAAATAATCAGCTACAGATGAACTTCCCGGCTATCAAAGCCCTTCCCTGCACCGTTCCGGCCTTGCTGCAACAGGCGATCGGCTTACCGATAGAGACATTGCTGGTTGCCGACGATTACCTGGTCGTACTCGACAGCGAAGCCGATCTCCGCCGCCTGCAGCCCGATCAAAATCTGCTCGGCCAACTCGACAAGCGCGGCATCATTGTGACCGCCCGCAGTGAAGAACATGATTTTGTCAGTCGCTTTTTTGCGCCGAAACTGGGCATTCCGGAAGACCCGGTCACCGGCTCGGCACACTGCACCCTGGCCCCCTACTGGGCGGAAAAGCTCAATAAAACCAGGCTGCGCGCCCGACAACTGTCGCAGCGAGGGGGTGATATCGACTGCGAAATCGTTGTAGACCGCGTCATCCTGGCCGGATCGGCCGTAACTTTCATGACCGGTGAAATTTCACTGGATATTTGAGCCAAGCCAATCTTCAGGCAATAAAAAAGGAACGCCGCGGCGTTCCTTTTTCGTTTCAGGCCCGAATGACTTAACCGACCCAGCGCCGCGCGTTGCGGAACATGCGCAGCCACGGCGAATCCCCTTCACCTTCAAGCCAGTTTTCCGGGTGCCAGGACATCTGCACCGTGCGGAAAACGCGTTCCGGGTGCGGCATCATGATCGTGAAACGGCCATCGGCCGTGGTCACCGCGGTCAAACCGTTCGGCGAGCCGTTCGGGTTGTACGGATAGACTTCGGTCGGCTCGCCCTTGTTGTCGACGTAGCGCACGGCGGAAAGCACCTTGCTCTGGTCGTCGGCATTGTCGAAGACAGCGCGGCCTTCGCCGTGCGAGACGACGATGGGTACTTGCGAGCCTTCCATGCCGGCAAAGAAGATCGACGGCGAATCGAGGATTTCGGTCATCACGAAACGCGCTTCGAACTGCTCGACCTTGTTGCGGCGGAAAGCCGGCCAGTGTTCGGCACCCGGGATGATGGACTTGAGCGCGCTCATCATCTGGCAACCGTTGCAGACGCCGAGAGCAAAGGTGTCCTTGCGGCTGAAGAAAGCGGCGAACTCGTCGCGGCAACCATCGTGCATCAGGATGGTCCGCGCCCAGCCGAGACCAGCACCGAGCACGTCACCGTACGAGAAACCGCCGCAGGCGACGAGGCCCTTGAAGTCCTTGAGGCTGACGCGGCCGGCCAAAATGTCGCTCATATGCACGTCGACCGAGGCGAAACCGGCACGGTCGAAAGCGGCGGCCATTTCGTAATGGCTGTTGACGCCCTGCTCGCGCAGGATGGCGACGCGCGGGCGGCCGCTGACGTCCTGATAAACCTTGGTGAAATCGTCCTGCGGATCAAAGGTCAGCTTCGGCGTCAGGCCGGGATCGGCGACGTCGAGGATGCGATCGAATTCCTGCTGCGCGCAGCTCGGGTTGTCGCGCATGGCCTGCATCTGGTAGCTGGTCTCGGACCAGGCACGCTGCAGGTCGACACGCTTCTCGCGCAGCACGCGCTTGGCGTTGCGGGTGACGCGGATTTCGTCCCACTCGTTCATCGTGCCGACGAAGTGGTAGGGCACACCACAGGCGCGCAGAATCGGCGTGACCTTTTCGCGGTCGGCGCGGCGAATCTGGATCAGGGCGCCGAGTTCTTCGTTGAACAGCGCGCGCACGATGTTCTCGAAATCACGGCCGGCCAGCAGGTTGGTCAGCTTTTCCGAACCATCGACATCGCCGGCACCGGCGTCGTAGCAGATGCCGTCGAGATCGAGCGACACGCCGCGGCGCGTGGCGAATGCCATTTCGCAGGCAGCGACGAACAGGCCGCCGTCCGAACGGTCGTGGTAGGCGAGCAGCAGGCCGTCGCGATTGAGTTTTTGCACGGCATCGAACAGGCCCTTGAGCTTGGCCGGCTCGTCGACATCCGGCGCATCGCTGCCGGTGGCGTTGTACACCTGCGCCAGGCAGGAGCCGCCGAGGCGGTTCTGGCCGAGATCGAGCAGCAGCAGTTCGGTTTCGCCCTGATCGACGGCCAGTTGCGGCGTTTTCGTCTTGCGCACGTCGTCGACCGCGGCGAAAGAGGTCACCACCAGCGACAGCGGCGAGACGACCTGTTTCTTGACGCCCTGATCTTCCCAGGCGGTGCGCATCGACAGCGAATCCTTGCCGACCGGGATCGACACACCAATCGCCTTGCACAGGTCGGACACGGCCTCGACGGTGTCGAACAGGCGGGCATCCTCACCGGCGACGCCGCACGGCGCCATCCAGTTGGCCGACAGCTTGACCTTGGCCAGGGCGCCGACATCGGCGGCGGCCAGGTTGGTCAGCGCCTCGCCGATCGCCATGCGGCCGGAAGCCGGCGCATCGAACACGGCGAGCGGCGTGCGCTCGCCCATCGCGAAGGCTTCGCCGAGGTAACCCTGGTAACCCATGGTGGTGACAGCAACGTCAGCCACCGGCACCTGCCACGGGCCGACCATCTGGTCGCGCGCCGTCATGCCGCCAACGGAGCGGTCGCCGATCGAGATCAGGAAGGTCTTGTCGGCGATGGTCGGCAGACGCATCAGGCGATAGGCGGCGTCCTTGAGTTCGATGGAGGCGGCGTCGAAGGAGACGAAAGTTTCCGGCTGGTGCGTCACGTCGCGCGTCATGCGCGGCGGCTTGCCCAAAAGGGCTTCCATTTCCATGTCGACCGGATTGACGCCGAAATGGGCATCGGTCACCGTCAGGTGGCCGTCGCCGGTCGCTTCGCCGACCACGGCAAACGGGCAGCGCTCACGCTCGCACATGGCCTGGAATTCGGCGATGCGGTTCGGCGGAATGGCCAGCACGTAACGCTCCTGCGATTCGTTGGACCAGATTTCGGCCGGCGACATGCCCGGCTCTTCGGTCGGCACCTTGCGCAGATCGAAAATGGCGCCGACGCCGCCCGAATGGGCCAGTTCCGGCAGGGCGTTGGAGACGCCACCGGCACCGACGTCATGCACCGACAGAATCGGATTGTTCTTGCCCATCTGCCAGCAGCGGTCGATGACTTCCTGCGCACGGCGCTGGATTTCCGGGTTGCCACGCTGCACCGAGGCGAAATCGAGATCTTCGGCATTGGCACCGGCCGTCATCGACGAGGCGGCGCCGCCGCCCAGACCGATCAGCATGCCGGGGCCGCCGAGCTGGATGAACTTGGTGCCGACCGGGAAGGTTTCTTCCTTGAACGACTGCTCGGCCTGGATGGAACCCAGACCGCCGGCGATCATGATCGGCTTGTGGTAACCGCGCACCGTGCCGGCGACGTCCTGCTCGTAGGTGCGGAAATAGCCGGTCAGGTTCGGGCGGCCGAATTCGTTGTTGAAGGCGGCGGCACCGATCGGGCCTTCGAGCATGATGTCGAGGGCCGAAGCGATGCGCGACGGGCGGCCGTAGGCGTGTTCCCAGGGCTGCGGCGCATCCGGCAGATTCAGGTTGGAAACCGAGAAACCGCAGAGGCCGGCCTTCGGCTTGGAACCCTTGCCGGTGGCGCCTTCGTCGCGGATTTCGCCGCCGGAACCGGTCGATGCACCCGGGAACGGCGAAATAGCCGTCGGGTGGTTGTGCGTCTCGACCTTGGTCAGGATGTGGGTCAGCTCTTCCTTGTAGGAATAGCCGCGGTCGGCATCCGGGTAGAAGCGCTGGATGGTGGCGCCTTCAATGATCGAGGCGTTGTCGGCGTAGGCCATGATCGTGCCTTGCGGGGCGGCGGCATGCGTTTCGCGGATCATGCCGAACAGCGTCTTGTCCTTCTTCTCGCCGTCGATCACCCACGACGCGTTGAAAATCTTGTGGCGGCAGTGTTCGGAATTGGCCTGGGCGAACATCATCAGTTCGACGTCGGTCGGATTGCGGCCGGCCTTGGTGAACACGTCGAGCAGGTAATCGACTTCGTCGTCGGACAGCGCCAGGCCGAGCGAGCCGTTGGCTTCAACCAGCGCGGTTTTGCCGCCCTGGAGCACGTCGACCGTATTCAGCGGCTTCGGCTCGAAATGGCGGAACAATTCGCCGGCGGCGTCGAAGCCGGGCAGCACCGATTCGGTCATGCGGTCATGCAGCAGACCGGCGACGGTTTTCTTCTCTGCGGCGGTCAACACCCGGTTTTTCTGCAAAACCACATGGAAAGCAACGACGCGCTCGATGCGCTCGATGGCGTCCAGATCGCAGTTCCAGGCGATGTCGGTCGCCTTCGACGACCACGGCGAAATGGTGCCGATGCGCGGCGCGACCAGGAACAGTTCCCCCGCCTCGGCACCGGCAGCCTTTTCTTCCAGCAGCGTCGCCAGCTTGGCGCGCTCTTCCGCGGTCAACGTCCGCTTCAGCGCGGAAACGTGCCAGTAATCGGCGACCACCGATTCGATGTCCGACACGGCCGCGACCAGGCGGGCTTGCAGGCGTTGCAGACGGAAGGCGGAAAAGGCGGCGTCGCCCTTGAGGCAAAGAATGTCGGCCATTGAGAGTGATTTCAGTGTTAGGCGGGAAGGCCGGCATTATACCTGAGGCTGGAGTAGCCGCGCTTCGGCTGGCAAGCACGAACCGGTTTTGTCACGCGATCCGAGCAATATTTTCGATTATTTACCTTGAACCACCAATTTCCCGGTGCATCAGCCCGCCCTGCTGCGCTTAAAATCCCGCCGATGCCGATTTCCGATACATCACCCGAACAGCGCGCCCTGCACCGGGCATTTGCCGTTTCCCTGGTGATTCACTTGCTGCTTTTGTTCGCAGTCCACACCGCCCCGCCCAGCAGTCCGGCCGGCGCATTGCGTCTGGAAGCCAGCCTGGCGCCGCCAGCCCAACCGACCGCCAGCGAAACAAGTGCCGCACCTCCTGAAAAGAAAGCGGCAACACCGGCCAAAAACAGCAAAAACACGCCACGCCCCCGTGTCCTGAGCACAAACAAGCCCGGCAACACCGCAACACCGACCTGGACCGCCGCCCAAAAAGCGGAGATGGACAGCTTTCTCAACGAAATCGACCAGCAAGCCAGAGCCGCCCCAAAACCCACGCTAGCACAGCGCTCGCTGGCCATGGCCCGTGAGCAGGCTCGCCAACTGGCGGCGCAGGATGAGGCCGGCGAAGCCATGCTGGAACGTCGACCGAACGGTCCGCCGGCCGATCCTTTCAGCCTGGAAATGTATATGGATGGCCTGGTGCGACGTCTCAACCGCAGCGCCGCCTATGTCCGCAACGATCCGCGCAGCAAGGGCATACGCCCGGCCTCGGTGCAATTCAGGCTCAATCCGGACGGCTCGCTGAAATCCTTCGTCGTACTCAATGCCGGCGACCAAGCCGATGAAATTGCCTACATCAAGTCGGTCATCGAGCGCTCGGTGCCGTTTTCGCCCTTCCCGCCGGACATCGACAAAGCCGCCCGTTCGCTCGGCGTCACCATCTGCATTCAGCCCGGCAGCAGCGACAGCAGCGGCCTCGGATTCAGCCGGATGCACGGCGGGCGCTGCCGCTAAAACCTGCACCAGCGCGGATTTCCGGAACCATCGCCGGTGGCGTCAGTCGAATCCGACGCCCATCGGCTGCCCGCACTCCGGCTGGCGCCGCATGCCCGGCCAGCCCAGCCCCGAAAAAACATGTCCATCCACAACGCCCCCGGCAGCCCCACCCTGTTCGATTTCGACAACAGCTACGCCCGTCAGCTCGACGGCTTTTATCGTCGCTGCCTCCCGGAAACAGCCCCCAAGCCGCAACTGATACGCCTCAATCGGCAACTGGCCGAAGAGTTACGCGCCGATGCCGATCAACTGGCCAGCCCACAAGGCATCGCCGTGCTGGCCGGCAACCTGCTGCCCATCGGGGCAGATCCCTTGGCGCAGGCTTATGCCGGCCACCAGTTCGGCGGTTTTTCACCCCGCCTCGGCGACGGTCGAGCCTTGCTGCTCGGAGAGGTGATCGACTGCCATGGCAAGCGCCGCGACATTGCCTTCAAGGGATCGGGCCGCACCCCGTTTTCGCGCAACGGCGACGGCAAATGCGCGCTCGGACCGGCACTGCGGGAATACATCGTCGGCGAAGCAATGGCGAGCCTGGGTATCCCGACTACGCGGGCGCTGGCCGTCGTTGCCACAGGCGACATGGTGCGCCGCGAACGCGCCCTGCCCGGCGCACTGCTCACCCGTATCGCCGCCAGCCATGTGCGGGTTGGCACCTTCGAATTCTTCGCCGCTCACCACGGCCCTGAAAAAGTCCGGCAATTGGCCGACTATGTCATCGAGCGCCACGACCCGCAGCTGACCGGCACCGAGCGCCCCTATCTCGGGCTGCTCGAAGCAGTCGCCGAACGCCAGGCCGAACTGGTTGCCCGCTGGCTCGGCGTCGGCTTCATTCATGGCGTGATGAATACCGACAACATGACTCTCTCCGGGGAAACCATCGACTACGGCCCCTGCGCTTTCATGGAAGCCTACGACCCGGCCACCGTATTCAGCTCGATCGATCGCCATGGCCGCTACGCCTACGACCAGCAAGCCGACATCGCCCAGTGGAACCTCGCCCGGCTGGCCGAATGCCTGCTGCCACTGATCGACCCGAATGAAGAACAAGCCATGCGCCTGGCCGTGGCAGAAATCGAAGCCTTCCCCGAGCGGCACGCCCGACATTGGCTCAAGGTCATGCGCGACAAGCTCGGTCTCGACACTGAAGGCGATGCCACGGTCGACCGTGCGCTGGCAAGCGATTTCCTCGAACTGCTGCAACAACAGCAAGCCGATTTCACCAACGCTTTCCGCGCCCTGTTCAACGCCGCCAACGGCAGCGATGCAGCGATCAGGCAACTGCTCGGCCAGAACAGCCGCTACGCTGAATGGCAAACCCGCTGGCTGACCCGCCAACCACAGCGCAGCCCGGCCCAACTCGCAACCCTGAAGCAGGCCAATCCCTGCTACATCGCCCGCAACCACCTGGTTGAAAATGCCCTCGAAGCAGCCGTCGACCGCGGCGACCTCACCCCTTTCGAACGCCTGCTCGGCGTACTGGCCGAACCATTCGACGAACACCCGGCCGACGCGCTCTATGCCGAACCGGCGCCGGCCGAAGTCACCGCCGGTTATCAGACTTTTTGCGGGACTTGAGTCCCCGTTGGCGAAAATGCTTTTCAAATAACAACAGACGCATAAAATGACCGGCGATATGCGGCCTGCACGCATCATCACCCTCACATTCAAAGTTAAAAGGCCACTCCATGATCGTCACCAATATCGAAACCGTTCCCGGCAAAAACATCATCAAGCACCTCGGCATGGTCAGCGGCAACACCGTTCGCTCGAAACACGCCGGACGCGACCTGATGGCTGGCCTGAAAAACATTTTCGGCGGCGAATTGAAGGGCTACACCGAACTGCTCACCGAATCGCGCGAAGAAGCCGTTGAGCGCATGCTGGCCCAAGCCACGGCCATCGGTGCCAATGCCGTGGTCAATGTCCGCTTTTCAACCTCGTCCGTTGCCGTCGGTGCGGCCGAATTGTTCGCCTACGGCACGGCCGTTGTAGTGGATTAAGCGATGTACGATCTGATTTTATTTGGCGTCATGCTGCTGCTCGGTTTCATCTTCGGGCAGATCGCCGAAAAACGGCACTTTCGCAGCATCATTCAGCGTGAGCAGGAGCTGCGCGACATTCTCTGCTTCAGCGAGAGAAAAATTCCTGAGCAAGGGCCGATCGATGCCGCTCTGGTTTCTGGCAGCGTCGTCATCTCGGTCGATTTTTTCAAACGTTTCGTCGCCAACCTGCGTAATTTCATCGGCGGCCGGGTCAGTGCTTACGAGTCCTTGCTCGAACGGGCCCGACGGGAAGCCATCCTGCGCATGAAAGCCGAAGCCCGGGCGCGCGGTGCAACCAGCGTCTGGAACATTCGTCTTGAAACCGCATCGATCAGCAAAAATGCGGCACAGGGGATAGGTGCGGTCGAGGTCGTCGCCTACGGCACGGCAGTGACCCCGCGCTAAATCCATGGCCGATTACGAGAATCGCCCCGTCCCGGAAGGGATCAACGTTTCACCCAGCCACCCCTTGCGAGAGTTTGCGCTGCTGGTCGCCGGCATATCGGGGCTGATTCTCGTCGTCACACTGGTCGTCTCGCTGCTGGCCGGCCAATTTGCCCGCCATATTCCGTTCCCCCAGGAAAAAGCATTGGCCGAAAGCCTGGCCACCCGCTGGCCGACAACTGCCGGCAACCAGCTTGACCAGCAACGGCAAGCCTATCTGCAAAACCTGGCCGACCGCCTTGGTGCAGTCATGAAGCTGCCGCCCGGCATGAGCATCACGGTGCATTACGCCTCATCCGACACAGTCAATGCAATGGCGACACTGGGCGGCCACATCATCGTGTTTCAGGGGCTGATCGACAGCCTGCCGGATGAAAATGCGCTAGCCATGGTCGTTGCCCACGAAATTGCCCATGTCCGCAACCGCCACCCGATTGTCGCCATCGGCCGCGGCTTCGCCGTCGCGCTGACCCTGAGCAGTCTCTCCGGGCTGGGTGACGGCCTGATGGAGCAATGGGTCGGCGGCCTCGGCATGTTGCCGGTTCTCTCCTTCAGTCGCGGCCAGGAAGAAGAAGCCGATGCCGACGCACTTGAAGCGCTCTATCGGCTTTACGGCCACGTCGAGGGTGCGACGGGTTTCTTCGAACAAGTCGCCAGACAAGAATCGAGCGCCAGCAGCCCCGCCCTGTTCAACACCCATCCCGGTACCGAAGCCCGCATCGAACGCATCCGGCAATTTGCCAAAACCCATCCGGCGCAAGAAAAGGTCGTTCTGGTCGATTTGCCCGACGGAATAAAAGCCGGGGCAAAATCACCTTGATACCAAGCGCAAGCATTACCGCTGGAAGCGAACTACTTCGCCAAGGTGTTGGGTGTGCTTACGCTATTCGAGCGAAAGCAAAAACCTCCACTGCCTCGACATCTCTCCGATACACGTCAGATCATTGGCGCTGATGAACATGAAACAAGCTCAAATGAAAATAAGAAATACTACAACTGCGCCATCACGCTGGCCGATCGGGGCGTTTTTGCTGGCCTGCCTGCTGGGAACTGGGAGCGTGATTGCCGATAGCGGCAAGCTGCTCGTCGAGCTTGAGAATGTGCGTGATGACAGCGGCCAGATTCGCGCTTCGATCTACAGCGACCCGGAGAGCTTCAGGAAAGAAGAGAAGGCATTAAAAGTCGTATCCCTGCCGGCCCGTGCAGGAAACATCACGCTCAGCCTCGATGGCCTGGCCCCAGGCCGCTATGCAGTGATGGTTTATCACGACGCCAACAATGACCAAAAACTCAATCTTCGCTTCGGCATGTTTCCCACAGAGGGTTACGGCTTGTCGAACAATCCGGTCGTCATGGGACCGCCTAAATTCTCGGAGAGCGCGTTCGATCTCAAGCCGGGGGAAAATCGGATTACGATCAAAATCGCCTACTAAGGCAACACGCTTTGCAGCAACAGGCGTAGTTCGCCATGCCGCAGTAAGTCATCAGCTGATTAGTCAAAATCACCAGATCGCAAAATCGCCTCAGGCCGTTCCAGTTCCCTCAGCGAGAGTTTTTAACCTGCTCAACGTGACCTGAAGACCTGAGTTCAACTGCCTGAAGAGTCTTCCGGGCTTGCGGCCAATAATTCGAACCGCTTAGTTACTTCCCTCAAGCCAGTGGATTATCGAACAAGCATGAGCCAGTTACAGAGAGCTAAACGGTGAAGCAAGTACATAGCCATGGCTAGTGCGCTTGAAGAAATGACTAGGTGACTTCTTTCTGTAGCAAACGAAGGATAGGAAGTACCCCTGGAAGATTGGGTGACGCTTACATCACCTGCTCGCAGAGTCATGCTGAATTGACCACTAAACCGCTCGATCTCACCGGACAAAATTGGCAACTTGACCAGCCAAAGCAGAACAGCAGCAGTGTGCCCTTTGCGGACATAGGCCCGTTTGGAAAGCCGACGCTCAGGAACGCGGAGCTAACCGACCTGCGCTGCTTTTCGCGCAGGTCCAGTTGAGCAAAGGGTTATACCTTTTCATAGCACCAGACGCTCAAGGTTTCGCAGAATTATTCTAGGTAGCTCTATGAAGATGATGAACTCATCCTTGTCCTCGGCCAAGAACTCCTCAACGAATTGATTGCGCGTGCTGACCATTAGCAGTTCCTCAAATTCGTGTAGAACTCGTTTAGTGGTTGACGGAGTTTTCGATGCTTCCAACCGGTTAAGCAACGCGATCCCTTCGTCGTAGACCCATGGCATCTTTTCTCGATAAAGACTGAGAGCAAACTTCAATCCGATCTTAGGGTTCTTCGAGAAATGCATCATTTCGTCCAGCATTCCCGGGGGAAGTCGCCGCTTTCTTCTTCTCCCTTCTGGCGGATTTGCGCGCTCAATCCTAGAGGGCAAATCTTGGAACATGATCTTTATTTCTTCGAACAATTTGGCAGATGAGTTCTCAATCTCCTTCACGTGTGCCGTGGACTTCTTGCCGCTTTCAGATGCCCCTGACCCGTCTAGTTTCTTGAGAATTTCTCCGGCCGCCTGCTTAAACTTCCCGACCTGAAACTTGATTGTGTCCTTATCTGGCTCAGAGTTTGGAATTCGATTTACCAGTTGAAAGACGAGTTTTGTTAGGGAATCCTCGTCATCGCTGCAATTCTGAAACTGCGCGAATGGCCCGGAGGATGCTTCTTTTAGTTCAATTCCTAACGCCACACCAAGGATAGGCGTGTCTAGCTTTCCCTTGGCCATACCAGCCTCGAAAAGTATCCATGGTCGATCAACGCTTCGCTTGGTCAAAAGACACACGACGTCGGAGGCGCCCTGAATATTCTTGATGATCTCCGGATACCACTCGACGCCGTACTCAATCCCTTGATTTCCACGTCGATCGGACGTTCGGAATGACTTCAAGACACCTGCACTGACACTCTTCAAGAGATTGCTGAATGCCTCGGCCAGTTCCGCGTCTCGCGTATCGTGACTGATGAAAACGAGAGGGTTAGATGACTTTGCGATGGGTTCAATCTGATCGTCGGCCATTTGGGATCCTTAGATATCACGACGCTGTAGAAAACTAGTAGTTATGCCCGCATCGTGCCGTGAACTATATGAAATATCAATGCAGCCAGTGTTTGTCAGTAGTGACTGCGAGTGTCTCCGTTTGGGCAATTTCTTGAAAGACCGCTCTTGGCCGAATCGAGCCAGATCACTTACCAATCGGGTGATAGCTGATAGAAACTCACTTGAAAATTTGCAGGCTGCTTGACTTCAAGTTCGACAATCCCGCCCCAACAGCCTCTCCCCGGAAGATAATGGCGGCCCGCGTTTGCACTGTTGAATCTCCCGAATGAAGACCACCCTCACCCGCAACCAGGCTATCAAGGATTACACCGGCTATGCCTGTCTTGGCTTATACAACCCGAAAGGCCCGGAAAACGTCGGGGCGATCATGCGGGCGGCGGGGTGTTACGGTGTGAATTCGGTGTTCTACACTGGCAAACGCTACGAGCGAGCAGCGGAATTTCGGACCGATACCAAGCAGGTTCATCTGCAATTGCCGCTGATCGGCGTTGATGATTTGCAGGGGGTGATTCCCTTTGGCTGCACGCCGGTGGCGATCGAGATTCACCCCGATGCCAAACCGCTGACTGAATACCGCCATCCGGAGCGGGCTTTTTATATTTTTGGGCCGGAAGACGGCAGCCTGAAAAAAAGCGTTACCGACTGGTGCCAGGACATCATTTATATCCCGACGCACGGTTGTATGAACCTCGCAGCGACGGTGAATGTAGTGCTCTATGACCGGATGCTCAAGGCGATCCGCACCAGCGCTTAAAATCCATCCTCTTCCGGTTTTCAATTCCCGACATGCGCATTCTCCACACCTCCGACTGGCACCTCGGCCAGCACTTCATGGGCAAGAGCCGGCAGGCCGAGCATCAGGCGCTGATCGACTGGCTGCTGACCCAGGTTGAGGAACAGGCGGTCGATGCCGTGCTGATTGCCGGCGACATTTTCGATACCGGTACGCCGCCAAGCTATGCCCGCGAGTTGTACAGCCAGTTGGTTGTCCGGTTGCACACGGCCGGCGTGCCGCTGGTGCTGCTCGGTGGTAACCATGATTCGGCGGCGACACTGGGCGAAAGCAGCGCCCTGCTCACGCGGCTCGGCGCGACCGTGATCCCGACGATCAGCGACGATCCGGCCGAACAGGTTTTGCTGCTGAACCAACGCAACGGCGAGCCGGGCTGCCTGCTCTGTGCGATTCCCTTCATTCGCCCGCGTGACCTGCTTAAAAGCCAGGCCGGGCAAAGTGCCGAGGAAAAACAGTTGTCGCTGCAACTGGCCATCCAGCAGCACTATGCTGCGGTCTACGCGGCTGCGCAGGCAAAAATGGACGCTCTGGCGATCTGCTTGCCGATCATCGCCAGCGGCCACCTGACGACCGTCGGTGCCAGCACCAGCGAATCGGTCCGCGAAATTTACGTCGGTGCGCTCGAAGCCTTCCCGACCAGCGCCTTTCCGCCGGTCGACTACATTGCCCTAGGCCATATTCACCGGCCGCAGAAAGTCGGCGGACTGGAACATATCCGCTACAGTGGTTCGCCCATTCCGCTCAGTTTCGATGAGGCCAAACAGCAGAAGGAAATGCTGCTCGTCGAACTCGATGCAAGCGGTCTGCAATCGGTCAGCGCCCTGCTCGCGCCGCGCTTCCAGGGGTTGGTTGCAGTCAGCGGTAGCCTCGCCACGCTGTCCGGCCCGATTGGTGCGGCAGCAGCAGAAGGCACGCGCGAACGCCCGACCTGGCTGGAAGTCACCGTTGCCGAAGACGATTACCTGGCCGACCTGCCGGCGCGCATCGAAGCACTGACCGAAGGCTGGCCGGTCGAGGTGCTGCGCATCCGCCGCCAGCGCGGCAACGCCACCGCAAGACTGGTGGCCGCAGCAAGCGAAAGGCTGGACGAACTCAGCCCGGACGATGTGTTTGCCCGACGTCTGGCCCAGGAAGAACTGAGCGACGAGATGCAGCAATCGCTCAACGAGCGTTACCGCAGCGTGGTCGCGGCTCTGCAGGAGCCGGGCCTATGAAAATCCTCACCCTGCGCCTGAAGAACCTCAATTCGCTGAAGGGTGAATGGCGCATCGATTTCACCCGCCCGCCCTTCACCGATAACGGTTTATTTGCCATCACCGGCCCAACCGGCGCTGGTAAATCGACGCTGCTCGACGCCATCTGTCTGGCGCTTTATCACCAGACGCCGCGGCTCGACAAAATTTCGGCCAGCGATAACGACCTGATGACAAGGCATACCGCCGATTGTCTGGCCGAGGTCGAATTCGAGGTCAAAGGCACGGTCTACCGCGCCTTCTGGAGCCAGCGCCGTTCGCGCGACAGGCTCGATGGCGCGCTGCAAGCGCCCAAGGTCGAACTGGCCAGAATCGAAGCGAATGGCGAAGGCAGCATCCTCAGTACGCAGACCAACGACAAGCTGAAGCGCATCGCCGACATCACTGGCCTCGATTTCCCTCGCTTCACCAAGTCGATGCTGCTCGCCCAAGGCGGTTTTGCCGCCTTCCTCAATGCCAGCGCCAACGACCGGGCGGAACTGCTCGAAGAACTCACCGGCAGCGAAATCTATGGCGATATTTCGAAGCGCGTTTTCGAGCAGGCGCGCGATGCGCGGGCCGAGCTCGATCAACTGAAAGCGCGGGCCGAGGGCATGGCGCTGCTGAGCGACGAGGAACGCAACAGCAAGCAACTCGACATCATCAGCCTCGACGCCCGACAAAGCGCCCTACAACAACAGCATCAGCTCGTCCGCCAGCAGCACCAGTGGCGTCTTGATCTCGCCCTGAATGCACAGGAAATGCTGAGCGCCGAAGAAAAACTGCGCGCGGCCGGCAACGCACTGGAGGCTGCCGCGCCGGAACTCCGCCGCTTGAGCGACAGCGAGCCAGCCGAAGCAATCAAGCCACTGCATCTGCACTGGCAACAAAGTGCCCGGCAATGCGCTGAAAGTGAAACATCGCTCAAGACGCTGGGCGAACAGCAGCAGCAATTGCAGAGCGCCCTGCAAACCCGCCATCACAGCGCCTGCGCCGTAGCTGGACGGTTGGCCGAGCGCGCTGCCACGCAGCTCAACATGTTGCAAACGGAAAGCCGGCAACTGGCCGAATTCAGCGCCCGCCACCCGCAACGCGCCCGGCTGGGCGAACAACTGGCTGTCTGGCGCAGCCAGTTCGAGCAACGCCAGACACTGCTCAACAACGTGCTGAGCGCACAAAAAATGCAGCAGCAACTGGCCGGTGAGCAGCTTGAGCATGAGCGCCAACTGGCCGCCCGGCTTGTCGCGGTCAACGATGCAAATCAGGCCAAAACCAAGGCCGAGACTGCGGCACAAAAAGCGCGTGACGAGCAGAACAAGCTGCTCGCCGGGCGTCATTTCGGCGAACTGCGCCAGCAATGGCAGATCGCGCAAAACCATCTCGGCAGTTGGCGGCAGCTCGAACAACTCGCCGGCCAGCGCCGCGACCTGGCAAGCCAGCTCACCCGCCATAAGACGCAATCGGTGCAACAGACCCTGAAAATCGAGGCGCAGGACAAAGCCTTGCTGGCGCTGCGCGAACAACACAAATCGCTCAAATCACAACTCGACGACAAACAGAAACTGCTGGAGCAGGAACGTCGCATCCGCGATCTGGAAGCCCATCGCCAGCATCTGCAGCCCGGCCAGCCCTGCCCGCTGTGCGGCTCGGCCGAGCATCCGGCCATTACGGCGTATCAATCGCTCGATGTCTCGGCCACCGAACGCGCCGTGAAGGACATCGAAGCGGCGCTTGAAGCCAATACGCAAACCGGCCAAAAAGCACGTGATGCGCTGATCGCCAGCCAGACCGAGCAGAAGGAAGGTGAAGCGCAACGCCTCAAGCTCGAACAGCAAAGTGCCGGGCAACTCAGCGACTGGACCAGACACTGCACCGCGCTGGCCGGCACTGCACCGGGCATCGATGATTGGCAGGATGCCAGTTTGCTGGCCGCACGCCTGCTCGCTGCCGAGCAACTTGTCGCAGCACTGAGTCAGTCACTGCAAGCCGCCGAGCATTGCGAACAAGCCGTCAAACTGGCCGAAAAACAGCTGACCGAGTGCGCCCAGGCTGCGCAAACGGCGCTCAACCAGCATGCCCTGCAACATCAAGCTCTCAACAATGGCCTGACAAGGCAGGCTGAAAACCAGAAAACGCTGGCCAGCCAGCAGCAGGAACTGGATGAACTCGACCAAGGCTTGAACAGCGCCTTCAAGCTCGCCGGCTACGACCGGCCCGATCAACCGGCGATCTGGCTGCAAATGCGTGAAAGCGAGTGGCAGGAATGGCAGAAAAATGAGCGCCGCCGTCAGGAACTGGCCGAAACCATCAGCCGGCAGCAAAGCCGCAGCGAAGCGGCACAGGCTCAGGCTGAACAGTGGCTCAACCGACGCGATGCGCTCGCCATTGTCGATGGCCAGGCAGCGACGGGCGTGGAAATCCCCGGCACTTCAGACGACGATGAACTGATCAGCCGACTCGAGCAAGACAGCCAGTCCATCGAACAACTCAGCCAGCAACTGGCCGCACTGGCCGGACGCCAGACGCAGTTGGACAGCGACCGGAGCCGCCAGCAGACGACCTTGCGCGAAGCCACGCAAAACTGGCAGAACGCACTGGCAGCCAGCCCCTTTGTCGATCTCGCGACTTTCTCCGCCGCCTTGCTGGCCGCGGATGAAAAACAAAGGCTGACGCAACTCAAGGAAACCTGCCTGCAGGCCAAACAAAAGGCCGAAGCCTTGCGCGACGCAGCGCGTGACAAGCTGGCCCGCCTGCAGGCGGCACCACCGCAGAGTGCCACGGTCGACGGTCAAAATCAGCCCATTTCCGAATTGCCGGTGCTTGAACAGCAACTGGCGGCCGGCGAAACCGATTTACGTAGTCTGAGCGAACAGCTGGGCGCCGTGCGTGCCCTGCTCGCCCGCGACGAACAGGCCCGCCAGAGCCAGCAGGCGCTATTCGCCCAAATTGCCGCGCAAACGACCGAAAGCGATATCTGGCAACGGCTCGACAGCCTGATCGGCTCGGCCAGCGGCAGCAAGTTCCGTAAATTCGCCCAGGGCCTGACGCTCGACCATCTGCTGCACCTCGCCAACCATCACCTTGCCCGGCTGCACGGCCGCTACCTGCTGCGCCGAAAATCGACCGGCGAACTGGAACTGGACATCGTCGACAGCTGGCAAGGCGAGGTCGCCCGCGATACGCGCACGCTGTCCGGCGGCGAAAGCTTCCTGGTCAGCCTGGCGCTGGCTTTGGCGCTCTCCGACCTGGTCAGCCACAAAACCTCGATCGACTCGCTATTCCTCGACGAAGGCTTCGGCACGCTCGATGCCGACACGCTGGAAGTGGCGCTCAACGCACTCGACACCCTGAACGCCAGCGGCAAGATGATCGGCGTGATCAGTCACGTCGAGGGGCTTAAAGAGCGCATTCCAGCCCAGATCAAGGTAGACAAGGGCGGCGGCATCGGCCATTCGCGGATCAGCATCTAGCGGCCGGATAACGCCCTATTTATCGCTGTCCGGCACGAACTTCAGCACATTGCCATTGATGCAGTAACGCTTGTAGGTCGGCGCCGGGCCGTCATCGAACACATGGCCGAGATGAATACCGGAGCTGGCGCTGCGCACTTCGACCCGGCGCATGCCGTGGCTGGCATCGACATGTTCGGAGATAGCGCCGGGCAACGGGTTGAAGAAGCTCGGCCAGCCAGTGCCGCTTTCAAACTTGGTATCGCTGCGGAACAAGGCGACGCCGCTGACCGGATCGACAAAGGTACCGGGTCGCTTTTCATCGAGGTTGGAGCCGGTAAATGGGCGTTCCGTCCCCTGTTCGAAAGCGATGCGACGCTGCTCCGGCGTCAGCAGGCGCTGTCCCAGCCATTGCCAGAAGCGTGCGGTTTCCCCATTGAAGCCGGTATAGCGGGAAACTTCCTTGCCGTTTTCGAACAGCACCATGGTCGGCGTGGCAAACAAGGCTTTCTCCAGCGACCAGCCGCTCGGCGCTTCGGGGCTGAGCGTGCGCACAACGGCCACCGGCGACTTCCAGTGATCCAGCACATCGGCCTTGAACTGGCGGCAGAAGGCACAATCCTCGGCTTCGAAAACGACCAGCTGGCGCTCGAAATTGAGTTTTTTGCCATCCAGCGGCGGGGTCTTGGCAGCGACCGACTGGATTTTCGAGCCGTCGACCGCGGCAACCGGATACTTGACGCCGGTCCCACCCAATCCGCAATAGCCGTTCGGATTTTTCTGCAGGTAATCCTGGTGATATTCCTCGGCAGTGAAATACGCTTTCAGCGGCGCGATTTCGGTCGTGATGGCACCCAGCTTCGCGGCACTGAGGGCCGACTGATAGGCGTCGCGCGTCTTCAGTGCAACAAGGCGTTGATTCTCGTCGTGAGTATAGATGGCACTGCGGTAATTGGTCCCGACATCATTGCCCTGGCGGTCGCCCTGCGTCGGGTTATGGCTTTCCCAGAACTGGATCAACACCCGTTCCAGATCGACCCTGGCCGGATCGAAAGTCACCTTGACCACTTCGGCGTGATTGCGCTGCGTGCTTTTGCCCCACTGCAGCAGTCGCTCGTGGGCCAGCACGGCATCGTAGGTGCCTGCCACGTCGCCATTGGCATAACCACTTTCGACATCGAGTACGCCGGGAATGGCCGCCATGCGCTTTTCAGCACCCCAGAAACAGCCCATGCCGAGAACAATCGAATCGACCTGACCGCTGGCCGGCTGAACCTTGGCGGTCGTCGCCTGGACTTTGTCATCGGCACAGCCGCCGATCAGAAAACTGGTAGAGAGAGCCAAGATCATTCCTTGAAAAAAACGACGCGAAAACATGATTTGCCTTTCGATGGCTTCGGACACGCAAAGAGTGCCTTGCCTGCTGCGGGTGGACGATGCAAAAAGCGGGAGGTTCCATCGATTAGTCGTTATCCGCGGCGAATCCTTACATGCAGGCAAAAAAATCTTCCCGCTCGTGCGAAAATCCGGGACATGCGCCCTTTAGCCTTCGTCGACCTGGAAACCACCGGCGCCACCGCCGCCACTGACCGTATCACCGAAATCGGCATTGTTGAAGTCGATCCCGATGGTACCGTGCGCGAATGGCAGCAACTGGTCAATCCGGGCATTTCCATTTCTCCCTTCATCGAGCAGTTGACCGGGATCAGCAACGCCATGGTGGCCGATGCCCCGGCCTTTGCCGATGTCGCTTGCGAAACCCTGCGCCGCCTTGAAGGCCGCCTGTTCATCGCACACAACGCGCGCTTCGACTACGGTTTTCTGAAAAGCGAATTCAAGCGCCTCGACGTCACTTTTCGCGCCAGCTCGGTATGCACCGTCAAGCTATCGCGCGACCTTTACCCGGAACACAAGCGCCACAATCTCGACAGCCTGATCGAACGCCACAACCTGGTGGCGGCCGCCCGTCACCGGGCACTGGCCGATGCCCAGCTGATTCACCAGTTCTGGCACAAAATCCATGTCGACCGCGACACCGCCGCCATCGCCGCAGCGCTCGACCTGCAGCACGCCACACCGGCGCTGCCGGCCGAAATCGATCCGGGCATTCTCGACGAACTGCCTGAATCGCCCGGCATCTACCTGTTTTACGGCGAGCATCTCGGAAAACCTGAAACGCCGCTCTACGTCGGTCGCTGCCGCGACATTCGCCAGCACATCCTCGGCCATTTCGTGGCCAATCCGTCGAGCGAGCGCAAGGCGCGTCTGGCTCGCTCGGTGCGGCGCATCGAGTGGCACGAAATCGCCGACAATACCCAGGCGCAACTGCGCGAAAACAGCCTGATCCGCCAATTGCTCCCGGCCTACAACCGCAAGCCCAGCCGTTCCTGAGGAATGCCATGAAATCACGCATCGCCCTGCTCGCCGCACTCTTTGCCGCCCTGCCCGTGATGGCAGAGGAAGTCGGCTGCGTCACCACTGCCTGGAAACTGATCGGGGCCAACCATCGTGTCTGCGTCTATGCCTTCGACGATCCTAAAATCCCCGGCGTCACCTGTCACTTCAGCCAGGCCAAGACCGGCGGCGTCAAAGGCACTTTCGGTCTGGCCGAAGACCCATCGCAGTTCTCGCTGGCCTGCCGCCAGATCGGCCCGATCAGCTTGCCGGCCAAACTGAGCAAGGACGAAATTGTGTTCAGCGAAGACACTTCGCTGATGTTCAAGGAAACGTCGATTCACCGTTCCTTCGATGAAAAACGCAACGTGCTGATCTATCTGGCGATCAGCCGGAAGATCATCGAAGGGGCGCCGGCCAATGCCATTTCAACCGTTCCGGTACAACCGTGGGGGACTCGTTGAAATTTGCCTTGTTGCGCGGTCGACCGCAAAACAAGGCATTTTCCTGACGTTTACACTGAGGTTCCCGGCAGGGTCACGCGGAACGCAGCGCCGCCCAGGCCTGCAGACTTTGCCGCAACGACACTGCCACTGTGCTGCCGGGCAATTTCCCGGACAATCGCCAGCCCCAGGCCACAACCATCGCGCTGGCTGCCCGACGGCTGATAAAAACGTTCGAAAACCCGCTCCAGCTCTTCCTCGGCAATGCCCTTGCCGCTGTCTTCGACGAGTAACCAGGCCTCGTTGCCGGACTGTCCGCAACTGACCGTCACCGTGCCGCCCTCCGGGGCGTAGCGCAAAGCATTGTCGACCAGGTTGCCGAGCAATTCCTGCAGCAGCAAGGCATTGCCCCGGACAAAAGCCGGCGCCAGCTCGAAGCCGAGGTCGATACGCCGACGTATCGCTTGCGGCAGCCAGGTTTCCCCAACCTGCAGCACGACCTCTTCAAGCGGCACTTCGGTCTGAGTCTCGGCAAGCGAGGGTTCGGCCCGGGCCAGTGCCAGCAACTGGTCGACCAGATGCGAAAGCCGCCGGGCGGCACTGAGCACGCCATCGAGCTTGTGCGTTCCGGCCGGCGCAAGATCACTCAAGGCGGCCTCGACCTGCGCCTGCAAGGCCGCAATCGGCGTACGCAACTGATGGGCCGCATCCGAGACGAAATTACGCTGGCTGGTCAGCGAATGTTCGAGCTGCTTCAGAAGCGCGTTGATTTCGCGCACCACCGGCTGGATTTCTTCGGGCACATCGACGCGAACGGGACGCAAGTCGGCTTGCGAGCGGCCGGCCAACTCCTGCTGCAAGGCTGACAGCGGATGCAATCCGGAACGCACGCCAAACCAGACGACGCTGATACTGACCAAGGTGAGCAAAAGCTCCGGCAACAACATGCCGAGAATGATTTCCCGGATCAGCGCGTTGCGTTTGACCAGTGTTTCACCAGCCAGCACCGTCACGCTCTGCCCGGACATTTCCGTTTTGAGTGCTGCAACACGAATCGGCATGCCCTTGAACAGGCCATCGAAGTAATAGCGCTCCTGGTTTTCCGCCACGTCATAACTTCTTTGTGGCGGCATCGGCAAACCCGCGTCGCCATCCATCAGGCGGGAGTCAGGGCCGCGCACCGCGTAGAAAATTCGGTCGTATTTGTCGGTCAGCAAGATGGCGCTGGCCTGCGCCGTCAGGGAAAGCTGCGGCTTGCCATCGACAACCTGGAGCTGCTGGGCAATAGCCAGCGCGGTGTCAAACAAGGCCCGGTCGTAAGCCTTGGTTGCACTGCGCCAGGCAACCCAGTAAGCCGTCGCCGCCCCGGCCAGCAGAAGCGCCAGCATGGCTGGCAGCAAACGGCGCAGGAGCTGGAAGCGCAGGCTACCCTGCTTCATGGGTATCTTCAGGTTTTTCGAGGAAGTAGCCCAGGCCGCGCACGGTTCGGATGTTCACGCCAGCCGGTTCCAGCTTGGTACGCAGGCGGGAAATGAATTTTTCGATGGCGTTGGGCGTGATTTCCTCCTCCCAACTATAAAGCGCCTGGGTAATCTGTTCCTTGTTCACGATGCGATTTACCCGGCTGGCCAAAAACTCAAGGGCAGCCCATTCCCGTGCCGCCAGTTCGAGGGCGTTACCTTCAAGCCAGGCCCGCTTGCCTACGGTATCGAGTTGCAGGCGGCCCAGGGTAATCAAGGGTTCCGGCGCACCCTGCCCTCGCCGGATCAGCGCCCGGACACGCGCCTCAAGTTCGACCAGGGCAACCGGCTTGACCATGTAATCGTCAGCCCCGAGATCGAGCAGTCGAACCCGCTCTTCAAGCGCCATCCGGGCAGAAAGAATCAAGACGGGAGTACGTTGCTTGCGCAGGCGCAGGCGCTGCAAGACTGTGGTGCCATCCAGTTCGGGCAAGCCAAGGTCGAGGATGGCGAGATCGAAGGTTTCTGTTTCAAGCCAGCGATCCGCAGTTTTTCCATCGCCGGCAACCTCGACCAGATAGCCTGACTTCCGTAATGAACGTGCAAAACCATCGGCCAGCAGGGGATCGTCCTCGACGAGAAGAATGCGCATATCTATGTCAGTAATTGGTCAGGCTAGCCTCATACGATACCATTCCTACTTGAGTGGTTCACCGATGCGCAGCTTACTTTTATCGCTACTTCTGTTTCCTGCGCTGGCCATGGCGCAAAACGAAGCGCCCTTGTCACTCGATCAAGCCGAAAAACTCTGGCAGGCGCACAGCCGGGAAATCAGCCTGGCCAGAACTGCGGTCGGCGGCGCGGCAGCCGATCTCAAGACAGCCGGTCAGATTCCAAATCCCGACGTTTCGCTGAATACCCTCTCAATCAGCCCATGGTCCGGTTACGGCAGCGGTGGCTGGAAAGACAAGAAGATGGATACCCAGTTGCGGCTCGATCAAACCATCGAGCGTGGCGGCAAACGGGAACTCCGGGTCAAGGGAGCGGAAGCACGGCTCGAAGCAGCACGCTTCGATCTTGACGACACGGCACGCCAGCAACGAGGCGCCTTGCGCTACGCCTATTACAACCTGCGGCTGGCCCAGGAAAAACTGCTGCTCGCCAAAGAAACGGCCGAGCTTTATGGCAAAAGCAGCGATGCCGGCCGTCTGCGCCTGAAGGCTGGCGACATCGCCCCGATCGATCTTTCCCGCTTGCAAATTGATAAAAGCCGCGCCGATAGCGAGGCGCGCCAGGCACAGGCTGAACTGGAGCAGGCCCAACTGGAGCTGGCCTACCTGATCGGGCGTGATCCTGAAACGCTCTATGCGGCAGATCCCTGGCCCGCGCTTGAAGAACAGGCACTGACCCAAACCCCGCTCGACCAGCGCCCGGATCTTGAAGCGGCACGCAAACGGGTGGCGGCAGCCGAGACGGATCGCGACCTGGCCCGCGCCCTGAAAAAACGCAATGTCACGCTGGGCGTTCAGTACGAACACAATTTGCAGAATGCGCCGACCAACAGCTACGGCATTGGCTTCAGCGTTCCGCTCTTCGCCTGGCATGAGTACGAAGGTGAAATTGCGCGTGCCGAAGCCGACTACGACAATGCCCGCCAGCAGTTCGAACGCCAGCAGGCACAAGCGACGGGACAAGTGGCGCAAGCACGGAGCACCCTGCTTTCTGCCCAGGCGCGTTACAAACGCCTGGAGGGCGGGCTGCTGGCCGATGCCGAGCGAGTCGCCAAGGCCGCCGAATTCGCTTACTCCAAAGGCGCCATGGGTCTGATGGACCTGCTCGATGCACGGCGGACCTTGCGACAAATCCAGATGGAGGCGGCCAGTGCGCGCGCCGACTACGCCAAGGCTTTATCGGACTGGCAGATTCAGGCCGAGTTCAGGAAAAACAAATGAAGCACAATCTTATTCTTTCAGCCATCCTGCTTGCCCTGAGCGCATGTTCCGGCGAGCCTGAAGCCATCAAGACAGCCCCCGTCAAGATCGAGGGAGAACGCCTTGTCTTGAGTGAACCTGAAAAATCGAGTTTTCTCAAAACTGCGACGGTAGACCGCGACAAAGGCAGCACCCTGCGCCTGCCCGGTCGACTGGTCTGGAATGAGGAAAAAACCGTGCGTATTTTCCCCCAGTTGGGCGGACGGGTGCAGAGTATTGCGGTCGACGTCGGTGCCACGGTCAAAACCGGACAGGCGCTCGCCACGCTGAGTTCTCCCGATTACGGGCAAGCGCAGGCTGATGCACGCAAGGCTCAGGCTGATGCCCAACTGGCAACTCAAGCCTTGGAGCGCAACCGGGTTCTGCGTGAAGCCGGCGTCATCGCGGAGAAAGACTGGCAGCAAGCCCAGAATGATACGGTCCGGGCGCAAGCCGAAGCCGAACGGGCCAATCAGCGGTTGGCCGGCCTCGGCGGGGGCGGCAATGGTGCCTATACCCTGCGTAGCCCGCTGTCCGGCGTCGTCGTTGAACGCAATCTCAATCCAGGCATGGAATTCAGGCCGGATCAAAGTGCCGCACCGCTTTTCGTCGTAACCGACCCGGCCAGTTTGTGGATTCAGCTCGATGCGGGTGAAGCGGACCTGGCCAATCTGAAAAAGGGTGAGCCGCTGCATATCGAAAGCAAGCAATATCCGGGAGAGCGCTTCCAGGGAACCATCCGCCACGTGGCCGACTTTGTCGACCCGACGACCCGGACAATCAAGGTTCGGGGAGAAATTGCCAATGCCGACCGACGCCTGAAAGGCGAGATGTTCGTCAATGCCCTGATCGAACTGGCGGCGACCCAAACCCTGCGCGTTCCGGCCAGTGCCGTGTTCCTCGTTGGCGACAAACGCCATGTATTCATTGAAGAAGGCCAGGGCCGCTACCTGCGCCAGCAAGTTGAGGCCGGGGCCGAAAGAGATGGCTGGGTCGACATCCTGAACGGGGTGAAACTCGGTGACAAGGTCGTTACCGAAGGCAACCTGCATTTGCAAAAATACTTCAAGCCGGCCAGCAATGTGCCCAAACAGGCAGCCCAATGATCAAGCGCATCGTTCACTTTGCACTGAATCAGCCCCTGTTCATCATTCTCGGGCTGGTGCTGTTCATCGGCCTGGGCATTTCTGCTTTCCGTTCGTTGCCGATCGAAGCTTTCCCGGACGTTACCGACACCCAGGTCACCATCATTTCACTCTACCCCGGCCGGGCGCCGGAAGAAGTCGAAAAGCAGGTCACCATTCCGCTTGAAATTGCCCTGGCCGGTGTCCCCAACTCGATCCGCATGTTCTCCCACACGCAGTTCGGGCTCTCGTTCATCGTCGTCACTTTCGACGAGAAACCGAGTCTTTTCATGGCCCGCCAGTTGATCCAGGAACGCCTGCGCGGACTGGACCTGCCGGCCGGAGTCGAGCCTGAACTGGCACCACCGGCCACGGCAACCGGTGAAATTTTCCGTTATCGCCTCGAAGCCCCGGGCCTCAAGGCCAGTGAAATCCGTGCCATTCAGGATTGGACGGTGGCCCGCCATATCAAGCAAGTGCCGGGTATTGCCGATGTCGTCTCCTTTGGCGGCCCGATTCGGCAATACGAGGTTCGCCCCAATCTGGACAAGCTGCGCGATTACAAGCTGACCATCGGCCAGCTTTTCTCTGCCTTGCAGCGCGCCAATGCCAATGCCGGCGGCGGCTCCGTGGCGCAGGGACGGCAGCAGTTCCTGATTCGTTCGCTTGGCCTGCTTCACTCTTCAGCCGACATCGGCCAGGTCGTGATTGCCGAAAACAAAGGCACGCCGATTTTTGTCCGTGACGTTGCCGAGGTGGTCGAGTCGCGCGTTCCCGAGCAAGGCATTGTCGGTGTCAGCGATGCACAGGGCGATCAGGATGACGTGGTTTCAGGCATTGTCCTGCTGCGCAAGGATGAAAATCCGTCGATGGTGCTCGATGCCTTGAAAGCCAAGGTCGATACCCTGAACAGCAGTGTCCTGCCAAGCGGCGTCAAGCTGATTCCGTTTTACGATCGTTCATGGCTGATCAGCAAGACGCTGAAGACGGTTTTCATGAACTTGCTGGAAGGCGCCCTGCTCGTCACCCTGGTGCTTTATCTCTTCCTCGCCGATTTGCGTGCTGCCGGGATTGTCGCCTCGATCATCCCGCTCGCCCTGCTTGGCACCTTCATGGGGCTGTCGGCCGTCGGCATTCCGGCCAATCTGCTGTCGCTGGGCGCAATGGACTTCGGGATCATCGTCGATGGTGCGGTGATCGTCATTGAAAACATTTTCCGGCGCCTGGGTGAAGCCCACCGCGACGATGATCACCGGCCGCAGTCGCGGACCATTCAGGAAGCCGTCATCGAGATCGGCCGGCCCACCGTGTTTTCAATGATCATCATCATCGTTGCCCATCTGCCGATTTTCACGATGCAGCGCCACGAAGGCAAAATCTTTGCTCCCATGGCCTATTCCGTCGTGGCTGCACTGATCACCTCGCTGATCCTTTCCCTGACGCTGGTTCCCTTCCTGTCGAAAATAGCTTTCAAGAACCACGTGCCGCATGAGGAAACCAAACTCATGCACTGGTTCATGAATCGCTACGAACCGGCTCTCAAATGGGTGTTGGCCAATACCAAACGGGTTTTGCTGATTGCGCTCGGTGCACTGGCGTTTACTGCGGCCATGGTGCCGCAACTGGGTACCGAGTTTTTGCCCGAGCTGAATGAAGGATCGATCTGGATCAATATCACCCTGCCGACCTCGGTCTCGGTTGATGAAGCCAAGAAGGAACTGCGCACCCTGCGCCGGGTGATCGCCGACTTCCCGGAGGTGAATGCGGTCATTTCGAAGGGCGGACGCCCCGAGGATGGCACCGATCCCAAGAATATCAACATGACTGAAATGCTGGTCGACCTCAAGCCGGAATCGGAATGGCGCAAAGGGATGTCGAAGGATGCACTGGTCCGCGAAATGGAAGACAAGCTCAACGACCGTCCAGGAATCGAGCCAACCTTCAGTCAGCCGGTACGCGACCAGATTCTCGAATCCATTTCGCAAATCGACGGCCAGATCGTCATCAAGCTTTTTGGTGACGACCTGACTGTCCTGAAAGCCAATGCCAATCAGTTGCTCGACAAGATCGGCAACGTGCCGGGCGTCGTCAAGGCATTCATCGACCGTGACGGCGACCTGCCTCAATATCGACTGGAAATCGATCGGGCAGCCGCGGCCCGCTACGGACTCAATGTGATGGATGTCCAGGATGTCGTCGAGACCGCACTGGCCGGCAAGGCAGCCACTGAACTGTGGGAAGGCGACCGTCATTTCAGCGTAGTTCTCCGTCTTGACGAAAAGGCCCGCCAACTCGATCAGCTCAAGGATGTGCTAGTCCCGACGCCTTCCGGGGCGCAAATACCGCTCGCCAGCCTGGTCGATTTCAAGCTGGGTAGCGGCGCCATGAACATTGCCCGCGAATCGGGACAACGCGTTGTGGCCATCGGTGTGTTCATCCGCGATCGCGACATGGGCAGCGTGGTCGCTGACATGCAGGTACACGCCCGCGACATCAAGCTGCCACAGGGCAATTCGATCACCTGGTCTGGCGAGTTCGAGAATCAGGAGCGTGCGATGAAACGCCTGATGCTGGTCGTTCCACTCTCCATCCTGTTCATCTTCCTGCTGCTGTTCGATGCCTTCGAATCGTTCCGCGATGCACTGATCATCATCTGCAACATTCCGTTTGCCCTGATCGGCGGCATTTTCGCCCTGCTGCTCACCGGTATTCCCCTGTCCGTCTCGGCAGCCATCGGCTTCATTGCCCTGTTTGGCCAGGCGGTCCTGAACGGAGTGGTCATGGTCAGTTATATCAACCAATTGAAAAAAGAAGGCCTGGACGATTACCAGGCAATTTTCCAGGGAGCAATGTCACGACTGCGCACCGTGCTGATGACCGCACTGCTCGCCATGCTCGGCCTGCTGCCGATGGCGCTGTCGCACGGCATCGGTTCGGAAACCCAGCGTCCGCTGGCACTGGTCGTGATTGGCGGCTTGATTACAGCAACCATCCTGACCTTGTTTGTGCTGCCAACGCTGTATTACTTCGTCTCGACTCACCCACGTTTTGCCAAGGCACTGCATTGAGCCATCCACGGTGAAACACTTCCTCGCGCTCTGCGGACTGATCCTGGTATCGGCGTTACATGCCGCTCCAGGACAGGACGTACTGCGCCAGGAAGATATCGCGGTCGACTATCGAAACGGGCACTATTACGCGACCCTGAGTCTGCAGACTGCCGCCCAGCCCAACGTGGCACAGCAAGTACTGACAGATTTCGATCACATGTCGGAATTTGTGCCCAATCTGACCCACAGCCGGATCATTTCGCATGCCGGCAACGTATTCATGATCGAGCAGCAGGGACGTGCCGGCTTCGGGCCGTTCAGTATCCGCTTTGCCTCCCAGCGACGGGTCGAACTGCTACCGGGAGGAAAGCTGGTTTCCCAGGCAGTTGCCGGCACAGCCAGGTCGATGCACAGCGAATTGCATATCCAGGCCAGCGGGAACGGAACCCGGATCGACTACCATCTCGACATGGAACCTGAGCACTGGATACCGTCAGGTGTTGGAATCAGCATCATGCGTCACGAACTTCATGAGCAGTTCACCGCACTTGCCCACGAAATCGAGCGCCGGCAGCAACTCTCCGCCCACCGCTAAAAAAAAGCCCGTTACGAGAACGGGCCAAGTCTTTCTAGGAGGAGTTACGCGGCTATCTTGCCGAGTTCTCCTGACCGCTAGCTGACCAGTACCGGCCGGAAAAAAACTGCCGCTGGAAAAGCGCTGGAATCAGTTCAATTTATCCGGTCGACCGCAGCATTGCTTGAATTTCCGGCCACTGCCGCAGGGGCAAGGATCGTTCCGGCCAGATTTCGGTTCTTCGTTTCTGACCGTGCCGCCCGAACGTTTGTTGCGCCAGAAGTTGTAAAGCGCCTGGACGATGACCGGCAGATTTTCCTGGATATCATCGATCAGGCGAGCCTCTTCCGCCGGCGAGAACCAGCGATCGCCACTTTTCTCGACGTCTTCTTTGAGCATGCCGTTGAGCAGGAACATCGGCTCCAGCAATTCCGAAAGATCTTCGGCATGCTTGCCGGCCAGTTCGTACCAATCGCCGGCCAGGCCCGCACCATAGACGTAGGAATCAGCCCAGGCAGCGTAATCGTAGTTCTCGCAGCTTTCATCAATCGGATAAAGCACCGGCGAAACGGTCTCGTCAGCCAGCAGGGCCGCTGCAATATCGTTGTTCAGGCGCATCAGCAATTCGAGGGCCTCGGCCACTTGCGGATCGTCCGTCTTTTCGGCGCCCTTGCCGAGCACATCCGGCAACCAGACCGCAGGAGCAACCGGAATCGGGCCGCTGACAATGGCGCAAAGAATCGCCTGGATTTCGTCCAGGCGCATCGCATCGCCCTGAAATACGTCGGCTTCAAGTACCTGTTCAAGCCGGTCGAGATCGCTGTCGTTGAGTGGAGCTAGGTTCATGTTGTTTTTCCTGTCGGACATTTTGGTTCAAAGCCAAGTATAGGTGGCCGGGACGAGTGCGCCAACCGTCAGATGGCACTTTGCAGAAAAGAGCTGGGCGGCACACCGAAGGCCCGCTTGAACATCGCCGAAAAAGCGGCAGGACTGGCATAGCCAAGCGCATGCGCTACTTCGCCAAGTGGCCAGCCGCGGCCAATCAGATCAAGCGCCCGGGCCAGCCGGACTTGCTGCCGCCAGGCAGCGAAATGAGTGCCCAGATCGCTCTTGAACAAGCGCGCCAGGGTCCGCTCGCTGGCCCCGACCCGTTCGGCCCACTGCGTCAGACTGAGCGGCGAGCCGGGGTCGTCCATCAACGCACTGCACAAGGCCTGCAGGCGACGATCTTTCGGCAGGGGAAATCCCAGCGAGAGCGGTGGAGCGCGGCGCATTTCTTCGAGCAACAAGGCAATCATCAAGCGGCGTCTTTCGCGGTCGACTGCCCGATCGGGCTCAATTTCACTCAATGCCTCGATCAAGGATCGCATCAGGTCGGAAACCTCGACAACAGCACAGGCATCAAGCGGCAACGGAACCACTTCGGCCGCCACGTACACCGTCCGCAACTCAACCTTGCCCAGCATCACGACATCATGTTCGATACCCGGCGGAATCCAGACGGCACGCAAGGCCGGAACCAGCCAGGCCATCCCGGCGGCTGAAATGCGGATGCTGCCGCGCAAGGGATAAGCCAGTTGCGCCCAATCGTGGCGGTGTGAAGGGACGTGCACATCGGCGGGTGGCGACCGCAGATTGACCGTTACCGGCTCATCGACTGTCGGCGCTCGACGCGGGACAGGATCAAAAGGCAGATGTGTCAGCATCGCAATAGTTTTTGTCTCATTACTGAAAATAGGTCAGCACGAAGCATTCTAGACTAAGGCTCTCGTTTTCTGATCTTTCAGCCATGCCTTCATCTCATACCTCGCCGGATGCACGCCGCGATCTCGAAACCATTTCGCTGATCGGTTTCGTACATGGCGTATCGCACTTCTTTCATTTGCTGCTTCCACCGCTCTTTCCATGGTTAATGGCGGAATTCGGGCTGAGCTTCACGGCCATCGGCGTCACGATGACCGTGTTCTTTGTCATTTCCGGGATAGGCCAGGCGGCAGCCGGTTTTCTGGTCGACCGCTTTGGTGCGGCGCGCATACTGGCAATCGGCATTGGCTGCTTTGCCTTGTCAGGTGTCGTCCTTTATTTTGCCAACGGCTACGCCATGCTGATTGCCGTCGCAGCGATTGCCGGCCTGGGCAACAGCGTTTTTCACCCGGCTGATTTCACCGTACTCAACCGCCATGTCTCGCAACCGCGACTGGGCCACGCATTCTCGATTCATGGCTTGTCCGGCAATATCGGCTGGGGTCTGGCGCCCATTTTCATGACCAGCATTGCCGCTTACGCAGGCTGGCGCTACGCCGCCCTCGGCGCCTCGCTGCTGGCCCTGAGCGCACTGGCTCTGCTGCTCTGGCGACGTTCAGCACTGGCCAGCCCACTCATTGAGGAAGCCGACAAAACAGTATCGAGCAATGCTTCGATTTTCGATTTCCTGACGGTCCGTGCCGTCTGGCTCTGCTTTCTGTTTTTCTTGCTGATCACTTCGGCATTCGGCGCCATTCAGAACTTTGCCAGCCCTATCCTGCAGGCTCTTTACGGACTGACCATCACCAGTGCTGCCAGCGCTTTATCGGCTTATCTTTTTGGGGGGGCTGGCGGCATTCTGCTCGGCGGCTTCCTGGCCAGGAAAGGCGAACAGGAACGCCTGATTACCGCAGCACTGGGCACCGCTGCCGCCCTGGCCATACTGCTCGCAATCGGCATTCTGCCTGGCTGGAGCATCCTGCCACTGATGGCGGCCATCGGTTTCTGCACCGGCATCGCCGGTCCATCGCGCGACTTGCTGGTTCGGCGGGCAGCGACCGCTCGTTTCGGCCAGGCGGCCTTCGGCCGGATTTACGGTTTTGTCTATTCCGGACTCGATGTCGGGCTGGCGCTAGCCCCTGCCGTTTTCGGCCAGTTGATGGATGGCGGACGTTACAGCGATGTCCTGATCGGCATCGCCGTCTTGCAGACACTGGCGATCTTTACCGCTTTGCGTGTCAGCAAGACCATCTGATCTGTCGGTTGCCCGGGTCAGAACACCGGCCCGGCAAACACTTCCTTGAAATAGGCATCGACATCGTTTTCAACCATCCGCATGCCCGGCAGGTAAGGCGTTGTTTTCCCGATCGAGACGACGGGGGCGCCCGCATCGGCTTCAAAAACATCGGCATAACTCATCACTTCGGCCTGTTTGGCCGACTTGAAACGATTTAACTGAGCAAAGATTTCGGTCAGCGACATGGTGATTTCCTTACATGAAACAAAGTTGATGGCTGCAATATAGGTTTTATGTTGCAGCGCAGCAAACAATGATTTATTGTGGTCAGCATTAGTTTTACTTAACCCGCTGACCCGAATCATTTCTCTTGCCCTACCGCCTTCCTCCCCTTTCCACCCTGCGTACTTTCGACGCAGCTGCCCGCCACCTCAGTTTCAAGCGAGCGGCTGAAGAGTTGTGCGTTACGCCGGCCGCGGTTAGTCAGCAAGTCAAGACACTGGAAACCCATCTCGGGGTTGCTCTCTTTCTACGCCACCAAAAGGGCCTGCAGCTGACCGAAGCCGGTCTGGCCATGCACCCGAAAATACGGGAAGGCCTGGACTGCTTTTCAGCCGGCATTGAAGCGACGCGGCTCGATGGTCAGCTTGCGCTGAACCTGAGTGCCCCGCCTTCGTTCGCAACACGCTGGCTGGTCCCTCGCCTGCCCCGCTTTTCATCTGCCCACCCTGACGTGGCTATCAGGATTTCAAGCCTGCGCGACAATATCGACGGCCAGCAGGGATTGACCGTTCCTGCCGGAGCGACCGCCGGCAAGCGCAGCGAAGGGATTGATGTGGCGATCCGTTTCGGTACCGGGCAGTATCCGGGCTACCAGGTCAGGAAAATCGTTGCCCCGGAATTCGTCATGGTGTGCAGCCCGCGTTTGCTTGAAGGAACGTTTCCCCTGCTGCAACCGGAAGATTTGCGGCACCAAACCTTGATTCACGACGAATCGATTCCGCTCGTTGATATGCGTCCGAGCTGGGACGAATGGTTGAAGCTGGCCGATGTCAGCGGTGTTGATAGCGAACGCGGCCCACGTTTTTCGAATTCCCTGATGGCACTTGAGGCGGCGCTGGAAGGTCAAGGCGTCGCGCTGGCCCTCAAGCCGTTGATCGAAGCCGATCTGGCCGCCGGTCGCCTGGTCATTCCCTTTGACATCAGCATGCCTTCGGCCTACGTTTATTTTCTGGTCACCGCCAAAAGCGTGGCAGAAAAAAGCATTGTTCTCGCCTTTGAACAATGGTTGCAGACCGAAATCAACGCTCGTTGAAGCGTTGACCGCGACATTCGCCAGGCGACGCTGCTAGCGTTCGGGAATGAGCAGGTTTCCCCCCGCCGTCCCTGCTGGCAGCGTGGCGCTGGAGACACCCGGCAGTCCCGTGCATTGCATCAGCGGGCTGGCATTCAACGAATTGCCGTTGGCATCGAAGTTCCCCAGGATACCCGCCATGCTGCCGGCAACCGGGGTTTCATTCGCCGCTGGGATCATTGGCGCAATGCCCGGCAAAGCCGCATTCGGCGTATCGGGATACAACGCCATCGCATCGACCAGGCTGCTGACCTTGCCCTGCAACGCGGTATCAGTTGAACTGGCCGGAGCCTTGTCGGCCCGGAACCAGACATCGGCCATTTGGTGCGCCGAGCCATCCTGCGTCTCGTAACTTGAAGTCAGGCCGATCAGGTTGCCGTTATCAAACGATGCGGTATTGGCCGAAGTCAGATCAAGCTGCGTGATACCGACCGAATCGAGCGTTTTCAATTCATCCGTCTGGCTAACACCATCTGCATTGCCATCCACCCAAAGGCCGAGATCACCCCAGGCATCATCGGCTTGCGTCAGCACACCATCGCCGTTGCTATCCAGGGCCTGCATGGCTACAAAGCCATTGCTTGCTGTTTCACCACTGGCCAGCACGGTTGCTCCCCCGAACAACTCGCTGCCATCATTGATCAGGCCGTCGTGATTGCGGTCCATGACCAGCAAGGCATCTCCGCCGGTTATCCAGCCGGTCGCAATCTTCTGGCCAGTGCCCAGCATGTCGAACTGGACGCCATTCTCAATGCTCAAGGTCGAGATGCCGTCACCATTGAGATCAAGCACGATCGGCGTGACATAGAGGTAGGAAATCTGGTCGTTCATGGCGGCCAGTTGATCGGTCGTCAAGGCGGCACGCTGATCGTTGGTCAGTGCCGAAACCTGGTCGGTCGTGAAAATATGCACCTGATCGGTCGTCAGGCCTGCCTGAATTTGCGTCGTGGTCAAAGCCACAAGCTGCGTCGTTTGTAGCGCCAGAACATCGGCAGTTTCCATCGACGAAAGCTGATTTGTCGTCAATGCAACCAACTGCCCGGTGGTCAGGCCAACAACCTGCTGCGTAGTCAGTGCGACGATTTGTTCTGTAGTCAGACCTGACTGAATCTGGGTCGTGGTCAACGCAGCGACATCATCAGTTGCCAGGGAGGCAATCTGCCCGGTGGTCAGTGCAGCAATATCCTGAGTTTCAAGCGCCACAATCTGTGCAGTACTTAACGCGATCAGCTGGTTTGAAGTCAATCCGGCCACTTGCCCGGTAGTCAGGGCGACAATCTGTGCGCTACTCAAACCGCTCTGAACCTGGGTGGTCGTCAGGGCGGCAATTTCTGTCGTCGTCAATGCCGCAATTTGCGTCGTGCTCAGGCCCGAATTGATCTGCTCGGTGGTCAGTGCAGCAATCTGGGATGTGGACAAGGCTGCCAGATCGGCAGTTTCAAGTGCGCCAATCTGCCCTGTGCTGAAGGCTGTCAGCTGGCTGGTTGTCAGCGCCTGCACCTGCTCCGTCGTCAGTGCGGCAACCTGGGCGGTTCCCAGTCCGTTGGCGATCTGGCTGGTACTGAGTGCAGCGATCTGGTCCGTCGTCAGACTGGCAATCTGGCTGGTCGTCAACACGCCTAGCTGAGCGGTACCCAGCAAACTGGCAATCTGGTCAGTACTCAAAGCAGCAATCTGGAGACTGGTCAGCGCACTCAATTGCTCGGTGGTCAACGCTGCGAACTGAGTTGTCGTCAGACCATTGGCGATTTCATCGGTGGTCAAGACCACAATCTGGCTGGTCCGCAAAGCAACAATTTGCTCGGTGGTCAGTACTGCAAACTGCGCCGGACTCAAACCGGTGCTGATTTGTTCCGTGGTCAGCGCGGCAATTTGAGCCGTGGTCAGGTCGTCTAGCTGATCCGTGTTCAAACCCTGGCGAATCTGACTCGTCGTCAGCGCAACGATCTGACTGGTGGACAAGGCCACAAGATCGCGGGTCTCCATCGCATTCACCTGGGCCGTCCCCAACGCTTGCAACTGATCGGTTTTGAATGCGGCGAATTGCTCGGTCGTCAAGGCAACGATCTGGGCAGTGCTCAAGCCCGACTGAATTTGTGTCGTATTGAGTGCAGCCAGTTCAGTGGTAGTCAACGCCTGGATTTGCGCAGTACTCAAACCAAATTTGAGCTGCTCGGTACCCAAAGCCGAAATCTGGTTAGTGGACAACGCAGCAATCTGGGTTGTCGCCAGCCCCTGGTTGATCTGTAGCGTACTTAATGCAGCGATATCGACCGTTTCGATGGCTGCCACCTGCGTCGTGCTCAGCGCCTGCAACTGGCTGGTGTTCAGGCTGGCGATCTGGTGGGTGGTCAGCGCGACGATCTGAGCGGTCGTCAGCGCGGCGACTTGCGCTGTGGTCAGAACCGAGATATCCGTCGTTTCGATGGCCGCGATCTGTTCCGTGGTCAGTACCGGAATCTGGCTGGTGCTCAGGCCGGACTGGATTTGCTCGGTGGTCAGGGCTGCGATCTGGGTCGTGCTCAGGGCCTGCAATTGTGCGGTCGTCAGGCCTTGGCGAATTTGGTGGGTGGTCAGGGCGGCAATTTGACTGGTCGTCAGGGCGGCCACATCCTGGGTTTCGATGGCCTGAAGCTGGTTCGTGCTGAGCGTAACAAGCTGCCCAGTGGTCAGCGCTGCCACCTGCCCGGTCGTCAGCGCAACCAGCTGATCCGTGGTCAGGCCGTTTTGCAGTTGGTCACTGCTCAGCGCCGCCACCTCTGTCGTGGTCAACGCCTGAATTTGCCGGGTATTGAGGCCAAGGCTGATTTGTTCGGTGGTCAGGGCGACGATCTGGCTGGTCGTCAGCGCAGCGATGTCGACCGTTTCGATAGCTGCCACCTGCGTCGTGCTCAAGGCCTGCAACTGGATGCTATTCAGGCTGGCGATCTGGCCGGTGCTCAGCGCGACGATCTGGGCGGTCGTCAGACCCGAGGCAATTTCGTCTGTCGTCAGCGCACCGATTTGCGACGTAGTCAGACTGGCGATCTGGGCTGATCCCAGTAGGGATAGCTGGGCCGGACTCAAACCACGTTGAATCTGTTCCGTCGTCAAGGCAGAAACCTGGGCCGTCCCCAGTGCAATCAGTTGGGCGGTACTCAGCCCCTGGCTGATCTGGGTCGTGGTCAGCGCTGCAATCTGGCTGCTGGTCAGGGCGGCCACATCCTGCGTTTCCATTGCCTGAAGCTGATTCGTACTGAGCGTAACAAGTTGTCCGGTGGTCAACGCTGCGACCTGCCCGGTGGTCAGCGCAACCAGCTGGTCGGTGGTCAAACCGCTCTGAATTTGCAGGCTGCTCAGTGCGGCAATCTCGCTCGTGGTCAAGGCTTGAATCTGGTTGGTACTCAAGCCAAGACGCACCTGGTCAGTAGTCAGTGCGGCGATTTGCGCCGTGGTAAATCCATTACTGAGCTGCGTCGAGGTAAATGCGCCGATCTGATTCGTCAGGAAGGAAGACATCTGGAACGGGGAAAATGCCCCCACCTGCGATGAGGAAAAATCCTGAATCTGGGATGTCGTAAAAGCGTCGAGTTGCTCGACGGATAATTGGGCAATATCCGTGGTCGACAAGGCCTGAATCTGCGTAGACGTCAGGCCGGCAATCTGTGCGGTGGTCAGTGATGAAATGGGGGCTCTGGTCGGAGCGGCCGCCGGAGATGGCGCGTCGGATTTCGGGCGAACACCATAAATCGAGTTGAGCGCATGAATGCCCAAACCGTTCAAGGCTTTGCCAATCGGAGCCATGATCGACTTGACCGCTTTAGAGAGCAAACTCACCCGTCATCCCCGACAATTGTATTGACCGCTCGCTTAAACAAAGCGGTTAAATGTGCAAAATATAAGAAAAAATCAGCAACTGACCAAGTTTAGCAAAAAACACGGAAAACACGTCTCTAAAGCACCGGGGCAAGAAAATCGGCACAGGATGAACGTCGACCGCAGCCCTGCCCGCCCATTACAGGCCCCGCGCCCAGTTCGGCCGGAGTCCGGCGGCCTCGGGTTGCATGATCGCCTGACGTACCTGGGTCAACAGCCGCTCCTTTTCCGCCCCCAAGGTTCCCTTGAGTACCAGCCAGTTTGAAGCGTGATCGCTGCGAAACACCGTGCGACGCAGATCAAGTGCCTGCAGGAACTGCTCCATTTCAACGAACAACTGGTGTTGATCGAGCGGCTCCCAGCCGGGAAAGCCTTGACGAAAACGCGCTTCACCCTTGGGAAAACTGACCACCAGCGTTGCCAGAAACTCGGGTTGCGTCGCATTGGCCAGGCGAGCCGAGTTTTCGGCATGCTGGTGCGTCCAGCACTGGCCACCCAACCCGTTCAGGATCATGACCGAGCGGGTAATTCCTGCCTCACCCAGTTTGTCGAGTGCTGCACACGTCGTTTCGAAGCTTTCACCTTTGTTGACCGCAGCAAGCACCTCGTCGTCACCGGATTCGGCCCCGACATAAACCATCGTCAGTCCGGCGGCAGCCAGCTGATTCATTTCCAACTGGCTCTTCTTGCTCAGATTGCGCGGCAAACAGTAGCTGGAAATACGACGAACCGCCGGCATGTGCGTTCGAATTGCTTCAAGGATGGCCAGCAAACGCCGGGTTGGCAAAACGAGGGCGTCACCATCGGCCAGAAATACGCGCCGGATCTGATCTCCATAGCGTTGCCCGGTCAGCCGGATACTTTCCAGCACCTCATCCTGCTCGCGAGCGCGAAACTGTTTTTGCGGTGCCGTATACATCTCGCAAAAAGTGCATTTATTCCACGAACAACCGTCCGTCACCGGCAAAATCAGCGAATCGGCTTCGCTCGGAGGACGGAAAACCGGCTCGACGTAGCGAATCGGCAGCATGACTCAGCCGCCAAACCGGGCAACAAATGCCGCAGGTGCCGTCGCAGGCTTGCGTTCGGTGTAATCGAAAAACATGATGCCGTGCTTGCCGCGCGCCACTTCGCGGCCGCTCGCCTGATCGGTGATTTGCCAGACCAGATCACAACCGTATTTGTTGAAATCATTGGCCGTCATCGAAATCTGCATCACTTCGCCGTGGAAAGCCTCCGACTTGTACTGGGCTGCGACGTCGGCAACGATCACCCCGACCCCCTCGACGTTCAGTTCGGAGTAACCGAGTGACTTGAAAAAGCGGACTCGGGCCTCGGAAACCAGCGAAATCAGCGCGGAATTATCGAGATGATTCCCGTAGTTGATGTGATTGATATAGATCGGAAGGTCGGTTGAGAAGATGAAGGTCTCGGGTAAATCAATCTTGATGCGCGGCATGATGATCCGTAAGAAAGGCAAAGACTGGCATTCTATGCGGCAAACCGGCTTGCCGCACAGCACCCGGCCGGACTACGATTCCAGCCTGTCTACTCCATTCCAAAGCGAAGCACACCATGAAAGCCATCGACCACAACCGTCTCGACAAAATCGTCAGCGATGCCCGCAAGGCGGCCGATACCCGGGCTGAAGGCTATCGCGAGCGCGCACTGAAGATTTACCCGTGGATCTGCGGTCGCTGCGCGCGTGAATTCACCACCGCCAACTTGCGTGAGCTCACCGTGCACCATCGCAATCACAACCACGATGACAATCCGTCCGATGGCAGCAACTGGGAGTTGCTTTGTCTGTATTGCCACGACAACGAACACCAGAAACAGATCGAGGCCGACCGTGGCTACACCGACGGCAACTCGCCTCGCGGCGGCGGTGCAACGCACAATCCCTTCGCCGCACTGCAGGGCATGCTCAAAAACAAGTCCTAAATCAGCCTCCGGCCATTCAGACGGATTGCTGCGGTCGACCGGCTGAAAACACGATTTTCATGCCAGCCAGCGTGACGCCACACGATTATCAATCTTTGATTGAAACAGATTCGCCGATCAAACAGTTTTTCGGCTGGCGTAAAAACCCGATACTGACCCCACTTCTTTCAGGATCAACACCGTGAACATCGCTCAATTCACCCAAGCCCGCTACACCACCAAAGCCTTTGACCCGGCAAAAACCATCCCCGATGCAACCCTGGCCGAGATGCGGACCCTGTTGCGCAACAGTCCTTCGTCGGTCAATTCGCAGCCATGGCACTTTGTCATTGCCGGTACGACCGAAGGCAAGGCCAGAGTGGCAAAGGCCACCGAAACCGGCTTCGCCTACAACACACCGAAAATCCTGAATGCCTCGCACGTCATCGTTTTCTGCGCCCGCACCGGGATCGATGAGTCGCATCTGGCCAAGGTGCTGGCTAGCGAAGAGCAGGATGGCCGTTTCGCCACCCCGGAAGCCAAGGCAGCCCAGAACACCTCGCGCAGCTTTTACGTCAATCTTCATCGCTACGACCAGAAAGATGCACAGCACTGGATCGAAAAGCAGGTTTACCTGGCACTGGGCACAGCCATGCTCGGCGCAGCCACGCTCGAAATCGATGCCTGCCCGATGGAAGGTTTCGACGCTCGCATTCTGGATGAGGAACTAGACCTGCGCAGCCAGGGACTGACCAGCGTTGCCTTGCTGGCCCTGGGCTACCGCAGCGCGAATGATTTCAATGCCAAGCTGCCGAAATCACGCCTGCCGGTTGAGTCCGTCCTGACTGAAATCTGAAGCAAGGCGGCACAAGCCGCCTGATCTTCACAGACCGGCCACAGCCCTGGCCGCAGCACCGCAGGCATGGCAGAAACGTGAAAAAGCACTTTTCCGGGCGGCGCATTGCTCGCAGTGATCGAACAGGCAGATACCGCAGTGCGGGCAATAATCGATTGCGGTATTGGCCAAATCAACCGGACGCTCGCAGCCGGGACAAACCTTCTTGGCTAGGCGGGCGAGTGCCGTGTCGTAACCCAATTCCTTGCGACGCTCCAGATCAGGCATCGCCTCGGCCTGTTTCTGGCGCTCAAGATAACGGTTCAGCCCGATGATCGCCTGCCGACCGACCAGTACCGTCACCACGATCCCGACTGCGTAGCGGACGTAACCCCCGTAACTCGGCAAATACGGCACCAGTTCGACAAAGAAGGCAAACAGCGCAAAGTAAATGAAGCCCCAGACAAAAGGCCACCAGGTACTCTGGCGCTTTTTGGCGAATAACCAGCCGGCCACCCCCAACAAGGGCAAAGTCAGCAGCAGGCGATACCCGAAGACGCGCAACTCCTGACTTTGCTGTGCCGCGGTCAACTGACTGGCCGCCGCATTTTCCAGTTCGCCCAAGCGATGACGGGCATGCCGCTCGGCCTGCTGTGCATCGAGCGCAACTTGTTGCTGGCTTTCAACCGCGGTCAGGGCGTTGCGTTCTGCCGCCTTGAGTTCATCAAGTGCTTTCGTCCGGCTCAGCAGTTCAGCATCCTGTTCCGGCCGCTGGGTCGCGTGCCGGGTGGCCAGCCAGTTGTTAAAGGTTTCCCGCGCGCTACCCGCATTGGCACGTGCAGTGTTGTGTTTCAGGCGGGCCTGCTCCAGTTTTTCCTGGGCATCCTGCGCCCTTGCCTGGCTTTGCTTGATCGTGGCACGCGCCTGCTCGGCGGCAGGCTTGTCGATGAAATCCTCAAGCGTGTAGTAATGCTCGACCTTCGGCAAATTCTCGACGACCGTACCGCCCAGCCCGATCAAAAAGCTGGCGAAAACGAAGGCAACCAGCCACAGGCCGAAGCGAAACCATTTTTCCGACAAACGAAGCGCCTTGCTCATTGCGGGCTTCCTTTCCTGATTCGCCCCAAAGCCGAGACGCATTTGACGCCGACCAGGGCCAGTACACCACCGACAAAACCGACCGCCATATCGAGCATGACCGGCGTCAGCACTTTGAGCAACATCGCCAATCCGCCGGTTGTCGCCGCCCATTCCGTCGCCAGTTCAATCGCATGATGCGCAGCCGGAATGCCATGGGCAATGATGCTGCCACCGACCATGAACATCGCGGCGGTGCCAATGACGGTCAAAGCTTTCATCAGCCACGGTGCGGCCTGAACCAGAAGCCGGCCACACTGGCGAGCCAGCGCATTGCGCTTGCGCAGCAGATAAAAGCCCAGATCGTCGAGTTTGACGATGCCGGCCACGATGCCATAGACACCGACAGTCATGATCAGCCCGATGCCGGCCAGAACGGCCAGTTGGGTCATGAACGGCTTGTCGCTGACCGTCCCCAGCGCAATGACGATGATCTCAGCCGAAAGGACGAAATCAGTCCGGATCGCACCTTTGACCTTTTCTGCTTCCAGTTCGGCCAGATTGCCGATCGTTTCGGGTTCTGCGGCCACCGTATCGACATGGTGGCCGGCGTCATCGGCACGGTGCAAAAACTTGTGGGCCAGTTTCTCGACACCTTCGAAACAAAGATAGAAACCGCCAATCATCAACAGCGGCAGGATGGCCCACGGCATCAACAGGCTGATCGCCAGGGCCGCAGGAACCAGAATCAGCTTGTTCTTCAGCGAGCCGACGGCTACGGCCCAGACAACCGGCAATTCCCGTTCGGCACGGACCCCGGAAACCTGTTCGGCATTGAGTGCCAGATCGTCGCCCAGCACACCGGCTGTTTTCTTGGCCGCAACCTTGGTCATCGCCGCAACATCGTCGAGCGCCGAGGCAATGTCGTCCATCAGAAGCAGCAGGCTGGCTCCGGCCATTGAAATTCTTTCATTTTGAATAAAATGCCATTCTAAAGAATAAAACCTGCAGGATAGATAAAGCAGTCGATCTGTTATCCTGCCCCGGCTGAAATTGCCGCGTTACCCCTGCAACGACCCAATCCTCGGAGTCTGCCGCATCATGTCCCTGCTTTCCTGCCGTTCGGCATTCGCCTTTTCGCTGGCCTTGCTCGCCACTGCGCCCCAGGCGGCCCCAGCCCTGCCCCAACTCGGCGCGACGACAAACGACCTGACGGTTTCCGGCATTTCTTCCGGTGGCTACATGGCCGTTCAGTTCCAGGTCGCTTATTCAGCACTGGTACACGGAGCGGGCATCATCGCCGGCGGGCCTTATTACTGCGCCAGCGGTTCGGTCAATCGGGCTCTCGCCAACTGCATGGAGGCCTCCGGCAAGGACACGCCACCGCAGCCGGCCGAAACGCTGAACACCATCCGGCAACTGGCCAAGGCTGGCAAAATCGATGCCCCGGAACATCTGCGTGACGATCGCGTCTGGCTTTTCTCCGGCGGCAACGACAAAACCGTCGCTCCGCCCGTCATGGACGCCCTGGCCGCCTTCTACCGCGAAGCCCTGCCGGAAACCGCCATCCGCTACGTCAAACTGCCTGATGCCGGCCATGCCATGCCATCGGTCAGCGATATCCAGCCCAACGCCTGCAACACCTCGAACCCGCCGTTCATCAACCGCTGCAAGGATTTCGATGCGGCCGGACAGTTGCTGAGCCATCTGCTCGGCTCAATCAAGCCATCGACCTCGGCGACAGACGGCGACATCATCGCCTTCGACCAGCGCCCTTTCATCGGCGGCACAGCCGTTGATGCCAGCCTGGCCGACGAAGGTTACGCCTTTATCCCGAACGCCTGCCGCAGCGGCAATTGCCGGGTGCACGTGGCTTTTCACGGTTGTCGCCAGAATGTCGGCGAAGTCGGTCGCCGCTTTGTCGAAGGCGCCGGGTACAACCACTGGGCAGCCAGCAACCGGCTGATCGTCCTCTATCCGCAAACCATCGCACGCAGCGGCTTTGCCTTCGGCTCGACCCAATGGCTGCTCAACCCGAAAGGCTGCTGGGACTGGTGGGGCTATACCGGCGCCGACTACCACACGCGCGACGGTGTCCAGATGCGCGCCATCCGGGCGATGATTGACACACTCGCCCAGCCGCCGAAACGGTAAAATCCGCCCCAAACATTTATCGACCGCCGTGCTGCGGTCGACGGCCCAATTTGCCTGATTTTCGAAACGAATGACTGAATACTCCGCCTCCTCCATCCGCGTCCTGAAAGACCTTGAGCCCGTCAAGGAACGTCCCGGCATGTACACCCGAACAACCTGCCCGACGCACATCGTCCAGGAAGTCATCGACAACTCGGCCGACGAGGCGCTGGCCGGCTACGCCAAACGCATCGGCGTCCTGGTCCGGGCCGATGGCGTGATCGAGGTGAGCGACAACGGGCGGGGCATTCCGGTCGAAATGCATCCGGAAGAAGGCCGTCCGGCGGTCGAACTGGTGTTCTGCAAACTGCACGCCGGCGGCAAGTTCAACAAGAAGGAGTCGGGCAACGCCTACCGTTTCTCCGGCGGCCTGCACGGTGTCGGCGTCTCGGTGACCAACGCCCTGTCCACCCGGCTGGAAGTTGAAATCAAGCGCGGCGGCGGCGTGCACCGCATCGTTTTCGCCGACGGTTTCGTCATCGAGCCGCTGACCCGGATTGCCGATTGCGGCCAGCGCAATACGGGTACCACGGTGCGCATCTCGCCCGATGCGAAATATTTCGACTCGCCGAAGATCAATCTCGGCCAACTGGAACACCTGCTGCGCTCCAAGGCTGTACTGATGCCGAATGTCACGGTCGACCTCGAAATCGAGGGCGAAACCAAGAAGACCTGGTGCTACCAGAACGGCATGGCCGACTACCTCAATGAAATGATGGTCGGCACGCCGGTGGCACCGATTTTCGTCGGCGAGAAATATGTCGAGACGGCCAACGGTTTCGCCGTCGGCGAAGGCGCCACCTGGGCGCTGGCCTGGTTCGAGGAAGGCGGCGGCAAGCCGGAATCCTACGTCAACCTGATTCCGACGCTCGACGGCGGCACGCACGAAGCCGGCTTGAAGGCCGGCGTCTTCGAAGCGATCAAGACCTTCGCCGACCACCACGCCATCCTGCCGGCCAAGGTCAAACTGGCGCAGGAAGATGTCTGCGGCCGGATGACCTACCTGCTCTCGGCCAAGGTCCTCGACCCGCAATTCCAGGGTCAGACCAAGGAAAAACTGACCAGCCGCGATGCCTACAAGCTGGTCTCGCAAATGGTCCGCGACCCGTTCGAGTTGTGGCTGAACAGCCATGCCGATTTCGGCAAGAAGATCGCCGAGCTGGCCGTCAAGGCGGCGCAGAACCGGATGAAATCGACCCAGAAAGTCGAAAAAAAGAAATCCTCCGGCATCGCCACCCTGCCCGGCAAGCTGACAGACTGCGAGTCGGACGACCTCAGCCGCAACGAAGTTTTCCTGGTCGAGGGCGACTCGGCCGGCGGTTCGGCCAAACAGGGGCGCGACAAGGAAACCCAGGCCGTGTTGCCCCTGCGCGGCAAGGTACTCAACACCTGGGAAGTCGAACGCGACCAGCTGTTCAAGAACAACGAAGTCCATGACATCTCGGTCGCCATCGGCGTCGACCCGCACGGCATCGACCAGCTCGACACGATCGACGTCACGGGCCTGCGCTACGGCCGCATCATCGTCATGTCCGATGCTGACGTCGACGGCTCGCACATTCAGGTGCTGCTGTTCACGCTCTTCCTCAAGCACTTTCCAGCACTTGTCGAACACGGTCACATCCACGTCGCCCAGCCACCGCTCTTTCGCGTCGACGTCGAAGCCCGTGGTCACACGCGCAAGGTCTATTGCCTCGACGAGTCGGAAAAGGAGCAGACGCTGCAAAAGCTGCGTGACGAAGGCGTTTCGGAAAACAAGATCACCGTTTCCCGCTTCAAGGGCCTCGGCGAAATGAACCCGGACCAGTTGTGGGAAACGACGCTCTGCCCGGACACCCGCCGTCTCGTGCCTTTCCAGGCCAGCCGCGAAATGATCAAGGAAATGACCACCACTTTCACCCTGCTGATGGGCAAGGGCGAAGCCGCCGGACGCCGGGCGTGGATGGAAAAGGACGGCGGCCTGGTCGAAGCCGACGTTTGACCGGAAACAGCTTGCAACACTTTCGGTATCGCCAGAAATAACTGAATTACATGTTTGCGCTTTAATCATTTCCAGCGCGGAATTCCCGCCAGTCATGATCAAGGAGTCAAACATGTTCAAGAACAAAAAATTGCATATCGCAGCGCTGGTTGTCGGGATCAGTGCAGTTGCGATTTCGGCCCCGAGCTTCGCCCAACGCGGCGATTGCATGGGTAACGGTTCAGCCGGTGGAAAATTTTCCGAAGGTCGTTTCAGCGACCGCATGAAGCAGCATCAGCAACGCCTGCACGATGCCTTGAAGCTGACGCCACAGCAGGAACCGGCCTGGACCAAGTTCCAGGAATCCCATCCGTTCAACAATACCGCCAACCGCCCGGCCCAGGCCGACATGGCCAAGCTGACGGCTCCGGAACGGGCTGAAAAGATGCTGGAATTGCAAAAGCAGCATCAGGAAGGCATGAGCAAACATCTCGTTGCCATGAAGGATTTCTACGGTCAACTGACCCCGGAGCAGAAAAAAGCCTTCGACGAACAAAGCCAGATGGGCCAACGCGGTCAACGCGGCGGTCGCGGTGCCGGCCCGCAGGGACCGGGCGCGCCAGCACCGACCAACTGATCGCCTGACAATCCAGGGGCCGATGGATACGGATCGTTACGCAGGACACCCCTGAGGCAAGGCTAGAATGGTGGGCTATATCCACCATTCTCGACACCGTGCTCATTTCAGCCTTGCGTAAATCCTGCTCATCGGCCCTCTCGATCGGCTTCGCCCTCGTCCTGGCCGGCTGTTCCAGTCTTGCCGGAAAACCACCGGCACCGCCGACACCGGTTGCTGTCATCCAGAAACCCAAAATCGGCTTGGCCCTTGGCGGTGGCGCAGCCCGTGGCTTCGCCCACATCGGTGTGATCAAGATGCTGGAATCGCAAGGCATCGTCCCTGATTACATTGTCGGTACCAGCGCCGGCGCAGTCGTTGGCGCACTCTATGCCGGCGGCAACGATGCTTACGCCATCCAGAAAATTGCCATCCAGCTCGATGAAAAAATATTTGCCGACTGGACGCTGGGCGGACGCGGCCTGCTCAAGGGCGAAGCATTGCAGGACTACGTCAATCAGCAACTCAACAAACGGCCGCTGGAAAAACTGAACAAACCTTTTGCCGCCGTCGCCACCGACTTGAACAGTGGCGAGCGCGTCGTTTTCCGAACGGGCGACACAGGTACGGCCGTGCGTGCATCGGCTGCTGTCCCCGGCGTTTTCCAGCCAGTACAGTTTCGCGGCCACACCTATGTCGATGGCGGCCTGACCAGCCCGGTGCCGGTTCAGGCGGCCCGTGAGATGGGCGCCGACTTCGTCATCGCCGTCGATATTTCGAGCCAGGCCAACGGTCAGCCCATCGACAGCATTTCGGCCATTCTCTGGCAAACAACCACCATCATGGGCGGCATCATCAGCAAGAATGAACTGCGCGATGCCGACATCGTCATTCGCCCCAAGCTGCCTTACGTCAAATCCTGGGACTTCACCGCCCGACACGAAGCCGTACTCGAAGGCGAACGCGCCGCCCAGGCGGCTTTACCGGCGATAAGGCAAAAACTGGGGCGTTAGGGTTGGATTGCCGAACTGACCGTTTGGTCACGGAAATAGATGGCTGGCGTTGCTCTGAATAATAGGTAGTGGCGGCAATCGACCAATTGCTGCTGTTGGTGTGTAATAGTCAAAAAACAGCCAATAATCTCAAACTAGCAAAATATTTCGGCCGAAAGCCAAAATCCAGTAATACCTTGAACTTTTTTAATGATTGACCTTCAATAGCTACATAAATTTGTAACCAATAAGATAAAAAATGGGGGAGTCATGTCACGGCCTTGGCAATCGATTGGTCTTTTATTGGTATTACTCGGGGCTGCGCTGACGTTTGAGATTTATGACGAACGCGAAAAAACTTTATTAAACGAGCAACAGCGCCTCATCTCGCTAGCCAATGCCTTGAAGGCAAATATTGGAGAGCAATTACGTGCATCGTCACGAATGCTCGATGGGTTACGTCATGACCTACCGGATTTGCTTGCAAGACCAGATGGTGTGGCGCGCCTAAACAACAAAATGGCGCTGCTCACAGAGTCAGTGATTGGCATCCGCAGTCTCCTATTGATTAATGCTGATGGGACAGCAATTGCAAGTAACCGTGCGGAATTGATTGGGCAGAATTTCAAAGATAGCGAACGCTATCAAGTCATCAAGACGGGTAACGATCCGACTACACTGTACATTTCCCCTCCCTTCAAAACCCCACTAGGAATTTTTACGACAAGCTTTGGCAAAGCGATTGTTGGCACCGACGGACGATTTGATGGCTATTTACTGGCCATTCTCGACCCAGCTTATTTTGGCGTGCTCATGCAATCCTTGCTCTACGCACACGACATGCGACTATCAGTCGCCCATGGCGATGGAAAGGTAATTTTCAGCACCCAAGCCACACCGGAAATTTTAGGCTTTGACCTGAGCAAAAAACCAGATTCGCTATTCAACCAACACCTGAGAAGCGGTCGCGAAAGTAGCTTTATGGTTGACCGGGCAACAGCGACCAATGACCTTCGCCTTGTCGCCATTCAAACCATCCTACCCATAGAAGGCACGGCAAATACACCTCTGGTAGTAGCCGTTAGCAGGGAGTCGGATGCGGCCATCGCCGAATGGAAAAGGTCTAGTCAGCAGCAAGGCATCCTGTTTATTGGAATTGTTTTAGCTGTCTGTGCAGGCTATTACGTCTATAGCCATCGCAAACAAGCCTATCGTCTTTTGCATCTGGAAAAAACCAGAGTTGAAGAAGCCTCCGAGGAGCGTATTCGCGAAGTCAATGAACAGTTTCGAGGCTACTTCGAGAACATGGCGGTGGGTGCTGTTCAATTAGATGCCGACGGCAAGTTTCAGCTTGTCAACGAACGCTATTGTGAAATGACCGGGTATGACCGGCAAGAACTACTCAACAAAATGCAGCCCGCTCAATTAACCCATCCTGATGACCGGGCAAATGAACAGGAGCATATGAGGCAGTTGTTTGCTGAAAATGGCAGCAGCCTTGACCTTGAAAAGCGTGTGGTTTGCAAAAACGGAGAGGTTATCTGGGTTCACGTCTCGGCCCATGCCGTTCGCGGACAGGAAGGCAAAGTCAAATTCACAACTGCGGTCATTGAGGACATCACCCTTCGCAAGCAACTCATGGCTGAACTGGAAGGAGCAAGGGTGGCAGCAGAAGCAGCTAACCGTGCTAAAACACTCTTTCTCGGCAACATGTCACATGAGATGCGAACGCCTCTTCATCAGATTTCTGGTGTTGCCGGGATGTTTCGCCGAGACTCACTGAGTGATAAACAATCGCACCGACTTGGCATGCTGGAAACTGCTGTAAAACGCTTGGATACTGTTATTGGAGGGATTCTGACTCTTGTCGACATCGAAGCGGGCTCAACTGAGGTCAAACTTGTCCCCATCGACATGGACCAACTTGTCATCGATGTTACATCGCTGCTGGCCGAGCGCGCCTCAGCAAAGAACATGACCATTCACCATGAAGTATCCAATCTTCCTAGCCCATTAATGGGCGATGCTAGACACCTGACAACCATACTCAGTTGCTACTGCAATAATGCAATCACCTTCTCAGAGCGGGGAGTCATTACGATTCGAGTGCGCAAACTGAACGAAGATATGGGAAGCATAATGGTTCGCCTGGAGGTTCAAGACCAAGGGGTAGGTATTGATCCCAACCAAATTGGGCGGTTGTTTGAACACTTTGAGCAAGCTGACAATTCTCATACGCGAAAATATGGTGGTACCGGTGTTGGATTGGCAATCGTCAAAAAACTCACCAAATTAATGGGGGGTGATGCAGGCTGCGAAAGCATCTTGGGTAGTGGTAGTACCTTTTGGGCCACGATTAAGCTGGCGAAAGGCGACCCAAAAAGCGAAGCACAAAGTTCCGTTGCGGAAGATTTCCAAATTTAAACCAGGCAACTCGATATGGATGGGCTACAGCTTGTTAACGAAAAACAGGCACGGCCTTGAGAAATTGAGAATGGCAGCAATAGATAGATTGCCGACCACCCTGGTCAACACAACAGAATTTCTGAATTTGAACAGCGTCGAATCGGATTCCAGTACAAATAAAAAAGGGGCCATCGGCCCCTTTTTGCATGCAGTCAAGAAACGACTTACTGCAGCTCTTCCAGGCGAATGCGCTTGACCTTACCCTTTTGGGCGGCCAAGCCTTCGATCTTGGCAATCGCAGCATCGGCTGCGCTTTCCTTGCAGACGTGGGTCAGGATAATGATATCCGTCTCGCCTTCGCCCTCTTCCGGCTCGCGCTGAAGCATGGCGTCGATCGAGATGCCCTGATCGGCCAGGATGCGGGTGACGTCGGCCAGAACGCCCGGCTTGTCTTCGACGCGCAGACGCAGGTAGTAGCCGGTTTCGATCTCGCTCATCGGCAGGATCGGCAGGTTGGACATCGAATCCGGCTGGAAGGCCAGATGCGGTACACGATGCGCTGCGTCGGCCGTGGCCAGACGGGTGACATCGACTAGATCCGCGATCACGGCGGAAGCGGTCGGTTCGGCACCGGCGCCCTTGCCGTAGTACATCGTGGCGCCAACGGCATCGCCCTTGACCAGCACGGCATTCATCGCGCCTTCGACATTGGCGATCAGGCGCTTGGCCGGAATCAGCGTCGGGTGAACGCGCAGTTCGATGCCCTTTTCGCGGCGCTTGGCAATGCCGAGCAGCTTGATGCGGTAACCGAGTTGTTCGGCGTACTTGATGTCGGAAGCTTCCAGCTTGGTGATGCCTTCAACGTAAGCCTTGTCGAACTGCACCGGGATACCGAAAGCGATCGAGGCGATCAGCGTGGCCTTGTGAGCTGCATCGACACCTTCGATGTCGAAAGTCGGATCGGCTTCGGCGTAACCCAGGCGCTGGGCCTCCTTGAGCACGTCGTCAAAGGACAGGCCCTTGTCACGCATTTCGGAAAGGATGAAGTTGGTCGTGCCGTTGATGATGCCGGCCGCCCATTCGATGCGGTTGGCGCTCAGGCCTTCGCGCAGTGCCTTGATGACTGGAATGCCGCCGGCCACAGCCGCTTCGAAAGCGACCATGACGCCCTTTTCCTGGGCTGCGCTGAAAATTTCGGTGCCATGCACGGCGAGCAGCGCCTTGTTGGCGGTGACCACGTGCTTGCCATTGGCAATCGCCTTCATGACCAGTTCCTTGGCCACACCGTAGCCGCCGATCAGTTCGACAATGACATCAATTTCCGGATCATTGACCAGGGCAAAGGCATCGTCCGTAATCTTGCAGGCGCCGCCGGTGATCTGCTTGGCCAGCTCGACATTTTTGTCGGCCACAGTCGTGATCTGGATCGGACGGCCGGCGCGACGGGTGATTTCCTCCGCATTGCGCTTCAGAACAGTCCAGGTACCACCGCCAACGGTGCCGATGCCAACGAGGCCAACATTCATGGGTTTCATAGTTTTCAGTATCAGATAGACAGGTTTAATGGAGGGCGAACGGCTTAGTTGGTGCCGTGACGCTTGCGATAGTTTTCGAGGAAGCGCGCAATCCGGCCGATCGCCTCCCGCAGATCATCTTCGTGCGGCAGGAAAACGAGGCGGAAGTGGTCGGGATGCGGCCAGTTGAAGCCGGAGCCCTGGACCAGCAGCACCTTTTCTTCCTGCAGCAGTTCGGAAATAAAGGCCTGGTCGTTCTTGATCGGATAAACCTTGGGATCGAGACGCGGGAACATGTACAGCGTCGCCTTGGGCTTGACGCAGCTGACGCCGGGAATGGCCGAGATCAGCTCGTGCGCCAGGTCGCGCTGGCGACGCATGCGGCCGCCCTCGCCGACCAGATCGTCGATACTCTGGTAGCCGCCAAGTGCGGTCTGGATGCCGTGCTGGCCCGGCGCATTGGCGCACAGGCGCATCGAAGCCAGCATATCGAGGCCTTCGATGTAATCCTTGGCGTGGCGCTTGTCGCCCGACACCACCATCCAGCCGGCGCGGTAGCCGCAGGAACGGTAGTTCTTCGACAGGCCGTTGAAGGTGATGGTCAGTACATCCTCGGACAAGGAAGCAATCGCCGTGTGGGTCACGCCGTCGTAAAGCACCTTGTCGTAGACTTCATCGGAATAGATGATCAGGTGATGCTGGCGGGCAAGCTCGATGATTTCCTTGAGCAACTCGTCCGGATACAGCGCGCCGGTCGGATTGTTCGGATTGATGATGACGATGGCCTTGGTTTTCGGCGTGATCTTGCTGCGGATATCCTCCAGATCGGGATACCAGCCGTTGTTCTCGTCGCACAGGTAATGTTTCGGCGTGCCACCGGACAGGCTGATCGCGGCTGTCCATAGCGGGTAATCCGGCGCCGGCACGAGCACTTCGTCACCGGCGTCGAGCAAGGCATTCATTGCCATGACGATCAGTTCGGAAACGCCATTGCCAACGTAGATATCCTCCAGCGTCACACCCTTGATGTTCTTCTGCTGGGTGTAATGCATGATCGCCTTGCGCGCCGCGAAAATCCCCTTGGAATCCGTGTAACCCGCCGCATTCGGCAGATTGCGAATGATGTCCTGCTGGATTTCTTCCGGCGAATCGAAACCGAACGCGGCCAGATTGCCGATGTTCAGCTTGATGATCTTGTGGCCTTCATCCTCCATCTGCTTGGCTTTCTGCAGCACGGGGCCGCGGATGTCGTAGCAGACGTTGGCGAGTTTGGCGGATTTCTTGATAAGTTTCACGACAGCTATCCCGCTATGTGGCAATGAGCCAAAGGTATAATCCTAATCTATCGAATGGTGCACCGCAATTTCGGCGGGCTTTTTAGGCAAATATCCTTGTGAAACTTCATCAATCCAACATCGCCGGACTCAACATGTTCACCGCCTATGGCGCAGGTTATGTTGCGGTCAACAATGAAAAATACGAGAAAAACCTGATCCTGCTGCCGGAATCCATCATTTCCGAGTGGTCGACCGCGGATGTCACCACGCTGGCCGAAAGCGACATGCAGAAATTGCTCGAACTGGGCACCGAGATCATCCTGCTCGGCACCGGCGACCGCCTGCGTTTCCCGCCCGGCCCGCTGCTCCGCCCGTTTGCCGCAGCCGGTATCGGCATCGAAATCATGGACCTGCAGGCAGCCTGCAGAACCTATAACATCCTCGCGGCGGAAGGCCGTAAAGTGGCTGCTGCGCTGCTCTTCGATCCACGCTGAGCGCCAGCCCGAACAATCAACCTTTATTGACGAACTGAACGATGAAAACAATTGCCGTTGTTGGACTGGGTTACGTTGGCCTCCCGCTGGCTGTGGAATTCGGCAAGAAATTCCGCACTATCGGCCTGGATCTGTCGGCTGAAAAAGTCGCCAGCTACAAGCAGCACATCGACCCGACGGGTGAAGTCAGCAGCGCCGACCTCAAGGCGGCAACGCTGCTTGAAGTCGGCACCGATCCGGCCGCACTGCGCGAAGCCGACTTTGTCATCGTCGCCGTCCCTACCCCGGTCGACGACGCCTACCAGCCTGATTTCAGCCCGCTCGTCGGTTCCTCGAAAGCCGTCGGCCAGAATCTGAAGCCCGGTGCCATCGTCGTTTTCGAATCGACGGTTTACCCCGGCGCTACCGAGGAAGTCTGCATTCCGATCATCGAGCAGTATTCCGGCAAGAAATGGAAACAGGATTTTTTCGTCGGCTACTCACCGGAACGCATCAATCCGGGCGACAAGGAACGCACCGTCACCAAGATCGTCAAGGTGGTGTCCGGCGATACGCCCGAAACCCTGGCCACGGTCAGCGAAATTTACAGCAGCGTGATTACGGCCGGCGTTTACCCGGCCTCCAGTATCAAAGTGGCTGAAGCCGCCAAGGTGATCGAAAACACCCAGCGCGACCTGAACATCGCCCTGATGAACGAACTGGCGATCATTTTCGACCGCATCGGTATCGACACTGTCGAAGTGCTTGAGGCGGCCGGCAGCAAGTGGAACTTCCTGCCCTTCCGTCCCGGTCTGGTCGGTGGTCACTGCATCGGCGTCGATCCTTACTATCTGACGCACAAGGCGCAGAAGCTCGGTTACCACCCGGAAGTCATCCTTGCAGGCCGCCGCATCAACGACGGCATGGGTAAGTTCATTGCCGAACAGACGATCAAGCAACTGGTCCGCGGCGGCCATCCGGTCAAGGATTGTCCGATCATCGTGCTCGGCCTGACCTTCAAGGAAAACTGCCCCGATCTGCGCAACTCGCGCGTCATCGATGTCATCCGCGAACTAGAATCCTATGGCGCCAAGGTCGTCGTCCATGACCCGGTGGCCGATGCCGCCGAAGCTCGCCACGAATACGGTGTCGAACTGGTCGCCTGGGACGACTTGCCGAAATCGGCTGCCATCGTTGCCGCGGTCAACCACGCCGAATTCAAGGCTCGCCCGGCCAGCGACTTCATTGCCAAGCTGGCTTCGGATGGCGTGATCACCGACGTCAAGAGCATGTTCAAGGCCACAGACTTTACCGAGCGCGGCATTCAGGTCTGGCGTCTGTAAGCGAAAAAGGAAAAGCCATGTCTTTGTTTCAACTCGGCGAAAAAAAACCGGTTGTCGGCGAAAACGCCTGGGTCGCCCCGAATGCCACGGTGATCGGTGATGTCCGTCTGGGGAAGAATGCGTCTATCTGGTGGAATGCGACGCTGCGCGGCGACAACGACCCGATCCACATCGGTGACAACACCAACATTCAGGATGGTTCGGTGCTGCACACCGACGAAGGTGTTCCGATGCATATCGGCAACAACGTCACCGTCGGCCATCTGGTCATGCTGCACGGCTGCACCGTCGGCGACGGCAGCCTGATCGGCATCGGCTCGGTGATTCTCAACCGGGCCGTGATCGGCAAGAGCTGCATCGTTGGGGCCAATACGCTGATTCCGGAAGGCAAGGTTTTTCCGGATCGTGTGTTGATCGTCGGCTCGCCGGGCAAGGTCGTACGCGAACTGTCCGATGAAGACGTCGCCAAACTGCAGCAATCGGCGGCGCATTACGTCAATAACGCCCAGCGTTACCGCGAGACACTGTCGCCGCTGTAAACGACAACGCGGGGCCGCAGCCCCGCGTCTGATTCCGGCCGGGAATCCTTAGACTTCGTTCACCAGATTGCTCAGCGTGATATTCGGACGAAGGGTCTGCATGACTTTCTGCAAGCCGACGCGTGCCCGAGTATTGATCACCAGCGGCGCACGAATATTGGCGCTCACTGCCGACGCTGCACTTTCCGCCTGACGCGACACAACCAGCATCACGGCGACATCTTCGGCCACGGGCGAAGCCAGCAAAGCATTTTCGGAATCAGAAAGGGCCAATTCATAGTTGAAACCCAGCGTGGTCGGATCAATGATCTGGACAGCGAAAGCCGGATCATCGACCGACTGCAGCGTAAAACTGGCGGCCCCGCCCTGCGCGTTTTCTTCGTGCACCAGCATGAAGCGCTTGCTGTTCTCGAAGCCGACCAAGCCGCTCGGGAAGTTGATGATGCTCTCGGGATTGACCTCGACCGAGCCGAACAAATAGGTTTCAACTTGCATTATTCCTCCTCTGAATTGGACTGCTTATCGCCGCATGCTACACCAAGCAGCTTGCGGTTGTAATTTCCCGCCGGATTCCGCATAGTCCACTCCCCTTTTTGCTGCGCTGCCGCACCCATGCTCCCACCGATCGAACAACGCATTGCCTCCGAACTCGGGGTTCGCCCTGCCCAGGTTAACGCCGCCATCGCCCTGCTCGACGAAGGCGCCACCGTGCCTTTCATCGCCCGTTACCGCAAGGAAGTCACCGGCGAACTGGACGACACCCAACTGCGCAACCTCGAAGAACGCCTGACCTATCTGCGCGATCTCGAAGACCGGCGCAGCGCCATCGTGGCCAGCATCGACGAACAGGGCAAGCTAACGCCGGAACTGCGGGCCGAGGTGATGAATGCCGAAACCAAGCAACGCCTCGAAGACTTGTACCTGCCGTACAAGCAGAAACGCCGCACCAAGGCCCAGATCGCCCGCGAAGCCGGCATCGAGCCGCTCGCCCTCGGCCTGCTGGCCGACCCGATGCTGACGCCGGAAGAAGAAGCCGGCAAATACATCAATCTCGAAGCGGGCTTTGCCGACAGCAAGGCCGTGCTCGACGGCGCCCGCCAGATCCTGATGGAAAAATTCGCCGAAGATGCCGAACTGCTCGGCTCCCTGCGCGAATATCTCAGCGAACACGGTCTGGTGCGGTCGACCGTCGTCGAAGGTAAGGAAACGGAAGGCGCCAAGTTCCGCGACTGGTTCGATTTTGCCGAACCGGTCACCAGCATGCCCTCGCACCGGGCGCTGGCCCTGCTGCGCGGCCGCAACGAAGGCATGTTGCAGGTGTCGCTGGTGCTCGACTCGGAACTCGACGAAGAAAACCTCAAACCCAGCCCGAACCCTTGCGAACAACGCATTGCCGTGCGCTTCGGCATCAAGCCGCAAAACCGGCCGGCCGACAAATGGCTGGGCGACTGCGTGCGCTGGACCTGGAAGGTGAAGGTTTACACCCACCTCGAACTCGAATTGATGAACGAGTTGCGCGAACGGGCCGAAGAAGAAGCCATCCGCGTTTTCGGCCGCAACCTCAAAGACCTGCTGCTCGCCGCCCCGGCCGGCCAGCATGTCACGATGGGCGTTGACCCCGGCATCCGCACCGGCTGCAAGCTGGCCATCGTCGATGCCACCGGGAAAATGCTCGACCACGCCACCATTTACCCGCACGAACCGCGTTGCGACTGGGATGGATCGATGTCCACCATCGCCCGCCTCGCCGCGAAGCATCAGGTCACGCTGGTCGCCATCGGCAATGGCACGGCCAGCCGCGAAACCGACAAGCTGGTGCAGGACGTGATGAAACGTTATCCAGAAGCACGCCTGACCAAGATTGTCGTTTCGGAAGCCGGCGCCTCGGTGTATTCCGCCTCCGAACTGGCTGCCAAGGAATTCCCCGATCTCGACGTCTCGATCCGTGGCGCGGTGTCGATCGCCCGTCGCCTGCAGGACCCGCTGGCCGAACTGGTCAAGATCGATCCCAAGTCGATCGGCGTCGGCCAGTATCAGCACGACGTTTCGCAAGGCAAGCTGGCGCGCAGCCTCGATGCGGTGGTTGAAGACTGCGTCAATGCCGTCGGCGTCGACGTCAATACCGCCTCGGTTCCGCTGCTCACCCGCATTTCCGGCCTCAACGCCAGCCTGGCGACCAACATCGTCCAGTTCCGCGATACCAACGGCGCGTTCAAGAGCCGCGACCAACTGAAGAAAGTCCCGCGTCTCGGCGACAAGACTTTCGAACAGGCGGCGGGTTTCCTGCGCGTCTCGAACGGCGACAACCCGCTCGACGCCTCCTCGGTGCACCCGGAAGCCTATCCACTGGTCGAGAAAATCATTGTCGACCTGAAAAAACCGATCAGCGAAATCATGGGCGACAGCCGACTGGTCAAGAGCCTGAGTCCGAGCAAATACACCGACGAACGCTTCGGCCTGCCAACCGTTCAGGATATTTTCCGCGAACTGGAAAAGCCGGGCCGCGACCCGCGTCCGGAATTCAAGACGGCGACCTTTACCGATGGCGTCGAAAAGGTCAGCGACCTGCGTCCCGGCATGATTCTCGAAGGCGTCGTCACCAATGTGGCCGCCTTCGGTGCCTTCATCGACATCGGCGTACACCAGGATGGTCTGGTCCACGTTTCGGCGCTCTCCAACACCTTCGTCAAGGACCCGCATGAGATCGTCAAGGCCGGTCAGGTGGTCAAGGTCAAAGTGCTTGAAGTGGACCTCCAGCGTCAGCGTATCGCGCTGACCATGCGCATGGGCGACGAACCGACCCAGGGCAAGCGCAACGACCAGGCGCCGGCAAATCGCGGCAATAATCAGGGTAGACCGCAACGCCCGGGCAACCCGATGAACCAACAGTCACGCAGCAGTTCCCAGCCCCCCGCAGGCAACGCCATGGCTGCCGCTTTCGCCAAGCTGAAAGGCTGAAAAGCCCTATCCGCATCCGCTGGCCTGTGTCAGCGGATGCATTTGCTTACACTTTATGACCGCCTGCTAACAGACAGCCAGCCGATCAACACGTAAACTCGGCTGATGACGATTCAGTACAGTCGCATCATGAAACATCCCCTGCTTGCTCTTGCCCTGGCGCCACTCGGTTTGTGGGCTGCCTTTGTCTTGCCTGACACCCTGGCTGGCAACCCCGGTTTCTGGGACTGGCGACGAACGCTGGTCATCCTCTCCGGTATTTTCTCGCTCTGGTGGATGAGCGCCGGCATCCTGCTGGCTGGACGCCCTGGCTGGCTGGAGCGCCGTTTTGGCGGACTCGACAAGATTTACCGCCTGCATCGCAACATCGGAATCGGTGCCGGCGTCTTCGTCTTCATGCACTGGATGCTTGAATGGCTGCCCAAGAAACTGTCTCGCCTGGTCTGGTTGCCGGAACAGGTGCGTGGCCCGAAAGGACCGAAAGACTGGTGGATCAGCCTGGCCAAGGATGTCGGCGAATGGGCTGGTTACATCCTGCTGGCCATGGTGGTGATCGCCCTGATCCGGCGTATTCCGTATCGCTGGTTTCGCCTGCTGCACAAAGGATTCGGCGCTGTTTTCGTGGCTGGCGCATTCCACGGTCTACTGCTCATGCCGGGCAATTTCTGGCAACAACCACTCGGTTGGCTGACCGCACTGCTCGCCGCCGCCGGCCTGATTCCAGCCCTGCTTTCCCTGGCCAACCGGATTGGCCGGCGCCGGCAATACCCTGCTCGGATTGAAAGCCTCCAACGGCACGCGGATCACGTGCTTGAACTGGTCTGCCGGCCGTACAAGGGCTGGCCCGGACATGCCGCCGGACAGTTTCTGTTCATTGATTTTGGTCGCCCCGGCGAAGGTGCTCACCCCTTCACCATCGCCTCGGCCTGGGATCCGCAACAAGGAACGCTGACCCTGGCGATCAAGGAACTGGGCGACCTGACCAGGCAACTGCCGCACCAGCTCGAACCGGGACAGGCGGTCAGACTCGAAGGCCCGTACGGTCAATTCGATTTTGGCCTTGCCGAACCGGTCGACCGCGACAAGGCCGGTCATCCGCAAATATGGGTCGCCGGCGGGATCGGCATCACGCCCTTCCTTGCCCGCATGGAAGTCCTGGCCAAGCAGGTCGCAGCCCAGCCCGAAATCGATCTTTTCTACTGCAGCCGACAGGCCGGCAGCTTTCCGGACAATCTCGAAGCACGCTGCCAAGCCGCCGGCGTTCGCCTGCACCATCAACTGACCAGCCGCGATGGCCCGCTGGCCGCCAGCGAAATCACCGGCCGGTTGAAAAGCGGCAGCAGCGTCTGGTTCTGCGGCCCGGCCGAGTGGGGCAATACCCTCGAAAAAACCTTGAGATCAGCCGGTTTGCCAACCCCGGCCTTTCATCGCGAAGCCTTCGAATTTCGCTAAAAAGTCCCCAGCCGACTACCCAGAGAAATTCATCGGGCTGATATGATTGCTGCTTTGCAACAAGCATCGGCAGCAATGACAAAGGTATTCGGCATCAAGAACTGCGACACCATGAAAAAAGCCTTCGCCTGGCTGGGCGAACAAGGTGTTGCCTATGAATTTATCGACTACAAGAAAGCCGGCGTGGCCGAGGCTCACCTGCCCGACTGGAGCGCTCGTGCCGGTTGGCAGAAACTGCTCAACACGCGTGGCCTGATGTGGCGAAAACTGAGCGAGGAAGAACGGGCAGATGTCGATGAAACCAAGGCGCTCAGCCTGATGGCCCAATATCCCAGCTTGATCAAGCGCCCGGTACTCGACACCGGCAAAACCTTGCTGGTCGGTTTTGATCCGGCCCGTTACGAAGAGGTACTGAAATGAGCGAAAGCACCATCCGCCGCTTTATTTTCGAGCATCTCGATATCCGTGGTGCGGTTGTTCACCTCGGTGATTCCTGGCAACAAATGCAGGTTGACCGCAACTACCAGCCGACAGTCGCCCAACTGCTTGGCGAACTGGCGGCAGTCACAGCGCTGATTGCCGGCCAGCTCAAGCAACCGGGTCGACTGACGCTGCAACTGCGCGGCAACGGTCCGATCCAGTCGCTGATCATGGATTGCAACGAACAACTCCAGATGCGTGGCATGGCCCGCAGCAATCCGGTCGTTCTGCCGGCCCCGGTACCCGTCCTGCTCGGCGCCGACCAGGGCGGCAAGCTGATGATGAGCCTGGACATGCCGAATGCCCGCCAGCCTTACCAAAGCTTCGTGCCGCTCGAAGGCAACAGCATCGGTGAGATTTTCGAGCATTACCTCGAACAATCGGAGCAGCAGCCGTCCCGCCTGTTCGTCACCGCCGGCCCCAATGCGGCAGCCTGCCTGTTCCTGCAGAAGATGCCGCAAGCCGACAATCACGACCCGGACGGCTGGAATCGGATCAGCCACATGGCCAGCACGGTCAAACCAGCCGAGCTGCTCGAACTCGATGCCGAAGCCCTGCTCACCCGTCTTTTCCACGAAGACACGGCCGATCATGGCGTACGCGTCTATGACCCGCTGCCTGTCGTTTATCACTGCCCGGAAGACTGGGACAAGGTACGCGACATGGTCATCAGCCTGGGCCAGGCCGATGCTGAATCAATTCTCGAAGAGCACGGTGAAATCCTGATCCGCGACGATATTTGCAACCGCGAATACCGTTTCACCCCGGACGATGTCGCCGAACTTTTCGCCAAAGCCACCGGACAGGCACTGCATTGAAACCATCCATCGACATTTTCTTTCTTGGCCGTCAGGTAGAACTGCTCTACCGCAACGTACGGCTGGGCCAGATCATGTCGGTAATCAATGCCGGTTTTCTGATCTGGGTCGCCCACGATATTTTCGGCTCCCCCGCGCTGCTGGCTTGGTGGGTTGCAGCCGTGCTCGTCGCCGGGCTGCGTGTTGTACTGGCCGCCCGGCATGCCCGGCTCGACGACGTGCAACGTCAGGAACAAGCAGTTCGCTGGCTGTATCGGGCGCGGGTCGGCGCCATGGCCAGCGGCTTGATCTGGAGCATTGGCGCCTTGCTGCTGATGATCGGCAGCGATACCACCCTGCAGTTATTCACTGCCTTCGTCATGGCCGGCATGGTGGCCGGCGCCGTCCCTGTTCTCGCTGCCGACAAAATAGCCTTCCGGCTCTATGCCTGGCCAATCATCCTTGCCGTGGGCATCGCCTCGCTGGGCATGGACTTGCTGCACATTGCCTTCAGCCTGATGACTTTTCTCTTCTTGCTGATTGCCACGCGCAGTGCCGACTATTTCTACGCCACGCTGCATGACAGTTTCCGGCTCGAACACGAAAAGGATCAACTGCTCGAACATCTGGAACAGGCCCGCCTGCAGTCCGAATTGTCGAATCGGGCCAAAACCGAGTTTCTGGCCAATATCAGTCATGAGCTTCGGACCCCGATGAACGGCATCATCGGCCTGGGTGAATTGCTCAGTCTTGAGACGTTGACCGCGGAACAGCATGAGCTCCTGGTCCCCTTGCGCCGTTCCAGCGACGAGTTGCTGCGCCTGATCAACAATCTGATCGAACTTTCGGCGCTTGAGGCCGGGCAAATCAGCTTGTCCCCTGCGCCGTTTGCCGTGATCGAGATGTTGCGCGCCCTGCTCGACAACCAGCAACGCGCGGCACAAGCCAAGGGGCTGAAACTGATCGAGGAAGACGATCCGCGACTGCCGAACCTGCTGATCGGCGACATCGACCGCCTGCGCCAGATATTCACGCACCTGGTCGGCAACGCCATCAAATTTACCGAGCATGGCCAAATCACCATCTCGGCACAAATCGAATCATCGCGCGACGATGCGCTGACCATTCGTTTTTGTGTCAGCGACACCGGGCCGGGCATCGCTGCCGATAAACTCCGCCTGCTCGATGGCATGCTTGTCCAGACCGACGGCAGTGCCATGCGCCGTTACGGCGGCATTGGTGTCGGACTACCGATCGCCCGTAAATTGATCGAGCTGATGGGCGGCAAACTGGAAATTGAAAGCACGGTCGGCGTCGGCAGCCGCTTCAGTTTCAGCCTGCCATTTGCTCGGCCGCTCAGCGACTCTCAGCTTTGACAGCACCCAGCTGGCGAGCTGTTTCCTCTTTCAGTAATTCGGCCAGCAGAGCCAGACCGCGCCCGGCATCCGCTTCACTGGCATGACTGAAGTTGAGGCGCAAAGTACTGCGGGCTGACGCTGTATCGGCAAAAAATGCTTCGCCCGGCATGAAAGCGACGCCACGCTCGATTGCTGCGGTCAACAGCCTGCGCGTGTCGATTTTCGCTTTCAGTTCCAACCAGAAGAACAGGCCGCCCGGCGGAATTTCCCAGTCGGCCAATCCGGCAAAATGCTGCGCCAGTGCGCAGGCAAACGCATCGCGCCGACGTCGGTAGGTATCGACCAGCCCGGCAGTTCTGGCGGCGCGCTCGGGACTGCGCAATTGTTCGAGCACCAACCACTGGCTGAGTCGGTTGCTGTGCAGATCGGCCGCCTGCTTGAGCCGCACCAGGTAGGGCAGCAAATCCGGCGAAGCAACCAGGTAACCAAGACGCAATCCCGGCGCCAGGCTTTTCGAGAACGAGCCTTGATAAACCCACGAGGCGCGTTTCAACCGAGCGCAAACCGGCGTCCGGTCACAATCGTCAAACACCAGGTCACGATAGGGATCGTCTTCGAATAACGGGACCTGCAAGGCATCGCAGGCAGCCGCCAGATTATCCCGCTCGGCGCTGCTGTAACAATGCCCGGTCGGGTTCTGGAAGGTCGGAATGGCATACGCGAAAGCCGGACGGTTTTCGCTCGACAAACCGGCCTGCGGTAACTTGGCATCCAGCTCGGAAAAACTCGCCCCGAAGTAGCGGAAAACCTGCAAGGCTGCGAGATAGGTCGGCGATTCGACAGCCACCGGCGTACCGGCATCGATGAACAGCTTGGCGACCAGATCGATCCCCTGCTGCGAGCCGGAAAGAATGATGACCTGGGCCGGATCGCAGCGCAGGCCGCGTTCATTCAACTCGTCGGCAACGCGCTCACGTAAGGCCGTATCGCCTTCACTGGCCCCGTATTGCAAGCTGGTGATCGGCATGCCATCGAGCGTAAGTTCGGGAAAGGTGTCAGCCGACGGCAAACCACCGGCAAATGAAATCATGCCGGGCCGCTCGATGACGGCAAGTATTTCGCGGATCGGTGATGGATGCAGATCGGCAATACGCTGGGAAAAACGGGGATTTTGATTGGCTGGGCTCATGTTTAATGTCAATGTTGTTGACCTATCGACAGCTTAGGTAAACCCCACTACCATGTCAACATGGTTGACCTAAATAACATCGATGGACTGCGCAACGCCGCCGAGCGGTTTTTCTTCGCCTACCGCGCCTTTACCTCGCAGCCGGATCAACTGCTGGCGCAGCGCGACCTGGGGCGGGTACATCACCGGATACTGTATTTTGTCGGGCGCCACCCGAAAACATCGGTCAATACCCTGCTCGGCATCCTCGGCGTATCGAAACAGGCACTCAACGGACCGTTGCGCCAACTGATCGCATCGGCGCTGGTCAGCGTAGACCTTGCCGAGCATGACCGCCGGGTCAAGCAATTGACGCTGACCGATGCCGGCATCGCGTTGGAAGAGGAATTGACCGGCATCCAGACCCGCCACCTTGCGGCGGCTTTCGCTGCCGCAGGTGATGAGGCCGCCCAGGGTTGGCTGAAAGTCATGGCCGCCATCCCGGAAAAGGTTTGAAGCGGCAGGCACGGGCTGCCGTGCTGCAGTTTTAGAGAATCTTGCCCGGATTCATCAGGTTGCGCGGGTCAAGCGCCTGCTTGATCGAGCGCATCATGGCCATTTCGACCGGACTCTTGTAACGCAGCAGTTCCTCGCGCTTCAACTGGCCAATCCCGTGTTCCGCCGAAATCGAACCATTCAGCGCATCGACCGTGTCATGCACGATGCGATTGACCTGCGGCTGGCTGGCAATGAAAGCCGTATTTTCCTGAGCATCCGGTTTCGACAGGTTGTAATGCAGGTTGCCATCACCGACATGCCCGAAGGCCACGATGCGGACTGCGGGAAAAGCTTCAAGCAGCGCCGCATCGGCCAAGGCGAGAAATTCCGGGATACGTGAAACCGGCACTGAAACATCGTGCTTGATACTCACCCCCTCGATTTTCTGCGCTTCCGAAATATTCTCGCGCAGAGCCCACAATTTCTGCGCCTGGGCTTCGCTTTGGGCGAGCACGGCGTCGCTGATCGCTTCAGCCTCAAGCATCTCGCCCAGCCAGGCCTCGACCGAAGCCGGTGCTGCATCGGCAAACTCGGCCAGCACATACCAGGGCGAACCGGCAATTGGTCGCTGCGCATCGGGAATATGTTTCAGGACCAGCCCCAGCGCCTCTTCCGAAATCAGTTCGAAAGCCGTCAATTGCGCATCGAATCGCGATTTTGCCGCATTCAGCAGGTCGACCGCAGCAGCCGGCGAAGCAAGGCAAACAAAACTGGTCGTCAGGCTGCGCGGTAATGGGAAAAGCTTGAGCACGGCCGCCGTGATGATGCCCAGCGTTCCTTCGGCTCCGATGAAAAGGTGTTTCAGATCGTAGCCGGTATTATCTTTGCGCAGGCCGCGCAGGCCATCCCACAATTCGCCGTTGGGCAGCACGACTTCAAGACCGAGCGTCAGTTCGCGCGTATTGCCATAGCGCAAGACCTGAACGCCGCCGGCATTGGTCGACAGGTTGCCACCGATCTGGCAAGTGCCTTCCGAAGCCAGAGCCAGCGGAAACAGCCGATCGGCAGCACGAGCCGCCTCCTGCACCGCTGCCAGCGTACAGCCGGCCTGAGCCGAAATAGTGTGATTGGCAGGGTCGACCGCGAGAATGCGGTTCAAACGCCCCAGACTGACGACGACGGCCAAACCCTCATCATCGGCGGTCGCCGCACCGCACAGACTGGTATTGCCACCCTGCGGCACAACCGGAACCCCGGCTTCGGCACACGCCTTGATCACGGCGGCCACTTCGGCGCTGTTCGCCGGGCGCACCACGCATTGCGCCGCACCGCGAAACCGCCCCCGCCAATCCGTCACGAAAGGGGCGATTTCAGCCGGATCGGTCAGGACATGCTGCGCCCCGACCACTTCGGCCAGGTGCGCAGCCAGGTGCGCAGCCAGGCGTTCAGACAGGCTGGGCGAAGAGGTCATGATGGTCGGCGTCGACAACCTTCACTTGCAGGAAATCGCCCGGCTGGGCATCGAAATAGCCGTCGATGTACACCAGGCCGTCGATTTCTGGTGCATCGGCCTTGGAGCGGGCAATCGTGCCTTCTTCATCCACCGCGTCGACCAGCACCTGGATGGTGGTGTCGATCTTGGCTTCGAGCTTGGCCGCAGAAATGTCTTCCTGAACCTGCATCAGCCAGCGACGGCGGTCTTCGCGCACGCTTTCCGGCAGGAGCAGGCCGAGTTCGTTGGCCTTGGCACCTTCAACCGGCGAATAGGCAAAGGCACCGACGCGGTCGAGCTTGGCATCTTCGAGGAACTGGATCAGCTGGTCGAAATCCTCTTCCGTTTCGCCGGGGAAGCCGGTGATGAAGGTCGAGCGAATGACGATTTCCGGACAGATTTCGCGCCACTTGGCGATGCGTTCCAGTGTGTTCTCGGCCGAGGCCGGACGTTTCATCGCCTTCAGGATCTTCGGGCTGGCGTGCTGGAATGGCACATCGAGGTAAGGCAGGATCTTGCCTTCGGCCATCAGCGGAATGACATCATCGACCGACGGGTAGGGATAAACGTAATGCAGGCGAACCCAGATGCCGAAGCTGGCCAGTGCCTCGCACAGTTCCTTGAGCCGGCTCTTGACCGGCTTGCCGCCCCAGAAGGCGGTGCGGTACTTGAGATCGACGCCATAGGCCGAGGTGTCCTGCGAGATGACGAGGATTTCCTTGACGCCGGCGCGGGCCAGATTCTCGGCCTCGGCCAATACATCGCCAACCGGACGCGACACCAGCGGACCGCGCAGCGACGGGATGATGCAGAAGGTGCAACTATGGTTGCAGCCTTCGGAAATCTTCAAATAGGCAAAGTGATCCGGCGTCAGACGCACGCCCTGGGCCGGGACCAGATCGCTGTACGGATCGTGCGGCTTGGGCAGGTGGCTATGTACGTAACCCATCACTTCGTCGGCGGAATGCGGGCCAGTCACGGCGAGCACGGACGGATGGGTGTTCTGCACGATGTCGCCCTTGGCACCGAGGCAGCCGGTGACAATGACCTTGCCGTTTTCGTTGAGCGCCTCGCCGATGGCGTCGAGCGATTCCTCGACGGCAGCGTCGATGAAGCCACAGGTATTGACGATCACCAGGTCGGAATTCTCGTAGCTCGGCGAGATTTCGTAACCTTCGGCGCGCAGCTTGGTCAGGATGCGCTCAGCGTCCGAGGAAGCCTTTGGGCAACCGAGTGAAACGAAGCCGACGGTCGGCACTTTTTCGATGTTATGCATGCTGTAAAAACCCTATCCGGAAACGCCGGAATACAAAGGCGGTATTTTAACCCGCCCCTGTATCAAAGCGCCGCCGGTTCGCGTTTCGCCAGCCCGAAGAAACCGGTTATTTTTCGACGAAAGCCCGTTCGATCACGTAATCACCGGCTTCGCCAATGTGTCGCGAAACCTCGAAACCGAGCTCGTCGAGCAAAGCCGCCGTGTCTTTCAACATGTCGGGACCACCGCAGATCATCGCCCGATCGCTCGCCGGATCGAGCCGAGTTATCCCGAGGTCGGCGTAGAGCTTGCCGGACCGGATCAGGTCGGTCAGACGACCGTTGTTGCGGAATTTTTCACGCGTCACGGTCGGGTAATAAACCAGCTTCTCACGCGCCCAGTCGCCGAAGAATTCGTGCTCCTTGATCTCGTGCTCGATGTAGTCGTGATAAGCCAGTTCATTGATCTGACGCACCCCGTGAATGAGCACGATCTGCTCGAACTTTTCGTAGGTTTCCGGATCATGGATCAAGCTCATGAACGGCGCCAGGCCAGTACCGGTGGCAAACATGAAAAGCCGCTTGCCCGGCTTCAGATCGCGCAGGACCAGCGTTCCCGTCGGCTTCTTGCTGACGATGATCGGATCACCCGGCTGCAGGTGCTGCAGGCGCGAGGTGAGCGGACCATTCGGTACCTTGATGCTGAAAAACTCAAGGTGTTCCTCGTGATTGGCGCTGGCAATGCTGTAGGCACGGGTCAGCGGACGACCATCGACCTCAAGACCGATCATCACGAACTGGCCGTTGATGAAGCGCAACCCCGGGTCACGCGTCGTGCGGAACGAAAACAGCGTGTCGTTCCAGTGATGGACGGAGAGGATCTTTTCGGTAGCAAGTGCGCTCATGGTGGTGTTCCTGCAGAGAATTGGCTGAACTGGATGATAGGCCTTGCCTCTTAGATATATAAGCGGATAATTTCTCTAACATCTAACTACAAAACAGATATGCGAATCACCCTGCGCCAGATTGAAATCTTTGCTGCCATCGCCCGGACTGAAAACGTCTCGCGCGCAGCCGAGCAATTATCGATGTCGCAATCAGCCGCCAGCAGCGCGCTGGTTGAACTGGAGCGGCAATTCGATTGCCCCTTGTTCGACCGCATCGGCAAATCGCTGCATTTGAACGGCACCGGCCGGGCACTGTTGCCACAAGCCGAGAACATGCTGGCCCGGGCGGCCGATATCGAAGGTTTTCTGTCCGGCAGCACGCTCGGGCCGCTCGCTGTCGGCGCCACGCTGACCATCGGCAACTACCTGGCCACGCTGGTCGTTGCCGAATACCTGCAACGCCATCCGGCAGCCAAAATCGGCTTGCAGGTCGCCAACACGCACAGCATTGTCGAACGACTGCTCGGTTATCAACTCGATCTCGGCCTGATCGAAGGCGAAGCCAACCACCCGGATCTGGTACTGGAACCGTGGATTGACGATGCTCTGGTCGTTTTTTGTGCCCCGCATCATCCACTGGCTGCAGCGGGCGCGACCGAGACAAGTCGGCTGGCCGAAGAAAAATGGATTGTCCGCGAACGCGGTTCAGGCACGCGCGAATTGTTCGACCGGGCGATTGCCCGCCCCCTGGCCCATGCCCATATCCAGCTCGAACTGGAACACACCGAAGCGATCAAGCGGGCCGTCGAATCAGGCATCGGCATCGGTTGCCTGTCACGCTTGTCGCTACGCGAAGCCTTCCGTCGTGGCAGCCTGGTCGAGATCAAGACGCCGCAATTCGATCTCCGCCGCCATTTTTATTTTGCCCGGCACCGCCAGCGCAACATCAACCCGGCGATGCAGACCTTTCTCGATCTGTGCCGGGAATTCAGCGGTGCAGCAAACGATACCGATACGCTGAACCTGCCCTTCATTCAGTAAATTTCACGGTCAACCGGCCAGAAGCAGCCGAATATCGGCCACGATATCGTCGACACCGGCCTGGTCTCCGACGTACAGACGCAATTGCCCGGCGGGGTCGAACAAGTAGGCGCCGGCCGAATGATCGAGGATGTAACCCAACTCGCTGCCGACCTCCTTGCGGGCGCTGAACACCCGAAATTCTTCGGCAACCCGCCGGGTTTCTTCCGTGGAGCCGCGCAAGCCGAGGAACGAGGGATGGAACCACGGCACGAAATCCTTCAGCCTCGCGGCACTGTCACGTTCCGGATCGAGCGTGACAAAGAGCACCTGTACCCGCTCGGCCATCGTTCCCAGCTTGTTCATCACTTCCGCCAGGCGGGCAAGCATGGTCGGGCAGATGTCCGGACAGGAGGTGTAACCGAAGAAAAGGATGATGACCTTGCCGGAAAAATCGGCCAACGAGCGCATCCGGCCTTCGTGATCTTGCAGATCCAGTCGTTTGCCGAAAGCCGGCTTGTTCAATTCGGTATTGCGAAAAGCCGGCGACGATGGCTTGCAGCCGGCAAGCAGCCAGGGAAGAGCAAGAAACAGGCGGCGGTCCATCGGCAAGCCTTTAAAAGAATCAGACACCAAACAGCTTACGGACAAAATCCTGAACGTAAGCCGGGCGCAATGGTTTGATGATGTAACCACGCGCGCCCAGACCAGCAGCCTGGGCAACCAGTTTCTTGTCCGCGCAACCGGTCACCATGATGACTGCAGTTTCCGGACTGGCGGCAACGATCTCCGGCAACGCCTCGATCCCGCCCATGACCGGCATGTTGACGTCGAGACAGAGCAGTTTCGGCTTGTGCTGCCGCGCCGCAGTAATCGCCTCAGAACCGCTGGCCACCGACTGGACAACCTTCAAGCCGCATTCCTCCAGCAAGCCCTTGAGCACCAGACGAACCGAACTGTTGTCATCGGCCACCACCACGCTGCCGCTGACCCGACCGCCGAACAAGGCCGGCCCCTTGCGTTGAGGCTGGCGCGCGTGCTTGCGCGTTTCCTCGATGGCATGTAATTCGTCGATGATCTGAGACTGGCTGAAAGGCTTGCGGATAAATCCGGCTGCTCCGGCATCGGCCGCCATGCCTTCAATATTCTGTTCGCTCGATGCGGTCATGAATACCACATCGACATCCGGCGCCAGCGCATTGATCGTCCGCAGCAACACCAGTCCGTTGCGGCCCGGCAAATGATAGTCAAGGCACAGCAACTCCGGCGCCGTATCGTGCACAGACTGCTCAAGCCGGCTGCCATCCTCAAGTACGGCAACCACTTCATGCCCGGCACTGACAAACAGGGCGGCGAGGACTTTCCGCATGGCTGCGTTGTCGTCGACGATCATGATTCGCATAACGATTCCCGGCTTTTTTTATTGAAATCCTGAATGAGCTTAACAGAATAATGTCATCGCATTATTGTTTGAACTTAACCAAGCCGCTGGCTCAGAAAATCCATCAAGACCCGCACCCTGTGCGGGACATGGCGATTACTCGGGAGCATTGCGTAGATGCCCAGTTCGGGCACGGGAAACGCGTCGAGAATGCTTTCAATACGCCCGGCCTGCAGAAATGCATCGACAATGAAGTCAGGCTGCAAGGTCAGCCCCAAGCCCTGGGCAGCCGCTTCGGTCAGGACCTCGCCATTGTTGGCATTGATTCTGCTGCGCACGGGAAAACTTTCCGGCTGGCCGGCGATCAGGAATTGCCAGTGCTGCATGCTGCCACCGGCCGTGTAGCCAAGGCATTCGTGATGAATCAATTCGGACGGATGCTGCGGTCGACCGTGACGCGCCAGGTAATCCGGAGAGGCCACAACGTACATCTGGCCCGAACCGATCTTGCGTGCCACATCACCGGGATCAAGACGGCGGGTGATGCGGATCGACAGATCGATCCCCTCCTCGATCAATTTGACCCGACGATCGGAATAATCCATGTCCAGGCTAACCTCCGGATAAAGGCCGGAAAATTCGATCAGTAGAGGGGCCAGGCGTTTGATGCCAAAAGTCAGCGGCAGGCTGATGCGGATATTGCCGCGCGGCGCCAGGCGCTCTTGGGCCACATCGGTTTCAGCCGACTCGACCAGATTCAGGATCACCCGGCATTTCTCCAGATAAGCCGTCCCCGCCGAGGTCATCGCCAGGCGGCGCGTACTGCGCACCATCAATTTGATGCCGAGATGACTTTCGAGTGCGGCAATTTGCCGTGTCACTACCGAGCGGGCCACGCCCAACTGCTGCGCAACCGCAGAAAAACTGCCCAATTCGGCGACACGAACGAACAGGTGCATGGCTTCAAGTCGATCCATTGTTGCTCATTTAGCAATAAACATTTGTTGATTGTCTGCTATTTCGACTCAAAAAGGAGGAATAAAGTACGCCCATCGATTCAGGAGTTGCTTTCATGTCACATCATCTACCAACGCTTTTCGTGCCTCACGGCGCCCCGACCTTTGCCTTGCGTCCCGGTGCCGCCGGAGCGGCCATTGCCGCCGCCGCCGGCGCCCTGCCCTCGCCGCGGGCCATCATCGTGGTCAGCGCGCATTGGGATACGGCTGAACCGACGGTCGGATTCGCTGAACGCCCAGAAACCATTCATGACTTCTGGGGCTTTCCGGAGGCACTTTATGCCCTGCGCTACCCGGCCACGGGTTGCCGCGAAGCTGCCGAAGAAGTGGTCGCAGCGCTCCAGTCAGCCGGTCTCCCGGCACAGGCCGATGCCGGACGCGGCCTGGACCACGGCGCCTGGGTACCACTGCGCCTGATGTTCCCGGAAGCCGACATTCCGGTCATTCCGCTCTCGATCCAGAGCCGGGGCGGCGTACAGCAGGCTTATCGCCTGGGTCAGGCACTGGCTCCGCTCGTTGCTCGCGGCTTCCTGATCATCACCTCGGGCAATGTGACGCACAACCTGCGCGACTATCAGGCCGCAGCAGCCAGCGACGGGCAGACGCCTGCTTATGTCCGCCAGTTTTCGACCTGGATCAGCGAGCAGATCAGCGCCGGAGCCATCGACGCCCTGCTCGACTATCGCCGCCAGGCCCCCGGAGGCGTTCAGGCGCACCCGAGCGAAGAACACCTGCTGCCCCTTTACGTGGCCCTCGGTGCAGCCGGGCGGAACGCACAGCCACAGCGCATTCATGCCGGCATCGACGATTACGTCATCGCCATGGACGCTTATTCATTTTTGCCGCAATAAGGAGGTTGACCGTGACAAAGCACTACACCCGCACCGCCAAAAGCCTGCACTGGCTGATGGCCATCCTGCTCATCGGCCTGCTGGCACTTGGTTTTTACATGCATGACCTGCCGCTTTCGCCGGAAAAACTGCAACTTTATTCCTGGCACAAGTGGGCTGGCGTCAGTGCTTTCCTGCTCGTCCTGGTCCGGCTGGCCTGGCGCATCACACATCAGCCCCCCGCCTTGCCGGCCAGCATGCCGAAACTCATGCAATGGGTTGCCCATGCCGGGCATCTCGCGCTCTACCTGCTGATGCTGGCCATTCCGCTTTCCGGCTGGCTGATGAGTTCAGCCAAAGGCTTCCAGACAGTCTGGTTCGGCCTGCTGCCGATCCCCGATCTGATCGGCAAGGACAAGGAACTCGGCCAGTTGCTGCAGACCATTCACATGAGCCTCAACCTGCTTTTTGTGGCAACGCTGCTCGGTCACATCGCTGCTGCCCTCAAACACCACTTTATCGACAAGGACGACATCCTTCGCCGGATGCTGCCCCGCCATTCCAAGGAGCATTAACATGAAACGCATCGCCCTCGCCTTTGCACTGGCCACCGCCTTCTCGGTACAGGCCGCCGAATTCACCCAGGTTCAAGCCGACAAGAGCGCCATCAACTTTACGTACAAGCAGATGGGTGTCGCGGTCGACGGCAAATTCAAGCGCTTTTCCAGCCAACTAACCTTCGATCCAGCCAAGCCGGCAGCCGCCAAGGCCAGCTTCGATGTCGAACTGGCCAGCGTCGATACCGGCGCACCGGAAGGCGACGATGAAGTGGCCGGCAAGCCCTGGTTCAACACCAAGGCCTTCCCGACGGCAAAGTTTGTCTCGACCAGCGTCAAGGCCCTCGGCGGCAACAAGTACGAAGTCACCGGTCAACTGAGCATCAAGGGCAAGACGCAGGATGTCGTCGTTCCTGCCACCTTTGCGGCACAAGGCAAAAGCGGCGTTTTCGATGGCAGCTTCACCATCCGCCGGGCCGATTTTTCAATTGGCGAAGGCACCTGGGCCAAGTTTGACATTGTCGCCAACGATGTCCTGATCAAATTCCGCATCACCGCCAACAGCAAGTAACCCCAACCTCAAAACAGGAGAATCACCATGCAAAAACTGAGCAAACTCACCGCCGCCCTCGTCCTCGCTTCGACCGTTGCCATCCCGGCACTGGCCGCACCGGAAACCTACGTGGTTGAAGGCACGCACACCTATCCGCGTTTCTCGTACAGCCACTTCGGCTACTCCACCCAGCTCAGCCGCTTCAACAAGACGACCGGCAAGGTCATCTTCGACAAGGCCGCCAAGAGCGGCGCGGTCGACATCGTGATCGATGCCAAATCGGTCGATACCGGCTACCCGACCTTCAACGAGCACATCCAGGGCGAAGATTTCCTCGACACCGCCAAGTTCCCGACGGCTACGTTCAAGTCCACCAAAGTGGTTTTCGAAGGTGACAAACCGGCCAGCATCGAAGGCAACCTGACGCTGAAGGGTGTGACCAAGCCGGTGACCCTGACCGTGACTTCCTTCCAGGCCATGCCGCACCCGATGATGAAGAAGGATGCGATCGGCGCCAACGCCTTTACCGTGGTCAAGCGTTCCGAATTCAACGCCGGCAAGTACGCGCCTTACGTCGGTAACGAAGTGCGCATCGACATCGCCATCGAAGCAATCAAGGAGTAAAAACCTGCGCGGACTTGGGCGGCTGTTTGCTCAAGTCCGCAGCAAGGCAAGAAACTCTTCGGCCGGCAACGGCCGGGAAAAGAGATATCCCTGGCCGTCGCGACAACCCATGGCCAGCAGCGAATCACGCTGTGCATCGGTTTCTATCCCTTCGGCAATGGTTTCCAGCCCAAGCTGTTCAGCCAGCTGAATCACCATGTGGGCAATACCGTAATGATCGTCGCTGCTGCCTTCACCACTGACAAAGGCACGATCGATCTTCAGGCGATCGACGTTCAACTGGCGAATGATGTTGAGCGACGAATAGCCCGTCCCGAAATCGTCGATCGCGATTGCAACACCGGCGGCACGCACGGCAGCCAGCTTTTTACCGATCAGTTCAATATTGTCGATAGCCACCGATTCGGTCAGCTCGATTTCAACGTTGGCCGGACTGACCTTGTATTCAGCCATGGCTGAAACCAGGCGGTCGACGAAGTCGGGTTCGCGAAACTGAACGTGCGACACATTGATCGCCATCCGGAAATCAGTCAGCCCGATGGCTGCCAGACGCGCCAGAAACTGAAAGGCGCTGCGCATCACCCAGTCGCCGATCGCCACCATCAGGCCGGACTGCTCGGCCAGCGGAATGAAACGATCCGGCGGAACGAATGCCCCCTCCTCAGTCCGCCAACGCAACAACACTTCCGCCCCGACAAAGCGGCCACTCGCCAGATCGACAAATGGCTGATAGACAGGGAAAAGGCGTTCGGCAGAAAAAGCCTGGCGCAGCTGACTGAGCAACTGCATCCGTTCGCGCGCCGAATTGGCGTGCGCCGGCTCGAAATAAAGGGACTTGCCACGGCTGAAGTTTTTCGCCAGCTTGAGCGAAACCGCAGCATTCTTGAGCAACTCGACGCCCTTGAACGACGAATCACTCAAATTGACCAGGCCTGCGGTGGCCGAAAGTCGCAAGTTTTCTGCGTCGACCGTGAAAGGCGCCGAGAAAATGTGTGCGATGCTTTCCGGCGTAATCTCTGTCGCCGGTCCCAGCACGCTGAAAACATCGCTACCAACGCGGGCAACCACCACCGTGGGCGGAAACATCTGGCGCAACCTTGTTGCCACAGCAACCAGCACGGCATCGCCGAAACTTTGGTCCAGAATGCTGTTGATATCGGCAAAGCCATCGATATCGACCAGCGCAAGGGTATCTGCCGCACTGGGGCGTTGATCGATCAGGGTCAGCAGGCTATTGCGATTCGGCAATTTGACCAGGCCATCCTCGAAAGCGAGGTTACTGATCCGACGGTAAAGCTGCATATTCTCGAAGCCAACCGAAATATTGCTGCAGAACACTTCCAGCAAATTGCGATCAAGCGTGCTGAGTGGGTGCTGGACATCGACGAATGCCGCCAACGCCTGGTTGCCCGTTCCGCCGAAATAAAGGCAGGTAGCCTCGCCAAACTGGTGGCTGCGTCCGGAAAAAGCCTTCTCCAGTTCTTCGCGCACCCGCCTATCGGAAATATCGTCGAGCGACCGGCCCATCCATCCGGCGTAACACCCAGCGGCAGCCAGCACGGTCGGGGGGCGTCCAAAATCCCCATCAACCGCACAGACCAAGCCTTCCTCACCAATCCCGAGCAAGGCACACAACTGAGTCACAACACCTTCGGCAAAACGCTGCAGACCACGCGGCTTGCTCAACTCGTTACCAGCACCCACAATCAGGGCCAAGCCACGCCGGCTCGCTTCAAGCTGATGAATCTGCCAGTAAGAGCGGATCGCCACGGTCAACGAGGTAAACAGCCGAACTCTGGTCAGCTCCGACTTGGTCTTGTAATCATTGATGTCATAAAGCTGGATCGTATCGATTTCCGGCGCATAGCCCGGCTGGCCGGTGCGCAGAATCACGCGCATGGCGCGATTTCCCAATTCGTCGCGGATGAAACGCACCAGACGCAAACCAGCGTCATCGGATTCCATCACCACATCGAGCAGCACGACAGCCAGGTCGTCATACTGGGTCAGGCAGGCCCTGGCTTCGCCGGCGGAATAGGCATGAACAAACGCCAGCCCGCGCCCTTCAACCTGCATGTCCTTGAGTGCCAGCAGCGTGGCTTCATGGACATCCGGCTCGTCATCAACCACCAGAATCCGCCAGACAGGCAAATCCCCGCCTTCGGGCAACTCAGGCTCATCAATGAAACTCAGCGGTTCATCATCAGGTATTCCGGACAGCATCAACCTCTCCCGCGAATTGCCGTGTATTGCAAAGGGCATAGCATAACCGGTGTGACGCCCAATCAAGCAAAAAGCCGGGTTTCCCCGGCTTTGTTTTTACAGCATAGACCCGTTTTATCGAGCCATGATCGGCAATGGCATCAGGTCAGAGGCACTCAGGCCAGCCAACTCGCCAACGACACGATTTATTTTTTCACCTACAAGCCACCAACCACCAGCATAAGGCTGGGCGGTAATGCCATGATCAGCGCAAAGCTTGAGTGCTTTGTCTCTTAGTTGTTCAACAATCATTATTACGTTCTTGCTTCCTTGATGCGCTGTCCGCGCCATAACCACCGTGCCACACGACACGATGGATTTGCCAGGTTGAGCCGACATGGCTCTTTGCCTGGCGAATGGGGCTCACCAAAAGACACGGTGAACCGCCAAGTACTTACCAAATGGATTTATCGAAACCAAAGCGCAGCAGAAGAATTTGCGCTGGTGTGCCCGGAGGGACTCGAACCCCCGACCTGCTGCTTAGAAGGCGGAAAATCTAAAAACCACAGAACAACGATTTGACAAGGGTTTTAAGAGAAATTACCATCATAAACTATATTTTCCGGGACAAAACGGGGACAGTGATGGCAACTTTTGAGCAGCGAGAATCCGGCTGGTGGCAAGCGAAAATCCGGCGCAAAGGTCATGCAACACAAAGCCGGACCTTCGAAAAAAAGGTAGATGCTGAGACCTGGGCGCGGAAGATCGAAAATGAAATGGACCGCGGGGTCTTTCAAGACCGCCGCGAAGCTGAAACGACGACGCTGCGCACCGCCCTGGAGCGCTATGAGCGCGAAGTGACATCGAAGAAGAAAGCCCAGCGGCAGGAGAAGAGCTTTATCAAGCACTGGCTTGAGCGCAAAGACTTTGCAGAAAAATCGCTCGCCGGCCTGAAGTCTTCAGACTTCGCTTCATTCCGCGACGCTCGCTTGAAGATCGTCAGCACACAGACGGTTCGCCATGAACTAAAGCTGATCGCGCATCTATTCAACATCGCCGCGAAGGAATGGGGAATCGCAGTAGAAAACCCGCTTCGCAACGTCAAAATGCCGAGCCAGGGAAAGTCCCGCGAGCGGCGGCTATCTCGCGAAGAAGAGCGCTATCTGCTCTCTGCCGCTGAGAATTCTGGAGCAGTCGACAAGGATGGAAAGAGCAGGGCAAACCCGTGGATTGCCCCTGCCATCCGGTTTGCCCTGGCAACAGCCATGCGCCAGGGCGAAGTTCTGATGCTGACATGGAAACATATCGACAAGGAAAAACGGACTGCCACGCTCGAAGATACGAAGAATGGAGAGCGCCGGGTTGTGCCTCTCTCCCCTTCCGCGCTGGCCGTGCTGGAAGCCCTCCCCCGCACGCTACGTGGCCCCGTCTTCGCGACAACACAAGAAGCGCTTGCCCAGAGCTGGAAACGTGCCGTAAAGCGCGCGCATCGGCTTTACATGGCTGACTGCGAAGAAGCTGGCACAGAAGTCGATCCAGATTTTATGACTGATCTACATTTTCACGATCTGCGTCATGAGGCTATCAGCCGCCTGTTCGAACTTGGACTTGATGCGATGACGGTGAGCGAGATCAGCGGACACAAGACTCTTCAGATGCTTAAACGCTATACGCACTTGAGCAAGGCTGACGTTGCTCAAAGGCTCGCAATGCTTGAATCGTTAAAAGCCGCGTCGTAATGTAGCCGCCACTCTATATGTTGGCATAGCGCCCGGCGAGCAATGATCACCAGAACGGTCAAAGTCGGCATAGACCAGCCGTACAAAGCCATCCAATGGCTAACTCACTAACAGACCCATCAATCTTTTCTGACGGTTGGCTTATCTGGTTATGCCAAAGAACATATTCAACTTTACCATTTGGCGCACCAAACGTTTCATACACCCTGGGCATGATCGGCACATGGTCACCGAACCAGCATAGACTGGCTGACCTTTCGCACTCGGAGAGAAGCGTACGCAGCTTGGCAGCCATTCGATCGGCATTCCGGAGATGGCGCAGATAGATTGTCAGATCGTCACATCCCGCTGGTGGTGGTATGGAATACAACTCAGCCATATCGGTAGGTGCCACATTCTCAAGATGCAGGGGACCGTGGTTCTCCATCGTGATGGCAAACACAAACACTGGCCCCGATGCCTCCCGCACTATTTCAGCAATCTTATCGGCCACTGCCGCATCGCTAATGTAGGGGCCAAAGCGGAGGTTCCTGTCGAATTCGCGGATATCCAAAAATTCACTAAAACCCAAGTGAGGGGAAACACGGTCACGCTGGTAGAAGCTTGCGGGGTACGGGTGGATGCAAATCGTGCGATAGCCCAAGCTCTTCAAAAAAGAAGCTAACGAGGGCGACGCCAAACCAGCGGCAATCGCACGATAAGGATTAAAGCGGTGTACGCCCAGCTTGTCGTCGCTAACACCAGCAAGAAAAGCGAACTCCGAACGGACGGTATTTGCCCCCCAAGCCGGCACCTTCAAGCGACCATGGCAAACGGCCTCGGCCTTCAGCCGATCAAACTGCTCCAGCACATCAGGCCTAATACCAGCATACAGGGATCGGGCATCAAAGAAGGATTCACTCTGTACCGCGATCAAATGAGGCAATTCGCCGTTGCCATCCTGCGGAACGAGGAAATCGAATGGTGACGCAACCACTAACGGATGGCGCGCCTCCTCACCATAGCGCCATAAGCAGGCAATAAAACCCAAGCTCAGAATATCGTGCTCCGGCTGAAAGCGTACCGGCAAAGATTTCCTGCTGCCCAACATCAGCAGCGATCCCCCTGCCCCGGCCACGAGCAGGATAGCGCCCAGATGGCCAGACAAAGCAAAACGATGCTCTGGTGCAGCCTCACCCCAGAAGCCAATCAATACGGCACCAATAAACCCGGCCGCAGCGCCCAGAAATTTCCACCATCCCAAAAATGGTATGTAAAGACGTGGATGCCGGATTGCGTCGGTGAAATACTCGTAGTCCTGAAAAACGAAAGGTTCGCGCAACGCCGTCACCTTCGCGTTATTCACCAGCACCAGCGTCAGCAGCAAAGCCAGAGCCACCGCGCAGGCGAACCAAGGGCGGCCCAGCAACAGTGTCAGCAGGGCATGAGTCGCCAGCCAAACCCCGGCGTGCAATCCCCAAGCCGCCGGTGGCCGCCAAAGCGGTGGTCGAGGTTTCAGCAAACGCTCAACCGTCACCGACAACATCAGGCCGATCAGCGATGCAGCAATCACCGAAACGAAGTCAGGATCAGCCACCATAACCCAGCCAGCGCACAATACGTACTGATACTGCGGCTGGCAAGACCGCCAGCCACCAGGTTCCCCAATTCAACGGGAATGGAAAACTGATCCGTGCCTTGTCACGCGCCAAACCTCGCTTAATCGTCCGAGCAGCCCGTTCAGGAGACCACATAAAGGGCTTAGGGCCCGGCATACCGTCGCACATCGGTGACTTCACATAGCCAGGCATGATCACATTCACTCGAATTCCTTCCGGCCCAAGCCAGCCACGCAGCGCTTCGCCGTAAGCCTTAAGCCCCGCCTTGCTGGCGCAATACGCCGGGGTGACGGGCAGACCAAAATACCCTGCTAGAGAACTCACCAAGGCAATCTGCCCCTTGCCCCGCTCTCGCATAGGAAGCAATACAGTCTGCGCAATGAGCAAAGCAGCCTTCAGATTCACATCCAGGAGAGCCTCCACTTCAGACCAAGGCTCGGGCTCGCTGGCTGGGCCAATGTTGCTATTCATACCGGCATTGATGATGACCAGATCCAGCGGCCCCAGCGTACTCAACCAAGCGTGCAGCACAGGGGTATCGCGAATATCAAGGCGCTCACAAATTACATCGGCGCCCAATGCTGCACATCGTTCGGCAACAGAACCCAGCGCGGCCTCATTCCGGCCGTGAAGATACAACTCCACTCCGGGGGCCGCGTAGGCCTCCGCCAAGGCACCTCCGATTGCACCGGTAGCGCCGGTAATCAGGATTTTCTGCAGTGGGTTCATCGCAACGCTTCCAGCGGCGAAACCTCGCCTTCCAGTATGGCCACGCTATTGCGAACAGCCAGTTCAATGCCTCGCTGGCAATAGAATCCCCCGTTAACTTGGGTCGCGTGGATCACGGCATTGCGGAAACGGCGGAACAACTCGCGGTTAGGCGCCTCTCCCTGCTGCCAGAAATCATCCAGCGCTCCTTGGAAAGTCAGGCCTGGCAAATTGTAGATCGGGTCGCTCAGGGCCAGCGTCGGGCAATCCAGCCCCAGCGAAACACCACCCACCGTGCTGTTAACGGTCACCAACCCGCGTGAATGTCGAACCAGCGAATCGAGATCGCCGGATTCCAGATAGTCAATGCGCCCGCCCACGTCGAATTTGCGCGCCAGCCGCTTGATCAGACGATCATAGCCAAGCAGCCCCATGTCCAGGGGATGATTCTTGATGACCAACCTGCTCCCCGACGGTGCTTGCCGCGCAAACGACGCCATGACGAACTCGATAACCTCAGCCATGTCTTCAAAGCGTGAATGGTCACGGATCTGCGCATCTGTGTTCAACTGCAGCGGCAACACGTAATACACTGATTGGTTGGCGATGAGGTCCGCAATCAAGCGTGCATCCCGCGGCTTCCATAGGCGCAGCAAGGAAAAACGGCGGATATAGCCCAAGTATTCCACCGGCGCCGTCATACCGGCATGCGTCCGGTAATGCGGGAATAACAAGGCATTACCAACACCCGCCAGATGGTAGGCCACATCGTGCACAGCACGCACCCAAAAAGGCGAGGCAAACGGCTGAACCGATTCAACCACCCCGAGGTCGCCACCCACCGCCCAGAACCAGTCCGGATCGCGCGGCAGCAGCGAATGGCCGTTCACCCCCTCCCGCTCCAGCGTTACCCAATATGGCCGGAAATAGCCTTCCTCGAACACATGGGTACGAATACCCAGCGCTTCAGCATGCTCAACCGCCGGGCGATGTACCGGCCGCCGGTCGCCGAACAGCACCTGATCGGTGATGCCGTAGCGCCGATAAACGTCATCAAGAAAATCACGCAAGTTTTCCAGTCGACCGCGGAAGGCAAGGGACGCCCGCCCGCCCCAATACGTGCTGTCGCCCACTGTAAAGTTGATTTTCTGCACATGGTGGCCACCTGCCTGCAGGCGATCGGCCAACTGTCCGAAAAAAGGCGAGCAGACGCCTTGCAGAAACAGGAAACGGCGCTTGCTCATCGCTGGTAAAAGCGCTGCAAAACAAAGCGCAAGGGCTTGCGCCACCACGGGAGCGCCAATCCTTCTGCCCGCCAGGCCAACAAATCGTCGAGCGCCAGCTCCGGCGTAATTAATTGCCCGCTTCGATTGATGTAACGGGGATACTCGATCAGCGCCCCGGCCACCAATTCGTCCAGTGACAATCGGCGAATCCGGCGTGGCAATGGCACCATATCCTCCGTCAGCCCCCAGCCGGCATAAAACGGCTGGCCATAGCATGTCACCCGTTTGCCCCGCAACAAGGCCTCGAAACCGGCCAGTGACGTCAAGACATGTACTTCATCGACGCCATCCAGCATCTCCCCCATAGACACATCGATAACCTGCTCGTCGCACCAGCGCAAGGCAGCATCCTCGTCGAGCCCCTTGACACGCAAGCCGGCCAGCACATCGGGGTGCGGCTTATAGACTACCCAGGCATCCGGATTCGCCTCACGCACCGCGCGCAGCAAATCCATGTTGCGGCGTACCAGGCAAATTCCCTCGGGAGCACCATACGCAATCGATGCATCGGTCTCCACCTGCCCGGGCACCAAAATCAGCCGCCGTCCATTACCCGGACGCTGCCAAGCACCTGCACCAACGTTGTATTTGGTTAGGCGCGAAGCCACGATACGCAAACGCAACGCTTCAGCCCGCCGTAAGGCCGCATCATCAAATGCTGTCTCGGCCAGAATGCGCTCAAGTCGCGAGGGCCGCGTCGCATCGTAATAAATGCCGAGATCGTCGATCACCCACGACACCGGCCGGATGAGGTCGGCACCCAACCCCACAGAGCGGATGAAACCATCCTCGATGCGCAACACATTGACGCCATTCAGTATGACTGAGCCCGCATCGCGCATACCCCAGATGATTAGCGTGCTACCAGTGGGGACACTTTCCGGATTTTCAACAAAGTGAATCAACCTGCCATGAAAGAACTGCCGGACATAAGGCCGCTTCCAGAATGAAAAATTGAGCGCGTAAAGCGGTCGCTCAAGCACGTACATCAATCTCTCTCAATAACGCCTCGACCACCTCGAAATGCTGCTCCCAAGTCGGCGGCGCATACCCCGCCATGCGGGCGATCTGATTCTGCCTGGCCAAGCTATGCGGCGACGCATACTCCAACACCGCCTGCCGCCAACCTGGCCCGTCGATTGGGTCGAGATAACGCGGAATATCTCCAGCAATCTCACGAAATACCGGCAAATCGCTAGCAATCACCGGCACGCCCAGCATCAGCGCCTCCACAAGTGGCATGCCGAAGCCTTCGATAAACGAGGGAAACAACAAGGCTTGCGCGTGTGCAAGCCAGGTTGCCAACTCGCGGTCGTCGCAACGATGCAATTCGGTCACATGCCCTTGCAGGGACACGCAGCGATCCAGCAAATCGACCACCTGCTCACACTCCCAGCCGCGCTGGCCGATCACAACCAACTGCGGTGCCGCATCGCCCAGTTCGGCAACCAACTGCCGCCACAGATGCAACAACAGCAAGTGATTCTTGCGCGGCTCTATGGTTCCCAGCACCACGAAATACGACTTTTCCAGCGGTCGACTGCGGTGAGGGTCAGGCAGCTTCGCCGGCGCTAACAAGCCCACCGCGCAGGGCGGCACCGTGATGTTGCGTGCCGCCGCATAAGCCAGCAACTCATCGCGCGTTGCCTGCGAATTGACGATCAAGCCGTGGCCGACCGAGAGCATGGTATCCAGCCGGCGATGATGCCGGACCGCCTCACCCGCCCGGCAATATTCGGAATGGGAAATGGGGATCAGATCATGCAGGAAAAATACCGGCTTGAGGCCGCGCCGCGTCACCTTGCCCGCGTAATCCGAGCGATCCAGGCCGCTATGCCCGGTATTGAACAAAACCCCGGCCGGCGGCCGACGCCAGCCCAACACATAGGCCTCCGCCACGCAGCGGCGCAAGCACGCCCGCCCACTGGGCGCCCAAGCCACGAGGGAATCGAATACCCGGCGCGAATCGTTCTGCCCCAACTCAACCCAGCGTCCGGCAAAACGCACCAAGGCATGCGCCCGCTCGGCAAAGTGCTGAAGGTACTGAAGGCTGACGCGATCAACCCCGGTCGGCAGCCGATGTTGCAGGAAGCGATCCGCTAAACGCGTGACATCAATCAGCACGCCAGGCACTCAAGACAGGAAAGTACCGGGCGGCACCAGCCCCCGGCACTTACAACAAGCAGACAAAACTTCGCCAACATGCGGCATCCGGCCCATTACTTGCCGATCGCCCCCAAACCCTGCGCCGTGAACACGACGGAAGCCAGGATATTCATGAACTTCTGGAGTTCCGCCGCTGGCGCGTTGGAGATATACATGACATCCTTGTTGCGAATCGGGAAACCCTGGGCCACAAAGAAACTGCGCGGATCCTTCAGATCCACGCGATAAATGACCGGCACCTTGCCATCCGGCGTCAGTGGCGGATTTTCACTCGCCACGCCAAGCACCAGCGGTTCTTCATAGCGGAAGATGAAGACGCCGCGCGCATCGGCCCGCTGATCCTGCAAGCCGCCCGAGCGTGCCAACGCCTGCACCAAGGAAATACCCTGCGCTTCAAAGGGAATCTCCTCGTTCTTGCCCGTCGCCCCCAGCGCCGTAAAGCTCAAGGGCTGGAACAAAGCCGTCACGACATCCCCCGGTTGCAAGACGATATTTTGCTTGGGGTCTTGGATCACCGTATCCAAGGCCATTGCCTGAACCACCTCGCCGCGCGTTACCTGCAAGGTCATCTTCCCCACCGGCTGCCGCACACCGCCTGCCGCCGCAACCGCATCCAGCAAGCGCTCCCCCTTGGCCGTCAGGGGCATGCGAATGCTTTGCGTCACCTCACCCACCACCGTCACATTGGACGTTGCATTACGCGTCACGCGCACCATCACTTGGGGCTGGTTGGCTTTGCCATTCAAACGCCGAGCAATTTCAACCTCTATTTGCTGAGGAGATTTATCCGCCACAGGAACAGCACCAGCGAAAGGAACATTAACCGTTCCTTCGTAAGAGACCATCTGTTCCGGCAAGGTGGTCACCCGCGTGGTTGCGGCACCAAGGCGCGGATCGAGAACCGTAGCGCCAAATAAGGTCGCCGGCGGTGCCTCCCATATGGAAACCTCGATAACGTCTCCTGCACCAACTCGATAGCCCAGCGCCCTCTCGGCCGAAAAAACATCAGCAAAGCGAATGCGCTTATCTGCAGCAAAAACCCTGCGGGCGGTAGCCTCATCCACATCTACTACCTGAATAGGCAATGATGAGCTACTTTCCGCACGCTCCAACTCGGCTTTGTTAGCGCCAGCTGAAGGTAGACTAGAGCAAGAAGCCAAGAAGATCGCTTCCAACGCCAGCAACAATGAAAAAACGTGCGATCTGGAAAAAACGGGCAGTTTCATATCAACAAGAACCAAGAATACAGCGACTCAGAGGCAAAAAAAGCAAGGAGCACTCGACGGTCGGCAAACAAGGCGAACTCAAAGTCACCCCCTCTTAATCGTTTTGTGAGCATCCCAGCGCCCCCACTTTTTTTCAAAACGCGCTTTATTATCCGCAAACAGCTGGCGTCTTTCATCACGATCCATTTTCATAAATGAAGCCGATAAATGATGATGAACGAAAACATCTTGCGCGCATGCGATCTTTAAGCCGTGGCTAGCCACGCGCCGACAATAATCGTCATCCTCGAAAAAACCAAGGCCGAAAGATTCATCCATGCCTCCAACCAGATCAAAAACTCTTCTGGGAAAGGCGACACAAAAAAAAGCCAGGTTATTCAAATACAACAAATCACCCAAATGCCGAATAGTAAAATCGTTGGATTTTACCATCATTTCATCCATAGACGAATAGTCAATTTTGATTTTCGCCTCATTCCCAATGTTATTTGTAACAGGACCAACCAAACCGAGACTGTCATCATTCATCAAATGACCAATCAAACCGTGCAACCAGCCAGGCGTGACATAGGTATCATTATTCAATAAAACAAAAAATTCGCCAGAGGCATGTGAAAGACCGATATTATTAGCAGCGGAAAAACCGAGATTCTCACCATTATTAATAAACAATCTGCGATCAGAATTAGCACTCCAATCACCTAGAAAATCTACCGTACCATCAGTAGAACCATTATCGACAACAATGAGTTCCAAATTATCCCAGCCAGAATGGGAATCGATACTATCCAAACAAGCCTTAGTTAACGCAATATTGTTATACGCAACCACAATAACACTAACCTTTGGTCGAGCGCCCCATTTTTCGACAAAACCGGCCAAATCACGCGCGCGGGATTCCCAAGTTTGAGCTTCAGCAAAAGCCTTTCTCTTGACAATCAATCCTTCGTCTTCACTGCGATTGAGCTTTTCTGCAATACGTTCGATAAACTGCGGCACATTAGTCACAACGTCGACACAGTCATCAAAAAAACGCATCTCAGGCAAATCAACCGAAACAACCGGACAACCCGACGACAAATACTCATATACCTTGACAGGATTAGTAGCCAGGGTGAGAGGAAGAACCTTGAACGGAAGAATTGCCACATCAAAAGAATATAAATATTCGGTCAATCTTGAATATTCAACCTCGCCAACAAATTCGACATTACCCCTCTCGAATAACTTGGCACCAGCAGCAACCGTATCCGCACCAATTAACAAAATACAGCAATCCGGGAAAGCCTCTGAAACGTGGCGAACCAGATCGACATCAAACCATGATGCAATTGCCCCAAAGTATCCAATAATTTTTCTATCAAATCGATCCCGATAAACAACACCTGGCCGCTTCGAGAAAAATTGGAAATCACAGGCATTCCGAATGACCATCTTATTCGAATGGCGCCGACCAATAAAATCGTTCAACCACTCAGAAGTCAGCACCAAGGCATCAGAATGTTCGATTGTCCTATTCTCCAAATCGATTATTTGACTCGAATTATTACCAAAACCATCGTGGTAATCAATACAATCATAAACAACCGTGGTCTTCGGAATAACCCTGGCAATATCAAACCAAAACGGGTGCTGAATCAACGAAACACTCGCACGCCCTTCAACCCATTTCAGCAACTGCCCAATACCCGCCCTCAATTGCTTGAGATCAGTCTCATCTGGCGCATTATGATAAATAACCTTGGGATTATTTAAAAACAACTTAATCTGAAACAATTTCCCAGAATCATCCAGAGGCTCACACGAGAATCCGGGACGGGCGTCTTCATAAAAATCAGAAGAAATATAAAAAACCCGCCGCCCTAAAGCCGATAGCGAACTGGAAAGTTGTTGTGGTCGCTGATAACGAAAATGCCAATTTATGACACCAAATAAAAAATAATCCGGCCCATCATTAGTAGAGGCGGCAGAAAGATAGATATCCTTCGGACTGAATCTAAAGAAAGACAGAGTAATCTTTCTTATTTTCAATACATTCCTGACAACAAATTTCCGCCACACCCAACGACTTGTCGACTTGATTTCTTTTTTAATCACAAACATCAACTTGTTTGCATTATTATTTTTATAAACCATAGTCAAAATCATTTCTTTTTATCGAAATACTCCTTCAAAACACCACTAATTCTTCTGGACGCCAAACCATCCCCGTAAGGAGAAACCCCGCGAGCCATTTCGCTATAAACAGCTGTATCATCCAATAGCTTTTGAGTACTTGCGACAATTTTCGCAAAACTCGCACCAACCAATTCAACAACACCTTCTTGCACAGCCTCCGGGCGCTCTGTTTCTTCGCGTAGCACCAAAACGGGTTTACCAAGGGCTGGAGCCTCCTCTTGCACCCCACCGGAATCGCTAATAATGAAATAACTTCTTTTCATTGCCGCAACAAAAGGAGCGTAATCAAGAGGATCACAAAGCGTTATATTATCGATCCCGGACAATACATCATGGGCAACTTTATGCACATTGGGATTCGGATGAACCGGATATAGCAAATGCACATTCTGATTATTCAACGCCAAATGCTTTAAAGCGCGACAAATATCATTAAACGGCTCACCGAAATTCTCACGCCGGTGAGAGGTAACCAAAACGATTTTCTTATCAGCAGGTAAATCAATCCCGATTTCGATATCTTTATCGGCTGTCATCAGAAGTGCATCAATCACAGTGTTCCCTGTGACAACAATATCGCTATCAACAACCCCTTCGCGCAACAGATTTTCTTTAGAACCTTTCGTCGGAGCAAAGTGCCATTTTGCCAACCGCCCAGCAATGACACGATTTGCCTCCTCCGGGAAAGGATTCTGCATATCCCAAGTGCGCAAACCAGCTTCGACATGGCCAAAAGGAATACGATGATAAAAGGCAGCCAAAGCGACCGTCATCACGGTTGTCGTGTCACCTTGAGCAAGAATTACATCCGGCTTTTCTTCAAGTAAAACATCATCCAGCTCCAGAAGCAGGCGGGCCGTCAGCGTTGTCAAAGCTTGATTTGGCCGCATGATGTTCAAATCAATATGTGGATCGATATTGAAAAAACCCAGAACCTGGTCAAGCATGTGGCGATGCTGTGCCGTTGCCAAAATGCGCACATCAAAATCCGGATTTTTTTGCAACTCAAGAATAACCGGTGCCATTTTAATCGCTTCCGGTCTGGTACCAACTACACAAAGAATTTTTTTCAATTTACGATCCTTCCGACATCACTCTTTTAATCAATGTAGTGGAAACACCATCAGTTCTTGGGAGATAGATCACGGTACAGATATCTTTTAAATCATCAAATTTATCTGACCAATCAGAACCCATTACAAAAATGGAGGCTTCCTCGCGAAAAATATCTGAGCGCTTCTGCTCCCAACATGATTCAGGAATAACCTTATCCACAAATCTTAATGACAAAAGCATCTCAACACGTTCATCGTAAGACTGAACGGAGACTTTATTTTTAATCTTATTAAACCCATCGGTGGAGCAACCGACAACAAGACGATCCCCCAATTTAGCGGCACGACTGAGCAATTTTATGTGTCCAAAATGGAGCAGATCAAAAGTCCCATAAGTTATCACTGTAATCATTTCAGTCTGAATTCCACGTTACTGCATAAGGCCTAGATATCCGCCAAGTTGGACCATATTGCGCTTCCAAATAATCACAAATACTATTTGGAACTTTAATTTTTCCACCATACAAATCTATTTCATTGGCGGGAAATAAATAACTCCACTTTAGCTTCGACTTTAGATGGGATAGATCAACATTTTCTTTATCGGATGTATCATAAATCAAGTTTGGTTCAAGACCAGAGAATCCCGGACGCCCGTTATGTATCGCGTCGAATCTCTCGACATAAAAATTAGGAGCATCGGGATAAGCTTCATCAAATATGGAACAACGCCAGCCCAAAGCTCCCAACTTCTCAAATAAGTCAGACCTTAGTGCGATATGGTTCTCTAAGGAAACTGAACCTCCTCCTAATATGATATCCAGATCACAATCATGATCTAAAAACATACCCTCGCGACCAACCCCTAACGCATTTCCGAAACCGACACAGGCATCAAAACCAAATTTTTCACAATCAGCAATAAAACTACTCGTTGTATCGATAAGATGCGTCAGAGAATCACTATCGTACATAGAAAAAGGACGAGCGGCGCCATGAGTAGTAATACGCAAATCCGCTAATGCAACAAGTGGCTGCAAGGTATCAAAAACATGTTGCTGAGCAAAATTGGAGTAACAAATTTTGTTGATAAAATCACTCAAAATATCTCTCAACTCACATTGCACCGAATAATTATTCGGTTGATCCATTCTGAACATAGCCGATAAAATTGAAATCAATCCCTCGGAAATAATTTCTGAATCACTATACAACGACGAGCCACGAATATTTTTCTTTATATACCCAATAACAAAATCATCAAAATTAACCCCAAAAATATTTCTCAGGAGCCACCGATCAGAAGAACGAGCGACTCCCTGCCTATTATTTTTCGAATCTGCAGAAGCCTCAAATAAATCACATCCTATGTGTCTCAAATCACCGAATAGAGAGCAGGAACGTTCGCTGCTCCAGTAATCACCGAATCGTGGCGGCAATTCAAAAACCTCATCGAAATGCTTCCAAATTTGGTTCGGACTATCCCAAAAATAACCGATGCTTTCAGCTAGTTCCCTTTTGGAATCAGGGGATATGAAAGAAAAAGGAACAGGCCTTCTGAATACCCAATCCCCAAACCCGCTGTATTGAATCCAGTTAATTAAATTTCGGCAAGCCAGTCGTAATGAGTCAGCAGGATGCATAGTATCAATTTTTATATTATTTTAAATCATCGAAACACTTTTCGAATGCACGAGCACGTTGATCCCAATCATTCTGATCCGCCAGTGTTGCCAAGCGGCGCTTATAAGCGAGATCATGCGCTATTGAGAATGCCCGATCAATTGCTAGACTCAACTCCAATGCTGATCCACCCGAGAAAACCTCCTCAAAAGCCACACACTCCAACATCTCTGAAGTAACAACAACGGGTTTTTCAAGTGCAAAATACTCGAACAATTTAAGCGGTGATGTGGTTCGCGCAATTTCACCTGGCTCGAAAGGAATAAAACATACATCAAATTGCCGAGCATACGCGGGCAATACCTGGTAATTTACAGTACCAAGATAAAGTACATTCTCATCAACCGGCAGCTTTTCACTTCCACCATAGTAATCAGGTCCAATATAAACAAAACCAATATCAGGCCTCAGTTTTGTTAATTCAGCAATAACGTCATACCAGAGCCAAGGTGCAAGCGCCCCAAAATAACCAACGATTTTTGTGTATTTGTTTTTAAAATCAATTAAATTTTGCGGCAGCTGAGTTGAATTATGAACAGGGTTTCGGTAATGCCTAGTATCCACACCATTCTGTGCAAGAATAACCTTGCTCTCGCCAACTTCATTTATTGCCTCATCAGCCAGAACTTTAGCCGACGCAACAACGTAATCGGCACCACCACCAAATGCCCAATTTTTCTGATTAAGCAATCGTCTTATATTAGCTTCGTCACCACTGATTTTGGGGTCAATGTGGTCAATATATTCATAAACCATAACGCCCCTTCGCCCATTCTCCAACAACCGATCATGCGATTCAGCATAGGCGGTTGAGTAGACTGATCTAACTACACCATCAAGTGTGTCAATTTCATTAACTTTATTACTCAACCATACGTTAGGTGCAACCTGCCTAAATCCGTTGACATTATCACCGCTCCAGTTAGCTGTTTTATAGATTACCAAATAACCGAGCCGACCAAATGCAGAAGCAATATGCTGCGGACGTTGATAGAGCGGAACATTCCAATCAATAATTGTCTCTTGGACGAAAATCCCCTTATAAAAATTTCGATTAGAGAGAATCTGGGAATTGAACTGTTCCCAACTCAAATCAGTACATGACCGAACAGAATCAATTATGCCTTGCTTATCGTTTATAATATTATTTAACTCAAAAATACTAACCTCTTTGCTTGAAATTTTCTCTTGAAGCTCCGCAATCACTGCATCCTTTGAGCTTACCTCACCAGCGTATTCCGCGACGCCACGTTGAAGCTTTGGAATATAGCGATCAATAGCATCGCCAATCTGAAACAAACGCTCCTCGATAACATTCAGGCGACGGTCAAGCCAAGCAGCATTACTAAATAATCTAAAGAACGGCATCAGCGCCAATTTATGAGCAAGTATTTTCGATCCTAATCCAACAATATTATTATCGTTAGCCTTCCCCTCTTTAGAGGATACAAGCTGTTTAACAATATCGATTTTAGCCACACCGCGATCGAGCTGTTTCTTATATTCCTCATAACCAGAAACATCAGGCTCTCGCTTCAGCGCATACCAATACGCTTTATTAATAAATTCTTCGCCATGTAGCGAAAGCAATTCTTCTATATCGATTTTCGAATTCATATTAACCTGACAAGTCGTTAGATAATCATTTAGCCTAGAAGAGACAACTCTAGGAATATAAGCTTTCCTGGAAGGACAAAAAAACAAAAATATTTTGAACAAAAAACCTGACCGCAGTCTATTTACTTCTTCATCAATCTCTTTTAACAAAGGGCCAATTTCGTTCAACAAGATCAAATCTTGATCGTGGCTCAATCTCGAGTCATCAAGATTTTTCCGCAATAAATTCGAATTTTCAATTTCAACGTCAATTCTACGACTCAGTTGCTCCCGAAGGCTTTTTGATTCTTCAACAAAACTCAGATAACTGGATTTTTCGTTCAAAAGATCAATTTCCAATTGCTTTTTATCAGCCTCTAGCTTCCCTAATATAAAATTAGCCTGAGATAGTTCATTTTCCAAAACAATCTTATCAGACTCAATTTTATTTAAAGCCAACTGAAATTCGGAAATGAGCAAGGTGCCTTGATGACATTTTTCTTTTAATTCTGAATTTTCTGTCTCAATACTACTTAACTTAGACTGAGTAATTTCAAGAAAACGATTCAAAACCCCAATCTTTGCCTCTAGATTATTTTTCTGATTTTCATAATCTTCTTCATATCGCAAACGCTCTTTGACCAAAGACTCATGCTGTTCATTTTGATATATCTTAAATTCTCGATCGAGCCAACGAATTTCTTCGCGTAGTCTCTCTTGGTTTTGGGACTCAAGAAGTAAACTTTCTTCATGTTCTTGCCTCAGCGCCGCCAGATAAAATTCTTTCTCTGACAACCTCTCCTGCCAAGACTTATTTATCTCATCTTCCAAGTTCGACAATTGATTTATTAAAGCATCACGACTTTGCTTTAAATCATCAATTTCAGAACAAAGGATTTTATGATTGGAATCGTTACTTATAATAGCCATGCGGGCATTATCAAGTTCAACCCTCAAGCTATCTAACTGTCCCAGCACCTCATCACGATCATTCTCAATTCGATCAATTTTTTCGAGGAGAGACCTTTTTTCCAAACCAAAAGAAAAATCAAGGTCAGCAATATTTCTCTGCAACCTATTATTATCTTCCAATAAAAGCTCTTTATCCCTAAAAACCTCTTTGAAAAAATCACCGAATCTTTCAATCGAATTCAAATTCGAAAAATTAGAATTTAACAAAAATCTAGATTCACCTAATGTCAAATTAAGCGATCTCAACCAGTCAGATTTCGCATAGACTAGAATGATCTGTTCACCTAACCAACGCGTATTTTCGATATCACGACAATCTACAACTTTTGCCCACGCGAGAACAAAATCGTCTTCCAGAACGAGTGAGAAGCTATGCTCATAAAATGAAACAAAATGCTCTAGATCTCTATCTTCCTCGTTAAAAGGCAGAGCCAATAAAACTGCCTTTTCTGCTTTCAAAATCAAATTAGATAAAACGGATTTCCAATCCTCAAAATGCTCTAGCACATTAGACGAAAAAACGATGTCCGAGCGCATCGGTATCGGTTTTTTCGTACTCGATATCCAATCTTCGCAACGAAATTCAATCGATGCATAATGCTTAATTGCATCATCAATTGCAGACTTCGAAAAATCTACGCCAACAACATGCGAATCAGGAAAAGATGACTTAATCAGGTCAGTGCCATCTCCCAAGGCACATCCCCAATCAGTTATAGACAGCTTTTCCGATTTTATTTCTCTAACAAGCCAATCCGGTAAATTTTTTATAGCAATTTTTGAAAAAAACCGAGATTGATGTCGACCATTCAAGCTCTCCCAGTTTTCCTGAAATCGCCTATCCCAATAATCCAGCGAGTTAACTTTGTCCATCATTTAGACTATGACTTTTCATAATAAAATTTCGTACCCGTATCGACATCATCAAACTCATAAAGCCTACCTTCGTGCAAAACAGCCACCTTATGACAATGTTTGGATATAAATTCAGAGTTATGAGAAACCATCACCATTGCTCTATCGGATCTCTTTTGGAATAACTCACGCTCGCATTTCTCAACAAATCGGTAATCCCCAACAGCAATTACTTCATCTATCAAATAACAATCAAATTCAACGACCATTGAAATCGCAAAAGCCAATCTGGCACTCATTCCAGAAGAGTAATTTTTTATTGGCTCACGCAGATATGAACCTAAATCAGAAAAATCCTCGATGAATTTGATTGCACTCTGAAAGTCAATCCCATACGCTCTACAAATCAATTTCGCATTATCGCGCCCAGTCAGTGAGCTTTGAAATGCATCACCAAACGCTAGCGGCCAAGAAACTGACATACTTCTTGTTATGATTCCAAATTGAGGCTTTTCTGCTCCACTAATTAACCTTATTAAAGTTGATTTTCCTGCTCCATTACGCCCCAATATCCCTATTTTTTCCCCTGGCCGTATCGTCAAATTAACATCGTTGAGAATAATCCGATTTGATTTACCGTGGTTCGTTAAATAGGATTTCGTTACACCCCTTATTTTAATCATGACGACTCGTTTTTTCGTATGGCCGATTTCAAAAGCAATAACGCAACCAGCGTCAATCCAAGATTAGCAACAATCGTATACTGAATGTCAAAATATGATTTCATATAAACACCATAATAACCATATCTAAAATACTCAACACAATTGACCAACGGAAAGTACAAAACATATGTTCGAGCCGGCTCAGGAATAAGATAGGTCGGAATAAATGCTCCACAAACCGGTAACATAAAATACAACAAAACATGACTTATCTTATCAATCGTTTCACTAATTTCCGACAAAGCGCCAATTGAAATTGCAAAGCCAAATGTGAACCAAGCAATCATCAACCAGCCAAGAATCATCGAAAGTGGCTCTTGCGGAAGATGAGATATACCCAAAAAATAAAATATCAAGTACAAAACAAATGTCGAAGCGGTCACGCTCGATAACTCAAGAATTAGCCTCGAATAGAAAAAATCCATTGCTCGTATCGGTCTATGGTGGAGTAATGGCTTGTTAACCTCGATCGACTTGCTCATTCTATTAGTTGAGTTTCTCCAAAGCAAAATCGTTGAATAACTAACCAAAGCAAATTCCGCGACACTTCCTGTCGACATTTCTCTTTGCCCCCCCATCGACCAAAGCACCGAAACGCCAACAATAAACATAAGAGGCTCGACAAAAAACCATAATATCCCCAACCCCTCTCTTCCATAGCGGGTAATTATTTCGCGCATCAACAATGCCCAAATTACCCGCTTTTGCACCTTCAATGCCGAAAAAAAGTTCTTATAACTATCAGCATTAATGATCATGATGTTCCAGCACTCCTGCTACAAGAATACTTGAAATCCCCCACAAAACCAGACCGATCAAAAACGTACCCAATATAATCTGCAATCTTTTGGGTTCAACAGCCTTATCGGGAATCTGGGCTTTGGATATCACTTCAAGATACAGCTGCTTTTTTTGCGCCTCATATCTCGCCTGCTCTAAATAGTTCAACGCACTTACAAGAAGACGTTCAGAAAACTCTTTTTCAAGCAACAGTCGATGATAGGTAACAGCCTTTCCAGATAGTGATCGCTCCCCACCTGTAACCCGTTCTGTTTCGGAAGAAATCTCAGCCTCCAAAAACGCTATTCTCTGTTTTATGCTTGGAATTTGAGGATTAGAGCTTGCCAACTTCTGCAAGCTAGACAATTGCGCTTTTGCTGCGACTAAATCATCTTGTAATTTACCGATTTGCTGAAGAGGGATTTGAGACTGTTTCTCTGGATCCAATACACCCTTTTCCTTACGATACGCTGCCAAAGCAATTGATGCGTCTTTAGCTTTTTTTTCAGCATTTTCAACTTCATCGTAAGCAAATTTAATCGCATCTTGCTGGGCTCTATAATTAATCTTATTCACCAACTGCTCGGCCAATTCAACTAATTTGTCATTGATTGCTCTAGCCTCCTCAGCTGTAAAAGCCTTAACATATAACGTACTAATAGAAGAGGTTGAGTCCAACTTTAAATTTATCTTTTTCTCGAAATACTCGTAAAAAGACTCCAGTCCATCATCCCTTCCAAAACTAGCAAATCGACTTAGATACTCAGCATTGCTCGACGAATAGGAAGCCCTAACTTTTAAATCGTCATCTAATAACTTAAGCGCATCACGTGAGGTGATGTAGTCCTGCACCACATAAGAATCATCTTGGGCTTTTGAAATCCCGGCCCCTTTCAAAAAAACCCCTAAAGGAGAAGAGTTTTCCTTGCTTGGACTGCGAACAACAAATCGCGACTCAGAGACATATAAATCCGAGGCAACAAAACCAAAATATACTATTGAAACTAGCGTTGGCAATATCGTCGTTGCCACCAACAAGCGATCTTTAAAAAAACGCTTCATAAAAATTTACCTATTAAATTCTCAATCAAAACTCACCATATCGAAACCATCAAACCTTATTTCTGATATGCTGCTTATCTATTTTTCAAAAAAACATAAATCGCATCACGCAATGGCAATCAAACCAACAATGCAATTATTTTCGAAATTTGTAATACATCATGGCTACAACTAATAAAAAATCTCAACCTCGCTGCCCGCTCCTCAACTGCCGGATGAATGATCGGCTGTACGTTAATGCCCTGTTCGAATAGCTGCTGAGAAAGCTTGGTTGCCTTCAAAGAGCTCCCAATAATGGCGGGAATGACGGCGTAGCCTTGTGAGAGGCCGGTATCGATGCCATGTTTGCGGGCTTGCTCGAGGAAATAGGTAGCGCGTTCGCGCAAGCCGACCAGGCGCTCAGGTTCGGCCAGCATGATGCGGATGGCTTCGAGCGAAGCAGCAGCCATGGCCGGGGCAATACCCACGCTATAGACAAAACCGGGCGCCGCATATTTCAGGTGCTCGATGAGAGCCCGCTCCCCGGCAATGTAGCCGCCGCAGCTGGCAAAAGCCTTGCTCAAGGTCCCCATCCAGATATCCACGGCATTGCCGGGCAATCCGTAGTGTTCGCGAATCCCGCGCCCGGTCTGGCCGAGAACGCCGATCGAGTGCGCTTCATCCACCATCAGGAAGGCTTTGTAACGTTGCTTGATGTCGATGAAACGCGGCAGGTCCGGGATGTCGCCATCCATGCTGTAAAGGCCTTCGACAACGATCAGCGTGCGTTCGAAATTGCCACGTAGTTCGGTCAGGACACGCTCCAGCGATTCCGGGTCGTTGTGGTTGAAGGCACGACGTGTGGCACCGGAGAGCCTGATGCCTTCGAAAACGCTGTTGTGAATCAGACTGTCGTGGACGATCAGATCCTTGGGGCCGAATAGCGTTGCAATGGTGGTGACGTTGGTGGCATGGCCGCTGACGAAGACGATGCAGTCGTCGACGTCGTAAAGGCCGGCAATCGCTTCTTCGAGTTCACGCTGGATCGGGCGCTCGCCTGCCACCAGACGGCTGGCCGAGGCCGATGTGCCGTAACGGTCAATTGCGTCTTTCGCCGCCTGGTTGACCCGCGGGTCGCCTGACAAGCCCAGGTAGTTATAGCTGGAGAAGTTGATGTAGGGCTTGCCGCCAATGATGGTGGTGGCATCGGCAACGCCATCGTGCATCTTGAAATACGGATTCTCGATGCCGAGTTTGCGGGCCGCCGCTTGCGGAATAGCGACCTTCTCATAGCCGGGGAATTTGTCGAAACGGCAGAACTTTTCCGGAATTTGGGCGAGATTCGGTGTCGACCGTGGGATCACTCCCGCCACCTCAGGCTGACTGTTGCGCCGGGCCAGGAAGCGCTTGACGAGTTGCTCCTTGGCGTTACCGACGAGGCCGAAATTTTGCTTGCTCATGCGCTTGTCTGTTTCTTCTGGATATCGGCCAGGGCCGCATCGATAATTTCTTGCGACACCGCTTCTCCGTGCTGGGCGGCCATGCCGTGGGCGGTAGCAGCCAGGTTGCTGGCGTCATCGTCTGTGCTATCCGTCGTAGTCAGGCGCTCCAAAATGCGTGCCGTCACCCTTTCAACCGTTGGGCCTTCGTTCAGCAGCATGGCCGGCACCTGTATGCCGAAACGCTTTTCCAGGCTGAGAGCCAGTTCGACACCCATCAGCGAATCCAGGCCCAAATCATGCAGCGAGCGGGCCGGGTCGATACGTTCGGCGCTCACGGCGAGAATCTGCGCCACCTCCTGGGTTACCAGCTGGGCAACCAGCGCCTGCACCTCACTGGACGATTTGCCCTCGATCATTGCCTTGAAGTCATCCAGGCTCTCGGCTCCAGCCGACGCATCGGCACCATGCCGGCGCAGGCTGTTGAAACGTGGCCCCTGGGCCGACGGCAACAGGCGGGCTAGTGCAGAAAACTGGAAATCCGCGATCGCCACATTGGACTGGGGCGCAGCCAAAGCCAGCCCGAGCATGCGCAAGGCTCCCTCGGCACTCAGCGGCTCGGCACCAAGGCGACTGGCCAGGCTATCCTTGACTACCTGGTTGCGGGTCAGATAACCGGCGTCGCCGATTGGCCCCCAGCCGATGCAGGTCACCGGCAGTCCTTCTGCCCGACGCAGCACGGCCAAGCCTTCCAGCCAGGCATTACCGGCGACGTAATTGGCCTGCCCCGGGTTGCCGATGAAGGTGGTTACCGACGAATAGAGCATGAAGTGATCAAGCGGCAGCGTGTGGGTGAGTTCATGAAGGTTCCACGACCCTTTAATTTTGGGAACCAGCACGCGGTCCATACGTTCGGGATCGAGATTGGCCATCAGGGCATCGTCGATCACCATGGCGGCATGGAATACCCCCTTTAGAGGCAGGATATCCGGATGCCTCAAGGCTTCTGCCAGAGAAGCCCGATCTGCCACGTCACAGGCAAGCACAAGCACCTGGGCGCCGAGGGCACGCAAGCTGGCAACTGCCTCCTCGCCTCCAGGTGTCGATGCACCGCGCCGGCTGAGCAGGACCAGTTGGCCGGCGCCGTGGCGGGCCAGCCAGCGGGCCGTTTCAAGACCGAAACCTGAAATGCCGCCGGTCACCAGATACGCGCCGTCACCGGCAAATTCGATACGCGGGTGTTGTGGCTGTATGGCCTGCGGTACGAGGCGGGCGCCCTCGAAGCTGACCACCACCTTTCCGATCTGCTTGGCCTGCTGCATATAGCGGAAAGCATCAACCACCCGCTCGGCGGGGAAGGCACGCACCGGCAGCGGTGTCAGCACACCACTCCGGAAGAGCGCCATCACCTCGCGGAAGAGTCGGCCAGCCAGGTCGGGCCGGGATATCAGCAGTTGATCGGCATCGATGCCGAAATAGCTGATGTTGTCCTTGAAGGGGCGCAGACCGATTGGCGTATTCTCGAAGAAATCGCGCTTGCCGAGTTCGAGGAAGCGACCGAAGGGTCGCAGAACCTGCAGGTTGCGGCGGATGGCTTCGCCGGCCAGCGAATTAAGGACAACATCGACGCCCTCACCGCCGGTCGCCGCCAGTATTTGTTCGCCGTAGGCGAGGCTGCGCGAATCGAAGACATGGTCGGCGCCAAGCAGTGCGACGAATTGCCGCTTCTCGTCGCTGCCGGCTGTCGCAAATACTTCGGCTCCCAGATGCCGGGCCAGCTGCACCGCGGCAATGCCGACGCCGCCCGCGGCGCCGTGAATCAGCACGCGCTCGCCCGGCTGCAGGTTGGCCAGCTGGCGCAAGGCGTAATAGACAGTAAAGAAAGCGGTTGGTACCGTTGCTGCGGCCTCGAAGGACCATCCCTCAGGCTTGGGCGTCACGGCATTGGCGCGCGTAACGACATGGCTGGCGAAACAAGCTGAGCCGAAGCCCATCACCGCATCGCCAGGGACGAATTCGTCTACCCGGTGGCCAACGCGCGTGACGATACCGGAAAACTCTAGGCCCAAGCTAGCGCCGGCAAAGCCGTGTTCGACGGCCTCGTCGGGCAGCAGGCCCATAACGTACATAATGTCGCGGAAGTTAAGGCCGGTGGCGACCGGGCGCACTTCGATCTCGTCGGCAGCCAGTTCGCGTACTGGTTGTTCCAGCCAGAGCAGGTTGCGCAATTGGCCCGGAACACGGAAATCGAGGCGGAAGTGTCGGGCGTCGCCGGTGTCCTGCCGGGGCGCCGTCAGGTGGGTATGGAACATGCGCAGGGCATGCCGATTGGCCGATTGGAGTACGACTTCGCTCTCGCCATCCGGATGAAGTAACTCGTCGACTAACAATTCACCAAGCGAAGGCAACGGGATCTTGTCCTGCTGAGGCAGGTCAATCAGGCGACACGCGAGGATCGGATACTCGTTCATCACCACCCGCCCGAATCCCCACAGGGCCGCGTGGGCAGGATTGCAGTTATGGGCATCGAGCAGGCCATCGACGGGAACGCCGCCGCGTGTCACGAAGCCAAGCTGCGGTGCTTGAGCGAGGCCTGTCAGCGCCTGCACCAGATTCAGCGCATCGGCCGGCAGGCTGGTGTCGTCCCGTCCATGATCACCAGCAATCAGCAGAACCCGATCGATAGCGCCATCAAATTCACTTTTCAGGTCGGCCAGCAGGGCAGCCGCCGTCTGCTGGCTGCGCAAGTGCTCGCCAATCTCGATGCCGACGGCTACCTGGCCGCGAGTCACCATGATTTGTTGCAGGGACTGCGCCAGCTCGGCTGCTGGCGCATCACCAGCCAGCAGCAGCCAACGCGCTGTATCTGGCGTGGTTTCGGCGGCCGCTGTTGCTGGCGCTTTGGCAAGCAATAAGTAAGCCCCTGCGGGGCTCCCCTCCCCTGCCGGCTCACGACACAATTCAACCTCATCGAAACCGAGGGTTTCGAGTTCGATCTGCCAGGCTTGCGGGGCTGCCAAACGGCCAGCTCCCCAGACCAGGTCGGCGGCAAGATCGGCATGGCGCTCGGCCAAGACGAGCAGGCCACCATTGGCAAGGTTGGCCTTGGCCCAGACCAGCATCGCACGGTGATCGGCAACACTGTTCAGGGAATGCCGGAAAACCACTACGTCATAGCAGGCAGGCAAAGAACATTTCGCCTTGAGGGCCGGCGGTGAGATCTCCAGTTCGGCAACGCTGATCCACTCATCGTCCTGATATTCATGGCGCAGATGGTCGCAGGCCTCTGCGTCGCCGTGAGCCAGCACGTAATCGATAGAATCAGTCGGGACTCGATGGCCAAGTTGCCGGGGTACCTCGCTCAGGCCTGCAGCAATTTCCAGCACGCGCAGTTGACGGTTGGCCGGCCCCCCCCGGGCCAGTGCCTCAAGGAGTTGCTCAACAGCCAGGCGGCTGCCACGGTAAGTGATTGAATCGTCGAACAGGGTTTCGAACTGGTGGCTGCATCGCAAGTTGGCAGCCAGTGCCGAAGGAGCCAGATCCCCGGCCAGCATCGGCAACAGGGCGTGGCCCATGCGTCCAACCAGGATCAATTCGGGCATGGCTTCCGGGTATTCCGCCAGCAGGGTCCGCCAGATTTCTTCAGCAGGCGGCAGATCGCTGTTGGTCAGTCGCCAAGCTTCTTCGTCCCGCGCCAGATAGGACTGCTCAAGCAACAGGTCGCGTACCCAGGCCAATATGCTGCGGTGCTCGTCATTGACGATCACGGTTTCGTCTAGCCAGCTTCCCGCCTCAGTCGGCTTGGCAGCAAGCAAGGCCTGCATGGCTTCGCTGGCAAAAGCGCTGACCAGAGCATCGAACAAGGGTTGCGCCTCGCCGAAGTAGGCATTGCGTCGTAGATCATCCTCGCAGTCGACAAACCATTCCTTCAGTTGTTGGACCAGCGTATGGACTTCTGGCAATGCGGCTGTAGCGGCAGCCAATGCACCCGGCTGCACGACCGGGCGGATTTCCCAGCAGGCCGGCACCTGTCTGCCATCCTGCCGCAACGACGCAGCGCGGAAACGGCAATTTTCCAGAACAGCCACTTTGGTGCCATCGACCGAGAGCAACTCGAATTCAGCCAGCACGGAGCGCAGACTGCGGCGCAGGATGCGCGTGCGGAAGGCGCCAATCGGTTGTTTGCCTAGCAAGCGCAGCCGGCCGACCTTGACGGGTAGCAAAGGCAGGCCGAGGCCGGCCTCGATCTCGGACTGAAAAAAATCGAGCAACGACTGGAAACAGACGTCGACGATGGCTGGATGCAGCAGCCAGGACTCATCCTCCAGATTCAGATCGACCTGCGATTCAAAGCGCCCTTCGAGTGAGCTACCAACCAGGTTGGCCTGGGCCATGCCCTGGAAGAGCGGGCCGTAGTCAAGACCGAGTTCGTGGGCCAGGCGGTAATGGGTTTGGCGATCTACCGTTGCCTCACCATCGGCAATTGCGGCTGATTCTCCAGCGACATAGCCGCTGACCGCCCCGAGCAGACGTCCCGAAGCATTGAGTGCCCATTCGTCGTCGGAAAGACGCTGGCGGCTGCGAATCTGGAAGCTACCGTCACGCAGGCTCAGGTCGAGACGGATGCTGCGCGCGTGATCGCCGTCGAAAACGATCGGCGCCACAATGTCAAGTTCTTCAAGCTCCTGCGTTTCGCCGCCGAAATATTCACGGGCAGCACCCAGGGCCATTTCGATATAAGCCGCCCCGGGATAGACGATGGCGCCCGCCACTCGGTGATCCGCCAGCCACGGCTGAGCGATGGGGTCGAGCACATTTTCCCAAGCGGCATCTGCACCATGCATGCGCCAACCCAGCAGAGGATGGACGCGGTGGCGTTGGATAGACAGCAAACCCTCACTGGTAGTTGAGTGCCAATGCCGTTCGCGCTGCCAGGGATAGTTCGGTAACCGCACTTGCCGACCAAGATGCGGAAAATAGGATTGCCATGCAGGCTGTTCAGCGAGCAACTGAATGCGCAAAGCTGCCTCGGTCACTCTTTCCTGGCCATCGTCATTCCGGCGCAAGGTGGAGATGACGCGCCCTTTGGTTGCTGCCGCAGTCAGACACTCGCTGATGTAGCGCTGCAAGATGGCATGCGGGCTAATTTCGACGAACACCCGGCAGCCCAGTTTCGCTAACCGGCCTACCGCATCGGCAAAGCGCACCGGCTCGCGAACGTTGCGCCACCAGTATTCGGCATCCAGCTGCGCACCATCAAGGATGTCACCCGTAACGGTAGACACGAAAAAGGCATTTTCCTGGCCCGCTGGTTTGAAGCCTTCGAGCCGCTGTGCGAGATCAGCCCGTGCCGGCTCCATTTGCCGACTGTGGAAGGCGTAGTCGAGATCAAGCAGCCGGAAGAAACCGCCACGCGTCTCAACCATGTTTTGAATTTTGTGCAGGGCTTCCAGGCTACCGGAAAGGGTGACATTGCCCGGGCTGTTGATACCTGCGATTTCTACGTCTGAAGCGTTACCCAGCTCAGCGATCAGTTGGCCAACAGCTTCAGCCGACATGCCGACCGCCGCCATCCGCCCGGTGCCGCGCGTAAGACCTTGTGCCTGGCTGCGCGCCACGATCACGTGAATGGCTTGCTCAAGGTCAAGGGCTCCCGCTGCCCAGGCAGCCGCGATTTCTCCAACGCTGTGCCCGGTCGTGGCCGCCGGGGCGATGCCTGCTTCCTTCAGCAGCGTGGTGATGGCCACCTGAATGGCAAAGAGCAAGGGCTGAGCGACGGTCGTGTCGTCAATTCTGGCTGCAGCATGATCGGCCTGGAGTTCCGTAATAACCGAGAACCCAACCAGCGGCTGCATGACGTTATCGACTTCGGCAAGCAGTTCGGCAAAGCGCGGGGATTCGAGCATGAGAACCTGCCCCATGCCGACCCACTGGGCACCATTTCCCGAATAGACAAAGGCAACATCCCCTTCGGATGGCAGCGCGTCTTCAACCGTGATGCCGGCAGGTGACTCACCGGCCGCGTAGCGCTGAAGAAGCTTGACCGCTGCATCGACCGAATCGGGCATGCATGCGAGGCGCTTCTCCATACGCTCACGGTGGAAAACCGAGGCATAGGCGATGTCGTAATAGTCCTCTGCTGATTTTCCACTCAGCAACTCTGCATAACGTCGAGCCATAGCGCGCAACGCCGCATCCGTGCGTGCCGAGAGAACGAGCGGCGGCAAGGAAATATCCTTTGCAACGTCACGCGATTCATCAACGGAGGGGACAAACTCCTGGAGCAGCACGTGCGCATTGGCACCACCAAACCCGAAGGAGTTGATGCCAGCGGTGAGCGGCTTATCGTTCTCTTTTGTTAGCGGCTTGTAATCGGTAACAAGTTCGAGATTCAGCTTCTTGAAATCGATGCGCGGATTTGGCGTATGCAAGTGGAGCGATGGGGGCAACGCGCGGTTCTTGAGGGCAACCACCGTTTTGACCAAACCCGCCAAGCCGGATGCCGGCTCAAGGTGCCCCAGGTTTGCCTTCACCGAACCAATCGGCAAGGGCTTGACGCGGCCTTGACCATAGACAGCACCGATCGCAGCCGTCTCGATGGGGTCGCCCGCGGATGTTCCGGTTCCGTGCGCCTCGACAAAGTCGATATCGCCAGCAGCCAAGCCGCTACGAGCCAAGACTTTGCGCATCAGTTCCGCCTGGCCTTCGCTGCTGGGGATGGTGATGCCTGTTTTGCGAGCGCCATCAGCATTGACACCACTGGCCAGAATCACGCCATGGATTTGATCCCCTGAAGCCAATGCGTCATCGAGCGGCTTCAACAACAGTACAACACCACCTTCGGCCCGCACGTAACCGTCTCCGGCAGCATCGAAGGATTTACAGCGGCCATCAGCGGAAAGCATTGATGCTTTGGTGAACCCGATGAATGGCTGGGGGTGCAATAGCAGATTGACCCCACCGACCAGCGCACTGGATGCTTCGCCATTGCGCAGGCTATTGCAGGCGTGATGGAGAGCGACCAGAGAAGACGAGCACGCCGTATCGACAGCCAGCGAGGGGCCGTGCAGATCGAAAATGTACGAGAGACGATTGGCGGCAATACTCAGCGTGTTGCCCGTCATGGAGTGCGACGTAAGGACCGAGAGGTCGTCCGCCCCCCGCATGCCGTAATCGAACCCAGAAATTCCTATATAGACCGCGCAATTGGTGCCAGCCAATGACGAAGGCGGCACACCCGCATTCTCCATGGCCTCCCAGGACAGCTCGAGGAGCAATCGCTGCTGGGGGTCTAAAAGCGCAGCCTCACGGGGCGAAATGCCGAAAAACCCCGCGTCGAACTCGTCAATGCGCGACAGAACCCCCGCCGAAAACGTAATGCTACGCCCCGGCTCGGATCGCTTGTCATGCTGCAACTCAGCAGTCGCCCAGCGATCCTCGGGAATTTGGGTGACCAGATCGCGTCGCTCTAGCAACGCGCGCCAGAATTCATCTTCCTCACCTAGATCACCGGGCAAGCGAAAAGACAAACCGGTGATCGCGATAGGCATCCCTACATCAAGCCGCGCCACCAATGCATCCCTCGCAGGATCAATTTCCTGACACATCCTTGTTATATTTTTTTTTGACAAAACTCATTTAGCGCATTTTGCAAAAACCCTATCGATATATGCAAAACGCAATTTTCGCTTGAAAGTAACATTTCTAATTGTATCAAATTGACCTGAAACTGACGATATGACCAACGCAATAGGTCGGCCCTACAAATTCATTTCCACGCCGCTACCGCTTGAAGGAAGCGGGATGCCGGCCTGACGGAGATAAGTCGGCCGCTTTACTGGAAATACATGCCTCGAAAGCCGAGGGTTTCGAGAACGTTGAACTGCTTTTATTGAAGGCCATTTTTCACCTTTCGTTAATTGGCGCTGGTGTATCGGTGCTGTGGAAAATCAGCTCAGATCCCATGCCTCCCGGCCGAGTTGAACCGGCTCGGGGGGAGGGTTGATAGAGGCGTACATATCCACGGCCAGCACGGCTGACCAGAAGAAAATCATGGAAAGGATCTGAACGCGACTCATGTCTTAGTCTTCGTGCGGCAGCATGATCGTGATCACCAGCTCGCCCTGGTCGCCTGGGCCAACGACGAGCTTGAATTCGAAGTTGCGGCGGCGACCGGCGCCCGCGATGATCACGGGGAAAACCACGGTGGATTCGTCCAGCTTGCGGCCGGCTGCGCGGCTCATCCAAAGCATGTCGTGGAGGATTCCGGCGTAGCTGTTGCAGTAATTCCGGTTATCCACGGCCTTCTGCATCACCTCGAACACCGCAGCGGTAGCGGCGACCGGGAATTTGTAGTGCTGGCGGCAAACCGGCGCGGTATCACTCTCCGGATAGGAAAAATCGACCAATACGCCATCCTCGATCGCCTGGGCGCGGGTATAGGCGTAGATCACGTCACCGAAAATTGCATTCATGGTTTGCTCCTGGTGGTCTTAGATGAGGGGAAGAAGGGCCGGCAGTGCGGCAAAGGCTTTGCAGTTGGCAGCCAGATCGTTGAGATCCCGGTAGTAGCGCCCTCCTCCGATGTGCATCGACCCGAGGGCGATACGGTGCGTTGAAACCCACCATTGATCGCTGTCGTGTTGCTTGTAAGCGCAGTAATGAACGCCCCGGCGGGTGGTGCTGAAGTAGGAAGCGCCATCGAGCGTTTCGCAGGTAATCGGGTGGCTGTTCAGGGTCTGGGGTTTGCTGATCTGGATTGCTGCATCCCGTACCTGGCTTTTGCTTGTGGTGGCTGGTTGTTGATGTGCGTGCATGGCTGTTTCTCCTTTTCCTAGATCCGTCTTGCTTGCAGTGCCCGTGCCGTCGAGGAACACGCCAGGAAAAGCGACCAGAAAGGGAGAAACCACAGGCCGCATGCGGACCGCAGCGCAGCGAGGACCGAACGGGCGCGGATTTCAGGGCGAAGCCCGGCCCTTGCAGGGAGCGCTGGCGTGTTACACGTCGGCGTTTTAGGGCGCTGCATGCGTTTAAGACGGTTTTAGGGAAAGGAAGCGCACCGTAGATCAACGGCTTCCAGCCACCAAAGGCCGATTTATCGGCCGACTGACTGCCGCGCAGCGGCCGGGGCTTTAGCCCCTACAGCGCCGGGACGGCGCAAGCGAAAGGGGGCAGAAGGGTTTTCTCACCGCTTTGCGGGGAGATAGCCGAGCCTGACTCGGCTACCCTGGCAGAACCCGCTCGGCCCTCGGCCGATTCGCCGAACAGAACATAGGGCCGATCAGTAGTGTCCGGTTAAAACGCACCCCATGAGCCTGAAACCAAGAACTGGAGGGACTTTCGGCGACTTTTTTCCTGTCCCCGATTTGAACGGCGATTTGCCGATCGGGCAGTCTGTCGGCTTTGAATTCGCCGGAGACGCCGATGAATCTCGGCAAGACACTGTTCGCCCAACTCATGGATTTCCTGCCATGGAAGACTTTTCATCGCATTGTCGATCGCCACGACGGCGATCGCTACGTCAAGTCGATGACCTGCGCCGAGCAATTCCGTGTGATGGCCTTCGCGCAACTGACCTACCGCGAAAGCCTGCGCGACATCGAGGTCTGTCTCTCGGCGCAGTCGGCCAAGCTTTACCACATGGGATTTCGGCAGGAGATCAAGCGTTCGACGCTGGCCGATGCCAACGAGGCGAGAGACTGGCGTGTTCATGCAGCCTTCGCTCAACATCTGATCAACCAAGCCAGAAAGCTCTACACCGGCGACAGTCTGGGCTTCGAGTTGGAGAACACGGCGTACGCGCTCGACTCGACGACCATCGATCTTTCCTTGTCGCTGTTTCCGTGGGCGCCGTTTCGCACGACCAAGGCGGCGGTGAAAATGCACACGCTGCTCGATCTGCGCGGCAGCATTCCCAGCTTCATCCACATCTCGAACGGCAAGCTGCACGACGTCAATGTGCTCGACCTTCTGGTGCCGGAAGCGGGCGCAATCTACGTCATGGATCGCGGCTACTTGGACTTCGCTCGGCTGTACGCCATGGATCAGGCCAGCGCTTTCTTCGTAACCCGCGCCAAATCGAACATGGATGCTCGGCGAATCTATTCCGCAACCACCGACCGAAGCACGGGGATCATTTGCGACCAGACGATCGGCCTCAACGGCTACAAGACCGGCAAGGACTACCCGGCGCATCTGCGACGCATCCGTTTCAGGGATACCGAGTCCGGCAAGACGCTGGTGTTCCTGACAAACAACTTCGCGCTGCCGGCAGCCACTATCTGCGCGCTCTACAAGAGCCGCTGGCAGGTCGAGTTGTTTTTCAAGTGGATCAAGCAGCATCTTCGTATCAAGAAGTTCTACAGCACGTCGGAGAATGCGGTGAAGTCGCAAATCTGGATTGCCGTGTCGGTCTATGTCCTCGTTGCTATCGTAAAGAAGCGGCTGAACCTCGACGCTTCGCTCTACACTTTGCTACAGATTTTTTCGCTCACCCTGTTCGAGAAGATGCCCATCCAGCAAGCCTTTGCGGGCGGCAGCTACACTTCAGAACCGATCGGCGATTGCAACCAATTGAATCTATTCGCGTTTTAACCGGACACCACTGAGGGCCGATATATGTCCTAACCTTCGGACATGTTTGACGACACCAACCTCGCATCCGACAACGCCAGCAAACCAGGGCCGATATATCGGACATATATCGGCCCTGTTTGACGACAAGCGCCGGGCGCTACCAACGGCGAGGCAATGCCGGGAACGACAGCCAAAGGTCGAGCGTGTGCGGAGCATCCGGCGCCATGGCCCAGTAGTAGATGCCACAAGCACGAGAAAACCAGATGGGTGAATCCTCGATCGTGCCGATAGTGATCCAGCGACGACCGAGCAGGCGAAGCTGCTCGGCTGGCACATTGGACGACGACACATAGCGCAAAACCAGATCCTCACGGGTCAAGGCGAGCACCGCATCGGATGACAGATCGCCAGTCACCCAACGATCTTCCATCAAGGCATCGTGATGGCGGAAGGACAGCCAAGCATCCTCGTCCATCTGCTGAAGATGATCGAGCACCTGGCTCCGAAAGCCGATGATCTGCTCTGGTGAGAAGATATCGACGAACAAGACGCCATCAGACATGCTGCACCTCCGGGGACACCGATTCAAAAACAGGGGCGGAAGAAACCGCAACCGGCTCCGGACCAGCGGCCACAGGCGCTGCGGATGCCGCCAGCTCGGCCTCGGCCTGCCTGACCAGGCGCGACAGCGCCTTGGTCAAGGCCGGTTCGATATCGAGCACCAGGCCAAGGGGTTGCGAAGCCGCCCGCACGGCCGTCAGGCGGGCGGCGAGCTCGGCCGGGACACGGAACGACACGGAAGCAGCGGCAGACGCCGGCTTCAGGATGGATTTGCTGCTCATCAGATACTCCTTTGCGGTAGGGTGGTGAAACGGAGGGGCTCGCCGTTGGTCTCGAACCAGATCAGGACCGGCTGACCGGGCCGGGGCGGTGGCCGGTCAGCAGCCAGGCGCACCGTTTTGGTATCGCCATCGTCGAGCTGGTAGGTCAGCAGCAGAAAGCCGTCAGGCTTCAAATGACAGGACACCGTGCGGGCGGCGAGCATGTTGCAATGCGGCGCAATCGCCATGCCGTACGCCTTGGGCAAAGGCGGCGGCGGTAGGGGAGTTGGCTTCATAACGATCCTTGAAAGAGTGGGCCATACCTCTTATGGCGCCAGCGCGAACCCAAAACGCCGACTCACAGGCCGAACTGCATAAAATCCCGAGCCAGGCGGCTGATATCGCGGGACTTGTCAGCGAGGTCACGCATCTTGTCCACCAGCTCGTGGGCCTGTTCGCTGGTCTCCATCGCCTTCTCAGAAAAGCTGTTGCCCAGGTCGCCGCCGTCGTTCGACTGCTCCAGCGCCTGGTGTTTGTCGGTCTGCTTCTGGACCGCCTTGCCGAGTTTGGCGCGGTCGTCGGTGTAGACCTTTAGCTCCTGTTTCACGCGGGTCACATCGGTATAGAACTCGCGTTGGCTTGCCGTACGGCAGGCCGAACTGCGCTCCAGGAGCACGCGCTTGGCGCCCAGGCCCTGGGCGGAGTGGCCGGTCGCGGCATAGCCATAGTCGAGGGAGAGCGGCTTGCCGTTCTCCAGATTGATCGCAACCTTCTTGCCGCCATCCAGTTGCACCTGCATCTGCTTGTCCGAGATGGCGAGCACCGTGGCGCGCTGGCCGTTCCGCAGGCGCTCCCCGGTGGCCGCAATATCGCCCGTGACGCGAATCCGGTCGCCAGCTGACAACTCGCGCCGGTCTGTTCTGCCGACGGTCCAGCCCTTGCCGGAGAGGTTGGCCGGGGTGAACGTCACTGTAGAGCCATCCGGCCGGGCGAGTTCAATTTCGTTCGTACGAATTGCCTTGACCTTGAGAATGTCGCCGGACTTCACCCCCAGGCTGCGGTAATCCTTATCGAAACGCACAGCATCCCCTTCGGCGTAGAACTGTGCCCGGCGCTGTTGATTTGCCGTCAGATCGCCACGCTCAAAGGTCTCCACCGTCTTCCCCTGCCCCGCCAGGCTGAGGCCTTCCCGCACGGCAGCATTGATCTGGCGGCGTGCCTCGTTGGTGCCGGTGAGGACCAAGGTTTCCCGGCGCTCCTCCGCCGGAAGGGCGCAGAAATCGGCGGCAATCGCCGCCAGGCGCTGCGCCTCGTCCTTGATTTCCACCACACCGCCCGCCTTCGCCAGCGCCTCCAGGGCGGCGGCGCCCTTGCCCTCGGCGGCCAACTGGGCGACTTCGCGGGTAATGTCGGTCTGCTGGCGCAGCATGGTGTCGACGATGCTCGTCTGCATCCCGGCTTGCTGCAACTGCTGGAAGCCTCGGCCTGCTTCCACGCTCTGGTACTGATCGCTGTCGCCGACCACGAGGACGCGTGCCCCCGCCTTTTCCGCACGAATCACGGCCTCCGCCAGTTGCCGCGTGCTGGCCAGCGACGACTCGTCGATGACCAGGATCGTCCTATCGTCCAGCTTGGAGCCTGAGACCTCCCAGCTCTGGAGGGTCTTGCCCTCGATGCCGGCCTCGGCCAGCGCCTTGACGGCGCCGTGCGACGGCGCTACCCCTGCCAGGGTGTAGCCGCAGGCCTCGGCCTGCTGGCGGAATTCGTTGAGAAGGGTTGTCTTTCCAACCCCGGCCAGACCTTGGATGCCGGTGATGCGGTTCGTGGTGGTCAACGCCGCCTCAACGGCTGCCCGTTGGCGTTCGTTCAACTTGGGGTCAAGGGACAGCGTGCCCGATGCAATCGCCCGAACGGCCCCACGCCCCAGCAACTCGACCTCCAGCATGCGCTGCTCACGGGCGATCGAGGCGCGATCGGTAATGCGGCCGTCCGATTTCTGAACCAGGTCGCCCCAGGCCAGCGCCTTGTTGAATGCCGCCTCAACCTCGGCCAGCGTAGCCCGGCCATAGGCGACGGACATAGCTGCCGCCATGGAATCCTTCTGCTCAAAGGCTGCCTCGCGCTCGGAGAGGTGGCCGATGGCGAATTTAATCGCCTCCTGGGCTGCCTCCTTCGAGTCGCGTGCCAGTCCAGGCAATTGGCCGGCCGGCAGCGAAACGGCCAGGCCCAGTTCGGCGGCGCGTTCGCGCCAGGCTGCGACCAGCAGATCCCGGTCGTAGTGAACCTTCCGGTCGCGGGTGTCGAGCGCGGTCTTGTCGCGCAGCTCGGCACTCGCCTCCTCCCGGCTCAAACCCCGCGCTGCCAGGGCGGCGTCGATGGCTGCCGTGCGCGTCGAGAAGGATTTAATCTGGTTATCGCTGACCGTGGCCAGCTCGAAGCCGCTCTTGTTGTGGCGCAGCTGGTAGCCCAGCTCAGCGAGGCGCACCGCCAGTTCCGACTTGTAATGCACGTCGAGTTCGCGCTGCATTTTGAAGAGCTCACGGTTTTCCATGGCACGCCAACGGCCGTCCGGCGTTTGGGTCGCGTTGATCAGCACGCAATGGGTATGCAGATTCGGGTCGGCGGCGCGGCTGGTGTCGTGGAGGACCGTGCGGGCGATCAGGTTGCCGGTGTCGACGGTGATGGTTTTACCGTCCGGCCCCACCATGCGGGCCTGAATCCGCTTTTCTGCGGCGTCCAGGGCAGCCCTGACGGCCGCGTTATGCGCTTCGGTGACGCGGGCATCGGCATAAACCAGGGCGGCGATGCTGACGCTTTTCGGGGCCGAAATGGTCAGATCGGTGCCGGCACGGTGCTTGCCGCCCTGCCCGCCCGGAATTTCCTCGCCGTTCGGCAGCTTGCCGCGCAGCAGATCGCCAAACAGGCGGTCGGCGTTGTCCTCGGAGAGGCCCAGCGCCGCCGCCCCTTTGCCGTACCAGGAGGCTGGTGGATTGTCCTGGGTGTAGTAGTCGTCCCGCGAGTAATAAGATTCGGCCTGTCTGGCGGCCACATTGGTGCAGCGAATCATGGGCAGTGTTCCTTTTTTGTGGGTGACACTGCTTTATGTCGCCAGCGCGAACCAAACGAACAAAAACCCCGGTTTTCCGGGGTTTGGGTGTTAGCTCAGTCGCTTTTCACATGCGGGGATCGGGATCTTCACCTTTGCTACTGGATGATCTCCAGCGAGCTTCAGAAAACCACGCAAAGCCGGCAGTGTTTCGATTTCGGATGGCAGAACCAGCTTTTCTATCGCCCGCCGTTCCGCTTCCGACTTCGACGGGTCGCCGCCCAGGCCGAACAGGCCCCGCCGGCTGCGACTCTGCTCCTGGCGGATGCGCTCCTGGTCACCGATGGCCTTGGCGCACCATTCCGCCGTCTCGGGGTCGCCGGCTGCCAGGTACAGCTTCGTGTTCAGGCAGCTGAGGAGCACCGTTGCACCGTCGCGGCCGTAGGTCGTCCACAACTGAGCCACTGATTGCACGCCCCACAAAATCTTGCCGTTGTAGCGGCGCAGCTTAGAGACGCCATCTGCGGCGCTGGGCACTTGGCCAAGGCTAGAGAATTCATCTGCGACGAACCACGTTGGCGGTGGAACGTTTTTATCGTCACTGATCGTTTGTGAGATCGCGCTTTTCAGCCAGGTCGCCAGCAGCTGCCGCATGACTCGGACGTTGCCGTCTGTGTAGCGCATGAACAGCCACTGCCCAGGCGGTGCGGTGCGAACCCACTCCCGAAGCGAAAAGTTGCCTTGGTCGTCGAGGGTTTGCCAACCTGACAGGGCAGTGCCCAGCACTGAGCGGACGCTCACCAACAACCTATCGGCATCGTCGGCGGTAAATACGGCCGCAGGCGTATTGGCCACAATCGGGGCCATTTCTTCACGACTGGCCACACAGCAAACATGCAGCAGGCGGCTAACGGAGTGTTCTCCGCTGTTGTAGAGGCTCCTCATCACCTCGGCCAGCAACACTCTGGCCATGTCCACCCACTGTTGATTCTCGCCAGGGCTGTCCGGGATGGCGTTCGCGGCCATCTCGGCGAAGTCCGTCGCCCGGCGGATTTCACAGAAAGGATTCCATTTGGCAGTCGCCCAGGTCTCGCCAGGGGCGAGAACCACATCGCCTTTCCGGAAAAATCGCTGCATGGCGGCGCCGCCGATATCGGCGACGATCCCACGATCGCCCCGGCGGCGGGCATCGAGGATGACACCATAGATGGCCATGGATTTGCCGCTGCCGGTTGTGCCGAAAACGCAAGTGTGCCGCCCTTCGGCTTCTCGGGGGATGGGGATGCCGCCGAGGTGCACCTGGGCGGGCCTTGGCTTGGCGCTGACGCGCTCGGCCACGATGAATACAACCAGGCCAAGGGCACAGCCAACAGGCACGGCCAAGGCGCTCTTAAACATCAACAGGCCAGACAACGAAAAAAACACGGCATAGACCCCGCCCAGCAGGACGGCTTTCTTGTTTTCTCGCCACCACAGCTCACGCCTTAACAGAAGCGCAGTGACCAGCCTTGCCCCTCGAATGCGGCCTTCTTTCCCGCTTCCGGCCAGCGCGGGAAGCAAAGCGGTAGCGGCCGTCAGTAGAAGCGACAATCCCACCGAAAACAGGACGCCGTTGAAGATTTTCGTTTCAATCTCTGGGTCATAGTTTTGCAGTTGGCGCTGGAGTAAAACCTCCTTTTCTGTTCCCGAAAAATCAACTAGGGCGCGCGCCATCGAGCTTACATACGCGGCGCGCAGCTGGGTTTCTGGCCAGCGCTTTTCCTGCCAGTCTGGCGACCAGACAAGGTTATAACCGGCGACGGAAAAAGACAGGACTGCCACCACCAACAACAGGATTTTTTTGATGCTTCCCATTACTCACCTCCGAGCAGTTCGGCCAACTGGGCGTTGGCTTTTTCACGTGCGATTCGGATGTGCACCCCAGCCGGTTTTTGGGGGGTGCCCGGCATTTCGGCGGTGATGATTTGTGCACTTAACGCAGCTGAAAACAGGGCTTCGCCGAACAGCAGCCGGGCGGGTTTTTCAGGAATAAAAACGCCTTCGGGGAGCGCTCCAGCAGAGGGTTTTTCAACGCTCAGATGTTTTTCTATGAGGCCCAACTGAGCACTGATCTTCCTCAGTTCCTCTGCTCCCCCGGTCCCGGATTGCAGGTTATTTTTGATCGCCAAAAGCTGCTGCTCGATCGTGATTTTCTCGGCCCCGCGTTGCGCCATTTCGGCAAAATTTGCTGCTAGAGAGCGCCCATTTTCGGCGCTAAATTGCCGCAGTTGACGCTCTAAACTTGTCGAAATAGGGACGCTCAAACGGTTGGTTTTGCTCATGGTTTTTCTCCTGGTTGGGCATCGAAACTCGACGCCTTACCGACCTATGTACGTAGCGCGAACCGTGCTGCGCGGGTTTTCAGGTGCGAAGCACGGTTTTCCGGCCTTGGCTGGGAGGGTTGCCGCACTTGTGCGGCAAACGGTGCCGCACCAGATGCGGCACGGCCAAGCCTTGCGCAGCAAGGCGTTACCGCCCGAAGGGCGGCGGATGTGCAGCCCATAGGGCTGCGTGGTGTGTGATGCCTGACGCTTGCGGCAGGCATTGTGCCTTTTGCTGGGGGTCTGGGGGCTCGCCCCCAGGTTGAGCTTGCAAGGCCAACTGCCTTACGCTTCTCAGGATCAACCAACGGGAGATCAGCGCGCAGCTGGTGGCTGACGAAGGTCAGTTAGTCAATGGCTTAGAACCGCTAACAAAATGATCAAGGTCGCTTGAGCTGCCGCCAGCAAATGATGCAGCAGGCGATCTTGATAAAGGCTTCGTGGATGATGGCTAGGCGCTCGAATCGAACGCGCAGTCGCCGGAAGTTGTGCAGCCAACTGATCGTTCGTTCAACGACCCAGCGGGTTTTGCCCAGGCCGCTCCCGTGCAGCGTATTGCGCCGTGCAATCAGGGTACGGATTCCTTGCGCATGAAGCGGGCGACGATACTTGTCGTGGTCGTACCCACGGTCGGCCTGAATGATTCTGGGTTTGCTTAACGGTCGTCCCGGCAAACCACGGATGGGAGGAATGGCCGCCACCAACGGCAGCAACTGGGTTACGTCGTTGCGATTGGCCCCGGTCAGGATGACCGCGAGCGGGATGCCCTGGGCTTCGGTGATGAGATGGTGCTTGGAGCCTGGACGAGCGCGGTCGGTGGGATTCGGTCCTGTTTTTGACCGGCGCCCACGGCACGAATGGAAGCGGAATCGACAATGCAGCGCGACCAGTCAATCCGGTCGGCAAGGCGCAGTTGTGCCAGCAGCAAAGCGTGCAAACGGTCCCAGACCCCGGCTTCCTGCCAGGCCCGAAGCCGTCGCCAGCAACTCATGCCAGAACCACAACCCAGTTCCTTGGGCAGCATTTCCCAGGGAATGCCGCTCTGGAGCACAAACAAAATCCCCGCCAGAACCGCACGATCATCCAGTGGCAAGCGTCCTGGATACTTGGCTCGGCGCGGCTTGGGCGGCGGCAAGAGCGGGGCGATCAGCGCCCACAACTCGTCATCGAGAATCGATTTATCCATTTCCTCTGCCCAAAAAAAAGCGCAGAGGTTAACCAAATTCAGCCGCTGTGAACAGAGGGAAAGGCTTCTTTTTGTTAGCGGTTCTTACTGGTTTGCCCGCCATAAAGCGGGCAAAGCCGAAGTCCAAGTCGGAGGCTATCGGTCTTCTCAGGTGTGCCACAGGCGCAGCATGTAGACGGTCGATTCCTGAATCTCATAGCGCATCTCGTAGTGCCCAATGAGCAATCGCCTGACCTCACGCGGCTCGAACTCGAAGAGTTGCTCACCAATCCGAGGATTGGTGAGCAGGATGGTCGGGCCCTTGGTCAACGCCTGCACCGTCCGCACGGCGGCCTGCTTATTCGCCGGGCCCAGAAATTCGTACAAGCGTACCAAGTCGGAAAGCGCCTTGCTGGACCACTTTAGTTCCATCAGCGCGGCACCGGCAGCGGTTCATCTGTTCCCAGACTATCGGCCCATGCCTGTACGGACTGATGATCGATAACATGGCCAGCCTCCACGTCGGCAAGGGCCTCTCGGGTCAGTCGCTCTCGCTCTTCTTCCTGAGACAGCCAGGCCGACAGTGCCTGTTTCATGATCCAGCCGCGGGAGCGCTCCAAGCGCTCAGCCATCTGGTCGACTTTATCGGCCAGAGGAAGCGGGACATGGGCAGTGAGAACCTTGGTTGATATAGCTTGAGTCATACAGCATCCAAACTGATTAGTTTTTAATAACAAAGATTAGACTTCAATCGTAAGCGCCCGGCCAACCCATCTAATGGGATGGTCGCCCCTACTTGAAACGGCATCAGAAGTGCCAAAGTGTGGCGAATGGAAATTCCCACCCAGCAAGAGAGGCGACCGAAATGAAGCTTACGACGATTGGCATCGATCTGGCAAAAAACGTATTCCAGGTTCATGGCGTGGATGAACGGGGCAAAGCCGTCCTGAAGAAACAACTGAAGCGGGAGCAGATGGCAGCGTTCTTCGCCAACCTGGCGCCGTGCCTGATCGGCATGGAAGCCTGCGGCAGCGCACATTTTTGGGCGAACAAGCTGCAAGCGATGGGGCATACCGTCAAATTGATGGCGCCGCAATTTGTGAAGCCCTACGTCAAGACGAACAAAAATGATGCAGCGGATGCGGAGGCGATCTGTGAAGCGGTGAGCCGGCCAAACATGCGTTTTGTGCCGATCAAGCAGGCCGAGCAGCAGGCTGTACTCGCGCTGCATCGGGCTCGCCAAGGCTTCGTCAAAGCGAGGACAGCCCAGGCAAATCAGATTCGCGGCCTGCTGGCCGAGTACGGCATCATCATTCCCCAGGGCATTGCGCACATCGGCAAGCGTCTGCCGGAGATCCTCGAAGACGGCGAGAATGGCTTGCCCGGCGTCTTTCGTCAGCTAATTGCCCGTCTGGGAGACCACCTCAAGGAACTGGATCGGCAGGCCCAGGAGCTGGAAGGTCAAATCCAGGTCTGGCATAGCGAGAATGCCGCCAGTCGAAAGCTCGCGCAGATACCAGGGATTGGTCCGATTACAGCCAGTGCGCTGGTGGCATCCATCGGCAATGCCCGGAACTTCGAAAATGGCCGACAACTGGCAGCCTGGCTCGGGTTGGTGCCACGGCAGAACTCCAGCGGCGGCAAGCAGACCCTGCTGGGGATCAGCAAACGGGGCGATACCTATATGCGGACACTCTTGATCCACGGAGCGCGCGCCGTCATTCGGGTAGCCGAACGCAAGGCAGCCCACGCCGGGAGCTGGCTGGCAGGAGTGATGGGGCGACGCAACAAGAATGTGGCTGCTGTGGCCCTGGCGAACAAGAATGCCCGGATTGTCTGGGCGCTCCTGGCCCAGGATCGGGACTACAAAGCGGATTACGGATTGACGGCATAAACACGGGTTATCCCCCGTGCCGCAGGCCTACGGTCTAAAGGGACCTTCGGCCCACGGCCCCGTGGATAACCCTGCCACTGAGCAAGACAGCAGCACACTTCAAGGAGAACCACCGATTGCACAGGCAATCATGACGTGATGGCGAGATAGGTCAGACCGGGGTTGGACAAGCCTGAACTTTACAAGGCGCCTCACAGCGCGACCATCTGTTAAGGCTCCAACCAGCGTATTCCATCAGGGACGGAGGCTGTGGCCTCGATCAAAGTCCGGATCTATGGCTGCAATCTCCACCTTACTTACCATCATCGATTGAGGGCTTGGCAAACCGGGGGCGACCATCTATGTAAATTGACGCGTTAGACCGCGAAGATCGTGTCCCCTTAAAAACGATGGTGGACACTTTCGATGGAAATCCAGAAGCCAGGCCGGCGCAGGCGACATCATCCAGAGGAGTTCAAGCAGGCGGTGATTGCTGCGTGTTGCGAGCCGGGCGCCTCTGTCGCCGGCATTGCAATGGCCAACGGCGTCAATGCGAACCAGGTCCGGCGGTGGATGCGTGAGCGCGGTATTGAACCACCGACGCGGCGCCAACCAATGCCCGTCGTGCTCGAAACAGCGCCGGCGATCGCGCCTGCCTTCGTACAGTTGCCGATTGCCCCTGCGATGCCGGCATTGGGGGATATCCGGATCGAAGTCCGGCGCGGCAACACCGCGATCAAGGTGGATTGGCCGGTTCAAGCATCAGGCGATTGCGCCACCTGGTTGCGCGACTGGCTGCGATGATCCGGGTCGATGCCTTGTGGCTTTCGACCCGGCCGCTGGACATGCGGGCGGGAACGGAAACTATCCTGGCTCAGGTCGTCCAGATCTTCGGTGAAGCAAAGCCACACCATGCCTACCTCTTTGCCAACCAACGCGGTAGCCGGTTGAAGGTGCTGGTGCATGACGGTTACGGCGTTTGGCTAGCGAACCGTCGTCTGAATCAAGGGCGGTTTCAACTCCGGCCAAGCGATGGCAGCGTGGCGCTCACCCGGGGGCAATTCGATGCCCTGATTCTGGGCCTACCCTGGGAACGGCTGGCCGATGGTGGCGTGATCCGGATTCTGTGACGGTCCACCAGTAGGGAAGTCCACGATGACCGGCGGGGGCGCTGGCTGGCATCATCCCCGGATGTCGCTTCCCGCCAATATCGATCAACTCAGCGCCGATGAATTGCGCCGCCTGCTCGTTGAGCAAGACCGGGAACTCAACTGGCGCCAAGTGAAGATCGACAAGCTGACGCATGAAGTGGCGTACTACAAACGCCATTACTTCGGCGTCAAGGCGGAACGCTTGCCGGTTGAGCAGGGACAACTGTTCGAAGAAACCCTCGCAGCCGACATGGCGGCCATGACCGAAGAGCTGGCACAGCTTTCGGAAACGAAGCCCAAGGGACAAGCGAAGCGCAAACCTTTGCCGCCGGAGTTGCCGCGCACCGAGATTCACCACGACCCGGAGTCGACCACCCGCGCCTGCGGCTGCCAGATGAAGCGCATCGGCGAAGATGTTGCCGAGAAACTGGATTACATGCCGGGAACCTTTACGGTTGAGCGCCACATCCGTGGCAAGTGGGCCTGTACCGAATGCGAAACCCTGGTGCAGGCACCGGTGCCGGCCCATGTGATCGACAAGGGTATCCCGACCACCGGTCTGCTTGCGCATGTGCTGATCGCCAAGTATCTCGATCACCTGCCGCTGTATCGTCAGGAAGGCATCTTCGGCCGGGCCGGCTTGCCGATTCCGCAATCGACGCTGGCTGAATGGGTCGGCCAGATGGGGGTTGCCCTGCAACCGCTGGTCGATGCCCTGAAAGCCGAGATGCTCACCTACCCGGTGCTGCATGCCGACGAAACGCCGGTGGCGATGCTCGATCCCGGGGCCGGCAAGACCCATCGGGCTTATCTGTGGTCCTACAGCATCGGCGCTTTCGAGCCGGTCAAGGCGGTGGTCCATGACTTTGCCGACAGCCGGGCGGGTAAACATGCCCGAGAATTCCTCGGCAACTGGCGCGGTACGCTGGTTTGCGACGACTACTCGGGGTACAAGGCCCTGATCGCTGACGGCGTGACCGAAGCGGGTTGCATGGCGCATGCGCGCCGGAAATTCTTCGACCTGCATGCCAACAACCAGAGCCAGATTGCGGGGCTGGCGCTGGCCACCATTCAGAAGCTCTACCAGGTCGAGCGGGAAGTCGCCGACCTGAGCCCGGACGAACGACGACGAATACGCCAGGAGCAGGCCAAGCCGATTCTGGATGAATTCCATGACTGGCTGAGCCGGCACCGATTGCAGGTGCCCAACGGGTCATCGACGGCTAAAGCGATCGATTACAGCCTCAAACGCTGGACGGCGCTCGCCCATTACCTCGGCAATGGCCAGGTACCGATCGACAACAACTGGATCGAGAACCGAATCCGGCCCATCGCCACGGGCCGGAAGAACTGGCTATTTGCCGGCAGCCTGCGTGCCGGCAAACGGGCGGCCGCCATCATGAGCCTGATCCAGTCGGCCAAGCTGAACGGCCATGATCCCTTCCTCTATCTCAAGGACATCCTCTCTCGCTTGCCGACTCAGCCCAACAGCAGAATCGGCGAACTGCTGCCGCATCGCTGGCAGCCTGAAATCTCGGCCTGAATCAGAAATCAACCTGGGTTTGCCGGGTGCTTACCTTCAATCACATGAAAATCAATCCGGATACCTGAAATATCAGATCAGCCCCCCGCCTGCGGCGGGGGGGGTGGGGTATGTCAGTTTGACGCGAGCGAAATGCCTTTCCATGGCCCATGGCGCAGCTGATATATCTCCGCTGCGGCTTGGTCACTCACAACCTCCCCTCTCCTTATACTCACCTCACCTCCCCTCTCCTGGGAGACAACCCTTTGATTTTCTGGTATTTTTATTTTTCTCAGTTTGCACTCTTGAGAAAATATTCGAAAAATCAATGGACTGATGATCTGCTCAGCCTCCTCAAATATTTTTTTGGCATCTCTTGCTTTGGCGCAACGGAGCCTCGACGCAATAAAAATTTCTCCAGTGGCAGCATCAGAAGCAGCGGCCCCCCTCCCCTGCAAGCTGGCCAGGACCTCTGCGAAAGTTGTGGCCGGCACGGACGCAAGGTCGGCAAGCCCGTCTAGCCAACCACCTGGCCTGAAAACGCCCGACGCGGTCTGGTCCGGGTTGGCTGCCAAGACAAAGGCAGCGAGCATTTCCGTCGCTGACCACTGCTGGCCAGGTCCCCGCGGAGGCAGCGCGGTCAGAAGATTTGAGTAGAGCAGAACCGACGGCACGCGTGGTCCACCCAAATACCTTTCCAAATCCGCCCGGATTGCCTCAGCAACCCTGGAATCACGCACGCCAGCAAGGGCGGTGCGCACCTGACGAGCCCATGGTGTCACCTCTTCCTCGGCCGGGCTGCGATGCCAAGAAAACGACCCACACAGGTATGCCTCACAGGTGTTCTGGCTGACAACTGCCAGGCCACGCTGGTCGAGGTCGGTCAGAATTCCCCAAATCACATCGACCGGCAAAGGCAAACCCCGGCACGAATAGGGGGTGGGTGCAAAAAGTAGGCAGGGGGTCAGGGAGTGATGGTTCGCAAGAACCACAACCATCAGTTTGTGCTCGGCTGGCAACGCCCAAATACCAGGCCGATTCAAAAGATCAGGGGGGAAAAGTATTTTTTCCATATCACTCCCCCCCCGCCATGAAGAGGTCGCCCTGGCCGCGCTTGGCGGCGTCGCGCTGCCTCTTTAGGCGTTTCTGGGCAGCGCGCAGCCCCACCCCAAGGTCGGCAGCCACACCGGCAGCCACTGAGCCGCGACGTGCTTTTGGCCGGGGCATCTCGCCAGTTGGTGCAACAAATGCGTCGTCGTTTTCCGCCCGACGGGCGGTAACGTGAAGATCCTGCGAAACCCAGCCACGACCAAGGCGCCGAACGCCGACAGCTGCCGGCACGGCAGCGCTTGGATCTTGCCCAGCAAGCCAGGCGACTGCTACTTCCTGGCGAATATCGTCCATGCTAAGCCCAGAAGCCTGGGCAAGAGTATGGACAAGGGGCCCGTACTGGCTGAGGACCGCCTCGCAGTCCACCGGGTAGCCGTTCCTAGCCATGCGTCAGCCCCCCGCCGCGATCTTGCGAGGCCGACCCCGGCCTCGTTTTTCCACCTGCTGCTCAACTGGCGATGCCGCATTGGATGGATTGGATGGGGCTGACCCTGAAAAAACAAGCTCAAGATCGACGAGCCGGCAAACCCTCTTGCCGCCAAGCTCGACCACGGGCAGAGGGAAAGTGCCAGCCAAAATGCGGTTCGCTGTCGTTTTGGCTGACCAGCCAAAAACGGCCTTGCCGGCCTCAGCCGGCGAAACGGCCACGCGGCCGGGAAAAACGGAATAAAAAGACATGCCAGCTCCGAGAGGAGGAGCTGAGCCGTGGCCAAAACCCACGGTGGCCAGCAAAATTGCCGGTATCCCATCCCATTCGCTAAGGCAGCGCAGGGAATTTTGTAATTGCTAGCCGCTCACCAGTAAATACCAGCATGCATAAAATTGACCAGCTGAGACCAATTTAACATCCCAAAGAATCCTAGGCAACCCCTATTTAAGCAAGTGCACGACCGGCTCGGCCAAAGCCAGGCCAAAACGGGTGCAGATATTCAAGGACAAACCGGGACAAACGGGGACAAAACGGGGACACTCACCGACAAGATGACGCCCTTTAGCGCAATAGTGGCTAGTAACCACTATCGGCGAAACACTTGATTTTAATTGTGTTTTTTGGCGTGCCCGGAGGGACTCGAACCCCCGACCTGCTGCTTAGAAGGCAGCTGCTCTATCCAGTTGAGCTACGGGCACTAGAGGGGGAAAACCAGAAATGGATGGTCGGGGCGGTGGGATTCGAACTCACGACCCTCTGCTCCCAAAGCAGATGCGCTACCAGACTGCGCTACGCCCCGACACAAGAACTCCATTATAGCACCACCCCGAAATCCGCACCAGATCAGGAGCCTATGTTTTTGAAACAAACTTTTCTTGCGAAAACTACGCCAATCTGATATTTAATCGCCTTTTTCGTAACTGGGACACACAAGCAAAATGGCAGAAGAGCTGCTCCACAAACATTTCCCCCCGTACGAACCCAAAGAGGGCGAGGAGTACATGAGCGCGAAGCAACTCGCGCATTTCCGCAAAATTCTTGAAACACTCAAAAAGGAATTGGGTGAAGATATCGACCGCACGGTACACACCATGCAGGACGAAGCAACTGTCTTTGCCGACCCGAACGACCGTGCCAGCCAGGAAACCGATATCGCCATCGAATTGCGCAACCGTGACCGCGAGCGCAAGCTGATCAAGAAAATCGATGAAACGCTTGGACGCATCGAAAGCGGCGATTACGGCTTCTGCGACAAATGCGGCGTCGAAGTTGGCATCAAGCGCCTGGAGGCCCGCCCGACAGCCACGCTGTGCATTGATTGCAAGACACTGGAAGAAATGAAGGAACGCCAGATGGCGAAGTAATTCGCCCGGCTGATTCCTGCGGTCGACCTACACCGAACCGCAAAAACAAAGGGCGCCTTACGGCGCCCTTTGTTTTTCAGAAGCCTGCCGAAGCAGGCCCGCTGACTACGCTATTACTGAGCAGCTTCCGGGGCAGCAGCAGGAGCGGCAGCGCCACCCTCTTCTGCAGCAACGGCCTTCATCGACAGCTTGACGCGACCGCGGTCGTCGGTTTCGAGAACCTTGACGCGAACGATCTGGCCTTCCTTGACGTAGTCTTCGACCTTGTTGACACGCTCCTGGGCGATCTGCGAGATATGCAGCAGACCATCCTTGCCCGGCAACACGGAAACGATGGCACCGAAATCAAGAATCTTCAGTACGGTACCTTCGTAGATCTTGCCGATCTCGACTTCTGCGGTGATCGCATCGATACGCGAACGGGCGGCAGCAGCAGCTTCGCCGCTGGTCGCAGCGATGGTGATCGTGCCGTCGTCCTGGATGTCGATCGTCGTACCGGTTTCTTCGGTCAGGGCACGGATAACAGCACCGCCCTTACCGATGACGTCACGGATCTTTTCCGGGTTGATCTTGAAGGTGTACAGACGCGGTGCGTAAGCAGACATCTCTTCACGCGGACCGGCAGCCGATTCCTGCATCAGGTTCAGGATGTGGATACGGGCATCCTTGGCCTGGGCCAGTGCAACCTGCATGATTTCCTTGGTGATGCCCTGGATCTTGATGTCCATCTGCAGCGCGGTAATACCGGTCGTCGAGCCAGCCACCTTGAAGTCCATGTCGCCGAGGTGATCTTCGTCGCCCAGGATATCGGTCAGCACGGCGAAACGGTTGCCATCCTTGATCAGGCCCATGGCGATACCAGCCACATGCGCCTTGAGCGGCACGCCGGCATCCAACAGCGCCAGACAGCCGCCACAAACGGAAGCCATCGAGGACGAACCGTTGGATTCGGTGATTTCCGAAACCAGACGCATCGAGTAGGAAAAATCTTCCGGCTTCGGCAGCACGGCGAGCAGCGCGCGCTTGGCCAGACGGCCGTGACCGATTTCACGACGCTTCGGCGTACCGACACGACCGCATTCGCCGGTGGCGTACGGGGGCATGTTGTAGTGCAGCATGAAGCGGTCACGGTATTCACCGGCCAAGGCGTCGATGATCTGTTCATCGCGGTTGGTGCCGAGCGTGGCCACAGCCAGCGCCTGGGTTTCGCCACGCGTGAACAGTGCCGAGCCGTGGGTGCGCGGCAGAACGCCGGAACGCATGGTGATCGGACGCACGGTGCGCGTATCGCGACCGTCGATCCGCGGGGCACCGGAGAGGATGCGGCCGCGAACGATGGAAGCTTCGATTTCGTGGAACAGGTTGCCAACGGTGTTTTCGTCCGGGGCGCCTTCGGCACCGGTACACAGGGCAGCAACAGCTTCAGCGCGAATGACCTTGACGGCCTGGCTACGCGTCTGCTTGACGGTGATGTTGTAGGCTTCTTCGAGCTTGGCACCGACCAGGGCGGTCAGGCTGGCAACCAGCGCTTCGTCCTTCGGTGCAGCTTGCCATTCCCATTCCGGCTTGCCGGCTTCTTCAACCAGTTCGTTGATGGCATTGATCGCCTTCTGCATTTCGGTATGGCCGAAAACGACAGCGCCGAGCATGACTTCTTCGGACAGCTGATCGGCTTCGGATTCAACCATCAGCACGGCAGCTTCGGTACCGGCAACGACGAGGTCGAGCTGGCTGGACTTGAGCTGGCTCAGGGTCGGGCACAGGACGTACTGGCCGTCGATGTAACCGACGCGGGCAGCGCCGATCGGGCCGTTGAACGGCACGCCGGAGATGGCCAGGGCGGCAGAAGCGCCGATCAGGGCCGGGATGTCGGAGTCAATTTCCGGGTTCAGGGACATCACGGTGGCGATGACCTGGACTTCGTTGTAGAAGCCTTCCGGGAACAGCGGACGGATAGGACGGTCGATCAGGCGGCAGGTCAGCGTTTCCTTTTCGGAAGGACGGCCTTCGCGCTTGAAGAAACCACCGGGGATACGGCCGGCAGCGTAGGTTTTTTCCTGGTAATCAACGGTCAGCGGGAAGAAATCCTGGCCCGGCTTGGCACTTTTGGCAGCCACAACGGTAACCAGAACCACGGTTTCTTCCATGGAAACGAGAACAGCACCGCCAGCCTGGCGGGCAACTTCGCCGGTTTCGATGGTGACTTGATGGGCACCATAAGCGAACGTTTTTTTCACGACATTAAACATAGTTTCCTTTCACTCTCAACACAATAAACAACGATTTATCAACAACTTACAATAGACAACAACAAACAGCACTGCAAAAAAAGAAAAAAGCGGCCGGGAAAAATCCGGGCCGCTCTTTCGTGGCTTCGTTCTGGCTTACTTGCGCAGACCGAGACGGGTAATCAGGGTACGGTAGGAATCAACATCCTTGCCCTTGAGGTAGTCGAGCAGCTTGCGACGCTGGCTAACCAGGCGCAGCAGACCACGACGGGAGTGGTGATCCTTGGAATGTTCCTTGAAGTGCGGCGTCAGGTCGTTGATGCGTGCGGTCAGCAGAGCGATCTGAACTTCGGAAGAACCGGTGTCGCCCGGAGCGCGCTGGAATTCTGCAACGATTGCAGCCTTGACTTCAGTAGTGAATGCCATTTCAAACTCTCTTTCATGGTTACGACGCCGCCCCGGTTTGATAGAGCCAGCGCCAGTTAAAAAAACTTCCTGTTGGCGACAGGAAGCCTTGAATTATAACTCTTTTACAGCGAGTTGTACCAAACGTTTTGGCCAAAGCCGCCCATCGGACCCCGGCTCACCCACGCCAATCAGACATCCGGCCGCATAAACGCGGATCTTGCCGCTCAAACCGGCCGGCAAATCGACCGGATTGCCGTGCCGGAAGCGTTGCTCGGCCTCACCTTCGACCGCAATCACCGGCAGGCTGCTGACCAGCGCATCGACCGGCTGCAGGCGCCCTGCCCGTCCGGCGTCATCGAGCGCTTCAAGCTCGGCCAGGGTCACGGAGTTTTGTAGATCGAGATCACCGACCTTCGTCCGCCGCAAGCCTTTCAAGTGCGCCCCGCAGCCGAGCAAGCCACCGATATCGGTGGCCAATACACGGATGTAGGTCCCCTTGCTGCAACTGACACGCAAGCTCAGGGTATCACCCTCCAGCCCCAGCATATCGATGCCGTGAATCGTCACCGCACGCGGTTCGCGCTCAACCTCGATACCCTTGCGAGCCAACTCATAAAGCGGCCGACCATTACGCTTGAGGGCCGAATGCATCGGGGGAATCTGCTGGATGTCGCCAATAAACCGGGGCAAGACGGCCAAAACATCGGTCTCGGAGACGTTGACCGCAGCAGTGGTCAAAACCACCCCGTCAGCATCGCCGGAATCTGTCGTCACACCCAATTGCAGAATAGCTTCGTAGGTTTTGTCGGCATCGAGCAAATCAGCCGAAAATTTGGTCGCCTCACCGAAGCAAAGCGGCAAAAGGCCGGTTGCCAATGGATCGAGCGTTCCGGTATGGCCGCCTTTGGCAGCCGAAAACAAACGACGCGCCTTTTGCAGCGCGTCGTTGGAGGTCAGGCCGATCGGTTTGTCGAGCAACAGCACACCGTCGACCTGTTTCCAGGTCTTCTTGACTTGCATGAAAACTCAGTCGTCCGGCGTTTGATCGCTCAGGGCCGAAGCACGGTCGATCAGTTCCGACATGCTGGCCCCGCGTTCGAGCGAGTTATCGTAAATGAAGTGCAACTCCGGCAGCGTATGGATATGAATCCGGCGCCCCAGTTCGCGACGCAGGAAACCCGACGCCCGCTTCAGACCACGCTCGATTTCTTCAAGATGCTCGGCATTGAGCGTCGTGAAGAAAATCTTGGCGTGGGCGTAATCCGGCGTCAGCTGGACCTCGGTCAGGCTGATCATGCCGACACGCGGATCCTTCAGCTCGGTACGAATCAGATCGGCGAGGTCGCGGCGAACTTGCTCCGCGACCCGGTCGCTACGTTGAAACCCGCGCTTCATTTGAGCGTACGCGCCACTTCCTGGATTTCGTACACTTCGAGCTGATCGCCCTCTTGAATATCGTTGTTATTCTTGAGCGACAAACCACACTCGAAGTTGCTGCGAACTTCCTTGACGTCATCCTTGAAGCGCTTGAGCGAGTCAAGCTCACCGTCCCACTGAACCACGTTGTTGCGCAACAGGCGAACACGGGAACCGCGCTTGACGAAACCTTCCAGGACGTAACAGCCGGCAATGGCACCCACCTTGGAAACCATGAAGACCTGGCGAATTTCGACCATACCGGTAACCTGCTCGCGCTTCTCCGGCGACAACATGCCGGAAAGAGCCGATTTCACTTCGTCGACCGCGTCATAGATCACGTTGTAGTAACGGATATCGACACCGAAGGTTTCGGCCAGCTTGCGCGAATTGGCATCGGCACGGGTATTGAAGCCGATAATGACCGCGCCGGAAGCCTGCGCCAGATTGACGTCGGATTCGCTGATCGCACCAACGGCACCGTGAATGATCTGCACACGAACTTCTTCGTTCGACAGCTTGGCCAGGGTTTGCACCAGGGCTTCCTGGGAACCTTGCACATCGGCCTTGACGATGAGGGGCAGCGTCTTGATTTCGCCTTCCTTCATCTGCTCGAACATATTCTCGAGCTTGGCAGCCTGAGCCTTGGCCAGCTTGACGTCGCGGAACTTGCCTTGACGGAAGAGCGCGATTTCGCGAGCCTTCTTTTCGTCGACCAGGACAATCGCCTCTTCGCCAGCCGCCGGAACGTCCGACAGACCAAGGATTTCAACCGGGATGGACGGACCAGCCTCGTTGATCGGCTTGCCGTTTTCGTCGAGCATGGCACGAACGCGACCGAAAACCTGACCGGCCAACACGACATCGCCGCGCTTCAAGGTACCGGACTGAACCAGCATGGTGGCCACAGCACCGCGACCTTTGTCGAGACGGGCTTCAATGATCAGGCCCTTGGCCGGCGCATCCTTCTGGGCGGTCAGTTCAAGCACTTCTGCCTGAAGCAGAACCTGCTCAAGCAACTCGTCGATGCCCATGCCCTTCTTGGCGGAAACCGGCACGAACGGCGAATCGCCGCCGTACTCTTCAGGAATGACGCCTTCGGCAACCAGTTCCTGCTTGACGCGATCCGGATTGGCATCCGGCTTGTCCATCTTGTTGATCGCCACGACCAGCGGCACACCGGCTGCCTTGGCGTGGTGGATGGCTTCCTTCGTCTGCGGCATGACGCCGTCGTCGGCAGCAACCACCAGAATAACGATATCGGTCGCCTTGGCACCGCGAGCACGCATCGCCGTAAAGGCTTCGTGACCCGGGGTATCGAGGAAGGTCACCATGCCACGCTCGGTTTCAACGTGGTAGGCACCAATGTGCTGGGTAATGCCACCGGCTTCGCCAGCCGCAACCTTGGCGCGACGAATGTAGTCGAGCAGCGAGGTCTTGCCGTGGTCGACGTGACCCATGACAGTAACAACCGGCGCACGCGGCAATACGGGCACATCCTTGTGCTCGACGCCTTGGGTGTCTTCGAGGAAGGCATCCGGATCATCCAGCTTGGCAGCCAGCGCAACGTGGCCCATTTCCTCGACCACGATCATGGCCGTTTCCTGGTCCAGCACCTGGTTGATGGTAACCATCGAACCCATTTTCATCATGGCGCGAATAATTTCGGTCGCCTTGATGGCCATCTTGTGAGCCAGATCAGAAACAGAAATGGTTTCCGGAATGTGCACTTCACGCACGACCGGCTCGGTCGGCGCCTGGAAGCTACCCTGACCGTCATCGGCCTTGCTGCCATGCTTCTTGTGGCCATGACGACCATCTTTCCAGGAACTTCCGGTATCGGACGAACGCGTCTTGATGCCCGGCTTCTTCTTGCCATCATCGGCACGACCGCCAGCCTTCTTGGCATCCTTGCCCGGAGCATCCGGCTTCTTGTGCAAGGTACCTTTTTCGGCAGCGGGCGCTTGCGCCTTGGCCAGGGCGGCAGCTTGCTGCTTGGCAAGCTCGGCTGCCTTGGCAGCGGCAGCCGCCGCTTCGGCCTGCTGACGGGCACGCACCAGTTCAGCTTCGCGCTCCTGCTTCTGCTTCAGCTCACGCTCTTGAATTTCACGCAATTGACGATAGCGACGATCCTGCTCTTCACGCGCCTTCAGCTCGGCTTCACCAATAACCTGGGCGCGGGTCGGTGGAACAACCACCGCAGGCGTCTCAACAACAGCCTCAACCGGCGCCACTTCAGCAACCGGCTCTGGAATCGGTTCGGGCTCGACAACCGGCTCGGGCACAGGCTCCGGCTCGGGTTCCGGCATCGGCTCAGGCTCGACAACCGGCTCTGGAATCGGTTCAGCTTCAACAACCGGTACTTCGACGATAGCGTCGACTGGCAATTCATGGGACTCGTCTGCCAGTTCGCCAATGGCGTCACCAGCATGCTCACCCAGCTCACGCTTGACCAGAACACGCTTTTTACGAACTTCAACCTGGACAGTACGGGCCCGACCATGCGAATCGGTTGCCTTGATTTCGGACGTCTGCTTGCGCATCAGGGTGATCTTGGTCTTGGACTCATCACCGTGCGCACGGCGCAGGTAGTCGAGCAGACGATTTTTGTCCTGATCCGTCAGCGAATCATCGGCGCCTTGCTTGCCAACCCCGGCCTTGCCCAATTGCTCGAGCAGGGCCGCGACCGGCATTTTCAGTTCAACGGCAAATTGAGAAACAGTTGTTGCGGACATACTTGCTACCTCCCGCTCACTCAAACCAGTGAGCACGTGCCTTCAGAATAATTTCCTTGGCACGCTCTTCGTCGATGCCGGTCATTTCCGTGAGTTCATCTACCGCCAGTTCCGCGAGATCATCACGGGTCTTGACGCCATTGCCAGCCAACTTGGCGGCCAGTTCCTTGCTCATGCCTTCAAGACCGATCAGATCGTCGGCCACATTCTCGAGTTGTTCTTCGGTGACGATGGCTTCGGTCAGCAGGGTATTGCGTGCACGGTTGCGCAGTTCGTTGACGATATCTTCGTCCAGACCGTCGATTTCGAGCATTTCGGCGAGCGGCACGTAAGCCACTTCCTCAAGGGTCGAGAAACCTTCGTCGATCAGCAGGTCAGCCAGTTCTTCGTCGATATCCAGCTTTTCCATGAACATGATGCGGGTCACGGCATGTTCGGCTTCGGACTTCTTGCCGGCTTCATCCTGAGTCATCAGGTTGATCGTCCAACCCGTCAGCTCGGAGGCCAGACGAACGTTCTGACCGCTGCGACCGATGGCGATGGCGAGGTTATCTTCGTCCACCACCACGTCCATGACGTGCTTTTCCTCATCGACAACGATGGAAGAGACTTCAGCCGGCGACAGTGCGCCGATGACGAACTGGGCCGGATCAGCCGACCACAGGACGATGTCGATGTTTTCGCCGCCGATTTCGTTACGCACGGCAGTAACGCGCGAACCGCGCAAACCAACGCAGGTACCGATTGGATCGACACGCGGATCGTTCGACTTGACGGCGATCTTGGCACGCAGACCAGGATCACGGGCACAAGCCTTGAGTTCCATCAGACCGTCAGAGATTTCCGGCACTTCCATGTCGAACAGGCGGATGATGAATTCCGGCGCAGTACGCGACAGAATGATTTGCGGACCGCGGGCGTTGCGGTCGATGCGCAGCAGGTAGGCACGAACGCGATCGCCGACCCGCAGATTTTCCTTCGGAATCATCTGGTCACGCGGCAGCAAGGCTTCGATCTTGCCGGCTTCGACAATTGCGTTGCCACGTTCCATGCGCTTGATGGTGCCGGAAACAACATGTTCCTTACGATCCAGGAAGTCGGTCAGGATCTGTTCGCGCTCGGCGTCACGGATCTTTTGCAAGATGACCTGCTTGGCTGCCTGGGCGCCGATACGGCCGAAATCGATCGGCTCAAGGGCTTCTTCGAGAGAATCACCGGCTTCGATTTCCGGATCTTCCTTCTGGGCTTCAGACAGCGGTGTTTCGAGGTATTCGTTGACGTATTCGTTATCCGGCACGACCTGCCAGCGACGGAAGGACTCGAAGTTACCCGTATTACGGTCGATAGCAACGCGCACATCGGCTTCATCATGGATACGCTTTTTGGTCGCAGAAGCGAGCGCCAGCTCAAGGGCACCAAAGACGATATCCTTATTGACGTTCTTTTCGCGGGCCAGTGCATCAACCAGCAGCAACAGTTCACGGCTCATGGGCTAAAACCTCCTAGTCCTTCAGTCGAATCGGGGCACGATGCGTGCCTTTTCGATATTATTGAATTCGAGTTCCACATCATCTTTTTCGAGGCGCAGACCGACCTTGCCATCCTTGCAACCAAGCAGTTCGCCCTGGAAATTGCGGCGACCGGCATGCGGAATGCGCAGCTTGATCTGGATATCCTGACCGGCAAAACGCTCAAAGTCAGCAGCCTTCTTGACAACCCGATCCAGGCCCGGCGAAGAAATTTCCAGACGGTCGTAATCGTAGTTTTCAACTTCGAAAACACGCGACAACTGGTTGGAAACCTTGGCGCAATCCTCGACATCGACCCCCGTCGCCTTGCCCGGCGCATCGATAAAGACACGAATAGTCCGGCCGCGCGGCGACATCTCGACATCGACGAGTTCATAACCCAGACCGACAACGGTCGTTTCAAGCAGCGTATTTAAATCCATAGCCACAAATAAAAAATGGGCGAAACGCCCACCTCATTAAAAAAAAGATGCCCCGCCAAAAATGGCGGGAGGAACAAACCCGTGAATTATAACGAGTTTATCCCTTCCCGTAAATGAATCCCCCGACTTTATGCGCTCTCCGGATCCTGAAGTGGCGGCGCAATGGCCTTGTCCAGTTCGCGAACAAAAAGCTTGGCCTCGGCATCGGTCAATTCACGGACACGACCGCGCTTGAGCTGCGGCGGCAACTGGAACGGCCCGTAGCGAACACGAATCAGGCGGCTTACCGTGCAATTGACCGCCTCGAACATGCGTCGCACCTCGCGGTTGCGGCCTTCGTAAATAGTCACGCGATACCAGTGGTTCGCCCCTTCCCCACCACCATCTTCCAGTGAGGCAAAGCTGGCCGGACCATCTTCAAGCTCGATCCCGGCAAGCAATTGCTTCTGCGCCTCGTCGGTCAGTTCGCCAAGCACACGCACGGCGTATTCGCGAACCAGCTGGGAGCTCGGATGCATCAGCTTGTTGGCCAGCTCACCAGAGGTTGTAAACAGCAGCAGGCCAGAGGTGTTGAAGTCGAGACGACCGACCGCAATCCAGCGCCCGCCACGAATCCGCGGCAAGGCCGAAAAGACCGAAGGACGACCATCCGGATCGTCGCGCGAAACGATTTCACCTTCCGGCTTGTGATACATCACGATACGCGGCACCCGGGCGCTGGTGAAGCGCAGATTGACCAGACGCCCGCCAATCTTGACCTTGTCGGTCGGAATCACGGTTTGACCAAGCACAGCCGTCACGCCATTGACGCTGATCCGGCCGGCGGCAATCCACTCTTCCATTTCGCGACGCGAACCCACACCGCCCTGGGCCAGCACCTTCTGCAGACGCTCCGGCTTGGCTTCGGCGATCAGCTTGCCGCTGCGTGCAACATTGCCGCGATTGGCCCGACCGATGGCCGGCGGCCCGGAACGACGACGCGGCGCGGCAGCCGGTGCTGCAACCGGAGCACCCTCGCCGGCTTCACCCGCCTCGACCGGCGCTGGACGCGGCCCACGGCCACGCGGCGCATCGCTTTTGCGGTCTACACCGCGTTCGCTGCGTTTTTCAAAACCGCCCTCACCCTTCTGGGGCGATGGACGAAGCGGAGTACGTTTAGATTTCATGGTTCAGCTCCAGTGTCTGGCTGATTTGTTCGAGCGGCGGCAGTTCGCTGACGCTACGCAAGCCCAGATCATCGAGAAATTGTTTGGTCGTGGCAAACAGTGCCGGCCGACCGGGGGTTTCGCGATGGCCGACGACGTCGATCCAGCCTCGCTCTTCCAGGGTTTTAATGACGTTGCTACTGACCGCAACGCCGCGAATGTTTTCAATATCGCCACGGGTTACAGGCTGACGATAGGCAATGATCGACAGGGTTTCAAGCACCGCCCGTGAATAGCGTGGCGGCTTTTCAGGGTTGAGGCGATCAAGATACGGCAAATACTCGGCCCGCGTCCGAAAACGCCAACCGGAAGCCAGCTGGATCAGTTCGACCGGCCGATCTTCCCACTCAGCCCGCAACTGATCGAGCAATTTTCGGATCATCTCGGTCGACAAGGAATCGTCGAACATTTTGCGCAACTCGAGCGGCGTCATCGGCTCGCGGGCGGCGAGCAAGGCCGCTTCAAGCACTTTCTTGACTAGGCTCGGTTCCACCTTGCTGCACTCTCACGTAAATGGGTTGAAAGGATTCGGTCTGTGTAATCTCGACCAGCTTTTCGCGCGCCAGTTCAAGCATGGCGAGAAAGTGAACGACCAGACTCGGGGCGCCCATTTCAGGATCAAACAGCGTTTCAAACTGGACAAAACCGCCGCGCTCCTGCAAAACGCGAAGAATGATGCCCATATGTTCGCGCACCGACAACTCTTCGCGGCTGATTTTATGGTTTTTCGTCAATTTTGCCTGACGAACCACCGACATCCACGCCTCTTTGAGATCGTCGACCGAGACTTCCGGCAAGCGCACATAAAGCGATTTTTCAACCAGCGTTTCAACCCAGAAGAACTCACGATCCGCTTGCGGCAGTTCGTTGAGCTTCTGGCCAGCAATTTTCATCTGCTCGTATTCCATCAGGCGACGAACCAGCTCGGCCCGCGGATCTTCCGCCTCATCCCCATCACCCAGCTTCGGGCGCGGCAGCAACATGCGCGACTTGATCTCGATCAGCATCGCCGCCATCACCAGATATTCGGCCGCCAGTTCGAGATTGCTCGCCTGCATGCTGTCGATGTAGCTGAGATACTGCCGGGTCAGCGGCGCCATCGGGATGTCGAGAATATCGACGTTGGCCTTGCGGATCAGATAAAGCAACAGGTCGAGCGGGCCTTCGAAGGCGTCGAGCATGATCTCGAGCGCATCCGGCGGGATGTAGAGATCCTGCGGCAGGTGCTGCATCGCCTCGCCATAAATGCGGGCAACCGGAACAAAAAGATCCGAAACAGGCACGTCGACCGCAGTATTCATGCTCACGAGGCGGCCGAGCGGCCCTTGCCTTTGTAGTGCAGATGCAGATTGCGCACGTAGATGATCAGGCTCAGCGCCTGACCAAAAATGAACACCGGATCCTTGCGATGAATGGCGTAGATGGTCAGCACGATGCCGCCAGCCAGGCTGAAATACCAGAACGAAACCGGTATGACGACCATCTTGGCCTTTTCACTACTCCACCACTGGATGACGAAGCGCATCATGAACAGCGCCTGGCCGCCAAAGCCGATGGCGATCCAGATCAGCGCCTCGATATCGATGTTATCGAGCATCAGTGGTACTCAAGTCCCATCGCTTCGCGCACATCGCGCATCGTTTCGCGCGCCAGGTCGCGTGCTTTGTCGCAGCCGTCGGCAATGATGTTCTTGACCAATGTCGGATCGTCGAGATACATCTGCGCCCGCTCACGCATCGGCACCTGTTCGCGCAGAATGCCGTCGATCACTGGCTGCTTGCATTCGATACAGCCGATACCGGCCGTGCGGCAACCTTGCTGGACCCATTCCTTGCAGGCATCGTTCGAATAAACCTGGTGCAATTGCCAGACCGGACACTTGGTCGGCTCGCCCGGATCGGTACGGCGCACGCGATTGGTATCGGTCGGCATGCTGCGCACTTTCTTGGTCACCGATTCCTCGGATTCGCGCATGGTGATCGTGTTGCCATACGATTTCGACATCTTCTGGCCATCCAGGCCCGGCATCTTCGACTCTTCGGTCAGCAGATAGCCCGGTTCGACCAGGATCATCTTGCCGGTGCCTTCAAGGAAACCGAACAGTCTTTCGCGGTCGACCGCAGAAAGATGCTGAATTTCATTGAGCATGGCCTTGGCCTGCTCGATGGCTTCCTTGTCGCCATTTTGCTGGAAGCGCGTACGCAACTCTTCATACAAACGCGCCTTCTTGCCGCCCAGTTTCTTGACTGCTTCGCGTGCCTTGTCCTCGAAACCGGGTTCGCGGCCGTACATGTGATTGAAGCGACGGGCCAGCTCACGGGTGAATTCGACGTGCGGAATCTGGTCTTCGCCGACCGGCACCTTGTCGGCCCGGTAGATCAGGATGTCGGCGCTCATCAGCAGCGGATAGCCGAGGAAGCCGTAGGTCGTCAGATCCTTGCCGGCCAGTTTCTCCTGCTGGTCCTTGTAGGTCGGCACGCGTTCAAGCCAGCCGAGCGGCGTCATCATCGACATCAGCAGATGCAGTTCGGCATGTTCCGGAACGCGGGACTGGATGAACAGCGTTGCCTGGTTGGGATCAACCCCGGCAGCCAGCCAGTCGATGATCATGTCCCAACTGGCCTGCTCGATACCCTGCGGATTATCGTAATGCGTCGTCAGGGCGTGCCAGTCGGCGACGAAGAACAGGCAGGGATGCTCGTGCTGGAGCTTGACCCAGTTCTTGAGAACACCGTGGTAGTGGCCGAGGTGAAGGGCGCCGGTCGGGCGCATGCCGGAAAGAACACGTTCTGCGTACATAGTCTTTATTTAGAAACTGAAAATGGCTCGGATTATCCGCGTCGCGAGACCGAGCAGCGGATTCATGATGGCATCGAGGATACCGGTGAACAACAGGACCAGCAAAATAGGGAAACCCCAGCGCTCAAGCTGGGCAAATTTCCAGGCCAGCGAATAGGGCAACAGACTGACCGCAATCCGCCCGCCATCGAGCGGCGGCAGCGGCAACAAATTGAGCACCATCAGCGCACAATTGATCAGCACGCCAACCCGGCTCATTTCAGCCAGCGGCAGCGAATACAGGTTTTCCGGTGCGCTGACCGCCAGCTTGAGCAGCGCAGCCCAGCCCAACGCCATCAGCAAGTTGACTGCCGGCCCGGCCGCCGCCACCCAGAGCATGTCGCGCTTGGGATGGCGCAGGCGGCCAAAGTCGACCGGCACCGGCTTGGCGTAGCCGAACAGGAACGAGCCGCCGGAAAAAAGCAGGATCATCGCCGGAATCAGGATGGTGCCGACCGGATCGATATGGCGCAACGGATTCAGCGTGATCCGACCCGCCAGATAAGCCGTCGGGTCGCCAAAATGGCGCGCCGCATAGCCGTGTGCCGCCTCATGCAGGGTGATGGCAAAAATCACCGGCAAGGCCGAGATGGCGATGGTCTGGATCAGGCTTTCCACGGTCTACCTCTCAATCCAGCCCGAAAAGTGCCAGCGGACCGCGTCCGGCACGAATCAGCTCGGGCGCCGTGCCGGTCAGGTCGATGATCGTCGTCGGCTCGGTGCCGCAGTGGCCGGCATCGAGAATCAATTCAAGCTGATCTTCGAGGCGATCCTGGATTTCCCAGCCTTCGGTCAGCGGAAACTCATCGCCCGGCAATTGCAGCGTAGTGGTCAGCAGCGGCTCGTTCAGTTCTTCAAGCAGCGCCAGCGCCACGGGATGATTAGGTACACGCAGGCCGATGGTCTTGCGCTTCGGGTGCAGCACGCGGCGCGGCAATTCCTTGGTGCCTTCGAGAATGAAGGTGTAGCTGCCCGGTGTCGCGGCTTTCAGCAGGCGGTACTGGGCGTTGTCGACGCGGGCGAAATGGGCGATTTCAGACAAGTCGCGCACCATCAGCGTCAGGTGATGCCTATCGTCCATCTGACGAATCAGGCGAATGCGATCCATCGCCTCCTTGTCACCGAGATGACACCCCAACGCGTAGCAGGAGTCGGTCGGCAGCGCGACCAGCGCGCCATTGCGAATGAATTCAGCCGCCTGCACGAGCAAGCGCTGCTGCGGTGAATCAGGATGAATATTGACAACACGAGCCATAAATTAACGAACCAGACGCCAGATGGGTTTGAGATCTTCCGGCAACTGCGGCAGCTTGCCGAGATCGACATAGCTTTCAGTCGGCCCGTGAAAATCCGAGCCGCGCGAGGCGTGGAAGGCGTAATGCCGGACCAGCCGGGCAAAATGCATGATGTGATCGGGCGAATGGCTGCCGCAGGTCACTTCGACCCCCTGCCCACCCAGATCCTTGAAATCGTCGAGAAAACGGCGCATATCGCCGCCTGACATCTTGTAGCGACCGGGATGCGCCACCACGGCCACACCACCTGCCGCATTGATCCAGCCAATCGCCTCTTCGAGCGAAGCCCAGCGATGATCGACATAGCCCGGCTTGCCCGGCGTCAAATAATGCTGGAATACGCCCGGCACATCGCGGGCAATGCCGATTTCGACCATGTAGCGCGCAAAGTGAGCGCGGGAGATCAGATCGGGATTGCCGGCATAGCGCATCGCACCTTCCAGCACGCCGGGAATGGCAATCGCCGCCAGCGCATCGGACATCCGCTGCGCCCGCTCGACGCGACCAAGGCGCAAGGCTTCCAGCCCACCGCTCAGCCCCGGATGCTGCGCATCGAAACCCAGGCCGACGATATGGATCGGCGTGTTGCGCCATTCGATCGAGATTTCGACGCCATTGACGAAACCCATGCCGACCTCGGCCGCCGTAGCGGCCGCCTCGGCCAAACCACCCAAGGTATCGTGGTCGGTCAAAGCCCAGAGATCGACGCCATTGGCCGCAGCCCGTCTTGCCACCTCACGCGGCGGCAAAAAACCATCGGAAACGGCCGAATGGCTATGAAAATCGAAATTGGTCGGAATCACGGGCTTGGTTTGCATTTGTAATCGCCGAGTTTAACACGAAGGTGCCAAGACCCTTGTGCAGTGCAGCAGGTTGCCTCGCCCCATGCATCCCGCTATAGTGCCTCCCGTTCCATGGGAGAGCGCAGATTAAGTCTGCCGCCGAAGGCGCAATTTCACCCGAAAACGCTCAGGCAAAAGGACCATGGAACCGAGATGGCTCGCCATTTCGAAACTCTGGAGAGCGGCGTTAACAGCGCCCACCGATGGGGCAAATCTCTCAGGTATCGAGGACAGAGGGGTGAAACGCAAGATTCGTTCTTTCGTTTCACCCCTTTTCCGTTTCTAGATTCGACATTAACAAATGTTCGTAAAGGATTGATATGCTGAAGAAAACGGTTTTAAATGCAGCGCATCGCGCAATGAATGCCCGGATGGTTGATTTCGGCGGCTGGGACATGCCGGTCAACTACGGTTCGCAGATCGAAGAACACAATGCCGTACGCTCCAACTGTGGCATGTTCGATGTTTCGCACATGTGCCCGGTCGATGTCGTCGGTGCCGATTGCCGTCCGTTCCTCTCCCGCCTGGTCGCCAATGACGTGGCCAAGCTGCAGGTTTCCGGCAAGGCACTGTACGCCGCGATGCTCAATGACGCCGGCGGCGTGATTGACGACCTGATCATCTACTTCATCAACGAAACGCGTTTCCGCATCGTGGTCAATGCCGGCACGGCACTCAAGGATCTGGACTGGATGCAGGCCAAGGTCGCCGAATGGAAGCTGGACGTGACCATCACCCAGCGCCGCGACGGCAATAACCCGCTCGGCATCATTGCCGTACAAGGTCCGAATGCCCGCGCCAAGGTCTGGGAAGTACTGCCGCAGACCAAGACGGTAACCGAAGGCCTGAAGGCGTTCTTTGCCGCTGAAGTCGACCAGTATTTCATCGCCAGCACCGGCTATACCGGTGAAGACGGCTACGAAATCATGCTGCCGGCCGGCGAAGCCGAAGCACTGTGGAACAAGCTCAACGCCGCCGGTGTTGCCCCTTGCGGCCTCGGCGCTCGCGACACGCTGCGCCTCGAAGCCGGGATGAATCTGTACGGCCAGGACATGGACGAAAGCGTTTCGCCGCTCGACGCCGGCCTGAGCTGGACCGTCGCCATGAAGGACGAACGCGATTTCGTCGGTAAAGCTGCGTTGACCGCGGCAGGCCAGCAAAAGCAGTTCCTCGGCCTGATCCTGCTCGACAAGGGCGTATTGCGCGGCCATCAAACAGTCGTTACAAAACAAGGCAATGGCGAAATTACCTCAGGTAGTTTCTCACCAACACTGCAGCAATCCATCGCCCTTGCCCGCCTGCCGCTTGGCGTCGCCATCGGCGATGAAGTCGAAGTCGACATCCGCGGCAAGCTACTCAAGGCCAAAGTCACCAAACCCGTATTCGCCCGTAACGGCAAAGCAGTCATTTAATTACCCCCATTCAGGAGAAAACCATGTCCAACGTCCCCGCCAACCTCAAGTACGCCGCCTCCCACGAATGGATGCTGCTCAACGCTGACGGCAGCGTCACGGTCGGCATCACCGACCACGCTCAGGAAGCCCTCGGCGACCTCGTTTTCGTCGAACTGCCGGAAGTCGGCGCCCATTTCGATGCCGAAAAGGAAATTGCCGTCGTTGAATCGGTCAAGGCCGCGGCTGACGTCTACGCCCCGATCGCCGGCACCGTCACCGAAGTGAACCAAGCCGCGGCCGACGCACCGGAATCGGTCAATCAGGACGCCTACAGCGCCTGGCTGTTCAAGATGACGCCGGACAACGTTGCCGATCTCGACAAGATGCTCGACGCTGCCGCCTACCAAGGCCTGGCTGACGCCGCCTAAGCAAGGACAGCCCATGCCGCTCAATCAACCGCTCTCCGCGCTGGAACAGCACGACGAGTTCATCGGCCGTCACATCGGCCCATGCTCGACCGAAATGGCCGCCATGCTCGCCGCCATCGGTGCCGACAGTCTCGAACAGCTGATCGACCAGACCGTCCCGGCCGCCATCCGCCTGCCGGCCGACCTGCCGCTGCCCGCACCGCGCCGCGAGCATGAAGCCCTGGCCGACCTGAAGGCAATTGCCAGCAAGAACGTGATCAACAAGTCCTGCATCGGCATGGGCTATTACGACACGCTGACGCCCAAGGTCATCCTGCGCAACGTGATGGAAAACCCAGGCTGGTACACCGCCTACACGCCCTACCAGGCCGAAATCGCCCAGGGTCGTCTCGAAGCACTGATGAATTTCCAGCAGATGGTCGTCGACCTGACCGGCCTGGAAATCGCCAACGCCTCGCTGCTCGACGAAGCGACTGCCGCCGCCGAAGCCATGACCATGGCGCGCCGCGTTTCCAAGTCCAAGTCGAACCGCTTCCTGGTCGATGCCAACTGCTTCCCGCAAACTATCGACGTGGTCAATACGCGCGCTGGCTATTTCGGCTTCGAACTGGTCATTGCCGCGGTCGACAGCGTCAAGGACGAAGAATTCTTCGGCGCCCTGCTCCAGTACCCGAACAGCACCGGCGACGTGCACGACCTGAGCGACACCATTGCCAGCCTCAAGGCCAAGGGTGCCACTGTCGCCGTGGCCAGCGACCTGATGGCGCTGGTCCTGCTCAAGTCGCCCGGCGCGATGGGCGCCGACATCGCCCTCGGTTCGAGCCAGCGTTTCGGCATTCCGATGGGTTTCGGCGGCCCGCACGCCGCTTTCTTCGCCACCCGCGAAGCCTTCGTCCGCTCGATGCCGGGCCGCATCATCGGCGTTTCCAAGGATGCGCGCGGCAACACCGCCTACCGCATGACGCTGCAGACGCGCGAACAGCACATCCGCCGCGAGAAGGCCAACTCCAACATCTGCACCTCGCAGGTACTGCTCGCCAACATGGCCGGCATGTACGCCGTCTATCATGGCCCGCAAGGCCTGCGCACCATCGCCGGTCGCATCCATCGCCTGACCGCCATTCTGGCCGAGGGCCTGAAGCGCGCCGGAATCAACCTGCTGACCAAGCAATTCTTCGACACCGTTCATTTCGACCTCGGCACCCGTGCCGACTCGGTTTATAACGATGCGCTGGCCGCCGGTTACAACCTGCGCCGCGTCTCGGCCGGCGTGCTCGGCATTTCGTTCGACGAAACAACAACGCGCAACGATGTCGCCGCCCTGTTCAAGCTGATCGCCCAGGTCACGCTCGACATGGAAGTGATCGATGCCCAGGTCGCAGCCGCCGATTCCGCACTGCCCGACGCGCTGTTCCGCAGCGACGCCATCCTCAGCCACCCCGTGTTCAATACGCACCACACTGAACACGAAATGCTGCGCTACCTCAAGTCGCTGCAAAACAAGGATCTGGCGCTCGACCATTCGATGATCTCGCTCGGCTCCTGCACCATGAAGCTGAACGCGACCAGCGAGATGATTCCGGTTACCTGGCCTGAATTCGGCGGCATGCACCCGTTCGCCCCGCGCGACCAGGCTGTCGGCTACCTCGAAATGATCGCCAGCCTGACCGAATGGCTGAAGACCGTCACCGGCTTCGACGCCATCTGCATGCAGCCGAACTCCGGTGCGCAGGGCGAATACGCCGGTCTGGTGGCAATTTCCCGCTACCACGCCAGCCGCGGCGACAACCATCGCAATGTCTGCCTGATCCCGAAATCGGCTCACGGCACCAACCCGGCAACGGCCCAGATGTGCAATATGCAGGTTGTCGTCGTCGACTGTGACGACAACGGCAATGTCGATGTTACCGACCTGAAAGCCAAGGCCGAGCAGCATGCCGCCAACCTGGCCTGCCTGATGATCACCTACCCGTCCACGCATGGCGTGTTCGAGGAAGCCGTACGCGACATCTGCGCCATCGTGCATAGCCACGGCGGCCAAGTGTATATGGATGGCGCCAACCTCAACGCTCAGGTCGGCCTGACCTCGCCCGGTTTCATCGGCGCCGACGTCAGCCACATGAACCTGCACAAGACCTTCGCCATCCCGCACGGCGGCGGCGGACCGGGCATGGGCCCGATCGGCCTGAAGGCGCATCTGGCGCCGTTCATGGCCGACCACGCCGTTGCCGCAACGGGTGAAGCCGATCGCGTCAATGCCGGCCAGGGTGCGGTTTCCGCCGCCCCGTTCGGTTCGGCCTCGATCCTGACCATCTCCTGGATGTACCTCGCCATGCTCGGCGGCGAAGGCGTCAAGAAGGCGACGCAAGTGGCCATCCTCAACGCCAACTACGTCGCCCGCAAGCTCGATGCGCACTACCCTGTGCTTTACGTCGGCAAGAACGGCCGCGTGGCGCATGAGTGCATTCTCGACATCCGCCCGATCAAGGCCGCCACCGGCATCGCTGAAATCGACATTGCCAAGCGCCTGATGGACTACGGTTTCCATGCGCCGACGGTGTCCTTCCCGGTCGCCGGCACGATCATGGTCGAGCCGACGGAGTCCGAATCGAAGGCTGAACTGGATCGCTTCATCGCCGCCCTGATCAGCATCCGCGAGGAAATCCGCCAGATCGAGAACGGCACCTGGTCGGCCGACAACAATCCGCTGAAGAATGCACCGCATTCGCAGGCCGATGTAATCGACGCCGACTGGACGCATCCGTACAGCCGTCAGCAGGCCGTCTTCCCACTGCCGTGGGTCGCCGCCAACAAGTTCTGGCCGAGCGTCAATCGCATCGACGATGTGTTTGGCGACCGCAACCTGAACTGTGCCTGCCCGCCGATGGAAGCGTACGCCGACTGATGACGGTCGATCTCTCCGGCATTGCCAAGTGGCCGAATGTCCCCGCCTGTTACGACTGGTTGTCGCTCGACCGGCGGGGCGACTGGCGCTTGCAGGGAGAGCGTGTCACTCACAGCGGCCTGATCAACTTCATCAACCAGCAGTATGGTTGTGATGAATCAGGCTGCTGGTTTGTCCAAAACGGGCCGCAGCGGGTCTTTGTCAGTCTCGCCTGCACCCCGTGGGTTTTTCGTTTCAACGCCACGCCTGAACGCGAACTGGTCAGCCAGACCGGTCAGGCGACCGGCGCCATCAAAGCCATTTACCTGGATGCCGATGGCAACATTCTGTTCGACACCGAACTCGGTATCGGCTTGCTCGACGACCGTGACCTGGCCACCTTTATCGGCCAGTGCTGCGACATCAACGGCCAACCGGCAGAAGAAAATGCTTTCTTCGGCCTGATGCAGGGCCGCTCCACCCGGATTGACTGGCACGGACTGACGCTCGGCAAGATCGCCGCGGTCGACCTGCCCAAACGCTTCAAATTCAATCCCCAGCCCCATCCGGCCTGAGCGCCCGAAGCCACTGCCCGGTTTTTTCCGGCCGCAATCCGGCGCCCTCCCGTTATGATTCGCCCTGCCATGTCCATCACTACGCCCCGCATCCTGTCCGTCATCCCACCGATGACCCAGCTCAACACGCCCTACCCGTCCACCGCCTACCTGACGGGTTTTCTGCGCTCGCGCGGGGTCGATGCCATACAGGAAGACATTGCGCTGGGCCTTGTTCTCGAACTGTTTTCGCCGTCCGGCATGGCCGCCATCCGCGAGCATGTCCGGGCCATCCCGGCACGCAAGCGTTCGCCGATAGTCGCTTATTTCGACGAACAATTCGACCGCTACAGTGCAACGATCACCCCGGCCATTGCCTTCCTGCAAGGCCGTGACCCGTCGATCGGCCACCGCATCTGCGGCCGCAATTTCCTGCCCGAAGGGCCGCGCTTCGCCTCGCTCGACAATTACATCGACGACGATGGCGGCGACCCGCTGGCCTGGGCTTTCGGCTCACTTGGCGTGCAGGACCGGGCGCGCCACCTGGCAACGCTCTATCTCGACGATGTCGCCGACGTGCTGCGCGATGCCGTCGATCCGCGCTTCGAATTTGTCCGCTACGCCGAATCGCTGGCCCGCAGCCAACCGACCTTCGAGCCGCTGGCCCGCGCCCTGGCCGCAGCGCCCACCTTGGTCGACCAGACGCTGGAAAAATTGACCCTGGCCGCCGTCGACCGCAGCAAACCGACCATGGTCCTGCTTTCCGTCCCCTTTCCCGGCTCGGTCTACGCCGCCTTCCGGATGGCGCAGGCGATCAAGGCACAACACCCGGAAATCGTCACCGTGCTCGGCGGCGGCTGGGTCAATACCGAATTGCGCGAGCTCAAGGAGCCGCGTGTCTTCGACCACATCGACTACATCACGCTCGACGACGGCGAACGCCCGCTGCTCGCGCTGCTCGACCATCTCGCCGGCCAGCGCCCGAGGCTCAATCTCGTGCGCACCTATGCGCGGGTCGACGGCAAGGTGCGCTACTTCAACAACAGCGAGCCGGATGTTCCCTTCGCCGAAGTCGGCACGCCGACCTGGGATGGATTGCCGCTCGACCGCTACCTGTCGTTACTCGACATGCTCAATCCGATGCACCGGCTGTGGTCGGACGGGCGCTGGAACAAGCTGACCGTCGCCCACGGCTGCTACTGGAAAAAATGCAGTTTCTGCGATGTCAGCCTCGACTACATCGGCCGCTACGATGGCGCACCGGCTGCGCTGCTGGTCGATCGCATCGAGGAAATCATTGCCGAAACCGGGCAAACCGGCTTCCATTTCGTCGACGAAGCCGCACCACCGAAAGCCCTCAAATCACTGGCCGACGAACTGCAAAAACGTAACCGGGCAATTTCCTGGTGGGGCAACATCCGCTTCGAAAAATCCTTCACGCCGGAACTCTGCAACCAGCTGGCCGACAGCGGCTGCATCGCCGTTTCCGGCGGTCTGGAAGTCGCCTCGGACCGCCTGCTGCAACTGATGAAGAAAGGTGTCTCGGTCGATCAGGTGGCGCGCGTCACCCGCGCCTTCAGCGAATCCGGCATCCTGGTCCATGCCTACCTGATGTACGGCTTCCCGACGCAAACGGTGCAGGACACCGTCGACGCGCTGGAATACGTTCGCCAGCTGTTCATGGAAGGCTGCATCCAGTCCGGCTTTTTCCACCGCTTTGCCTGCACCGTGCATTCCCCGGTCGGCCTCAACCCGGCCGAATACGGCATCAAGCTCAAAGCCCTGCCGCCCATCACCTTCGCAACCAACGATGTCGAATTCATCGACCCGACCGGCGTCGACCACAACGCGCTCGGCAAGGCGCTGAACAAGGCGCTCTACAACTACATGCACGGCATCGGCCTGGATGAGGATGTGCGCGCCTGGTTCACCGGCAACACGCCGAAAACGCGCGTGCCTCGGCATTTCGTTTCACGCGCGCTGTCCGCCCAGCGTTAAGGCAAAACAAAGCTGCTTTTCTCCTGCGCCTGGGCGGCCGGATTGTTGAGCGCAAAGATCTTGAACTGGATAGGCTGGATACCCGACAACGGCTGCCCGCCCTGAGCCAGAAGCGTCAGGGGAACCGCCCGGATACTGCCCGGATCGGCAGAAAAGCGGGAGGAGCCGACAATTTGCAACCCCGGCACGCCGCTGACCTCGATCTGGAACTCCTGGGTCATTTCATCAAGGTTCATCAGTTTCAGGGTGTATGAATTCTCGATCGCCCCATCCGACGTTTCACGCAACAGCGCACCGCGATCGCGCAGCACATCGACCATCAGCAGCGAACGCTGGCTGACAGTCCAGAGCGTCATGCCGGTACACAGCAGCAGCAAGCCGGCATAGACGGCAACCCGGCGCTGAAAGCGCTTCCCACTGGGCTTGGGCTGCCCGGCCAGCTCACGCTCGGAAGCAAAACGGATCAGGCCGCGCGGCGTACCAATCTTGTCCATGACCTGATCGCAGGCATCGATGCACAAGCCGCAGTTGATGCATTGGTATTGCAGGCCATCACGAATATCGATACCCGTCGGGCAGACCTGAACGCAAACGCCGCAGTCGATGCAATCGCCTGCCCCAGCAGCATGGCGCCGGAGATTGCGGGGCTCGCCACGCTGGCCATCGTAGGCGACATTGGCCGTTTCCGGATCAAACATCACCCCCTGGAAGCGTGAATAGGGACACATGTGCTGGCAGACCGACTCCCTGGCCAGGCCGGCCTGGATATAGGTGAATACGGCATAAAAGCCAAGCCAGAAGGTTTCCCATGGCCCGGTGCCAAAATCGACAATCGAGGCGAGCAATTCGCGGATCGGCGTGAAATAACCAACAAAGGTAATCCCCGTCCAGGCTGCAATCAAAAACCAGACACCGTGCTTGCCAAGCTTGATCGCTGCTTTTCGCCAGCTCATCGGGCTCTGATCGAGCTTCAGGCGCGCCAGATGATCCCCTTCCAGCTTGGCTTCGACCCAGACAAAGATCGAGGTGTAGACCGTTTGGGGACAGGCAAAGCCACAAAACAAGCGGCCCGCCAGTGCCGTCACCAGGAAAAGTGCCGTCGCTGCAATAATCAGGACAAACGCCAGCAACAAGGCATCCTGCGGCCAGAGAACCAGTCCGAACAGGTAGAATTTTTCGTGCGCAATGTCGAACAGGACCGCCTGGCGCGTCACGCCCTGACTTTCCCAGCCAAGCCAGCAGGCACCATAGAAAATGATCTGGGTCAGCCAGACAACAGCCCAGCGCAAGTTATTGAATTTTCCGCCAACTGCCTTGGCGTGGATTTTCCCGCTTTTGCGGTACAACTCCAGCTTGGCTTCCCGGACCTTGCTGACTGGCTTGCTCATGCATTTGCTCCTGATCGGATGATGGCCGCCAGTTAATCAGCCAAAGCCAGACAGGAACAGATTCAGACAATACGATTTTCAATATGCACAGATTGCCAGTATCCCCGACGGCCAGGGATCACATGCATTGCCGCAAGCTGCGTTCGATTTCGCTGAAAGCCGGTCGGTCCATGACATTTTCCTGGACGCACCGCTGTTGCAACTCACTCAGCAATTCATGGTGATTTGACGGGTCGACCGCGACAATGCTGCGTTCGAGCAATTCCTCCAGCAAACAACCGAATGCCCGGACCTCGATGCCTTGCAGCGCACGCGCCAAAGCGGGGTCGGTCCGGGAGAAGAAGGAGGCGGCGCCAAAATCTCCGAGCAATGCCCGCCCATCGCCGGCATGCAGAATATTGTGTGCATACAGATCGCCATGCATGATTCCCTGCGCATGCAAATGCCGGGCGGCCGACGCAATGCCATGCGCCAGCCGGATGGCTGCCACGAGCGAAAACTGCAGCTCGGCAGAATAGATATCGCGCGTACAGCTTTCGAGGCTGGGCGGACCGGCCAGGGTGACGAACGCGGGATCGACCAGGGCCATGACCAATGCTTCGACCTGCTCCGGATGGTCGTCTACCCGACCGAGCAGCGGAATCAGATGGGCATGTTCTCCGGCGTGGATACAGGCCTGCATTTCGTGATGCGGCAAACCGTCGCTGGTCATCGCGCCCTTGAAACGCTTGACGGCGACAGCCAGCCGCTGGCCCCCTTCAAGCCACTCAGCCTGATGAATCACCCCCGAAGCCCCCTCGCCCAACTTGATCGACGGCCGCAAGGCGGACCACGGAATAGCACAAATCAGCGCTGCATCGAGCGGCGCAAAACCAGCACAAAACGGATTTCCGGCATAAGCCAGCCAGGACAAGCGAGGCAAGGCGAGCAACCAGGCCGGCAGGCCCGGCAACTGATTGGCCGACAGACGCAGCAACTCAAGCCGCCGACAAGCCGCCATGCGCGACGGCAAGGCACGCAATGCATTGCCGGCCAGCATCAACTTCTGGAGAAAGACGCAATCGCCGATCTCCGGCGGAAGTTCCGCAATGCGATTGTCCGTCAGGATCAACCAACGCAAGGCTGGCGGCAGTGCCTGGCCGGAGACAACGTTGATCTGGTTGGCCTTGAAACCGATCATTTCCAGCCTTGGGCAACGGCCAAGTACCTCGGGTAGCTCGGCAAACTGGTTATCGGAGCAAAAAATGATGCGCAGCCTGGCGAGGCGCGGCAGATCGTCGGGCAAGGCAGACAGGGCATTACCCGATAAATCGAGTATCTCCAGCGTGTCAGCCAGACTGAAAATTTCAGGCGGAAACTCGCGCAAGCCGCAAGCCAGCTTGAGATGCCGACAGCCATGCAGTGCGCCGCTACGTAATTGTTCGAGTGTGTGCAAGATCAGGGAGACAAAAAAGCCCGCTGACGCGGGCTTGGTGGGCAAATACCAGCCGTGCTTTTAAAGCAGTTCGGCCGGGATATTACCGCCGTTTGCAGCCAGTTTCTGCAACACGGTCTTGTGCAGCCACATATTCATTTGTGCCGAATCGCCCATTTTATCTGCCGGACAAGCAAGCTCCCCGGCCAGTTCCTTGCGGGCGGCGAGACTGCTGTCCAGACCAAGCAACTTGAGCAGGTCGACAATCGACACCTTCCAGTTCAGTTTTTCGGCATGCGCCGCCGCCAGCAATTCGAGCTTGGCAACAACGTCGACCGCGCTGATTGCCTGCGGCACAGCGACAGCAGCCGACTCGGGAGCCGGCGCGGCAGTTTCACCGGTAACCGCCTTTGAATCGCTGCCAAAACCCAGCTTGGACATGATGCTGCTGAAAATTCCCATTTTGATTCCTTTAAGCCTGATTCAAGAGGATGCGCCGGAAATCCGGAACACAAGTACATGCTAGCCAGAATCGGCCAAACAATTGGTTAAGTTATATGCATGGAATGTAAGCATTCCTGTTTTTAGCGACCGGCAAGCACGACAAGTCGAACTCAGGGCAGCGTTCGGGTCAGAAAACACGTAACATTTGCACCTTGCCCCATTGACCTCAGCAGGCGAGCCTGCGGACCGGAATCGCCGAACACCATGACCGACCAGCTCAACCTTTTCGATGCCAGCGCCAAACCGCTTGCGGATCAACCGCAGAGCACCGTTACAGGCCCCGTCATCGGTGCGCAGCCGCCAGCGGCATTGCCGCCGGATTTGCCCCCCGATCTGCCGCCATCGGCAACAGCAGCCGCACCGGACATTCCCTCGCCAGCCGATTACGCCGCCCGCCGCTACCTCGAATACGCGATGAGCGTCGTTACCGGCCGCGCCCTGCCCTCGGCCGCCGACGGCCAGAAACCGGTACAGCGCCGCATTCTCTACGCCATGCACCGGATGGGCCTGTACAAGAGCCCGCGCCATGTGAAGTCGGCGCGCGTCGTCGGCGATGTGATCGGTAAATATCACCCGCACGGCGATTCCTCGGTCTATGACGCGATGGTCCGCATGGCGCAGGACTGGAGCCTGCGTTACCCGATCGTCGATGGCCAGGGTAATTTCGGCTCGCGCGACGGCGACAACGCCGCCGCCATGCGCTACACCGAAGCCCGCCTGACGCCGATCGCCGAATTGCTGCTCGCCGAACTCGACGAAGGCACGGTCGACTGGAAGCCCAACTACGACGGCGCCAACGACGAACCGGCGCTGCTCCCGGCCCGCCTGCCGTTTTGCCTGCTCAATGGCGCCTCCGGCATCGCGGTCGGCATGGCGACAGAAATCCCGGCGCACAATCTGCGCGAAGTGGCGAATGCCGCGGTCAACATCATCAAGAACCCGAATTTCAGCGAAGACGAAGTCCTGGCCCTGATTCCCGGCCCGGATTACCCGGGGGGCGCGCAGATCATTTCCAGCCCCGAGGAAATCGCCGCCACCTACAAGAGCGGCCGCGGCAGCCTGCGTGTGCGCGCCAAGTGGAAGATCGAAAACCTGGCCCGCGGCCAGTGGAAGCTGGTCATCACCGAACTGCCGCCGGGCGTCTCGACCGCCACGGTGATGTCGGAAATCGAAGCCTGCTCCAACCCGGTGGCCAAGGAAAAGGCTGGCAAAAAGGTCTTTACGCCTGAACAGCTGAACCTCAAGGCGGCCTTCCTCTCAGCCATTTCGGAAAGCGGCGTACGCGATGAATCCGGCAAGGAACACGCCGTCCGTCTAGTCATCGAACCGGCCAGTTCGCGCCAGGGCCAGGACGATCTGGTACGCATGCTGCTCGCTCACACCAGCCTGGAAACCAATGCCTCGATCAACCTGACCGTACTCGGCGTCAGCGGCACGCCGCGCCAGGCGTCGCTTTACAGCATGATCGAGGAATGGTGCCGTTTCCGCCTGTCGACCGTGGCAAGGCGCACGCGCCATCGCCTGACGGCCGCCGAGAAGCGCATCCATATCCTTGAAGGCCGCCTGGCCGTGCTACTCGACATCGACAAGGTGATCAAGGTCATCCGCGAATCGGACGACCCGAAAGCCGATCTGATGGCGCACTTCAAGCTGTCCGAGATCCAGGCCGAAGATATTCTCGAAATCCGCCTGCGCCAGCTGGCCCGGCTTGAAGGCATCAAGATCGGTGAAGAACTGGCCAAGCTGCGTGAAGAAGCCAAGGGCCTCAACCATCTGCTCGATTCCGACGATGCGCTGCGTGCCTGCGTCGCCGCCGAGATCGAAGCCGATGCCAAGAAATACGGCGACGATCGCCGCACGCTGATCGAGGCCGATGCCAAGGTCACGATGTCGGATGCCAAAACGGTCTCCATCGTCGATGAACCGACGACGCTGATCGTCTCCAAACACGGCTGGCTGCGTTCGCGCCAGGGTCATAACATCGACCCGACGCAACTGACCTTCCGTTCCGGCGACAGCCTGATGGCCTGCCTGCCGTGTCGCACGGTCGACCATCTGATTTTGCTCGATACCAAGGGCCGGGCCTACTCGATTGCCGCCTCGGACATTCCCGGCGGCAAGGGTGATGGCGTGCCGGCCACGTCGCTGACCGACTTCCAGGATGGCGGCAAGCCCTGCCTGGCGCTCGCCGTTTCCGGCGACAAGACCTATCTCGTCGCAGCCGACGGCGGCTACGGCTTCCGCTGCCAGGGCACCGACTTCCTGTCGCGCGGCAAGGCCGGCAAGGCCTTCCTGACGCTGGGCGACAACGAAGCACCGGCCATCTTCATGGCGGCACCGGCCGATGGCGAAGTGGCCTGCATCACCAAGGACGGGCGCGCACTGGTCTTTGGCATTGATGAAATCCGCCTGCTCGCCAAGGGGCGTGGCCTTAAACTGATTGACGCCATCCCCGGAAAAACTGCACTGGATGACATCATTCCGGTGGTTGACGGAGCCGCCGGCAAGCTCAAGGGCGAACGCCTGGAAATATGCCGTGGCAATCGCGGCGGCAAGGGCAAGCTGGTCCGGGCTGGCCGGAAATAAGCAGGAGGCAGCGTGTTCCGTGTTCTGACCAAACGTTTTGACCATCGCGACCGCTGGATCGTCGAAGCCGGCCCCTGGCACAACAAGCGCGAAGATGCCGAATATTGGGCCGAGCTTTTGCGCAACGTCGGTTATTCAGTCGAAGTCGATGCCCAGCACGGCCTTGTTGCTGATTCGGGCGGAAATGATGAACTGATGGATGCCCTGTCCAGCATGGCTTGAGCCATAAAAAAAGCCCTTGCAAAGCAAGGGCTTTCCGGCGACCGGTTAGCGAACCGGTCCGTCGGGGACCGGAACAACGATCAAGCAGCCTTGGCAGCCTTGATGGTTGCGGCAGTCGCAGCAGCAACGCTGGCTTCAGCAACGTCAGCAGCTTGCTTGGCAGCCTTGTTCAGACCTTCATAAGCTTCGTTGGCGGTCTTGATGGCGGTCTTGACAGCAGCAACAGCCACTTCGGAACCAGCCGGGGCAGAAGCCAGGGCCTTTTCAACCAGACCGGAAACCTGGGCGTTGGCGGTTGCAACGTGGGTTTCAACTTCCTTGGCCAGCTTTTCCTTGGTTTCGTTGGCGATGGCGATCACGTTGCGTGAATATTCCACACCCTTTTCGAGGGAAGGAGCAGACAGACCCTTTTGCAGATTGACGAAGGCGCTGACATCCTTGGCACCCAGGATGGCGGTGACGTTGGACAGCGAGGCTTCGAAAATCGAACGGGCTGCAGCCAGGTTCAACAGGGCCAGACGCTCAGCACCTTCAAAGGCGGTGTTGGCAAAGAACAGGGCAAAGTTGAAACCGGATTTGGCGAAATCTTCAGGTTTGAACATCATGGTAATTTTCTCCGTAGGGTTGGGGTAATCCTTGCGGCATTCAATGGTGCACCGCAGCATGATTTCATTCTAACGGATGGAATTACCTTGTCAAGCAATTTTGTGCACCGCAACAAAATGGCAACAAACCGCTTGGGAACTGCCTGAAATCAATAACTACTGGATGATGAAGCTGGTGAAAAGCGCTTCCTTGACACCGGTCTTTTCCGTTTCGTGAATGACGTGATTGGCCGTTTCGATGATCTCGCCGGCCAGCGCTTTCTTGCCCTTCAGGCTGCGCAGTTCCTCGACATCGACCCCGGAGAGCATGAGGATGATGGCATGCCTGATCTTCGGCTTGTACAACGCCAGTTCATGACCCGCTTCTGGCGTGGCGGTTTCGAAAACGACACCAAACTGCAAATACTTGCCATCACCGACGTTGACCGTGAAAACCTGCGGCTCGGGCGCGGCGCTGCCTCCGCCATCACTTGCCAGCACAGGCAGGGAAACAAGCAGGCAGGCCACGGAAAGCACTCGCGCCAGAAAAGTCATAAATCCTTTGAAGCCGAAATTCATATCAAACCTTGCCTTGATAAGGATGGGCAATCAGCGCGAAGGCCGATTCGAGGTGAAAACAACGCCCGTGAGGATAAAACAAAACCGTCGGACGATGGGCAGCAAATTGCATAAACGCCGACTGTTCCCTTGCGTTTTTACCCAAAATGAAACGCAACACCAAGCCTGAGGTAAGTAAAAGCAAGGCTATCCCGGGTTTAATTGACCATCACCGCAGTCGTTCGGAAAACCGAACAGCTGTCGCAGCCAAAACATCGGAAAACCGAAATCGGAGTCAAAGACCACCGAATAAACCCCATAAAAATCAGTTACCTGATCATTTCAAAAAGCTGGCACGCACCATGCGTTAAGGAAATAGCCGAATGCCAAGAATTGCTCGGCCAACAACGATGAACAGGAGACAAAATGAACAAGCTGACATCCCACCGTATCGAGCACGATCTGCTCGGTGACCGAGAAATTCCTGCCGAAGCGTATTACGGTGTCCATACGCTGCGCGCCCTCGAAAACTTCGACATTACCGGCATTTCAATTGCCGTCTATCCCGACCTGATCCGCGCCCTGGCGCAAATCAAGAAAGCAGCCGCCCAGGCCAATCAACAGCTCGGCCTGCTCGACGCAAAACGCTGCGACGCGATTGTTGCCGCCTGCAAGGAGGTGATCGACGGGAAGTGGCATGACCATTTCGTGGTTGATGTCATCCAGGGCGGCGCCGGCACCTCGACCAACATGAATGCCAACGAGGTGATCGCCAACCGCGCACTGGAAATCCTCGGCCATGCCAAGGGCGAATTCAAACACCTGCACCCGAACGAACACGTCAACATGAGTCAATCGACCAATGACGTTTATCCGACCGCATTGAAGCTGGCCACCTACGTTGGCATTTTCCGCCTGGTCGACGCCATGGCCTACCTGCGCAATGCCTTCGAACGCAAGGCAGTCGAGTTTGCCGACGTCCTCAAGATGGGCCGCACCCAGTTGCAGGATGCCGTACCGATGACGCTCGGCCAGGAATTCTCGACCTACGCCGTGATGCTCGGCGAAGATGAAGAGCGCCTCAAGGAAGCCGCCTTGCTGATCCGTGAAATCAACCTCGGCGCCACCGCGATCGGTACCGGCATCAACGCCCACCCCGACTACGCCCCGCTGGTCTGCCGTCGCCTGATCGAAATCAGCGGCGTGCCGGTCGTGACCGCCCCCAATCTGATCGAAGCGACGCAGGATTGCGGCAGCTTCGTGCAGCTTTCCGGCGTGCTCAAGCGCGTTGCCGTCAAGCTTTCCAAGGTTTGCAACGATTTGCGCCTGCTCTCCTCCGGTCCACGTGCCGGTTTCGGCGAAATCAACCTGCCGCCGCGTCAGGCTGGCTCGTCGATCATGCCGGGCAAAGTCAATCCAGTCATTCCGGAAGTGGTCAACCAGATCGCCTTCGAAGTGATCGGCAACGACACCACCGTCACCTTCGCTGCCGAAGCCGGACAACTCCAGCTCAATGCCTTCGAACCGATCATCGCCCACAGCCTGTTCAAGAGCGTGCTGCATCTGCGCAAGGGCTGCAAGGCGCTGGCCGACCATTGCGTCGACGGCATCACGGCCAACCGCGAAACCCTGCGCGCCAGCGTCGAACGCTCGATCGGTATCGTCACCGCACTCAATCCCTACATCGGTTATGCCAATGCCACGGAGATTGCGGCCGAAGCGCACCTGAGCGGTCGCGGCGTCGCTGAAATCGTCCTCGAACGCAAGTTGATGAGCCCCGAACAACTCGCAGAAGTGCTGCGCCCGGAAGTGCTGACCCGGCCGCAAATGATTCCGACCCACGCCGCTTGAACGGCTGAATTCGTCCAATTTTCAAAACAAGGAAAAACATCATGAAAATGAACCGGCTGACTACCCTGATCGGTATCGCCCTGGTGCTCGGCGTCATCGTCGGCTATGCCTGCAACACGCTGGCATCCAGCCCGGCCCAGGCCAAGGAAATCGCGTCTTACTTCGGCATTCTGACCGACATTTTCCTGCGCCTGATCAAGATGATCATCGCCCCGCTCGTCTTTGCGACGCTGGTTGCCGGCCTGGCCGGCATGGGCGACTCCAAGACCGTCGGCCGGATTGGTGCCAAGGCACTCGGCTGGTTCGTCGGCGCATCATTCTGCTCGCTGCTGCTCGGCCTCGTCTTTGCCAATATCCTGCGTCCGGGTGAAGGGCTGAGCGTGGCATTGCCGGATACAGGCAGCGCCCTGAGCCTGAAAACCAGCGCCCTGAACCTGAAGGATTTCATCACCCACGTTTTCCCGAAGAACATCTTCGAAGCGATGGCTGCCAATGAAATCCTGCAGATTCTCGTTTTTGCTGTCTTTTTTGGTCTGGCACTGGGCCATCTGCATAACCAGACGGCCCGTAGCCTGGTATGCACGATGGAAGAAATCGTCCATGTCATGCTCAAGGTCACCGACTACGTCATGCGTTTTGCCCCGGTCGGCGTTTTCGGTGCCGTTGCCGGCGCAATTACCCTGCAAGGCCTCGGCATGCTGATGGTTTTCGGCAAACTGCTGGTCAGCTTCTACGCTGCCCTGGCCGCACTCTGGATCGTCCTGATCACGGCTGGCTACTTTGTCCTCGGCAAGGATGTTTTCCGCCTGCTCAAACTGGTCCGCGGTCCGATGCTGGTTGGTTTTTCAACCGCCAGCAGCGAATCGGTTTATCCGAAGCTGATGGAGCAACTGGAAAAATTCGGTATCAAGAACCGTGTAACCAGCTTTGTCCTGCCGCTGGGTTACTCCTTCAACCTCGACGGCTCGATGATCTACACCACCTTTGCCGCGCTGTTTGTCGCCCAGGCCTACAACATCCCGCTGACCCTGACCGCCCAGATCACCATGCTGCTGGTGCTGATGGTGTCGAGCAAGGGGATTGCCGGCGTGCCGCGCGCATCGCTGGTCGTCGTTGCCGCCGTTCTGCCGATGTTCGGCCTGCCGGAAGCCGGCCTGCTGCTGGTTCTTGGCATTGACCACTTCCTCGACATGGGGCGCACCGTGACCAACGTGCTGGGCAATGCCATCGCCACGGCCGTCGTCGCCAAGTGGGAAAACGCCATCGTCCCGGTTGATGAAACCTTGGCCGATGCCGACGAAGCCCTGCCGGTTGAAGGGGAAGATCTCGTTCCCGCTGCTGCCTGACATGTACCCTCTCCTCGGTTCGGCTTCCCTCGAGTCGAACCATTTTAATGACCCGGTGCGCTTTGCACCGGGTCCTTTTTTTGGCAAATCATGACAATCGACTGGTTCATTCTCGCTCCTGCAGCTTTCTTCGCCGGCATGGTCGATGCCGTCGTCGGGGGCGGCGGCCTTATCCAGATTCCCGTATTGCTCTCCTCATTTCCTCAAACGGCCATTCCAACGCTTTTCGGGACCAACAAGGTTTCCAGCATTGCCGGCACCAGCGCCTCGCTCTGGCGCTATGCGCGGGCCGTTAGCATTCCCTGGCGGATTGTCCTGCCGGCGACGGCAACCGCCTTGCTCGGCGCCTGGATCGGTGCCGCACTGGTCGCCTGGATTTCACGCGAAGCGATGCGCCCGCTGGTCGTCATCATGATGCTGACCGTTGCGATTTATACCTTCATGCGCAAGGACCTCGGCCAGACCGAAGAGCGCGAGGCCAGCCCGCGCGACGCCTGGCTGGGAGCACTATTTGGACTCGTCATCGGCATCTATGACGGATTTTTTGGCCCCGGCACCGGCAGCTTCCTGATTTTCGGCTTCGTTCGCCTGTTTGGCATGAATTTTGTACGCGCTTCGGCCAGTGCCAAGGTGATCAATGTCGCAACCAACATTTCAGCCATCGGCTTTTTTGCCAGTCACGGCCCTATCCTGTGGGCCGTCGGCCTGACCATGGCCGTCTGCAATCTGGCAGGCGCCCAAGTCGGCACCCAACTGGCGCTGAAACATGGTGCCGGATTCATCCGCAAAGCCTTTCTCGGCGTTGTCTGCATCCTGATCGCCAAGCAACTGATCGACCTGCTGTAAGCCCTGCTACCATACGCGACTCCACCGCTTGCCGACCATGTCCAGCCGCCGCTCACTGCGCCACCTGCCGATTTTCATCCTGCTTCTCGTGCTGATGGGCCTGAGCAGTTTCGCTGCGCACCGCATCGCCCAGCAACTGGGCATTGCCGACCTGCAAGCCACCGGATTGCACCGACTCGACCTCTACACCGCCAGCCTGGAACGCGAGATCGGCAAATATGCTTTTCTCCCCGGCACACTCGGGCTTGAGCGCGATGTCCTGGACCTGCTCAGGAAACCGGTCGACAACAAGCTGGCACCGCAAGTCAATGCCTACCTTGAACAACTGAATGACCGTGCCGGCACGCTGTCGATCTATGTCATCGATGCCAGCGGCCATGTCGTGGCTTCAAGCAACTGGCGCCGGGCCGACAGTTTTATTGGCGAAGATCTCTCCTTCCGCCCCTATTTCCGGGAAGCGATCGACAGCGGCAACGGCCGCTTTTTCGGCATCGGAACAACCCGCGGCGAACCCGGCTATTACCTGGCGTCGACCCTGGCGGACGAAAGCCGGACGTTAGGTGTAGCCGTCATCAAGGTCAGCCTTGAGCAACTCGAAAAATCATGGAGCACCGTCGAGGCACCGGTCATGGTGACCGACGAAAACGGCGTAGTCATTCTGGGCTCGGTCGCCGACTGGAAATTCACCACGCTGCGGCCGCTCGATGAAAACACCCGCAGCGCCTTCGACCAGACCCAGCAATACAACCGGCGCGCCCTGAAACCGCTCGGCCTCAAGGAAATACAGGAACTCGACCACGGCGCACGCCTGGTCCGAATTGCCAAGGAAGGTCCGGAGATGGTCACGGTCTACCCCGTTGCCGGCCGTTTTTTGGCGCAGTCGCGCCCGCTGCCCGGCACGCCATGGACACTGACCGTCCTCTCGCACCTTGAACAGGTCGACGACATTGCCCAAAGCCGTGCGGCACTGGCCGGCGTCGGCGCCGCCTTCCTGTTCATGCTCGGCCTGATGCTCGATGAACGCCGGCGCCACCTGAAGGACCGCCTGGCCGCCAGAGAGGCGCTGCAACAAGCACATGATGAACTGGAACGCAAAGTCGATGAACGCACCGCCGATCTCTCGGCCGCCAATCACTTGCTGCAGGATGAAATTGCCGAACGGATCAGGGCCGAACGGACATTGCGTGCAGCCCAGGATGAACTGGTCCAGGCCGGCAAGCTCGCCGTTATCGGACAACTATCGACCGGTATCGCCCACGAACTGAATCAACCACTGGCTGCACTGCGCACGCTTTCCGGCAACGGCGTACGCTTTCTCGACCGGGGCGACCTGACAACGACGCGCGCCAACCTCGAACGAATCGCCCAACTGGTCGACCGCATGGGCTTGATCACCGGACAACTGCGCGCCTTTGCCCGAAAATCAAGCGGCCAGTTGCAAGCGGTGGCGCTGTGCAGTGCGCTGGACAACGCACTCGCCCTGCTCGAACAGCGCCTGAGCGAACGCGGCATCAATATCGTTCGTCACTGCCCGTTGCCCGAGCCGTTCTCGCTCTGCGACGCCAATCGGCTGGAACAAGTGCTGGTCAACCTGATCGGCAATGCCCTTGATGCCATGGATGGACAAAGCGCACCATGCCTCGAAATCAGCTGTGAAACCATCGGCCAGCAAGCTCGCCTGACCGTTCGCGACCACGGCCCCGGGCTGGCCGAAGAAGCCCTCGCCCATTTGTTCGAACCCTTCTTTACCACCAAGGAGGCCGGCGTGGGCCTGGGCCTCGGCCTGACCATTTCGGCCGGCATCGTGCGCGACTTTGGCGGTACGCTGAGCGGTGCCAACCACCCGGCCGGCGGCGCCATTTTCACCCTGGAAATCCCGTTGACCGCGGAACCCCGAAAACCATGACCGAAACACTCAAAGTACTGATTATCGAGGATGACCCGGACGTTGCCCTTGGCTGCGAACAAGCCCTCCAACTCGAAGGCATCGCAACCGAGTGCGTCGGCAGTGCCGAGCAGGCCAGACGCCGCCTCGGCCATGATTTTCCCGGCATTGTGGTCAGCGATATCCGGCTGCCCAAAATGGACGGCATGACTTTCCTGCGGGAAACGCTGCTCATTGACCCGGAACTTCCCGTTGTCCTGATCACCGGCCACGGTGATATTTCGATGGCGGTACAGGCGATGAAGGATGGCGCCTACGATTTCATCCAGAAACCCTTTGCCCCGGAATATCTGGTCGAAGTTGTCCGCCGCGCCCTGGAAAAACGCCGTCTGGTGCTGGAGGTTCGCAACCTGCGTCGCCAGCTCGACCAACGCAATCAACTCGAAAGCAAGCTGATCGGCCGGGCAGCCGGCATGCAGAAGGTTCGCCAGATGCTGCTCGGCCTCGCCGATAGTGCTGCCGATGTATTGATTCACGGCGAAACCGGGACCGGCAAGGAGCTGATTGCCCGCTGCCTGCACGATGCCAGCCCGCGCCGTGATGGAAATTTCGTGGCGATCAATTGCGGCGGCCTGCCGGAAACCTTGTTCGATAGCGAAATATTCGGCCATGAGGCCGGCGCCTACACCGGGGCGGCCAAACGTCGGATCGGCAAGATCGAATACGCCAGCGGCGGAACGCTCTTTCTCGACGAAATCGAGAGCATGCCGCTGGCCATGCAGATCAAGCTGTTGCGCGTGCTGCAGGAAAGAACGCTGGAGCGCCTGGGATCGAATACGACCATTCCGATCAACTGCCGCGTCATCGCCGCAACCAAGGAAGATCTGCTGGATCTTTCGGCGCGCGGCGGCTTTCGCAACGATCTGTATTACCGCCTCAGCGTCGCTACGCTGAGCCTGCCGCCCTTGCGCGAGCGGCGCGAAGACATTCCGCTGCTGTTCGAGCATTTTCTGCTGCAAGCCTCGGCCCGCCACCAGCGCCCGGTTCCGGAAACTTCGGCCGGCCGGGTACGCCAGCTGGTCGGCTACCACTGGCCGGGCAATGTCCGTGAATTGCGCAACGTGGCCGACCGCTGCGTACTGGGCATCGAAAGCGGATCGCCTCCTTTCGGCCAGCCGCAAAGTGACGGCCCCACCCCACTTTCAGGAACAGTCGAGGCTTTCGAACGCGCCCTGATCGCCGATGCCCTGCGCCGCCACGGCAGCCTGGCCCGGACGGCGGAAGCGCTAGTTGTCGCCAAGACCACCCTGCACGACAAGATCAAGAAATACGGTTTGGGTGAGGACGGTAGCGAATAATCAGGCCAGCGGGCAGCCTGAAAGTCGCTTGCGGCTGTTACGGCCCATCGTTTTTGTGCCAACATCCGTCCGTTGACCGGAAAACCCGCACAAGACAGTCGAATCATCCACGGCTTTCCTGGTTCACAAACAGGCCATCCTTCTTTCAGATATCAATTGCACTGACCGGCTGCCCATGGAAAGCATCGTCCCCTCTGCCGACATCGCCGCGCTCTGGCTGACTCTCAAGCTGGCCACAACGGTCACGCTGTTGCTGCTGCTGATCGGCACACCGATCGCCTGGTGGCTGGCGCGCACCCGCTCCGCCTTGAAAGGCATCGCCAGTGCAGTCGTTGCCCTGCCATTGGTCCTGCCGCCCACGGTTATCGGGTTTTACCTTTTGCTGGCCATGGGGCCGAACGGTCCGGTCGGCCATATGACCCAGGCACTGGGTATCGGCTTGCTGCCCTTCACTTTCCCCGGACTGGTCATCGCCTCGGTGTTCTACTCGTTGCCTTTCGTTGTGCAGCCGATCCGCAATGCTTTCGAAGCGATCGGAGAACGTCCGCTGGAAGTCGCCGCCACCTTGCGTGCCAGCCCTTGGGATGCGTTCTGGTCGGTCGTCGTTCCACTGGCCAAACCCGGTTTCCTGAGCGGGGCGATTCTTGGCTTCGCCCACACGGTGGGTGAGTTCGGCATCGTGCTGATGATTGGCGGCAACATCCCGGATAAAACGCGCGTCGTTTCGGTACAGATCTACGACCATGTCGAAGCTCTTGAATACACTCAGGCACACTGGCTCTCTGCCGGCATGCTGCTGTTCAGCTTCATCGTCTTGCTGGGTTTGTACGCCTACAGCCCGAATCGGCAAAAAATATTATGAGCCATCAAATCCGGGCCAAATTTCGCGTCGACCGTAAGGATTTCCAACTGGATGTCGACCTGACGCTGCCAGGAAGCGGCATTAGCGTACTGTTCGGCCATTCCGGCTCGGGGAAAACCACCTGCCTGCGAGCCATGGCCGGCCTTGAACGTGCTCGCCATGCCTATTTCTCGATAGGCGAACAGGTCTGGCAGGATGAATCCCGTGGCCATTTCGTCCCGACGCATCAGCGCGCGCTGGGTGTCGTTTTTCAGGAAGCCAGCCTGTTTCCGCACCTTTCCGTGCGCGGCAATATGGAATATGGGCAAAAAAGGGCGTCGACCGCAGCAAACCGCTTCGCCTTGCCTGAAATTGCCGAATTGCTCGGCATCACCCCGCTCCTCGAACGTTCGCCGGAACAACTCTCGGGCGGTGAACGTCAGCGTGTCGCCATTGCCCGCGCCCTGCTCGCTGCACCCACGCTGCTATTGATGGACGAGCCTCTCGCCGCGCTCGATCTCAAGCGAAAACTTGAAATCCTGCCTTATCTCGAACGACTGCACGCCGAACTGGCCATCCCGATCATTTATGTCAGCCATGCCCCCGACGAAGTTGCCCGCCTGGCTGATCATCTGGTCTTGCTCGATGCTGGTCGCGTCATTGCCGATGGACCGCTGAACGACGTACTGTCGCGCATTGATCTGCCCGGTGTATTTGCCGACGACGCCGGTGTCGTGATTCAGGCAACGATTGCCGCACATGAGGCTCATGACCTGACACGGCTGACCTTCCCGGGCGGTGCCATTTTCGTATCCCGCCACGGCAAAGCGCCCGGCACGCCAATACGCTGCCGCATTCATGCCCGCGACGTCAGTCTGGCCCTGGTCCCCCAGGAGCAGAGCAGCATTCTGAATAGCGTCAGCGCCACTGTCGTTGAACTGGCCCCGACCACCACACCGGGTCATGTGCTAATCAAGCTGGACGTTGCAGGCACGCCGCTGCTTGCCCGGATCACGCAGCGCTCGGCTGAAAACCTGTCGATTCGCCCCGGTCTGGCGGTATACGCACAAATCAAGTCGGTTGCACTGCTCGCCTGAAAGTACTTTGTCGAATGCTGCAGCGCGACAACGCCCGAAATGTCGTGCAGAATCCACCCCCTCGATACACCCCAGCTTCCCCGGACGCAGATTCGCCAGTGCGTTTTAGCGACATGAAGCGTCCAAGCAAAGCCACAAAGCCATGACCTCGGTTGATCAACTCAGTACAGACTGCCCCACGAACAATCCAGCAGAGGGAGCTCGCCGCCTGATCGACGGAGAAGAACGGGTTCTCTATGACGGCTACTGGATCAAGACCTACCCGGTCCCGGCAGATACGCTGGAAGCAAAAAAACGACTGATCGAGGGCCTGACGCGACGCTTGTTCAACCACACCGAACACGGCCTCAACATTCCCGGCACCCGACTGGCCGAAGCCAAGGCGGCCCACGAATCCGAAACCGACCCGGCGCGCAAGCGGGTCAAGGCAGCCATGCTTGCCGGAGCCTACTTCAACCGGGCAACCGACATTTTCCGGCGCCTGGTCGAACTGCAGGCCGACGGAATCGAAATCAGCAGCGACGATGCGCTGATGCGTGAATGCGGACAGTGTCTGCTCGATGCCATGGCACTCGGCCGTTTCGTCCTTCATCGCAGCGGTGAAGAAGGGATTGACGAATTGTGGGGTGAGCCTTTCCGGGCTTTTTCGATTCCACTCGAAGATTTTTACGAAAGCCGCTACATCAAAATCGGGCAAACCATGCGCGATATCGACAAAATCGCCAATGCCATGATTAACAACTTTTCGGTCATCGAGCCGTTTTCAGCCATCAAAAACCCGGTTCGCGACTTTGCCAATGCCGCCAAGATCAAGGCAGAAAACCTGCGTACCGACCATGATATTTTTGAGGTCTGGTCACAACTGGTCACGGCCGCCGAACGCCTGGGCAATTTCACGCCACTGCCGCAAGCCATTGAAAAACGTCAGCCCGACCTGTTTGGCCATCGCATCTCCGATGGCCTGCTACTCATTCGCCAGGGGCGTGACCTGATTTTCTATCTCGCCCGAGCCCGCACTCCGATGCCCAAAAGCACCCGTGACTATATCGAGCGTTGCGAGGTTTACCTCAACTCGGGTCGCCTACCCTTCATTCCTGCGCCCTTGCCTGCCTGACCTTACTCTGCTTCAAGCGTCAGCAGCAGCGCCCCTTCATCCACCGTATCGCCAGCGATAACGTGGATAGCTACCACCTTGCCAGCGTGCAGCACGGGAATATCAAGCGCCACCTTGCCGGTCTCCAGTGTCAGGATATTGTCGCCAAACGATATTTCGTCCCCGATCTCGACAAGAATTTCAAGAATGAACACGGGGCCGCTGGCACATGAACCGCAACTTTGCCAGCACTCGGGATACTTCGGCATTCGAACAGAAAATTGGCGCATTCGATATTTTAGTGGATAGGCCTTGCATTCCGCGATTTTGTACGTATAATGCGCCCCTCTGACAGCGCGCCCGTAGCTCAGTTGGATAGAGTATCTGGCTACGAACCAGAGGGTCGGGCGTTCGAATCGCTCCGGGCGCGCCAACAGAAAAGCAGTAAGCCGGTTTCAAAAATCGGTGAGTAAATGAAGTTGAGTTTTTACAGCGCGCCCGTAGCTCAGTTGGATAGAGTATCTGGCTACGAACCAGAGGGTCGGGCGTTCGAATCGCTCCGGGCGCGCCAGTAAAACCAGACATTCAGGCCAATCTCCGGATTGGCCTTTTTGTTTTGGTCGAAACACTATTCATTTGCCGCGAAGCCTCGTAGACTTTGCGGCTATTCATTTCCAGCGACAGGCAAGGTCCATGGCTCAATACGTAATGTCGATGCTGCGCGTCAGCAAGATCGTCCCGCCCAAGCGGCAGATCATCAAGGATATTTCCCTCTCCTTCTTCCCGGGCGCCAAGATCGGCCTGCTCGGTTTGAACGGTTCCGGCAAGTCGACCGTGCTGAAGATCATGGCCAACGTCGACAAGGAATACGACGGCGAAGTCCAGCACCTGGCCGGCGTCTCGATCGGCTATCTGCCGCAGGAGCCGCAACTCGACCCAGCCAAGACCGTCAAGGAAGAAGTTGAATCGGCACTCGGCGAAGTCATTCAGGCGCAAGCCAAGCTGGAAGCCGTTTATGCCGCCTACGCTGAAGAAGACGCCGATTTCGACAAACTGGCCGAAGAACAGGCCCGCCTTGAAGCAATTATCTCGACTGCCGGCGCCGATACCGAAGCCCAAATGGAACTGGCCGCCGATGCGCTGCGCCTGCCAGCCTGGGAAGCCGTGATCGGCAACCTGTCCGGCGGTGAAAAGCGCCGCGTCGCGCTGTGCAAGCTGCTGCTCGCCAAGCCCGACATGCTGCTGCTCGACGAACCGACCAATCACTTGGATGCCGAATCCGTCGAATGGCTGGAACAGTTCCTCGTCCGTTTCCCGGGCACCGTCGTCGCCGTCACCCACGACCGTTACTTCCTCGACAACGCTGCCGAGTGGATTCTCGAACTCGACCGCGGCCACGGCATCCCGTACAAGGGCAATTACTCCAGCTGGCTGGAGCAGAAGGAAGCCCGTCTGGAGACCGAAAACAAGCAGATCGACGCCCACATGAAGGCGATGAAGCAGGAACTGGAATGGGTGCGCTCGAATCCGAAGGCACGCCAGGCCAAGTCCAAGTCGCGTCTCGCCCGTTTCGAGGAAATGTCGAGCCAGGAATACCAGAAGCGCAACGAAACCCAGGAAATCTTCATTCCGGTCGGCGAGCGCCTGGGCGGCAAGGTCATCGAGTTCAACGGCGTCACCAAGACCTTTGGCGACAAGCTGCTGATGGACAACGTCAGCTTCACCATCCCGGCCGGCGCCATCGTCGGCATCATCGGTCCGAACGGCGCCGGTAAATCGACGCTGTTCAAGATGATCACCGGCCAGCAGCAGCCGGACTCCGGCACGGTCGACATCGGCCCGACGGTCAAAATCGCCTACGTCGACCAGTCGCGCGACTGCCTCGACGGCACCAAGACCGTGTTCGAAGAACTGGCCCAGGGCAGCGACATCCTGCAGATCGGCAAGTTCGAAATGCCGTCGCGCGCCTACATCGGCCGCTTCAACTTCAAGGGCGCCGACCAGGGCAAGCAGGTCGGCAATCTGTCCGGCGGCGAACGTGGTCGCCTGCATCTCGCCAAAACGTTGATGACCGGCGGCAACGTCCTGCTGCTCGACGAACCGTCGAACGACCTCGACGTCGAAACCCTGCGCGCCCTGGAAGATGCGCTGCTCGAATTCCCCGGCTGCGCGATGGTCATCTCGCACGATCGCTGGTTCCTCGATCGTATCTGTACGCACATCCTGGCCGCCGAAGGCGATTCGCAGTGGAACTTCTTCGAAGGCAACTTCCAGGAATACGAAGAGGACAAGAAGAAACGCCTCGGCGAAGAAGGTGCCAAGCCGAAGCGTATCCGCTACAAGCCGATCACCCGCAAATAACGCCATTGCCACGATGCTCGCCAAAGCGGGCATCGCGTGCAAAAACAAAACGGGCACCATTTCGGTGCCCGTCTTTCTTTTTGTGCCCCGCAGTACCGGGGCTCAAAACCTTTTAGTGTTTCAGATTAGCCGAAAAAACAGCTTTGGACTTTTCCGAGAACTGGAATTCGTTGAACGCACGGCTGATTTCAGCATCGTTGCGACCTTCGGAGTGATCCTCGAAACTGATGCCGATGATCTTGCCGTTGGCAGCCAGTGTCTGGAAGGCGAAACGCCAGCGTTGAGCTTCTGCCAGCCGCTCGCGCAGTTCGGCTTCGTTGGAAATCGTAATGCCGGCTTTCTTCAGGGAATCCAGGAATTGTTCGAAGGATTCGTTGCTCAAACTGCCCATTTGTCTCTCCGTATGAAGTGCGGTGTTGGATCACCATGAGCCTAATAACGACACAGTTTCGATTCGGTTGACACGAAAGTGACAGACATTTGAATGCGATAATCACGCCCCATGAAAAAGCAAAACACCCCTGCCGAAATTCCTGAAATTCGTCCCGGCCAGTCGATTGAACTGCTCAAGGAACTGCACATCCTGACGCGTGACGGCAAGCTCAACCAGGACACCCGCCGCAAATTGAAGCAGGTCTATCACCTTTACCAGTTCATCGAGCCACTGCTGGCCGATGCCCGAAGCCTGGCCGACCATGGCGCCGGCAAATCCTACCTCGGGTTCATTCTTTACGATCTGTTCTTCAAGGATCGTCAGGCGGAAGAAAAACGCGGCCACATTTATGGCATCGAAACGCGCAAGGAACTGGTCGACAAATCGCGCGAACTGGCTGCCCGGCTCGGCTTCGAGGGAATGAGCTTTCTCGACATCACGGTCGAAGAATCGACCCATTCGAACCAGCTACCCGAGCAGATCGATGTCGTCACCGCACTGCACGCCTGCAATACGGCGACCGACGACGCCATCCGCTTCGCACTGACCAAGCAGGCCCGGCATATCGTGCTGGTGCCTTGCTGCCAGGCCGAGGTCGCTGCAACCATGCGCGCCCGGAAAAACGAATCTCTCGCTGCGACATCGCTGTCCGAATTGTGGCGCCACCCGATCCACACCCGCGAACTGGGCAGCCACCTGACCAATGTGTTGCGTTGCCTGCTGCTTGAATCGCACGGCTATCAGGTCACCGTCACCGAACTGGTCGGCTGGGAGCATTCAATGAAAAACGAATTGATCATCGCTTCGAAATCGACAGCCAATGGCGGTCGACCGCGAAAGAATGCGCACGAACGGGCCGAGGCCATCCTGCGTGAATTCAACATAGAAGAACTTGCCCCGCGTTTTGCGTACTAAGCCCAGATGACCAGAATCCATCACCCGCTCGAACTCCTCGCCCCGGCCAAGAATGCCGATTTCGGCATCGAAGCCATCAAGCACGGCGCCGATGCCGTATATATCGGTGGCCCCTCCTTCGGGGCTCGCTACGGGGCCGGCAACAGCGTCGAAGACATCGCCCGCCTGGCCGCCTTTGCCCACCGCTATCACGCCAAGGTTTTCGTCGCACTCAACACCATCCTGCGCGACGACGAACTGGAAGACAGCCGGCAACTTGCCTGGCAACTTTACGATGCCGGCGCCGATGCGCTGATCATCCAGGACATGGGCCTGCTTGAAATCGACATGCCGCCGATCCAGTTGCATGCCAGCACGCAGACCGACAATCGCAACCCAGACAAGGTCAAATTCCTTGAAGATGCAGGCTTCTCGCAGGTCGTTCTGGCCCGCGAGTTAAGCTTAAACGAAATTATCAAGATATCGTCGCAAAGCTCTGTTGCGTTGGAGTATTTTGTCCACGGTGCACTCTGTGTCGCGTACAGCGGCCAGTGCTTCATCAGCCATGCCCACACCGGTCGCAGCGCCAATCGCGGCGAGTGTTCGCAAGCCTGCCGCCTGCCCTACACACTGATCGACGACAAGGGCAAGACGATCACCGAGAACCAGCACCTGCTGTCGATGAAGGACAACAACCAGAGCGAAAACATCCTCGCTCTGGCCAAGGCCGGCGTCAGTTCGTTCAAGATCGAGGGCCGCCTGAAGGACCTCAGCTACGTCAAGAACATCACCGCGCATTACCGCACGCTGCTCGATGAAGTCATCGCCAGCAACCCTGAATTTAGCCGCGCCTCTTCCGGCCGCAGCACCTACACCTTCGAGCCGCAGCCGGACAAAACCTACAACCGGGGCTATACCGATTACTTTGCCAATGACCGCCAGGACGATATCGGCGCGTTCGACTCGCCGAGTTTTGTTGGCGAACCGATTGGCGAGGTCGCCGAAATCGGCGATGGCTATTTCACGGTCAACAGCGCAATCGACTTCAACAATGGCGACGGCGTCTGTTTTTATGACGGCCACGGCGAAGTCGTCGGCATGCGCATCAACCGGGCTGACGGCAAGACGCTTTTCCCGGTCGAAATCCCGGCCGAGCTGACCGAAGGGGCAACGCTGTTCCGCAACCGCGACCAGGAGTTCGAACGCTCGCTGGAGAAGGAATCGGCCGAACGCCGTATTTCGATCCAGCCGGTGTTCAGCGAAACCGCCGACGGCTTTGCGCTGACCCTGACCGACGAAGACCAGATCAGCGTCACGGTCGACCTGCCCGACAGCAAGGAAATGGCCAAGAACGCCGAGCGGGCACTGAGCGGCCTGAGCGAACAACTCGGCAAGTTCGGCAACACGATGTTCGCCGCGCAGCCCGTCGAACTGAAGCTGTCACAAGCCTTTTTCCTGCCGACCAGTGCCATCAATGCGCTGCGCCGCGAAGCGACCGAAAAGCTCGAAACAGCACGCCTGGCCGCCCACGCCCGGCCGCCACGCGCCACGCCAGCCGCGCAGCCAACGCCCTACCCGCAGGAAGAACTGACTTATCTCGGCAACGTCTTCAACGCCAAGGCCCGCCAGTTCTACGAAAAGCACGGCGTCAAACTGATCGCCGAGGCTTATGAAGCGAATCAGGAAAAAGGCATGGTTTCGTTGATGATCACCCGCCATTGCCTGCGCTACAGCTTCAACCTCTGCCCCAAGGAAGTGAAGCACCTGAAGTCGGACCCGATGACCCTGGTCAACGGCAATGAAAAACTGATTCTCAAGTTCGACTGCAAGGCCTGCGAAATGCACGTCATCGGCAAAATGAAAAAAGGCGTCAAACTCAACCTCGGCAGCATTCGTCCAGCGTGAGTTCGACAAGCTGCCCTTCCTGCCGGCAACCGATGGTGCAGCAAGGTTTCGCACGTCAGTTACATGGCGAAATCGAACTCGACCTGTGCTTCTCCTGCCAGGGTATCTGGTTCGACGATTTCGAGAGCGCACAACTGACACCGGGCGCGATCATCGAGCTTTTCCGGCTGATCCATCAGCACCGCGATGATCAACGCCTGCCGCTGCGCGACAGCCTCAACTGCCCGCGCTGCGATGACCGTTTGATACACAGTCTGGACATCGTCCGCAGCGGACGTTTCAACTATCACCGCTGCCTGCAAAAGCACGGACGTTTTACAAGTTTTGCCCAGTTCATGATCGAAAAGGGCTTTGTCAGGCAGTTGACCGTGACAGAGATCGATCAACTCAAGGCAAGAATCGGCAGCGTCCGGTGCACCGGTTGCGGCGCACCCGTCGATATCAGGCACGACTATGCCTGCACGCATTGCCGCTCACCGATCGCCATTCTCGACCCGGAGGCTGTCGAGCAGGCGCTGGCCACTTACCAGCAGGCCGAGATCAAGCGCACGACACGCGACCCCGCCTTGCTGGCCGATGCCATTCTGGGCACCGAAAGAGAACGCTCGCGCCGGCAACGTGAAAACGCTAGCACTCTGGATCAACTGGAAATCGGCGACCTGATCATTTCCGGTGTAGAACTCGCCTGGAAAATTTTCCACTGAGCCAGCGCCCCCGTTTGACAGCCAGATCCAGTTTGATTACAGTCGATTCACCCAAGGGGGAGTAGCTCCTAACCGACTTGTCGTCATCACGAAGGCCCAAACCTTCCGGCAACCGGGCAGCAAATCAGCGCTGTGAGCAAGACCTTTGCCGCAATGGCGAGGCACCTTTTGGCATTCCACGGCCCCTCGCCCAACCCGGCTCGGGCCGTTTGCTTTTCTGGAATGCACGAAAGGAAGGATCATGGAAACCGTAGGCAATCTTGGCTTGTGGGCCGGATTTTCAGCCATCGTCGCAATCATGCTGGCCATTGACCTGCTGGTGGTCGGCGGCGGCAAGGAACACCGCGTCAGTTTCAAGGAGGCAAGCGTCTGGTCGCTGATCTGGATCAGTCTCAGCCTGGCCTTTGCCGGCGGACTCTGGTGGCATCTCGACGGCAGCGTCGGACGCGAAATCGCCAATACCAAGGCACTCGAATTCATCACCGGTTACCTGATCGAAAAAGCCCTGGCCGGCGATAACGTTTTCATCTGGATGATGCTCTTCAGCTTCTTTGCCATTCCGGCTGAACTGCAAAAACGGGTGCTGCTTTATGGCGTGCTCGGCGCCATCGTCATGCGCAGTGTGATGATCTTTGCAGGGGCCTGGCTGATTACCCAGTTCCACTGGATTCTGTATGTTTTCGGCGCTTTTTTGCTGGTCACCGGCGTCAAGATGTACTGGTTTGCCGACGAAAAACCTGATTTGGAAAACAATCGCCTGATTCGCTGGATACGCCGGCACATGAACATCACGACCGAATTTCACGGTCAACACTTCTTTGTGGTCAAAAACGGCCTGCGCTACGCCACGCCGCTTTTTCTGGCCCTCGTCCTGGTGGAAATATCGGACCTGATTTTCGCGGTCGACTCGATTCCGGCCATTTTCGCCATCACCACCGATCCGTTCATCGTGCTGACCTCGAACATCTTCGCCATTCTCGGCCTGCGGGCAATGTACTTTTTACTGGCCGGCGTGGCCGACCGCTTCTCGCTGCTCAAATACGGCCTGGCCATCGTGCTGATGTTCATCGGCATCAAGATGCTGCTGATCGATCTCTACAAGATTCCGGTCGGTTTCTCCCTGGCCGTCATCGCCGTGATTATTGGCGCATCGGTCTGGGCCTCGCTGCGCAAGGAGGCACGCGAAAATCAGGCGTAAAAAAAGCGAGCCGCCATGGCTCGCTTCTTTGGCTGCGTTACTGATCGGGTCCGAAGAGCAAACGCGGCTTGAGTTCGACCTGGCTGCTGTCATTACCCAGCCAGATCACCCCGTCCTGAATGGTGCATTGCAGGCGCATGTTGCGTGCCGCTAGCCCGGCCAGGGCCTGGGACTCGTCGGGCGCCAGAGCATAGACCCGCAGATTCTTCTGCCCGGCCAGCTTGCTGGCCGAAGCCTGCCACCAGAGATCCAGCGTCCGCGCGCCATAAGCCAGCACGACCGTTTCCCCGGAACGACTGCAGGCGCGGCGGATATTGCGTTCATCAGGCAGCCCGACGTCGATCCAGCGTTCGATGAACCCGGTCAGGTCGGTATCGGCCAGATCCGCCTCATCTTCACTGCTCGACAACCCCCGGCCAAATGCCAGCGTTTCAGAGGCAAACATGGCGAAGGCCAGCAGGCGGATCATCATCCGCTGATCGGTTTCCGAAGGATGCCGGGCAATAGTCAGCGAATAATCACCAAAATGAGAGCGATCAAGATCGGCAAGCTGAAGTTCTGCCTTGAAGATGGTCGATTTGAGCGCCATGACTGCCCCGAAAAAAGCAGCGATTATCCCATGCCGGAGAGCGCATTCCGTGCGCCGGGCTGCAGGCCATCTATAATCGGTTCATTAAATACTGGAATAAAATCCATGCCACGACTGATTCTTGCCTCCTTTCTGGCCTTTGCCACTACATTTGCCCAGGCCGAAGTGATCGACATCGACAATGCGGAGCTCGACAAACTGGTCAAGCGCGGCGTTCCGGTCATTGACATCCGCACGCTGCCGGAATGGGAAGAAACCGGCATCATCAGCGGCAGCCGGCTGATCACCTTCTTCGACGAACGCGGCCGCTCCGATCCGGCAGCCTGGCTGGAGAAAATCAAGCCGGTCGCCAAACCCAATGAGCCGGTGATCGTCATCTGCCGCTCGGGCAACCGGACCAAGCCGGTCAGCCAGTTTCTTTCGCAGCAAGCCGGTTACACCCAAGTGTACAACGTCAAAAACGGCATCAAGGGCTGGAGCAAGGAAAACGGCCCGCTGACCCCGGCCACCCAGAGCATTGCTGCCTGCCGCGCTGCCAAATCTTGTTGATTCAAGCCGTCGACCGCAAACGTTGCGCCAGTTGCGAACGCTGGCAGGGGCCGCGCCAACCCGGCGCGACCAACGCCAGCGTACTGATCGAATCGGAAACGGTAACCGGCCTGTGCCACGGCGGAGGCTGGGATGGCGATGAACGCCGGGCGCGTTCGGCGTGTGGTCACTGGCAACGCTGGCTAAAACTTCAAAACAGCCCGGAAATACCCGAAAATCCGTGATTTTTTGACACTGGACGGTGCGCCGTCAGCGTGAATCCGTTAACCTGCAAGCCTTAGAAAAATAGTGCTTTTGGAGAACACCATGCCGGTGATTGAAGTCCGCCATCCCCTCGTCAAACATAAAGTCGGCCTGATGCGTGCGGCCGACATGAGTACCAAGAAATTCCGCGAACTGACGGCTGAGCTGGCCCGCCTGCTGACTTACGAAGCTTGCCGGGATTTTGAACTCGAACGCTGCACGATCGACGGCTGGGCCGGCCCGGTTGAAATCGACCAGATCAAGGGCAAGAAAGTAACCGTCGTACCTATCCTGCGCGCCGGTCTCGGCATGCTGGACGGCGTACTCGACCTGATTCCGAGCGCCAAAGTCAGCGTCGTCGGCATCGCCCGCAACGAAGAAACGCTGATGCCCGAGCCGTACTTCGAGCGCTTCGTCGGCCAGCTCGACGAGCGCATGGCCTTGATCATCGACCCGATGCTGGCGACCGGCGGTTCGCTGATCGCCACCATCGACATGCTCAAGCGCAACGGCTGCAAGCACGTCCGCGCCCTGGTACTGGTCGCCGCGCCGGAAGGCATTGCCGCGCTGCAGGCAGCTCATCCCGAAGTGGAAATCTACACTGCTGCGGTCGACAGCCATTTGAACGAACATGGCTACATCATTCCCGGTCTCGGCGATGCCGGCGACAAGATTTTTGGAACCAAGTAAGCCATGAGCACCACCCACGAACCCACCTGGCGGACAGCTCTTTCCGGCGCACAAATCCTGTTCGTCGCTTTCGGCGCAACCGTCCTCGTCCCGCTACTGACCGGTCTCAACCCCAGCCTGGCCCTGCTTGGTGCCGGCGTTGGCACGCTGATTTTCCAGATCTGCACCAAACGCCAGGTGCCGATCTATCTCGGCTCAAGTTTCGCTTTCATCGCCCCGGTTGCCTACTCGGTGCAAACCTGGGGCATGCCGGCCACGCTCGGCGCGCTCGCCTCGGCCAGTTTTTTCTATTACGTTGCAGCCGGGCTGGTCAAATGGCGCGGCGTCAATTTCATTCATCGCCTGCTGCCACCGGTCGTGATCGGCCCGGTCGTCATGGTGATCGGCCTCGGCTTGGCCCAGGTAGCGGTCAATATGGCAACCGGCAAGGCCGGCGACCAGCAGGTCGTCCCCTATGGCACGGCACTGTCGATTGCGGCCATTTCGCTGGCCGCAACGATGCTGACCGCCATCCGCGCCCGTGGCTTGCTCAAGCTGGTGCCGATCCTGATCGGCGTTGCCGTCGGCTACACCGTCTCGCTTTTTGCCGGAATTGTCGATTTCAGCAAGGTCGAACAAGCCGCATGGATCGCCATGCCGCAATTCGGCTCACCGGAGTTCAATCTGGCGGCCATTCTGTTCATGATTCCGGTCGCCATCGCCCCGATCGTCGAGCACGTCGGCGGCGTCCTGGCGATCGGTTCGGTGACCGGCAAGGATTTCACCGAATCGCCCGGCCTGCATCGCACGCTGCTCGGCGACGGACTGGCCGTCAATATCGTCGGCCTGTTCGGCGGCCCGCCGGTTACCACCTACGGCGAAGTGACAGGGGCCGTCATGCTGACCGGGAACTTTAATCCGGTGGTCATGACCTGGGCTGCCTGCTTCGCAATCATGATGGCCTTTGTCGGCAAATTTGGGGCCCTGCTCCAGACCATCCCGATGCCGGTCATGGGCGGCATCATGATGCTGCTCTTCGGCTCGATTGCCGGCATCGGCCTGAAGACCATCATGGATGCACGCGTCGATCTCTCCAGCCCGCGCAATTTGTGCATCGTTTCCGTCACGCTGGTCACCGGCATTGGCGGTCTCGGCCTGAGTATCGGCAGTTTCTCGCTGCAAGGCATCAGCCTGTGCGGCGTCCTTGCGGTGGCATTGAATCTGATTCTGCCTGCCAGCCAGTCGTCGCCGGAAGCTCGCTAAGCCTCCTCCGGGTGGGCTGTCCAGCCCACCCGCTGTCCGCATCGGACAAGATATTCCTCTTGTGCCACACCGCCCTCATCCGGGTGTATGCTATTTATTAGCATTATCTGGTTTTGCACAGATGCGTACCAAAAAACAAAAACCGCTCAAAAATAGGGGAAAAAAATGCTGAGCAATCTCTCGCTACGCAGCCGTCTCATCCTGATCGTCATTGCTGCCGTGATCGGCATGGGGCTGATCGCCGTGCTGGGCGCAAACAGCGCTCGCCAGGCGCTACAGGAAGGACATCGCGAACAGGTTCGAACCGGCGTTCAGGGCATCCACAACATCGTCAGTTTTTTCCACGCTCAGGAAGTGGCCGGAAAAATGACCCGGGAAGAAGCACAAAAACTGGCCGCTTCGGCCATCCGTGAAGCACGCTACGGCGGCGCCGATGGCAAGACTGAATACTATTATGCATGGACCCTCGAAGGGGTTGGCGTCGCTCACGTCAAACGTGAATTCGAAGGTCAGAACATGATGGAAAAATTGAAGGATGCCCAAGGGCGCCTGACGCTTCGTGAAATCATGAACTCCGTTCAATCGAGCAATGAAGGGTTTGTCGAGACCACTTTCATGCGACCTGGCGGGACAACACAGTTCCCGAAACTGCTCTTCGTCATGAAATTCAGCCCATGGAACTGGGTTATCGGCACCGGCATCTATCTTGATTCGGAAGAACAGTTATTCCGCGACCGTCTGATTTCAGAGCTATCGATAGCGTTGATCCCGATTCTGGTCATTGGCCTGCTCAGCCTTGTCGTTTCACGCAGCGTCCTCGGCCAGATCGGTGGCGAGCCGGCCAAGGCAGCCGAAGTCATGAAAAAAATTGCCGACGGCGACCTGACTACCTCGGTCGGCAATGCCCCTCGAGGCAGCTTGCTGTTCATGCTTGGCACCATGACCGCTTCCCTGCGCGAGATTCTTGATCAGGTCAGGCGCGATGCACGCAATGTAGTAACCAACTCCGAACAAATCAGCCAGGCCTCACGCGAAGTGGCCATGGCTGCGCACCAACAGGCCGATGCAACGTCTTCAATGGCAGCAGCCATCGAGCAATTGACGGTCAGTTCGAACCATATTTCCGATAACGCGACCGATACCGAGCAGCTTTCCCACACGGCAGTCCAACTGGCCAACCAGGGAACCGAACGGGTCAACCAGGCCACCCAGGCAATCCAGCAAATTGCCCGGACCGTCTCGGGTGCCTCTGAAAACATCAAGGTACTGCACGACCGCGCCAACCAGATTTCAAGCATCGCCTCGGTCATCAAGGATATTGCCGGACAAACCAATCTGCTGGCACTCAACGCCGCGATCGAGGCGGCCCGGGCCGGCGAACAAGGCCGTGGTTTTGCGGTGGTGGCCGATGAAGTGCGCAAACTGGCTGAGCGGACATCAAGCGCAACAACTGAAATCGAGCAAATGATTGCCGGAATTCAGCATGAAACCGAAGGTGCTGTCCGCACCATGGATGCCGCCCTGCCAGAAGTCGAGCGGGGCGCAGAACTGGCCGCTTCGGCTGCTGACTCGCTGACCAGCATCGAAAGCGGAGCACACCAGACACTTGACCGGATCCGTGAAGTCGCAGGCTCGACGCGCGAACAGAGTGCGACCTCGACATCGATTGCCCAACGCGTCGAGGAAATTGCCAACATGGTTGAGCAAACCAGCCACAGCATGTCCGGCATGAGCCAGTCGGCCAGCAGTCTTGAAGCGGTTGCCGTGAATCTCGAACAGATCGTCGGACGTTTCCGCACCTGATCGGTTCAAACCGGCTTCGCCTCGGCGGAGTCCGGTAAAATTGGCGGTTTTCGGCTTTCTGGCTGCGGTCGACCGCAGTGATTGCTGTAACCCTCACCGGAAACCGCCATGTCCTCCCTGCCACTTGTCAGCGCCATAGAAAAAGCCTTCTCGGCCCGCCAGACTCTCATCGAATCACTGCACGGCGAAAAAACCAACGCCTACCGGCTTTTCAACGGCAGCACCGAAAATCACCCCGGTCTCACGGTCGACCGCTACGGTGAGCTGCTTTTGATCCAGACCTTTCACGCACCGCTCGAAGCCGATGAGCGGATCGCCATCGAAAATTATTACGCGAGCGCCCTGCCCGGCCTGATCACAGTTTACAACGACCGCAGCCAGAGCAATTCGCGCATTGCCAACCCGCTGCAAGGCCAGGAGCAGGCAGAGGCCGAAAAGCAGCGGCAATTCAGTGAGCTGGGTTTGAATTACCTGGTCCAAGGCCGCCACAGCGGGCAGGACCCCTGGCTTTTCCTCGACATGCGCGCCGGTCGTCGGCGCATTCTTCAGGAAGCCGCCGGCAAGAGCGTTCTCAACCTGTTTGCCTATACCTGCGGAATCGGCGTTGCGGCAGCCAAGGCGGGTGCAACGCACGTGGTCAACGTCGATTTTGCCGAATCAAATCTCAACGTCGGCAAGGAAAACGCCCGGCTGAACGATTTGCCGATACGCATGCGCTTCGTCCAGAGCGATGCCTTTGCTGCCATGCGCCAATTCGCCGGCATCGGCCAGGCCAGCATGGTGCGCGGCAAACGCATGCCGGCTTTTCCAAAACTGGAAGCCAAGCGCTTTGATCTCGTTTTTCTCGATCCGCCACGCTACGCCAAAAGCGCTTTTGGCGTGGTCGACATCGTCAATGACTACGCGGCCTTGATGAAGCTGGCGCTGGCGTGCACCCACGAGGGCGGAACCTTGATCTGCTGCAACAATGCAGCCCAATTGTCGCGTGAAATATGGGGCGACCAGTTACTGCGTTGCGCCAAGAAAGCAGGTCGAACGGTACGGGAAATCGAATGGATCCAGCCAGAGTCTGACTTTCCGAGCCACGATGGTCAGCCGCCACTGAAAATCGCCTTATTGCGAGTGTGAAAAGAATAAAACACATCAGTAAAAAATGTAGTTGTTTTGACATTTTCACCCTAAAATCTGACAAAGGTTCGATGCTCTACGCATCGTCCATGCCGCACAGAGGATTCGCCGACTTTAACCGCCAGCCTTCCCGGACGCATGCCCAAACGCAGAACGCCCTTGTCAGATTTACATGTTCGAAGCGTGCTTCTTGTCGCCTTGCTGCAACTTCCAATGCAGGCGAGTAGCGCCGATTCGGATGAGGATATTTTCTTCTCCGAACTGCCAATTGTCGCTTTGGCCAGCCGCCTGACACAACGCCTGCAAGACGCCCCAAGCTCGATGACCATTCTCGACCGGGAAATCATCAAGGCATCCGGGGCTCGCGACCTGAATGACCTGCTCAGGCTGGTCCCCGGCTTTCAAACCTTTCCCAACAACACAGAACCAACCCGGGTGAGCTATCACGGCCTGACCGACGAGGATTTCTCGCCTCGCGTCCAGGTGCTGATCGATGATCGATCGCAGTATTCGCCGCTATTCCGCAGCGGCGTCAATTGGAACGTCCTACCCATCGCCATCGAAGACATCGAACGCATCGAGATCGTACGCGGCACAAACTCTGTCGCCTATGGCAACAATGCCTTTCTCGGAGTCATCAACATCATCACGGTCGACCCGGCATTGGCACACGGTTTTTCCGTATCAAGCAATATCGGCAACCAGGGCGTACGCGACTACACGCTGCGCAACGGCGGAAAAATTGGCGAAAACGGCGACTTCCGTTTTACCTATCAACAAAAAGACGATAGCGGGTTACGTGACAGAAGCAGTTGGCACGACGATTTTCAATCCCGCCTGTTTGATTTGCGAGCCGATTTTCAGCTCTCGACAAGCGATGTGCTTCAATTCAACCTGGGCAGCATCTCAGCCACCATGCCCCAAGGCAAAATTGGCAGCCAGGGCGAACCTTTGCATGATTTCAAGCAATCCAGCACTTTCCTGCAACTTGCCTGGAAACACATTCTGTCTGCCGATGCCGATTTGAATCTGCGCTACGCCTGGTCACGAGACGCGGCAAGCGATCGCTTTCTGGCTGCCACAGGCGACACACCCGCACCGACTGACTACCTGTATTGGGATGGCAGCTTTTACGGTAGCTCGATACGCCAGGAAATCGAGCTGCAACACAGCTTTCATCCGACAGAACATACTCGCCTTGCCTGGGGAGGCGGTTACCGACGCGACGAAGTTCAGTCAGAGGCCAATTTCTACGGTAACCCACGCCTTGGCCGGAGCATTACCCGTACTTTCGCCAACCTTGAATGGAAACCCGCTCAATGGTTTACAGGCAATCTTGGCGGCTCGATCGATCATGACTCACTGGCCGGAAGCAGTTTTTCTCCCCGTCTCAGCGGTAGCGTCCATCTCAACCCGGAAAATACCATCCGCCTCGGTTACGCCAGAGCCACACGCACCGGCAGCCTGGTGGACTACAAGGGAGATCGTCGGCTGAATGCCTTCGCCCAGCGTGACGGAACAATCGTCCCCGCCAGCACGATGCTCTATGACCGCAAGTTTTATGGCAATCCGGACATGCCATCCGAAAAGCTCGAAAGCCTGGAGATCGGCTATCTCGGCGACTGGCGTACCTCTCGCATGAGTCTCGATATCCGTGCTTTTATCGAAAAAATCCCGAACCGCCTGCTCAGCGTCGAGCGAACAGTAAGGCAAGCCGATCTCTGCGAAATGGCAAGTTGCGGCTCGATCACGGCCGACTTCACCACCCCGGTGCAGCGCGTGCAAACCGAAGGCATCGAATATCAATGGCGCTGGCAACCCTTTGAAACCACCCGCGTGATGCTTGGCCAGGCCCTGACCAGGATCAAATCGGAGTTTCTCGATAGCCTGGTCAACGACTCAAGCATATCGATCAATGGCAATCTGGTGCGCTGGTCGGCACTAACCAACCATTCGGCGCCACGCCTGGGATCTTCGTTGCTGCTGATGCAGAAACTGCCTTACAACATGCAGTTTTCAACAGCTGCCTACAAGCAGGGAAAAATGAAATGGACGCAGCACAGCGAATCCGATGGCTACACGCGAATCGATGCTCGCTTGAGTCATCCGCTTCAGGTTGGCAAACTGCAGGGCGAACTTGCCTACACTGCTCAGTCGCTTAACGGAGCTCACGGGGAATTCAGGGCGGAAGGAAAAGCGGACGACCGCATCGTCGAACGGCGCAACTGGATCAGCTTGCGTCTTGACTACTGAGGGTTCGGGAAAAAACGGGTGGTGCCCATGGGCAGGATCGAACTGCCGACCTCTCCCTTACCAAGGGAGTGCTCTACCACTGAGCCACATGGGCACAACTCAAGACAGCCGAATCAGAAGGTTGTGACCTGAAACAGTGGCTTTTGGCTCCCCGACCTGGGCTCGAACCAGGGACCTACGGATTAACAGTCCGGCGCTCTACCGACTGAGCTATCGAGGAACTACGCTGTGATCAATAACGATCACCAACAGGGCGCGAATTATATACAAGAGTTTCGAAAACGCCTAGTACTCTGCGTTTCGAGAGACAAATAAATTTTCGCCCCACTGATTTTTCAGGCTTTTTCAGCATCGGCCGCAGCCGCTGCAGCGGCCAGTGCCGCCAGCTGGGTCTGTCGTTCGGCCCGCAAATCCGGTGTTTCCAGACTGATCCGTCCCAGTGCGCCGCTGCGATAGTCGATCAGCAAGATAGCTGCCGCTTTTTCGAAATCGTATTCGCCGCCCCGCCCCTTGAGCAGGCAGCCACGCTTTTTGGCAACGGCCTCGATGACCGAAACAGCATCCATGTTCTCGGTGGAAAACCCGTAGCGTGCCGTCAGCATGGCCGGGTACTGTTCAAGCAGGAAGCCGGCGAGGAAGGTCGCAACTTCTTCATCGATGTAGGCATTGACACCGACCGCATGGCTGGCGGCGAGCATCAGGCCATCGATCGGATGGGCGATCTTCGGCCACAGCATGCCTGGCGTATCGTAGATGGTCAGGCGCGAGCTGATGTCGATCCGCTGCTGGCTCTTGGTCACGGCCGGCTGATCGCCGACGGCGGCTACCCGCTTTTTGACCAGCGCATTCATCAGCGTCGATTTACCAACGTTGGGAATCCCCATGATCATCAGGCGCAGCGGCTTGACCGCATCACAGCGATGCGGCGCCAGCTTCTGGGCCAGCCCCGGCACCCGGGCAACGTCGCTGGCTTTCTTGCAGGAAATAGCGACGGCCTTGACGCCGGGCTGTTGCTCGAAATATTCCATCCAGGCCTTGGTCGCTACCGGATCGGCCAGATCGGCCTTGTTCAGCAACTTGAGACAGGGACGCTGCCGGAAAGCGCGCAGTTCGTGGATCATCGGATTGCTGCTGGCCTGCGGCAGGCGTGCATCGAGCACTTCAACCACGACGTCGGCCATGGCCAGCGTTTCACCGGCCTTCTTGCGGGCCGAGGTCATGTGCCCCGGGAACCATTGAATCGACATTACTTGCTTTCCTTTCAGCCGCCCGTGACCGGCGGGAAAAAGGCGATTTCATCGCCACTCTTCACCGCCGCATCAAGCCCGGCCATATCCTGATTGATAGCGCAGCGAAGATTTTTCGCTACCGCCAATGATTCCCTGCCCTGCGCCACCAGCCAGTCGCGCAAGGCACCGACCGTGTGGACCCCGGCCGGGAGTTCGATTGTTTCGCTGCCGCGCCCGAGGGCTTCCTTGAGGCCGGCAAAATAGAGGATCGTGACGCTCATGACAGCAACTCCGCAAAAGGCACGAACTCGACCAGATCGCCCCGGGCAATGGTTTTCCCCGGCGGATTGATCACCAGGCCATCGCCCCAGCACAGCGAGGTTACCACCCCTGAGCCTTGGTTGACGTAGAGTTCGATGCCGCCGTCGGCATTGATCCGGGCGCGCAGGAATTCCTTGCGCGCATCCGGACGCAGCCATTCGAAATCGGCGCGTTGCGCAAAGCTGCGCGGCATCAGCAGCCCCGCACCCTGCAAGCGAAGAATGAAGGGGCGGACCATCACCATGAAGGTCACCATCGCTGAAACCGGATTGCCCGGCAAACCGATGAACCAGGCTTTTCCGGCCGCATCTGGACGACGTACTTCGCCAAAGGCCAACGGCTTGCCCGGCTTGATGGCAATTTTCCACATATCGAGCCGACCTTCTGCCTCGACCGCCGGCTTGACATGGTCCTCTTCACCGACAGAAACACCGCCGCTGGTAATGATCAGATCGTTGTCGGTCGCCGCCTTGCGCAATGCTTCGCGGGTGGCGTCGAGTTTGTCCGGCACCGTACCCAGATCGCGCACTTCGCAGCCCATGCCTTCAAGCAGCGTGACCAGCGCATAACGATTCGAGTTGTAGATCGCCCCCGGCGGCAATGGTTCGCCGGGTTGCACCAGTTCATCGCCGGTAAAGAAAACACCGACGCGAACCCGACGATACACCGGCAACTCGGGCAGACCGGCGGAAGCAGCCAGGGCAATGTGCTGCGGCTGCAATTTGATGCCGACCGGCAGGATTTCGGCGCCAACCGAAATGTCCTCACCGGCCCGTCGAATGTTTTCACCCGAACGCGGCAGATGGTTGATGACCACCCCGCCCTCGCCGTGCTCGCAAAGCTCCTGCATGACCACCGCATCGGTGCCCGCCGGCACGGGGGCGCCGGTGAAGATACGGGCTGCGGTGCCCGGTTGCAGTGCCGTGCCGACAGTGCCTGCAGGAATGCGCTGACTGACCGGCAGGCAGATGCCTTTGGCGGAAATATCGGCCAGACGCACGGCATAGCCATCCATCGCCGAGTTATCGAGCGGCGGGACTGCCACGGTCGACCGTTGTGCGAGGGCCAAAATGCGCCCAGCAGCAGCCGTCAGCGGCAGCGAGCGGATTTCTTCGACAGGCTGGGCAGCGGCCAGCAATTTTTCCAGGGCTTGTTCAAAACTCAGCATGGGCGTTCCTGCAATTCGAGAGTAGTCATCACAAAATCGGCGATCGCACCGACATCATTGAGCGGCAAGATCGGCAAGTGCGTCGCCAGTTCGGCATCGGTCGCAATCGCCACAATGTCGCTGCGTTCGCTGAACAAGGGCGGCTTGCCATTTTCAGGCCGGTAGACTTCGAGCTTGGGCACCGGTTCCTGCTTGAAGCCTTCGATCAGCACCAGATCGCAAGGTGCCAACCGGGCCAGCAATTCATTGAGCGTCACTTCACCTTCATCGCGCCGTTCGTGCATCAAGGCCCAGCGATCGTGGCAGGAGAGCAGCACTTCCGCCGCGCCGGCTTCACGGTGACGGTAGGAATCCTTGCCCGGACGGTCGATATCGAAACCATGGTGGGCGTGCTTGATGACGGACACTTTCAACCCGCGTGCCGTCAGGACAGGAATCAGTTTTTCGAGCAGGGTTGTCTTGCCGGAACCGGAATAGCCGGCGATCCCAAAAACCTTCATTGATGCCTCTGTTTCATACGGCGAACACCGGGGCAAAGCCACCACCCGGCGTACGGAAATTGGTTGTTTGCCCCTGGTAAAGCCGGGCAGCCATCAGTTGAACCTGGCCGGCGTAGGCGTAACAACGCAGGTCAAGCTTCATGACTTGCGCTGCATCGGCCACTGCCACGGTCAACTCGGAAGGTGGAACGATTTCCTGGGCGATGTAACCGCCCTGCAGGATTTCTTCGAAAACACGCTTGGTCAATTTGTCGCCGCGATACGTCGCACGACTGCCAAAACCGGCCGCCGGCTTGAAGAACCAGTTTTTACGACCGGCCCAGAAAGCCTCGCCCTCACCCGGATCAACCGCCACAGTGCGCGGAATGCCGGCCAGCAGGAGGCGCTGCGTCGCCTCGGGAACCCCCATGTCGGACAACGCAGCCGGGTCGGAAAGCAGCATCAGGTTGCGCTTGTCGGCATACAGTGCATGGGCCTGCGGATACGGCGTCACAACGACGCCATCAGCCTCGAAAACAGCCTTCAAATCGGCGTTGACCGCAGCATCGAGCGAAAAATCGGTCAGCCGGTTGTACACCAGATCGACCACCGCACCGCGATGCAGCAAACGATCGCCATCGCGTTGCAGCTCAGCCGGATCAGCGACGACGGCAGCAATGCCGTGCGCTTCGAACAACTGGCGGAAAAGCTCGAACTCCGGTGCCAGATATTGCCCGGCCGGATTTTCATCGATGATGGCAATGCGCTTGAGCGGCAGCTCGCCGCGCATCAGCCGCCACTCTTCCCTGAACATGGCCACGAATGCCTGACGCAGGCACTGCGCGTCATCATGCCGGCCATGGGCTGCCAGCAGGCAGACATTGAGCAGTGCACCGCCGGCATTGGTGTTGATTTCGATCAGTTTCGGGCCGTCGACCGCGAGATGAAAGTCGTAGCCGTAAAAAACACCGCGCGCCGCCACATCCTTCCGGGCACCAAGCGGCGCCCAGCCAAGCACACGCTGGCGATAAGCCGGCATGGCAACGACCGATTCGATGGCGGCAATCAGGCCGGCCATGGCCTCGGCCTGCCCGGACGAAACGGTCAGCTCGGCCGCTGAAAACAAGCTGGGGTGCGATAGCTGGAGCGCATTGCCGTCCAGGTTGCCGGCCGCCAGCAACTCGGCATTCAGGGCTGGTCGATCAAACATTGCCGTTACGCCGGGCAAAAAAATCAAGCACGTCCTTCAACTCCTTGGTCCGCTTCATCGGTGGCAGACTTTGCCATACACGCCGCCCGTAAGGCTTTGACAGAAGTCGGGGATCGCAGATCATCAGCACGCCGGTATCGCTTTCGTCGCGAATCAATCGGCCAGCGCCCTGCTTGACGTTGATCACGGCGCGCGGCAACTGGTATTCGATGAAGGCATTGCGGCCCTGCTGCTTCATCTGCTCGATGCGCGCCGAAAGCACCGGATCATCGGGCGGCGCAAAGGGAATTTTGTCGATCACAACGAGCGACAAGGCTTCCCCGCGCACATCGACGCCTTCCCAGAAACTCTGGCTGCCAACCAGGATGGCGTTGCCGAGATGGCGGAAGCGTTGTAGCAGATCGTTCTTGCTGCCCTCACCCTGGATCAGCAAAGGCATGTCGATGCCTTCGTCCTCAAGCCGGGCCTTGAGCAATTCGTGCGTCCGACGCATGGCGCGCAAGCTGGTGCACAGGAAGAAGGCGCCGCCACCGGCCGCAACCACGGCCGGAAACGCCGCGTCGACCACGGCATCGGTGTAACCGAAGGAATTCGGCTCCGGCATGCCGAGCGGCGCATAGAGCATGGCCTGCTTTTCGTAATCGAAGGGACTCTGCCAGCAGGCCGACTCCGGATCGCCCAGCCCCAACTCGGCGCAGTAATGATGAAACTTGCCCTGCACGGCAAGCGTTGCCGAGGTAAAGATCCAGGCCCGCGGATGGCCGCCCATCTGCTTGCGGAAAATATTGGCGACACTGAGCGGCGTCGAGTTCAGTTGCAGCGCATGCGTAAAAGCTTCTGCCCAGCGCACGTAACCGTCATCGACTTCCTTTTGCCAGTGGCCGATCGCCTGAGTCAGCTCAAGCGCCCGCTGCCAGCACTTCTCCAAGCCCTCTGCGCGCTCGGCCTGGGTTTCGAGCAAGGCGGCGAAGTTGCTGACTTCCTCTTCAAGCAGCTTGAGGGCCGGGGCAAATTCGGGCTTTTCGAGCAGTTGACCGTAGGAAAAGCGTCCGGCATCGAGGCCGACCGCCAGACGCAAATCCTTGGCCGCTTTTTCCATTTTTTTGCTGGCTTCCGGCAAGGCCAGGAAGTCACGTGCATGGGTCATTGCCTCGGATCGCGCATCGCGCGCCAGATCGAGGATTTGCGCGGTCGACACGGTATCGCCGAAGAATAGCGTGGCGACTTCCGGCAACTGGTGGGCTTCGTCGAAAATCACCGTATTGCAGGCCGGCAGCAGTTCGGCCATGCCTTCGTCGCGCAGCATCACATCGGCAAAGAACAGGTGATGATTGACCACCACCAGATCAGCCGCCATCGCCTCGCGGCGCGCCTGCATGACGAAACACTCCTTGTAGTTCGGGCAATCCTGGCCGAGACAGTTTTCGCGCGTCGAGGTCATGTGCGCCCAGACCGGCGAGCTTTCCGAAACTTCCAGACATTCGGCCTTGTCGCCGCTCTGCGTGACCTTGGCAAAAATCGAGATGCGCCGCGCATCGGCCGCATCTTCGCGGGTCAGGAAACGACCGTCGGCCTGGGCGTGTTCAAGGTGGTAATGGCAAACATAATTGGCCCGCCCCTTGAGCAGGGCAATCTTGACCGGCGCCTTGAGGATGTCGCGGACCATCGGCAGGTCCTTGTTGAACAACTGATCCTGCAGCGTCTTGGTCCCGGTCGAGACAATCACCTTGCCGCCCGATTTGAGCGCCGGAACGAGATAGGCAAATGTCTTGCCCGTGCCGGTCCCCGCCTCGGCGATGAACACCGAACAGCTATTGATCGCAGCCGCGATGCGCTCGGCCATCTCGACTTGCTGATCGCGCACGCGATAGCCGCCGATGGCACGGGCCAGCAGCCCGTCTGGGGCGAATATTTCCTGGAGGGACGACAAAGGGGAATGAACCGGAATAAACCTGAAAAAACGGGGCGAATCTTAACAGAAACAGGGAGATATTCCGGCCCTGACTGATGCCGGAAAACAGAAAAACCACAGGCAAAAATGCAGTTCGAGGCTGAAAATACAACTTCACCGCCTGTTGATTTCCGGGCGACAATCGCTGTCTTGTCATTGATACCTGACTGGTAATGCTCCCCATGCCCCAACTTTATTTCAACCCGCGCTGCTCGAAATGCCGCCAGGCACTCGCCCTGCTCCAGGCGCACGGGATCGAGCCGCAACTGATCACTTATCTTGAACAAGCGCCAGGCATCGAGCAGTTGACTGCCTTGCTCGCCCAACTGGGCCTGAGCGATGCCCGCGCTCTGATGCGCAAGGGGGAAACCGAGTACAGCGCACTGGATCTCGACAATCCGGCGCATACGCAAGCAGCGTTGATTGCCACGCTGGCGAAAAATCCGAACCTGATCGAACGACCGATTTTTGTGCAGGCCGGCAAAGCCGTCATTGCCCGCCCACCGGAGAAAATTCTGGCGTTCATCCAGCCCCCGAACAATCCAGCTTGACGCCTTCCAAGCCCGGCCACTACACTGAAGCGATGCACTCCTTCCCGAAATCCGCCCTGCTGACCGCCCGCTGCGCGCTACTGCGCCGCTGGTTTGCGCGCCATGGTTTCGAGGCCACCGGAGTTGTCATGTAGCAGTTTCAGCATTACCCATCCGAAAGCCGCGAAACCCTCAGGTCCGCGGCTTTTTTTATTGCTTTTTTCAAGGAGAACACCATGCACGCCCTACATCCAATCGACCGAATGATTCGTCGCAATCCAGCCTTTTGCTGGCCAAAAGCCACGACCGGCACGCCAGGCAACCCACCTCCTCCGATTGATTGACGAAAGAACGTCCATGCCCATTCCGATAGCTTATTTCACAATTGTTGCCATCTGGTCTACCACCCCGCTCGCCATTCAATGGAGTGCGCTCGGTACCGGCTTTGCCTTTGCCGTCATGGCCCGCATGCTGATCGGCGCCACCCTTGCCCTTGTCCTGATCGTTGTCTGGCGCATTGGTTTTCCACTCCACCGCAAGGCACGCCAGAGCTACCTGGTCGGCGGGCTCGGCATGTTCGGCGCCATGCTGAGCACCTACTGGGGCGCCCAATACATTCATTCCGGGCTGGTGTCCGTGCTGTTCGGACTGACGCCGCTGGCGACCAGCGTACTCGCCGTGTTCTGGCTGGGCGAACGTGCACTGCGCCCGGCCAAGCTCATCGGCATGGCTCTCGGCATCCTCGGTCTGGCGCTTATTTTTGCCACCGGCCATGAAGTCTCGGGACACCAGGCCGTACTCGGCATTGCCGCCCTGTTGCTTGCCGTCTTCCTCTATTCAGCCAGCCTGGTTGGCGTCAAGCGGATCGGCGATCACAGCCCACCGCTGGCCACGACGGCCGGCACGCTGCTTGTCGCATTGCCGCTGTTCATCCTGGCCTGGTGGCTGGTTGATGGCCAGATACCGACCGACATTGCACCCCGCGCCGGCGCGGCAATCATTTATCTCGGGATTTTTGGCTCGGTACTCGGCTTTGCACTGTACTACTACGTGATCAAGCACATGGATGCCGGCAAGGTATCGCTGATTACGCTAATCACCCCAGTTATCGCCCTGATTCTCGGCAATGTGCTGAACGGCGAGATGATCGAAGCTCGCGTCTGGCTGGGCGCCGGCCTGATCACGCTCGGCCTCGGCCTGCACCAATGGCCGATGCTCGCCTCGGCCTTTCTCAGGCGCTGAGGACTCGCTGAATTCAGGCTGATTGTCGCGGTCGACCGCAGCAATCAGCCTGAAACAGGCTTATCCCAGCGCGGCATCGATCAAGCGCCGCGAAATGCTGATTCGGTCCGGCAGGATAGGCAGTGCATCTGCAGTAAACCATGCAGCCGCTTCGATTTCAGCCGGATCGGGCACCAGTTCGCCGCCGGCGTAATCGGCAAAGAAGGCGATCATCAGCGAATTGGGAAACGGCCACGGCTGGCTATCGAAATAGCGCAGGTTGGCGATTTCGATGCCGACTTCCTCGCGCACTTCGCGCCGGGCGCATTCTTCCAGCGTTTCACCGGGCTCGACAAAGCCGGCCAGTGCGCTGAACACGCCGGGTTTGAAATGCGGGCTGCGGGCCAGCAGCAGTTTTTCACCATCGCGCACCAACACCATGATGGCCGGCGACAGACGGGGATAAGCCAGCAGGCCACAGGCCGGGCATTGCATGGCATGTTCGCCAGCCTTGAGTTCGGTCGGTGTGCCACATTTGCCACAGAACCGGTGATTGTTCTGCCAATCGAGCAACTGTGTCGCCCGCCCGGCCAGCGCGAAAATTTCCGGTCCAGCCAGCTGAAAAACGGCTCGCAAATGCGTCGCCGTGCTGCCCTCGATTTCCGGGTGTTGAGCAACGTCGACCGCGAAACAGGGCAAACCGTGCAACTGGCCCACTTCCAGCGCATTGGACAGATGACCAAAATCAGCGGCCGTTGCCGATGGAAATATCGCGTCCTCGCCCTGGCCCGAAACCATCAGCAGGCGGTGCTCGCAGCGCAAAATCCAGTAAGCCGGTTGATTCATGAACTCTCCCAAAGATGGTGGGCCGACAACGCTCGCCCGGCCTTACTCGTGACGCCCATGCATGACGATACGCGAGACAAACCAGATGGCCAGCAAATTGGCCGCGACGGCGACGTAGCCAACCAGTGGATAACCGACGATCTTGCCGCTGCCATCCAGCGAGATGAGAAAACCGGCCAGCGTCGTCGCCAGGCCCATAGCCAGGGATTGCACCGTGCCGTTAAGCGACATGAAGGTGCCGCGCAGCTTGGGCTGGGCCGATGAGGCGATGATCGCCATGGCCGGAATCATGCGTCCCGAGGTCAGCACGAAAAAGCTGGTCGAGCAGATCAGCCAGGCCCACAACGGCCAGACACCGGCGTGCGTCAGGACCAGCAGCGGCAGCGTGGCGAGCAGCGCGACCCGACGATAAACCTCGACCTTGCCGTATTTGTCGGCCCAATGGCCGATCAGGCGGGCACTGATGAAGGTGGCGAAACCGCCGAACAGATAGACGATAGGCACATCATGCTGATCGATGCCGACGTTATTCACCGCATAGACGGTAATGTAGGGGATCACCGTAAAGCCGGAAAAAATGATCAGCGCAGAAAAGAGCAAGGCGCGCAGATGGTTGGCATCGCCCAGCACGCTGAAGGTGGCCGAGAGCAGATGGGCGCGCTTTTCCTCGCTCAGGTGATGGCGCAGTTCCGGCAGGAAACGCAGGCCGACGATCAGGAAAAATACGCTGAACGCAGCAATCAGCACGAAGGGCGCACGCCAGCCGAGATGATTGGCCAGCCACAAGGACAAAGGTACGCCGGCAATCGTCGAGATCGAAAAGGCGCTGGAAACAATGCCGCTCGCCCTCGCCCGCCGGGAAAACGGGATCGCGTCACCGATCATGGTGTGGATCAATGCGCCCATGATGCCGCCGAACACGCCCGCCAGGCCGCGCGCCAGCATCAGGCTCGAATAGCCCGGCGCCAGGCCGCAGGCCAGCGTGGCCAGCGCAAACAGGGCGAAACTGATCAGCAACAGGCGCTTGCGCTCGAAGAGATCGACGAAGGTGGCGGCGAGAATGCCCGAGACGGCGGCACTGAAACTGTAGGACGCAACCAGCAAACCAAACTCATGCGTACCGATGCCGAAAGCCGCCATCAGGATCGGCCCAAGCGGCATCATGATCATGAAATCGAGCACATGACTGAACTGGATGCCAGCCAGGGTCAGCAGGAAGAAACGTTCGGAACGGGGAGAAAGCGCAGTAGACATGAATAAGGTGGAGCTGACGCGGGCAACAAGGATACGCGGCTTGGCCGGAAATCAGTCAGCTATCTCACCCGCCTCGGCAAATGGGTTCAACTGGCCGGGCGCAACTGCCCGCCGGATGCCATGACCTGCTGGCTCAGAGCCTGCAAGGTGGATTGCGCATCGTCCGCCGCCTCCTGCATTTCCTCGGCTGTCAGCGGCCGCAGCAGCGGCTCCAGTTCGATGCGCTGAATGTTCGGGCACTTGCCAACCAGGCTGTTCAGGATGCTGTCCATTTTCTTCATTCCCAAGCCGAACAGGATTTTTTCGAGGACAAACAGGCGCACCAGGATGATGTCTTCTTCGTCCTTGGCCGTCGCCTGAACCGCCTCGATTTCCTTGCGCACATAACCACGAAACTTGAGCGGGCTGATCTCCACGGGTACCTGGAGAATGGAATAACGGAACTGGCCTTGAATCATGCGAACACCTGGCGGGGAAAAACATCATTTTCGCAGAGCTACCCGAGATCAGAAAGGCTGCGAGCAAATATCCAGGCTAAAACCAGATTTCCGGATAGCGCCGGGAAACCGGTAAATTATTGAACAGCAAGGCGACCACCAGCATGATCAAAGGTCCGATCAAACCCGGCACCAGGGCATACCAGAAACCCAGGCGATGGATTTCGGCTGAGCCGATCACGGCAATCAAGGCCGTTGCCCCGCCGGGAGGATGCAGCGTCCGTGTAGCGTGCATCAGCGCAATCGCTGTCGAAACAGCCAGCGCACCGGCAAGCCAGGGCATGAAGAACAGGCATTTCCAACACACGACACCGACCAGCGCCGACAGCATGTGACCACCCAGCAAATTTCTTGGCTGCGCCAGCGGACTGCGGACAGCCCCAAAAACCAGCACTGCGGAAGCGCCGAACGAACCAATCAGCAAGACCAGATCTCCCTCGGCAAAAAAACGCTGGCCAATCAGGCCCAGCGTTGCAATACCGACGAACGAACCCAGCCAGGAAAGCACAATTTCCTCATTGCTGACGCGCGGCGGACTACCGCGCGTTGTTCCACGCATTTTGCGGAAATACTCGCTCCACCGCGTTTCCAGCTTCAAGATTCGCCACCCTCTTGAGCAGTGCGCTGCCCGGTCTGTAAACGCAACAGGGCGTGGCGCCAGGCCAGGTGGTAAACCGTACGAAAATCCTCGGTCGAAATATCGATATAGCCCGGCACTGCGGCCAAGGCATCGAGGATGTCCTCATCCGTCAGTTCAAGCTCCGGTCCAACCGGTATCTGATCGCCATCCATGCCATCCTTCCACGGGGTAAAAACCCCGATCAATAATCGTTGTCATGCTAGGCGAACAGTCCCGCACAACCTATCCGCCATCAAGACTAGGCGTGGCCTTATTTGGTTCTAGCAGGCGGCCTTATCTGCTTTGGGCCGCCTTGCCGTGCCGATTACGGTCAGTTACAGCAAATTGGGCCACGTGGAACTTCACAGCATATAGACTGCCTTAAGCCCACTTTTTAACGGAATCAAGTCGTCATTCATGAAAACAGTCATCAGAGCCTTCTTCAAAACGCTTCGTATCGTCATCGGCCCCTTCATGCTGCTTGGTGAATTTGTCACCCGCCCGAAGGCCATGCAGCGACCTGCTGCGCTTCAAGCTGAGGTCGATCAGCAATGCACCAGCCTCGTCCTCTATCAGTACAAGACCTGTCCGTTCTGCATCAAGGTACGCCAGGAAATGCGGCGCCTGGCCCTCAATGTGCAAAAGCTTGACGCACAACATCCCGGAACGAACCGCGACGACCTGATCAATGGCGGTGGCATGGCCAAAGTACCCTGCCTCAAAATCACCGACCCGGCCGGCAAAGTGCAGTGGTTGTACGAATCCGGCGAAATAATCAACTATCTGCGCAGCCGCTTCGCCAGCGCCTGACCTTGGCGCCGCTGTTTTATCCGATACCGTGAGTCGCGTTGTCGTTAGCCAAAGCCTTGGCCAGTTGCCCGCTCGGTTTTGCCGGATCACCCAGGCCAAACTCGGCCTGCAAGGACTGTAAGTTGCTGTCAATGTAGCCAATGGCGCGCGACAGATTGTCCAGCCGGTTGCCGATCAGGTTGCCGGCTGAATTCAACAGTTCAGCTGATTTGGCGAAATTGGCGGTGAACTCATGCAGCGTCTCGGTCGCAGCCGTTTTGTTGTTGGCCAAAGCGGCATCCAGTCGGGCGTTATCGACGGTTGCCAGCTTGCTCACCGGATCGATCTTGAGCCCCAGGTCAGCCATGCCGCGCAAGCCGCTTTTGGCGCCGTTGAAGGGACTGGCAATGCTCTGCTCCAGTTCCCACTGAGACACTGTCGCCGCCTGCGTGCCGGCCAGCACACCGCCAGTCTGCAGCGCACCGTCAAAACGCTGCATCCAGCCATTGTAAGCATCGGCAAAAGCCTGCACCTGGCTGCGCACGGCTTCATTGCCGGCCGCCACATCGGTACCGCCGAGCTTGATCGCCGCCTGCTGCAACGTCGACACCCAGGATTTCAGGTCGCTCATTTCCGAAACTTCGGCCTTGAAGTTGGCGGCATACTGGTTAATCGCCGTCATCATCTGGTAGCCCGATTCCGGGTCGAACAGCGCCATATTGCGCCCCGCCGCCGAAACCCCATTCGTGCCGCTCACGCCAGCCACACCGCCCAGCATGGCATCCAGCGGCGAGGTGCCGTCTGTTTTGCCGCCCCCTAAAATATCGGCAAAACTCGCCGCTCCCGACACCTTGCCAGAACCCAGTGCCGACGAAACCAGCGAACCGACCGTTTGCGATTGAACGTTGGCGATCTGCAATTTCAGGGCCGACGAAAAATCGGTCACCCCGGCCGAACCTGCCGCCGGCGTCTTGGACTTGCTTTCCAGAAGCTTGGAGAAATCGAAACCTTTGCTGTTGATTCCATTAACCGACATATCGCCTCCTGCTGATTAAAAGGCCCAAGGCCCTCGGCTGCATCTGGTGCAATTACTAGCAACAATTGCACCTGCTTGCTGCGAAACAATGGAAGGCGGTGGAGCAACGCCGGGCCGATTAGCTGGAAAGCTTGCGGCACAAAAGATTGCTTTGCTGCGCTCGCAATGACGGCGTAGGGGGTAATCTGGGCTCAGGCAAGTACGCGTCGCAATGCCCGGATTTTTTTCCAGACCACGGCCTTGGGCAGCGTCATCGCCATCGCCTGCATGCAGCGCTCCAGCCAGTCGGTGCGATTTTGCAACAAGTCGATAGCACGTTCGAGATCGCGGATAATGGCCTCACCGTAGGCCCCCTGAGCTTTCTGTACGGCCTTGCGCAACAACGACAGTGAAGGATTCAACATGGCCAGATCAATCACGTCGCGGCTGAATACACCGTCATCACGCCAGCGATCCGAATTGGCCAGCAATTTGCTGGTTGCCATATCCAGCGATGTCAGCGTCGAAACACCGCAGACTTGGTCAGCCAGCGCAGCAGCTTCCAACTGGATTCGCGCTTCGAGCACAATTTCAAACTTGATCGGCTGTTCATCAACCAGCAAGGCTGTGCGAATGCCGTACTGATCGGCGCGAATCTCGCGTGCCACAAGAAAACGCTCTCCATCCGGTCGCAACAAACCGTTGAAACCGGCTTCCCCGGTCAGCAATTGACGCAATCGGCGATAACTGGGCATGTCCGAGACAAGGAAATCCATATCGACCGACTCTCGATATTCGCCAAAGCACAGTGCAATGGCCGTACCACCAGCAAATAGGCAATTCGCATCACGCAGCAAAGCTGCATCAAGCGCCGTCAGAACCCGCGCAATCCGGCGGTGATGCAGACGCTCGAAAAGGATCTTGTCAGGCTGCATCGGCATCGCCAAAAGCCAGACGCAAAGCATCAATCAAATTTCGCTCGCGTGGCAATAACGCAGCCTCGTCAATATGCCGCCAGTTACGCTCATAAATTCCCAGCGCTTCGCGTGGCTTCAACTGATCCGTGCCCTGCACCTGCCAAGCAAGCTGTTTCAACTGTGGATAGTCAGCCAGATAAATGCGTACCGGCAACCAACCCGAGGTATCGGTCAACGGCCTTTCATGCGAATCATCGGATATGCCGGATGCCGAAAAATTCATGCCGAGCGCAGCAAGCACATTGAGATACGCCCCCATCGTGACTGATGGCTCGCCCTGTTCAATCCGATGAATAGTCACACGGGACATCCCCGCCGCCTCGGCCAGCGCTGTCGCACTGACCCGCAAGCGCTTGCGCTCCGCTCGAATGAGAACGCCAAGCGCAGCGAGTTGGTCAATAACAACGGAAGGATTAGGGGGTGATTTAGCGGACATTGTGTTTCTCATAATATACAAAAATGCATATTCGTCAATATTGAGAAACACTTTTTGAATAAAAAAAGATACTTCAGGCAACTCATCAAAGCAAAAAGGCCGGGATCGCTCCCGGCCTTCTTCATTTTGACTGCTTTGCTACGGTCGACCGTGTCGATCAGGCCTTTTTGTGGCCAGCCAGACGGGTCCAGGTGTCAACCACGGTATCCGGGTTCAGCGAGATGCTGCTGATGCCCTGATCCATCAGCCATTCGGCCAGATCCGGGTGATCGGACGGGCCCTGGCCGCAGATGCCGATGTACTTGCCGGCCTTGTTGGCGGAAGCGATCGCCATGGCGAGCAGCATCTTGACGGCCGGGTCGCGTTCGTCGAACAGGTTGGCGACCAGACCGGAGTCGCGGTCGAGGCCGAGCGTCAGCTGGGTCAGGTCGTTCGAGCCGATCGAGAAACCGTCGAAGATCTTGAGGAAGTCGTCGGCCAACAGGGCGTTGGACGGGATTTCGCACATCATGATCAGCTTCAGGTCGTGTTCGCCCTGCTTCAGGCCGTGTTCGGCCAGCAGATCAACCACAGCCTGGCCTTCGCCGACGGTACGGACAAACGGCACCATCAGTTGCACGTTGGTCAGGCCCATTTCTTCACGGACGCGCTTCATGGCGCGGCATTCCATTTCGAAACAGTCGCGGAAGGACTGGGCAACGTAACGCGAAGCGCCACGGAAGCCGAGCATCGGGTTTTCTTCTTCCGGCTCGTAGAGTTCGCCGCCGAGCAGCTTGCGGTACTCGTTGGACTTGAAGTCGGAGAGACGAACGATGACCGGATTCGGCCAGAAAGCGGCGGCGATGGTCGAAACGCCTTCAACCAGCTTTTCGACGAAGAAATCCTTCGGCGTGGCGTAACCACGGGCACGGCGCTTGATTTCGTCGCGCTTGGAAGCCGGCAGACGCTCAACATCGAGAATGGCCTTCGGGTGGATGCCGATCACGTTGTTGATGATGAATTCAACGCGGGCCAGACCGACGCCGGCATTCGGCAGCTGGGCGAATTCGAAGGCCAGTTCCGGGTTGCCGACGTTCATCATGACCTTGACCGGGACATCCGGCATGGCGGTGATGTCGCGCGAGGTAACTTCAAAATCGAGCTTGCCGCGGTAAACGTGGCCGGTATCGCCTTCGGTACAGGAGGCGGTAACGATCTCGCCTTCGGTCAGCGTTTCGGTCGCGTCGCCACAGCCGACGATCGCCGGAATCCCCAGTTCGCGGGCGATGATCGCCGCGTGGCAGGTACGGCCGCCACGGTTGGTGACAATCGCGGAAGCACGCTTCATCACCGGTTCCCAGTTCGGGTCGGTCATGTCGGCGACGAGCACGTCACCCGGCTTGACCTGGTCCATTTCCTTCGGGTCCTTGACGATGCGGACCGGGCCGATACCGATCTTCTGGCCAATGGCGCGGCCGGAGGCGAGCACCTTGGAGAAGGACTTGAGCTTGAACTTCTCGATCTTGCCGGCGTGCGCCTGCGACTGCACGGTTTCCGGACGGGCCTGGAGAATGTAGAGCTTGCCGTCGACGCCATCCTTGCCCCACTCGATGTCCATCGGACGACCGTAGTGCTTTTCGATAATCATCGCGTAGCGGGCCAGTTCCATGACTTCTTCGTCATTGATCGAGAACTGGTGACGCAGGGATTCCTCGACATCCTCGGTCACGACCGACTTGCCGGCAACCTTCTCGGCCGAGAAGGTCATTTTGATCATCTTGGAACCGAGGTTGCGACGCACGACGGCCTTCTTGCCGGCAGCCAGCATCGGCTTGTGCACGTAGAACTCGTCCGGATTGACGGCGCCCTGCACCACCGTTTCGCCCAGACCGTAGCTGGCGGTGACGAAAACGGCATCACGGAAACCGGATTCGGTGTCGAGCGTGAACAACACACCGGCAGCCCCCTTGTCGGAGCGGACCATGCGCTGGATACCGGCCGACAGGGCGACGTCAGCGTGGATGAAGCCCTTGTGAACGCGGTAGGAAATGGCGCGGTCGTTGTACAGGGAAGCAAAGACTTCCTTGATCGCGTGCAGGATGTTTTCCAGGCCGACGATGTTCAGGAAGGTTTCCTGCTGACCGGCAAAGGAAGCGTCCGGCAAGTCTTCAGCGGTGGCGGAAGAGCGCACGGCGAAGGACATGTCGGCGGTCGAATCGGCGACCAGACGCTGATACTGCTCGGTAATTGCGATGGTCAACGCGGTCGGGAACGGCGTTTCCATGATCCACTGGCGAATCTGCGCACCACACACGGCGAGTGCATTGACGTCTTCGACATCCAGCGCATCGAGTGCCGCATTGATCTTTTCATCCAGGCCGCTCTGCGCCAGGAAATCGCGGTAAGCCTGCGCCGTCGTGGCAAAGCCACCCGGGACACGGACGCCGGAATCAGCCAGCTGGCTGATCATTTCGCCGAGCGAAGAATTCTTGCCGCCGACTTGTTCAACGTCGGTCATGCGCAGCTTTTCAAAGGGAATAACCAGGGGCTCCATGCGGATTCCTTTCAGGGGGGTCAAATCAAGAAGTGGTGGAAGGTAAGAAATCGGTATTCAGGCGACGCGCCGCAGTTTCGCGCCGGGCGGCGGAACGCAGCGACTGGGCCAGTGTTTCGCGAACGAAATCGATATGCGTCTCGGCGGCAGAACGTGCCGCCTGCGGCTTGCGATCACGGATGGCATCATGAATGGCCGCATGCTGCGACTTGAGCAAGGAACCGGCCGCAGGAATGCCCTGCAGTTCGCCAAGATTGAGGCGGATGTTGTCGTGCATCAAACGCAGCAGGGCCGAAGAGAGATGGCCGATCAGCGCATTGTGCGACGCCTCGCCAATGGCCTGATGGAAGGCAATATCGGCACTGGAGCGGCGCTCCAGATCATCGGCATCGAACGTATCCTTGAGCGTCTCGAAAGACTGGTCGATGCGTTGCAGGTCGGCCTCGGTGGCGCGCTCGGCCGCCCACTCGGCGGCCTGACCTTCCAGCATGCGGCGGAATTCAAGCAGATCTTCGTGCAAATTCGGATGCGAACCGATCATGTCGCGCCATGGATCGGAAAAAGTCGATTCGAGGCGGTCGGTCACATAAGTGCCGCCGCCTTGACGGCTCTGCAGCATGCCCTTGGAAGCCAGCTTCTGGATGGCTTCGCGCAACGAAGGGCGCGACACGCCAAATTCGAGCGCCAGTTCGCGCTCCGGCGGCAAGCGGTCGCCCGGCTTGAGCGAGCCTTCCAGGACGCGGCGCTCCAGCGAAGCGGCAACGGCATCGGAAATACGCGGGACTTGCACCTTGTTTTGCGGCATGGGCAAAAGCAATCACTCGATTGGTAAGACCACGCCATTCTAATCAGCCAAACGGTAAAGCGCAAGCACCGGAAAAACCCTTATATATTTGACTAAGTATCGGTTGTATCGTACATTTCCGTCACACGAAACATTGGTTTGACCAATTTACCAACGGAGACAAAATGAGCGAACAAGGAAAAACCACGCCTCGGCCCACCGATGTCTATTTCTTCGCCACCTGTGTTGTTGACCAGTTTTACCCCGGCGCCGGCCTCGATGCGATTCGTCTACTGGAGCGCGAAGGTATCCGCGTTCATTTCCCCGAAGAACAGACATGCTGCGGTCAACCGGCCTACACCAGTGGTTTTCCCGATGAGGCGCGCAAGGTTGCGGCGCTTCAATTGACGCTGTTTCCAAACAACTGGCCGGTCGTCGTCCCTTCCGGCTCCTGCGCCGGGATGATGAAACACCACTACCCGACATTGTTTGCCGCCGACCCGGTACGCAAAGTGCAAGCCGATGCCCTCTCCTGTCGCATTTACGAACTGACCGATTTCCTGGTCAATGTCCTCGGCTTCCAGCCGGAAGACCACGGCGCCGACGAAACGGTCGTGCTCCACACCTCCTGTTCAGCCCGCCGCGAAATGGGCGTGCATCTGACCGGCCGGCAACTGCTCGGCGCCCTCAAGGGCGTCAAGATTGCCCAGCAGGATCACGAATCCGAGTGCTGCGGCTTTGGCGGCACCTTCTCGATCAAGCAGCCGGAAATTTCCGGCGCGATGGTGGAAGACAAGGTCAAGGCGCTCAAGGCGAGCGGCGCCGAGCGCGTCGTCAGCGCCGACTGCGGCTGCCTGATGAACATCCTCGGCCACGCTGCCTGGAAGGACAAGCAGGAAGGCCGCACGACGCCCAGCCTGCCGGGCGAACACATCGCCACTTTCCTGCTGCGCCGGACTGAAAAGGGGAACAAATAATGAGCGCCCGTGACCGCATCCTCGCCCGCCTGAACGCTGCACCGGTGATGAACAAGCCGGAACCGGACGTTGCCGCCTGGTTTGCCGAGCACCGTTCGGAAGAAACCCCAGCCGAAAAAGCCGCCCGTTTCCGCCACTTCATCGAACTGGCCCACGCCGAGGTTTATTCGGTATCACGCGGCGGCTGGCTGCAAAAACTTTGGGAAGTGTTGAGCGCCAAGCAAATCGGCAAGCTGCTCGTCGCCCCGGGCACATCCCACGGTCAACGTGCCCAAAACGAGCTTTCTGCACTCGGCATCGATTGCCCGAGCTACGCCGAGCCGATCGAAAACTGGAAGGAAACGATGTTCCATGACATCCCGGCCAGCTTTACCGCAGCCCGTGGTGCCATTGCCGAAACCGGCACGCTGATCCTCTGGCCCGACGCCGACGAGCCACGCCTGATGTCGCTGGTGCCGCCGGTGCATATCGTGCTGCTCGATGCGGCCAATATTTACAACACCCTGTACGAAACCATGCAGCAGGAAGGCTGGAAAAACGGCCTGCCGACCAATTCCCTGCTCATTTCCGGCCCGTCGAAAACCGCCGACATCCAGCAGACGCTGGCTTACGGCGCGCACGGCCCGAAAGAACTGGTTGTCCTGATGATCGAGGAGAACGTCTGATGAACGCCCCGCAGACCCCCCACGCCCTGCACTTCATGCCGTCGGCCGGTTTCCGCGCCCGCTCCAAGGAAGTTGTCGACAATCCCTTCCTGCGTCAGAGCTTCCGCGGCGCGATGGATTTTCTGATGAGCAAGCGCGCCGCCCAGTTCCCCGATCCGGTCGAACTGGAAACGCTGCGCACGCTGGGCGAACAGATTCGCCAGTACAACCTCGGCAAACTGCCCGAACTGCTCGTTCAGCTCGAAAGCAATCTGACCCGCAACGGCATCCAGGTGCATTGGGCCGAAACGCCCGAAGAAGCCAACCAGATCATCCTCGGCCTGTGCCAAAAGCATTCAGCCAAGCTGATGGTCAAGGGCAAGTCGATGGTCAGCGAGGAAATCGAGCTCAACCACGCGGCCGAAGCGGCCGGCATCGATGCGCTGGAATCCGACATGGGCGAATACATCGTCCAACTGGCGCATGAAAAACCGTCGCATATCATCATGCCGGCGATCCACAAGACCAAGGAACAGATCGCCAAGCTGTTCCACGAAAACGTACCGGGCGTCGACTACACCGACAACGTCGATGCGCTGATCCAGATCGGCCGCAATGTGCTGCGCGAGAAATTCCTCGAAGCCGATGTCGGCCTGTCCGGCGTCAATTTCGCCGTGGCCGAAACCGGCACGCTGTGCCTGGTCGAAAACGAAGGCAATGGCCGGATGTGCACCACCGCGCCGGCTGTGCACATCGCTATCACCGGCATCGAGAAAATTGTCGAAAAGCTCGAGCACATTCCACCGCTCTACTCGCTGCTCACCCGCTCGGCGACCGGCCAGAACATCTCGACCTACTTCAACATGATCTCCGGCCCACGCAAGGCCGGTGAGAAAGATGGTCCGCAGGAAGTCCACCTGGTGCTGCTCGACAACGGCCGGACGCAAGCCTACGCCGACGAACAACTGCGCAAGACGCTGCAGTGCATCCGCTGCGGCGCCTGCATGAACCATTGCCCGGTGTACACCCGGATTGGCGGCCACGCCTACGGCACGACCTATCCCGGCCCGATCGGCAAGATCATCTCGCCACACATGCTGGGGTTGGAAGCGACGGCAACGATGGCGACAGCCTCGTCGTTGTGCGGCGCTTGCGGGGAAGTTTGTCCGGTAAAGATCCCGATTCCCGAACTGCTGATGCGTTTGCGCGAAGAGTCCTTCTCCGCACCGCATGAAAACCCGACGATGCGCGGCCAAGGCGCCGGTTACAACGCTACGGTTTCGGCCATCTGGCGCGGCTGGTCATTTGTCTATCGCACGCCGGCGCTGTATCGCCTGGCCACCTGGCTGGGTAGCCGCTTCCGTTGGCTGATGCCGTCGAATCAGGGGCCGTGGACATCGGTTCGGGTACCTCTCAAGCCTGCCCCGAAACGCCTGCGGGACATGCTGAAGGAACGGGCATAACGACGACTTGCCGATCTTGAAAACACTGGATTGCTTCGCTTTATTCGCAATGATGCTGTATTGCCACTCGTAGAAAAATAGAGACAAGACCATGACCAAACTGACCGATTCCCTGAAACAGTCGCTGCCGGAAAACCAGATTATCACCGACGAACTGCGTCGCCTGGCTTACGGCACCGACGCCAGCTTCTATCGCCTGACGCCGGAAGTGATTGCCGTCATCGAATCGGAAAACGAGCTGCGCAGCGTGTTGACCGCAGCACGCCAGAATCAGCGCCCGGTCACCTTCCGTGCCGCCGGCACCAGCCTGTCCGGTCAGGCGATCACCGACGGCGTGCTGGCGCTGATCGGTGAAGGCTTTGCGACCTACGAGTTGAATGCCGATGCCAGCAAGGTCAAGGTCGGTCCCGGCATTGTCGGCGGCGAGGTCAATCGTCGGCTGGCACCGCACGGCAAGAAAATCGGCCCTGACCCGGCTTCGATCGGCGCGGCCAAGATCGGCGGCATCGCGGCCAACAACGCCTCCGGCATGTGCTGTGGCACAGCGCAGAACAGCTATCGCACGCTGGCCGGCATGCGCGTCATGCTGGCCGACGGCACGCTGCTCGACACCGAAGACCATCTCAGCATCGATGCCTTTTCCAAGAGCCACGCTGTACTGCTCGGCGAGCTTGAGCGCCTGGGCCGCGATACGCGCGACAACGCCAAGCTGGCCGAACGCATCCGCCACAAGTTCAAGATCAAGAACACGACCGGCTACAGCCTCAATGCATTGGTCGATTACGAAGACCCGATCGACATCCTGTCGCACCTGATGATCGGCTCGGAAGGCACGCTCGGCTTCATTTCACGGATCACCTACAACACCGTCGTCGAAGACCCGTACAAGGCCAGCGCACTGGTTTTCTTCCCGGACATCCGCACCGCCTGCGAAGCGGTCATCCGCCTCAAGCCGCAGCCGGTTTCGGCCGTCGAACTGCTTGATCGCCCGGCGCTGCATTCGGTCGAAAACAAGCCCGGCCTGCCGGCCATCATGCGCGAACTCGGCGAAGAAGCTGCCGCGCTGCTGATCGAAGTACGCGCTGCCACGGTCGACGGCATCCAGGAACGGATTTCGGCCGTGCATGCCGCGATGGCCGGCGTTGCCACGGTTGAACCGATGGTTTTCTCGACCGATCCGGCCACCTGCGAGATGTACTGGAAAGTCCGCAAGGGTACCTTCCCGGCCGTCGGCGCCATGCGCCGCACCGGCACCACAGTGCTGATCGAGGACGTCGCCTTCCATATTGAAAACCTGGCCGACGCCACGCTCGACCTGCAAGCCCTGCTCCGCCACCACGGCTACCACGAGGCGATCATTTTCGGCCACGCGCTGGAAGGCAACCTGCACTTCGTCATCACCCAGGATTTCGGCGATGCCAGCGAAGTCGACCGCTACGCCCGTTTCATGGACGAACTGGCCAAGCTGGTGGTCGACAAATACGACGGCTCGCTCAAGGCCGAGCACGGCACCGGCCGCAACATGGCGCCGTTTGTCGAAATGGAATGGGGCAAGGAAGCCGCCGATCTGATGCGCAAGATCAAGCGCCTGTTCGATCCGGAAAACCTGCTCAATCCGGGTGTCATCCTCAACGACAACCCGCACGCCCACCTTGAAAACCTCAAGCCGATGCCGGCTGCCGAAGACATTGTCGACCGCTGCATCGAATGCGGCTTCTGCGAACCGCTCTGCCCATCGCACCGGCTGACCCTCTCACCGCGCCAGCGCATCACCAGCGTGCGCGAACTGTCGCGCCGCGCGGCCAATGGCGAACCGGCCGGCCAGGTCGGCGAAGATTACGCCTACATGGGCCTCGACACCTGCGCCGGTTGCGGCATGTGCTCGACCGCCTGCCCGGTCGGCATCGACACCGGCGACCTGACCCGCCGCCTGCGCGGTCGCAAGCTGGGCGACACGGCCCGCGCGGTCAACGCCTGGACCGGCGAACATTTCGGCACGCTGGCCAATGCCTCGCGGCTCGGCCTGAAAGTCGGGCATGCCGTCTCCGGCGTGCTCGGCGACAACTTCCTCAGCCGCATTTCCGGCGGCGCCTGGAAGAAAGACATGCCGCTGGCCGGCAAGGCCCCGGTCGTCCGCCAGACGCAAGGCGATCCGGTGGTCTATTTCCCGACTTGCGGCGGACGCATTTTCGGGCCATCGAGCGCGGCTGAAAAACAACTCGGCGACGTCGTCGTCGAACTACTGGTCCGCGCCGGTTATGCACCCATCCTGCCCGACGGCTTCGACCAGTTGTGCTGCGGCCAGATGCTGGCCAGCAAGGGCATGGCCGAAGAAGCCGACGGCATGTCGCGCCAGCTCGAAGCCGCACTGCTCAAAGCCTCGGAAAACGGCCGCTATCCAATCATCATGGATGCCAGCTCATGCACCATCCGGATGCAGAAACACGTTGCCGAGCGCCTCAAGGTCTACGACTTCCACGAATTCGCCCACGACGCCCTGCTACCGCGCCTGCGCCTGACGCCGGAGGCCGGCCCGATTGCGCTGCACATCAATTGCAGCGTGCGCAAGAACGGCTCGGACGCCAAGCTCAAGAAACTGCTCGCCGCCTGTGCCGAACAAGTCATCGAACCTGCCGGCGTCACCTGCTGCGGCTTTGCCGGCGATCGTGGCTTCGTCGTGCCGGAACTCAACCACCATGCACTGCGCAAGATCCACGACGAATTGCCGGCTAACTGCGCCTGTGGCGTCTCGACCAACCGCACCTGCGAAATCGGCCTGACGGCGGAAACCGGGCGCACTTACCAGTCGATCGCGTATTTGCTCGAAAAATGCAGTCGACCGCAGGAAACCTGCTGAAATCCCGGACCGGGATACAAGCTGAAACCGCAATCCGGCGAGCCTGAGCACCAGCCCCCGGATTGCGCTGCCCAAGCTGCCAAAACGAGACGATCAGTCGGTGATGCGGCCGCGCTGCTGCTTGATCTGGCCGCGCTTGACCTTGCTATCAACGCGCTTGCGCTGGGCTGAACGGCTGGGTTTGGTCGGTCGCCGGAGAGTCGGCACGAAAGCCGCCGCCGCAATCAGTTCGCGCAAGCGCAGCAAAGCATCCTCGCGGTTGCGCTCCAGGCTGCGGTGGCTTTGCGCCTTGATGACGATGATGCCGTCGCTACTGATTCGCTGGTCGCGCAAGGCCCGCAGTTTTTCCTTGAAACCCTCGGGCAGGCTGGATGCGCCGATATCAAAACGCAGGTGCACCGCATTCGACACCTTGTTGACGTTTTGTCCGCCGGCCCCTTGCGCCCGGATGGCGAAGAACTCGACTTCGCCTTCGTTCAGTTGAATGGCCGGCATCGGCTAGCCCAGTCCTTGCGCCTGCCGCCAGCGGGCCACTTCCTGCAGGGTATCGCAGGCCGAAGCCATCAAGGCTGCATTGGCCTGGAGCAGCAATTTACGCTGGTGGGCATCGAGTTTTTCGGGAAAAACCGGGCGCAACTCAACGTGTAAATCACCCGCTTTGAGCTTGCCACGCCCCGGATAACCTTTTCCGGCCAGGCGGATTTGACGAACATCGGCCGGCCCCGGCTCCAGCGTGTACGCAATCAGCCCGGACAAGGACGGCAACTCGATCTCGCCACCGGCAATGATGTCCAGCGCACTGACCGGCATCCGGTAGGACAAATCGCGGCCCTGCATCGTAAATAGTACGTGGCTGGCAATGACCAGCGTGAGATACAGATCGCCGGCCCGCAAGTCGCCGCTCGCCGGTTCGCCCTGCCCGGCCAGGCGGAGTTCATCACCGGGCAGCATGCCGGGCGGCACGGTAAATTCAAGGCTGAAATCGGCTGTTTCGCGGCCGCTCCCGCTGCAATCCGGACAAATGCGTTCGCTGAAAAAGCCACGCCCGCTACAAGCATCGCACGACACCAATGTCCGCCGGGCATCACGCACCCGGCCACTTCCGTGGCAGCACTCGCAAAAGCGGGTACGCGAAATACCGTGCTCGCCGCTTCCCTCGCAGGTTGGGCAGGCTTTGCCGCGCCGGTAATGCAGCGTCTTGCGACAACCGCCAGCGGCATCCTCCAGCGACAATTCGAAATTCAGGCGGATATCGGCGGCGCGCCCTGCTTCCGACTCGGCTTCCGGCCCGGTGGACGCTTCAGCAGGCGCTTCGGCCGGCGCAGGTTGATCCACCGTTTCGTCGGGTTTCGGCATGTCGACCGCAGCAAGCTGGTCGTAGGCAGCGCGAATCTGCTTGAAGCGTTCGGTTGCTTCAGGATCGGTATTGCGGTCCGGATGCCAGCGCATGGCCAATCGGCGATAGGCGCGCTTGACCTCGTGCGGACTGGCCTCACGGGAAACACCCAGGACGGAATAAGGATCGCGATTCATGATGCCTGACGAGCAACTTCAATGCACAACGCCACAAGGCAGGAACGCACGGCTGCGAATAAACTCAAACGGCAATGGTAACAACGATCAGCCTCTTGCCGCGTGCTAATCCGCATTCAACCCTTAGGCACGAAACAACATTTGTCATTTTTGTTAATTGTTGCCTTGGATGAATTTCACCGCTACCATGCCCGACAATACCCAACGCCGAGATGCCATGGAAACCCGCCTGCGCTACCTGCCAATTGCCGATGCCATCGAGGGCATGGTCCTCGGTGCACCACTGGTGCTGAGCCAACACGGGATCAACACCTTCAGCCTGCCAGTCGGACATGCCCTGACCGAATCGAATATCCGCCAGATGAACGTCCGCCATGCAGAATTCGTCTGCATCCAGATTCCGGATGAACGCACGCTGGAAGAACGCGATGCCGAATGGGCGGCCAGCGAAACCCGTCTGCGCTACATCTTTCGTTCGGCCGATCTGAAAAACCCGGTCATGTCGCGTCTCTACGAAACAGTCCTCGCATTCAGGAGAGGATGATGCCCCTGCTGCTGACCGCCACCGAAATTGCCGACCGCGCGATCAATCTGCCGGCCTTCCCACGGGTCGTCAATGACATCCTGGAAACACTGGATGACGATAATGCAACGCTCGGCGCACTCGTCCAGTTTGTCGAATGCGACCCGGTGATCACCGCCCGCGTGCTTTCCGTCGCCAACTCCGCCGCGCTGGCCGGGCGGCACCAGGCCCAGTTGCGTGACGTGAACATGGCCGTTTCGCTGATCGGCCTGTCACGCATCAAGGAAATCGTCCTCGCCGTCAGCCTCGCCGAATTTGCCCGCAAAAGCCGGATGTCGGCCTACTTCTGGGAACACAGCGTGGCCGTAGCCATCACGGCACAGGAACTTGGTCGCTTCAAGCACATCTCGGCCGACTATGCGATGGTCAGCGGCTTGCTGCACGACATCGGCCAGCTCTGGATGGCCCGCTTCTACCCGCTGGAATTCCAGATGGTGCGTACCGCGGTCAACGTCAGCGAACGAGGCATTATCGAGGTTGAGCGGCAGTATTTCGGGATGGATCACTGCGAGATCGGCGGCGAACTTGCCACCCTCTGGGGGCTGCCCGAACGCGTCATTGCAGCAATTCGCTATCACCACGACCCCAGCCCGGCCCTGGCAGAAAAACTGGTCGACCTGATCCATGTCGCCGAAGTGCTGTCCAATGCACTGGACCTGACCGGGCGTGAAGACAATCAGGTCGCCGGTCTGTCCGAGCCGGCCTGCAATGCGATTGGCCTGGACTGGACGCAAGACATGAACAGCCTGTTCGGCAAGATTGAAGCACGTACCGAACACGCCTGCCGGGTATTTCGCTAGGCACGACCGCAGCCGGCAATTTGGCCGGCCCGTTCAGAACGGCAACTCGGCCTGGATCGCAACGTGATCGGCCGGCGTTTCCTTCCGCGCCACCAGGCCACCAGCCCGCACACCAAGCAGACGAATTTTCTGGAGCAGCGGAACACGCTTCAGGCATTCCCCGGCCGCCTTCCTGATCTCAGCCGCCTCACCGATGCACAGAGGCAAGGTGACATCGCGCGTTACGGCATGGAAATCGGCATAACGCAGCTTGATGCCGATGGTTCGACTGAGATAGCCCTTGCGCGCCAGATCGTCGGCCACCCGTACGCACAGGCTGGTAAATATTTCGGACAGTTCGGCCCGGTCATGCCGGGCATGCAAATCGCGCTCGAATGTCGTTTCACGGCTGATCGACTTGGGCTCGGATTCGGTCACCACGCCCCGCGCGTCGATGCCATGCGCCACACGATGCAACCACTCGCCGGTACTGCGCCCGAATTGCCCGACCAGAAACTCAGGAGCAGCGGCAGCCAGTTCGCCGATGGTCCTGATCCCGAGGCGGCCCAGTTTTTCACCGGCCTTCGGGCCGATACCGCCAATCTTGCGCACTGGTAAAGGCCAGATGCGCGCCGGCACATCGGCCATTTCGAGGAGAGTCAGGCCATTCGGCTTGTCGAGATCGGAACCTATTTTCGACAATAGCTTGTTGGGCGAGACACCGATCGAACAACTCAGGCCGGTGGCCTCGAAAACGGCAGATTTGATCTGCAAGGCAAGCGACCGGACATCCTCCACACCCTCGCCGAAATCAATATAGATTTCATCGATGCCCCGATCCTCGATGTGCGGCACGATGCTCGCCACCGCCGCTTTGAAGCTTCTGGAGTAGTGCCGGTAAGCATCGAAGTTGGCCGGCAAGAGAATGGCATCGGGCGCCAACTGGGCCGATTTCATCAGCCCCATGCCGGAAAAAACGCCCAGCGCCCGCGCTTCGTAGGTCGATGTCGTAATCACGCCACGCCCGACGTAATCGCGCAAACGGGCAAAATGCCGCTTGCCGTCAGCCTGCAGCGCCGGCTGGGCGACATTGCGCCCACCGACGACCACGGCCTGACCACGCAATTCGGGATAACGCAGCAACTCGACGGAGGCAAAAAAGGCATCCATGTCGAGATGAGCAATACGCAACTGACTGTTCATCCATACAGTATATCAAGCTGTGCACGAAGTACCACGGTCGACACCGCTAAACAGCCCGTTTTCGATCAAGCCCGAATTGGCTGGTACTTCTGCACCTCGGCATGGCGCGGGCAAGCCAGCAGATGATCATTGACCATCCCTGAAGCCTGCATGAAGGCATAGCAGATGGTCGAACCGACAAACTTGAAGCCGGCGCGCAGCAGGGCCTTGCTCATTGCATCGGACTGCGCCGTCTTGGCCGGCACCTCGGCCATCGTCGCCCAGTGATTGTGAATCGTCTCGCCGCCGACGAATTTCCAGAGAAAGTCACTGAACGACTGCCCTTCGGCCTGCAGCGCGAGGTAGGAACGGGCGTTCTGTATCATCGCCGCGACCTTGGCCCGATTGCGGATAATGCCGGGGTCGGCCAGTAAAGCCGCTACTTTGGCATCGTCGTAACGGGCGATCAGGGCAGGCTCGAAGCCATCGAAAACCTGTCGATAGTGCACCCGCTTTTTCAACACCGTAGCCCATGACAGCCCGGCCTGCGCCCCCTCCAGGATCAACAGTTCAAACAGGGCGCGGTCGTCGCGCAGCGGCACGCCCCATTCCCGGTCATGGTATTCGCGGTAAAGATCAAAACCCTCGGACCAGGGGCAGCGCTCCATATCATTCATTCTCCGGACCGGTCATTGGTTCAGTCATGCTGTTTCAGCCACCGATTTCTGCAACAAAGGCCTCGAACCGGCTGCGCAATGCGGCCAGCTCGGCCTCCAGCGTTGCGACACGCTCGGTCAGCGCTTCAATCGCGGCGCCGGATGCCCCAACCGGGACGGCATGGGCCGGTGCGTCGATGAGCAGTTCGCCACCGAGCAGATGCATCCAGCGATTTTCACGGGCGCCGGGCAAACGCGGCAATTCGATGACCAGCATCTCGCCTTCCGGTCGACAGGCCAATTCATCGAGAAATGCTTCGACCGATGAAATATCGGCAAATTTGTGCAGCCGCTCGCAATTGAGACGAAGCTCGCCGGCCGTTTGCGGGCCGCGCAACAGCAGGACTGTGAGCAAGGCCGACGCCTGGGTCGGGATGCCGAGCTGCTTTTCCAGATTGTGGGCGAAGCGAACGACACGACTGCCGCTGACTTCGTGCACCAATTGATGCTCTTTCAGGCGGTCGACCGCGGCAAGCGCTTCGGCTTCGCTGACTTCCATCACCGGACTGCGACTGGTTTTCTGGTTGCAACCGGCGACCAGCGCATTCAGCGAGAGCGGATAGGTATCGGGCACAGTGCGCTGCTTTTCAACCAGCGTTCCGAGGATTCGGCTTTCAATCGGCGACAGTGTCGGCAACAGGGACATCATTCTCTTTCCAGTGAAGCAATCAATCAGGCAGGCAGCGCAGCGCGACGGCTGGCCTGCCAGGCGTAATAAACCTGCAGCGCGACGTGGGCGTCGTTGGCGGCGTAAAGCACCTGCCGTTCGTTAAGGCGAGCGGCAGACCAGTTACTGGTGCCAATTTTTTTCGATTTCTGCAATTTCTGGCCGAAAAAATGCGCGACAGCCACCTTGGCACCGACCGTACCGCGATGTGCCGGCCCCCGCAGGATTTCGCCCAGGTCGAGCACATTGCGCACCTCGATATCAAGCCGCGATTTCAAGGCGCTGTGATCATTCCCCAGCCCGAAGCCGACCTTGAGCAAATCCGGCGACTCAAGCACCGCCTTCAGTTCAGCCACGCTACGTCCGCGCACAATGGGAAACAACCAGGTGTGCCGGTCGGTTGCCAGTTGCACCAGATGCGGCCCGGTCGACGCTTCGCCTTTCAGGAAAGTCGGCTTGGATTCCGTGTCGAAACCAATCACCCTGGCGGCGAGCAAATCGGCCAATGCCGCCTGCGCAGCTGATGCGTCGACGACCAGCGTGATCGCCTCAAGCCCGATACCGGGATAAGGTGGCAACTCCGCTTCACTGAGCGATGCCCGGCTGAATGCGACGTCGCTCACGCGCTCACCATCCGGCTTTTCAGCCAGACACCGATAGCTTGCACCTCTTCAATGCAAACCGAATGCGGCATCGGATAAACCTGCCATTCAACCTGGTAACCGCGCTCGACCAGCAGATCGCGCGCCGCCAGACCGAGTTCGATGGAAACGACATCATCATCGCTGCCATGCGCCGAAAACACCGGAATATCGCGGTTGACCGCGCTAGCCTCGGCCAGCAAGCCGGCCGAAGGAATATAGGTCGACAGCGCGATGACCCCGGCCAGTTTTGCCGGATGAGTCAGCGCCGTGGTGTAGGCAATCGCCCCGCCCTGCGAAAAGCCAGCCAGGAAAATGCGCTCCGACGGAATGCCGCGTTCGATCTCGCGCTCGATCAACTGACGAATGGCGGCGCGCGAATGCAGGATGCCGCCCTCATCAACCCGCCGGCTATGCTTGTCGAGCGAAATGATGTCGTACCAGGCCGGCATGATGTAGCCGCCGTTGCAGGTCACCGGAATTTCCGGCGCATGCGGAAAAATGAAGCGCACACCGGGAGCATCTTCCAGCCCCAGTTCAGGGACCACCGGGACGAAATCCGAACCGTCCGCCCCCAGGCCGTGCAGCCAGATTACGGCGTATTGCGGGTTCTTACCCGACTCGATTTCGATTGCAGGCAGCAGCGTGTCCAATCAACTCTCCTTGCCCATTTCGGGGAAAAGCACATCGGTAAAGCCAAAACGGCTGAAATCGCGCATCCGCATCGGATACAGCATGCCGATCAGATGGTCGCACTCATGCTGCACAACACGCGCATGGAAGCCTTCGACACTGCGGTCGATCGGCTGGCCGGAAGGATCGAAACCCTGGTAGCGGATGGCCGGAAAACGCGGCACCTCGCCACGCAGCCCCGGCACCGACAAACATCCTTCCCAGCCCGCTTCTTGCGCGGTCGACAGGGGCGTAATGACCGGATTGATCAGGATGGTCTGCGGCACGGCATCAGCGTCGGGATAACGTTCGCTTTGCTCGAAGCCGAAAATCACGACCTGCAATCCGACACCGATCTGCGGCGCTGCCAGGCCAACGCCACCGGCGGCGGCCATGGTATCGAACATGTCATCGATCAATTCGGCCAGCGCCGGGGTCGCAAAATCGGTCACGGGTTGCGCCGGGACCAGCAAGCGCGGATCGCCCATGCGCAATATTGTTCGAACGGCCATGCCTTGATTCCTGTGAATTGACGATCTGCGAGTGTAGCCGGAGCGTGGCTCCGTGTGCACGGAGAACGGCCAGAACCGGCCCGTTGACAATGAATTGTCGAATATTACTTACTTTATGCCTAATCACTTGGCCTTAGCGAGCGCATCGAACATAATGCGCAGCTCTCAGCCACAGTGTTTCTGAAATATTTCACCGTGAATCTCAACGCCAAGGTTACCCTCTTCTTCATCGGCATCGCCGCCGGCCTGCTTGCCGTTCTGGTTGCGATCAGCCTGTACGCCTTCCGCAGCTTTTCGATTGCTTCGGCTACCGAGCACATCAGAACGGCGGGCGAAATCGTCCGCGTTCATCTGACGGAGTCGATGATCAATGGCGTGATCGACAAGCGCGAGCGCTTTCTCCAACGACTGGTCGAAGTCCAGGGCCTCAAGTCGGCCCGCGTGGTTCGCTCGCCGGAAGTGGAAAAACAGTTCGGCAAGGGGTTGACCGTGGAATCGGCCGCCGACGAAATAGAACGCACCGTCCTGGCAGAAGGCAAGCCGCGTTTCGAACTGATTACCCAGGGCGATGAAACCATCTTTCGCGGCACGATTCCCTACATTGCCACGTCCAGCGGCAACCCGAATTGCCTGCAATGCCACAAGGTCAGCGAAGGTGCCGTGCTCGGCGCGGTCAGCATGAGCATGTCGATCGATGCCCTGAAGGAAAAGGCACTGATCACGGTTGCCGGCATTGCTGGTGCCGTGATGGCTTTTGTCATCCTGATGGTGCTGCTGCTCCGCCGCTTGCTGCGCCCGATTTCCGATACTGCCAACGCGGTTGAAGATGCGGTGCAGCATGCTTTGCGCGGCGACTTCAAGGCACACGTCGAGAAGCAAACTGACGATGAAATCGGCCAGATCGCAACCGACATGAACCGCCTGCTGACCTTCCTCGACGATGGACTGAACCGGATCGGCAGCAATGTTGCCCGACTCACCGAGCGCACACCGGCACCGGGCGAGAATCTGCTGACAGCAACCATCGACATGATCGAAGGTCTGACCCGTGCGGCACATTTCAAGCAGGCCATCGAGGAAGACGAGGTCAAGGCCGAGATTTACCAGCGTCTTTCAAACACCTTGAAAAGCGAGTTCGGCCTGCAGGAATTTTCGCTTTACGAGATCAGCAGCAACAAGAAACAGATGAAGGGCATCATGGTCGATGGTGAAGTGGCCGACACCTGCCGCTGGTGCGACCCGCAAATACTGGTTCGTCCCGAAGCCTGCCGCGTCCGGCGTACCGGCCATGTCGTCGATGGCATCACCACGCCCGATATCTGCACCTCGTTCCGCCCCCCGGCCGAAGTCGGCGAACGGCATCATGTCTGCTTCCCGGTCATCCAGTCCGGCTCGGTCGGCAGCGTTGTGCAGTTGATTGCCTCGCCGGCACAACAGGAAAAACTAAAGTCGCAGATCCCGTTCATCAACGTTTATCTGCGGGAAACCGCTCCGGTCCTGGAAACGAAACGCCTGATGGAAAGCCTGCGCGACTCAACTTTGCGCGACCCGATGACCGGCCTGAACAACCGCCGCTTCCTCGAAGAGTATGTCGAGACACTGGTCGCCAGCGTCCAGCGCAAACGCGCACACGCAGCCATCCTGATGCTCGATCTCGATTACTTCAAGATGGTCAACGACACCTACGGCCATGATGCCGGCGATGCTGTGCTCAAAGCACTATCAACCGTCCTCAAGCAATCCGTGCGCTCCTCCGATCTGGTCATCCGCTACGGCGGAGAAGAATTCCTGATCATCCTGATCGACAGCCAGGGCGATGCGGCCGGACAGGTTGCCGAGAACATTCGGGCTGCTGTCGAAAACCTCAAAGTCCAGGTTGCCGGCATCGTGCTTCAAAAGACGATTTCGATCGGTATTTCGGATTTCCCGACCGACAGCGATACTTTCTGGCAAGCCGTCAAATTCGCCGACGTGGCGCTTTACCAGGCCAAGGAACAAGGACGCAACCGGGTGATTCGCTTTGCACCGGCGATGTGGTCGGACACCCAGGACTACTGAGCCAGAACTACCGAGCCAAAATCATGCAAGCACATCCCGGCAAAAGTCTCTGGCGTTGGCTCAGACGCCGCTTCATCGGCACATCCAGCCAGCCCTCAGAACTGGCTCAGGCAAAAGCGCTCATTTCAGCTGTCGACCGCGGCGGCATCCCCCTGAACCCGGCACGCGTCAACGCCATTGCCCGGGCACTGGGCCTGGAAGTGTCACGCAAGGCCGCCGTCGAAGAAACCATCGAACGCATTCGCGCCGCATTGATCCGCGCCGGCTGATCAATCATCGATCACGCCACCGCTCGATCCGGCAAGCATTGGCATAAGCATCAGCACGACATCTTGCCTGCTCGACCTGACGCTGGATGATGGATTGATCGATCACCGGCACAACGAGTCGCCTGACCGGAGGCAGTGCAATCTGAAAACGGCCGGTTGCTTCTCTGGAAAACGAGTCCAGCTCAAAATCGGTAATCACCATGATGTTGCTCCTGCCCCCGTTCAAGCCGGCGAAGCCGGCACCCGGAGGCTGGGTAGCAAGCGACGCTTTAGCAGCATTTATCAGTCGCCCTGCAAGTTGTCCTTAACTCGGCGATGTACCTTGCGGTACCGGAAAAACAAAAGCCCGTTCAGCAAGAACGGGCTTTCGCACGCTTTAGCTGAATTTATTACGCGCCCGCAAGCTGAAACTCAAATCGGCGCGATGGATTTACTTTAGACAGACACATTGTGTCTGTCAACAACCGGCAAGCTCAGGATCAGAAGAAAACACCCTCCGGAAAAACAGCGTACCGAATACCAACTGTCAAACCGGTCAAAGCGCACCCACCATGCACTCACGTAGTGCGGCACAAATCAGGCAGTCCGGTTCGGCCCCGGAAAGGCAGGTATTCAGTTCCCCGGAACAATCCTGATCGATCGTTTTGAGCAGTTCCTGCAAGCAGGCCAGATCGACCTGTGAAATATTGTGCTGATTCATGTTCTGAATCATGGCCAGTGCGTTGCCGACAATACCGGACATACCGCGATCCGATGAACCAATATCTGCCAGGATTTTTTCGAGGTAGCGCACCGTTGCGCAGAAAGGTGCCTGGGATATTTTTGTCATGGCTGTCACCGCTGGCTGTTAAATCCAAGCATTGCCAAGGCCATGCGCGCACTGCTGATGAAATCGCGCATCGTTTCGACACTGCATTCCGGCATCACTTCGGCCTCGTAGGCCACCGTGACGCTCAGTTCCCCTTTTTCCGAGCGAACCACCCACCCCAGATCAACCAGGGCCTGAACCTTGCGACGCACAGTCTGTGGCGGCAGGCCAAGGTATTGAGCCAATGAGTAGGCATTGCATTTGGGCAACAATTCGCGACGCCTTGCATCATCGGTAAGTTCCGGCGTGATCCTGCAACCGGGATTGCGCTCAAGCAAGCGGCCAATGTTGTACAGCCAGATTTCCGAAACCAGCATCGCCATGACCGGGTCGCGATGATTCAAACCATGGTCGCGCCGGTTAAAGCGACGAATGAAGCTGAATACGACAAAATAAATTTGATGCCAGTTGGCCCGGAAAGCGTCTTCATCGAACTGGGCGCAATGATCGCAATAATCATTTCTGAGAAAAGGCGACAAGGCGTCGATATCCGGATTTTCCGGACACTTGACAGGTGATTCCAGGTGCATGGGTAAGAGCCGGCCAAGGGCCGACTGATGGCAAATATCAATCAGCCATCATGCATGCACGAGGCATGCATATCAACAATCAAATTGCTCAATTTGGTGATTTTTCCACTTATTAATACTTCTGAACTACCTCCAAAATCATCCTGTTTAAGCGCATGAATCCGCCAAACTGTGGCCAAAAATTACAATCAGTCACCGAAAAAAATGGCCGAGGCGTTATCATTTCTGTTTTTGGTCGAGCCTTCTTCGGATCGTTCTTCAGCACGAACACGCAAGCCGACAGCTCAACCTCTTGCCCGCCCCCGAATACAACCGGAACGACATCGTGAAACCTTCATCCTTGCTCATCGCTGCATTACTGGCCATTCCTGCTTACTCATCAGCGGCCGATGCCGTCAAATTCGACATTTACCTGGCTGGCAACCTGCAGCACTCGGTCTCGCTGGTCGGACCGAATGCCACGGTCAAATTCATCCCGGAAGGCATTCCCGGAGCAACGCTTGAGTTTCGCCTGATCGCCCCGGAGCCGGTGATTGTCGAAATGAAAGAAACGATGACCCAGGGCAGCGCCCCTGAAGTCGTCGGACGGATCAAGATGCCGACGCCGGGCAGTTCGTTTGCCGTGTCGGAAATCAAAGGATCGAAGTTTCACAATCCCTACGTTCTGGTCAGAGTCGACTAAGTCGACAGAGAATCGGCAAAAAAGGGGGCCTTGGCCCCCTTTTTCAATCCTCCCCAGCCAGCAGTCAGGCTGAGCCAAGCGTCGGGTAATCGGTATAGCCGACGGCACCAGGCGAGTAAAAGGTCGCCGGGTTCGGTACATTCAACGGAGCACCAAGACGAATCCGCTGCGGCAGGTCAGGGTTGGCCAGGAAACCGCTGCCAAAGGCCACGGCATCCAGCAAACCGGCATCGATGGCGGCTGCAGCTTCGGCTGCGTCGTAGCCCATGTTACCGATCAGGACACCCTTATAGGTTTCGCGCACCGGGGTCATCACATCACCTTGCTGCTGGCTGAAGAAATCGGCACGCATCATGTGCAGGTAAGCCAGCTCGTAGTCATTGAGTCGCGAGCCAAGCCAGCGGGTCAAGGCAACCGGATCGCTGTCAATCATGCTGTTATAGCTATTGAGCGGGGAAATGCGCAAGCCGACACGGTCGCTACCCCACACGTTGCAAACGGCATCCAGCGTTTCAAGCAGTAAACGGGCACGATTTTCGATAGAACCACCGTAAGGCCCCTGCCGCTGGTTGCTGCCATCACGCAAGAACTCGTCGAGCAGATAGCCATTGGCTGCATGCACCTCGACGCCATCGAAACCAGCCGCCCGAGCATTGGCTGCTGCCTGGGCAAAACCGCTGACAATTGCGGGCAATTCGCTGTCCAGCAAAGGACGCGGAATAACGTGCGGCTGCTTGCCTTGCGGGGTATGAACCTCATCGTTGGTGATCGCCAACGGACTCGGTGCAACCGGCTGGCGACCGTCGTTGAATGCAGGATGACAAGCCCGGCCACCATGCCAGATCTGTAGGACGATACGACCGCCTGCCGCATGCACGGCATCGGTTGTTTTTTTCCAGCCTTCGACCTGCGCATCGGAATAGATCCCCGGCTCCTTCCAGAATGCCGAGCAGCCCTCCATGGCCATCGTCGCCTCAGCGACAATCAGGCCTGCACTGGCACGCTGAGCATAATGCTCTGCCATCAAGGCACCGGGAATATGGCCTTCTTCGGCCCGGCAACGCGTCAGCGGAGCCATCAGAATACGGTTGGGCAAATGCAGGGCACCTGCACGCAACGGTTTGAACAGCGAATCCATGAACAGTCCTTGTGAGCGGATAACTTTTCTTATATTGCGTCGCGGTCGACCTTATTCAATAGCCAATTTCGTCTTGATCAGTGCAGTAAAATCACGGCACACGAACCACCCGATTGGCTTGGCCTGCTTTCTCATGAAAAAGGCGAGTCCCCTCCCCATGCAAAACACCAGCGAACTCACCCGGCTCCATCAGGATATTGAGCAATGCGTCCAAAACATCCGCCAACAGCAACCGGATTGGCTGTGCGGCAAAGGGTGCGCCACCTGCTGCAAGCGACTGGCTGAAATTCCTGAATTGACCGAGCAGGAATGGAAGCTGCTGTCTCATGGGCTAGCCATGCTGACGCCATCGCACCTGAATGAAATCAGGGACAGGATCGGAAGACTGGCCAATCAAACCACGCGCCCGGTCGTTTGTCCGATGCTTGACCAGGCAAGCGGAGCCTGCCCGGTCTATGCCCAACGTCCGGTTGCTTGCCGGACTTATGGATTTTATGTTCAGCGCGAACTGGGGCTTTATTGCCATGAAATCGAAACACGCGTTGCGGAAGGCCAGTTGGCAGATGTCGTCTGGGGCAATCACGATGTGATTGATCGCCAGTTGAGCCGCCAAGGCAAAAGCCGCCCGCTGACAGCATGGTTTGCTGAAAGCCCGTTCGCGGTGGCAGCGATCGCCACTGACTGACCGGCGAAGCCTGCCATTTCAGGCTATTTCAAGCGTCGACCGCGACAACTCCGGTCGCTTCGGCAGCGGAAAACTGTCGCTCAAGAAATGTAACCACCCCTCGTGCGCCATCCTCGATACGGTCCAGCACATCATCAAAACTGGCACCCAGCGTCAAATAAGGATCCGGCACATCCTGGCCGTGGAATATTTCTGAAAAGTCGAGGAAAAGCCGAATCCGGCGCTGCTGTTCTTCAGTCGTCATACGGCGCAAATTGGAAAGATTGTTCTGATCCATGGCCAGAATCAGGTCGAAGTACTCGAAATCCTGCCAACCGATTTTCTGGGCACGCATCAGGGTAACGTTGTAGCCCCTGGCCTGAGCCGCCAAATTTGTTTTTGAATCGCAGACATCGCCAACCCGGAAACCGTGCGTTGCCGCCGAGGCCACTTCAACCCGCCCCCCCAGCCCCGCTTGAATCAGGCATTTGCGCAGCACCACCTCGGCCATGGGCGAACGGCAGACGTTATTCATGCAGACACAGAGAATCCGGTAAGGTTTTTTCATGTTGCAACGGGGAGTCAATCGGCGGTGATTTATTTTAACCCTTGAAAACAGGCATCGCTGCATGCAAAAGAGCTAATCATCCAGTCTGCCATCGCACCATCAGGTTCGTTAAAATGCGCGCTCCCCCAATCTCAGGCAAATTTCGATGAGCACGACTTCCTCTCCGATTGTTGATCAACTTTCAACACTGGCCAATGCAGCAACCCAGTGCGAAGCAGCACAACTGGCCCAGGATATTTTTGCCGAAGTTTTTCGCAATGCTTTCACGCCGGACCCGGTCTTACTCGGCAAGGTACTGGCACAAGCCGAAACGCGTTGTATCGAGTGGTGCCAGACAGGCGCCAGCAGCGAAGAACAACTCTTGCGCCTGGCCATGCTGGTCACCGGACTGGATCATTGGGGCCTTGCCTACACCCAGGCTTTCGGCCTGACAGCCATTCCGGCATTGAGCGCACTCATTTCCAGCCTGCGTGGCCGCCTGAACAGCCAATCGGATGAGTCATTCCAGCTTTTTTTCTCGGTGATCGAACAAATCGAAAGCAATGTCATCGACTTCAAGGTCGAACTCCGACGCAGCATTCACCTGGCGCTCTGGCACGCCATGACTGCCTGTGAAACGGATGAAGACGCAGAAAGCATCCTGAAACCGCTTGGCGGCATGCTGCTCGGCGTCAACCAGCAGATGCCGGAATACGGCTGGCGCCTGGTTGCCGACGCCTTGGCTCATATCCAGATCAAGCTGCTCAGCGAAACCGAAGCTCCCAGCGATCTGGCTCGCCAAAATACACAAAAACTGTTCGAAGCACTGCAACAAGCCATGCCGCGCGAGCAGTACCAAACCATTTTGCGCCACTCCAGCCAGGCGGCGCTGGCCTGGCAACAAGCACGCCGGTCAACGACAACGCATTGACGGGAATTCAGTCCTTGGCCGACTCACCGTCCCATTCGTCAAGAAAACGCGCGACGAACTCTTCCATGAATTGATGGCGACGTTCGGCCAGCAAGCGTCCGCCTGCGGTATTCATGCGCTCCTTGAGCA